>CANMDH010000069.1 GCA_947496555.1 uncultured Aquimarina sp. | reverse complement strand
AGAAAATACAAGACAATACAGAGAACTGTTATCTATACATTGGAATATGAGCTTGCTCATCAAAAACTAATGCATAATCCGGGTTAAATAAAAAAGATAATCACAAAATGACTTCCCAAGCAATAAAAATAGTACGTGTGCAACTTGAGGATCAAGAAAAACTATTAGATATTGGCTATAAGACATTTTATGATGCATTTGGACCACCCGTAAATACCGAAGAAAACATTCAGAGTTATTTAAAAGATAAGTTTACCCTGGATCAAATCACTAACGAACTCCTAAATCCTTATTCTGAGTTCTTCTTTGCCCAATTGGATAAACAAATCGTAGGCTATGTAAAAGTAAACTCCAAAGACGCCCAAACAGAATCGTTAGGTAAAAACTCTATAGAAATTGAACGAATCTATGTAGTACAAGAATATCAAGGAAAAAATATTGGTCAAATTTTATTCGACAAATCGTTACAAATAGCCAAGAAGAAAAATGCAGATTTTATTTGGTTAGGTGTTTGGGATCAAAATCCTGGAGCTATTAGATTTTACCAAAGAAACGGTTTCAAAATCTTCGATAAGCACCAGTTTGTTTTGGGTACCGAAGTCCAAACTGATGTTATGATGAAACTCGAATTATAATCCTTTAAAAAAATTATGATTTTAATAACAGTTAGTTATTTGTTTTTTATTTAATTTTGAAACGTTCATTTCAATTAAGATGCCAAAAGTAGAAACATTCGATAGAGTTCAAGTGTTGCAAAACGCAACCGAAGTATTTCATAAAAAGGGATACAACGGTACCTCTATGCAAGATCTGGTAGATGCAACAACACTTAACAGGTCAAGCATTTATAACTCTTTTGGTAGCAAGTTAGGAATGTTTATGGAAGTTCTTTCCTTTTATCAATCAACAGGAAAGAAACAAATGAATAAGGAGTTGGCACATGCACATAATGCATTAGATACGCTTAAATCAATTTTTGAAATATACCTGAACGATATTTTAACCGATGGAGATAAAAAAGGGTGTCTTATCGTAAATTGTAAATCAGAAATGGCCAATCAAGAACCTATGATCAAGTCCTTTATGGAACAAAATCAGGAGCAGACCATCGCCATGTTGGGAGATGTGGTTCATAACGGACAGATGGAGAAGGTTTTTAACGAAGATCAAAGTGCTGGCCAATATGCGCTATACTTATACTCCTCTATACAGGGGTTACGTATGACGGGTATATTAAATAATAACGAAGAAGATTTAAGAAACCTTATCGACACTATACTTAAGGTTCTTAGTAAATAAGTATTTTTTTTAATTCATTTTGAAACGATTGTTTCAAATAAAATAATAATAAATAAATTACACATGAAAAAGTTAGAAAACAAAGTTGCCGTAATAACCGGTGCAAATAGCGGAATCGGATTAGCCACCGCAAAACTGTATCTTGATGAAGGTGCCAAAGTAGTACTTGCAGGAAGACGCCAGGAAGCACTTGAAGAAGTAGCCAAAGACTTAGATGGAGATTTCATAACAGTTAAGGCCGATGTAGCCAAAGCCGAAGACAACAGAAGGCTAATCGAAGAAGCAACCAAAAAATATGGAAAAATTGATATACTTTTCTTAAATGCAGGAGTTGCTCCCCCAACTCCTACCGATCAAATTACCGAGGCACACTATGATCACGTATTTGATATTAACGTAAAAGGTCCTATTCTAGCTACCAAAGAAGCATTACCACATCTTAACGATGGTGGAACTATTCTTTTTACCAACTCTGTCGTTACTCAACGTGGATTTGAAGGTTTAGGAGTGTATTCTGCCACCAAAGGTGCTTTACGAGCGTATCAACGCGTACTTACCGCCGAGGTAAAACCAAGAAAGATCAGAGTGAATTCTATAGCTCCAGGACCTATTGCCACACCAATCTATGACAAAATGGGATTACCCGAAGAAACTGTAGAAGAAATGGGAAAAGGTTTTGCGCAGCAAGTACCCCTTGGACGCTTCGGAACTCCAGAAGAAGTTGCTAAATCGGCTTTGTTCTTGGCTTCAGAAGATGCATCATATATAAACGGTATAGAACTTGAAGTAGATGGTGGATTGAGTCAGATCTAGATAATACTCCAGTCATTATAACTTAAAAAAGGTGGATTCTAAATGGAATCCACCTTTTTTAATAGTCTTATAATATAACTCTTACAATTCTTTAATCTGTCTGATCATCTGATTTGTAAATCCCCATTCATTATCATACCATATCATCACTTTAACCAAATCTCCATCAACTACTCGGGTCATTGAAGCATCTACAATAGCCGCATAAGGACTCTGTTGAATATCAGAGGACACAATAGGCTCATAAGTAACATCCAGCACCTCTGCATATCGATCTGTTTTAGCCTCTCTTTCAAGGATTTCATTAATTTCTTTTGCAGTGGTATTTTTTTCAGCAATAAAAGTAACATCACTTAGGGATCCCACCGGAACAGGAGTTCGCACCGCTATTCCATCAAATTTTCCTTCGAACTGTGGCAACGCTTTTGTTGTCGCAATGGCTGCCCCTGTCGTAGTAGGTGTAAGATTCACTGCTCCTGCTCTACCCATTCGTAGATTCTTTTTTGAAGGAGCATCAACCAACGTCTGTGAAGCAGTATAGGCATGAATTGTATTTAAAATTGCCTTTTTTACACCAATAGTTCTTCCTAATATTTCTACAACGGGACTTATATTATTGGTAGTACAGCTGGCACAAGAAAATATGGCTGTTTTTCCATCTTCTGTATTTACCCCATGAACTACGGTTGGAGTATCAATACTTTTGGTAGGGCCCGAAATAACCACATTAGTTGCCCCAGCTTTTATATGTTTTTCTGCATCTTCACGATTGGTGAAAAACCCCGTGCTTTCGACGACTATATCGATGCTGTTTTCTTTCCAGGGAAGTTGCTCTGGATCCCTCTGATTAAGATATTGTATTTTTTGCCCCCCCACTACAAGATGGTCTCCTTCCACTATAACCTCTCTATCATAAACACCATATACACTGTCATATTTAAGTAAATATTGCGCATTTTCTATCGACATTAAATCGTTTACCGCAACCACCTGTAGATTAGGTTCGTCCATAATCACTTTTAAGGCAGCTCTACCGATTCTTCCGAATCCATTTATTGCTATTCTATTCATATTTAGTATTGTTTTTGTTGGTAAAAAAATATGGAAATATGCCTCTAGCACATTTCCATATATAATGTCGTAAAAAAGAACTAAAAATTACTGTTTTATACTGAAAATTAACGATTTAATCATCTATCAGTGACACCCCATTCAAATCGGTGGTAAGCACATCACTCAGATAATCAAAGAAAGGTCTCAATAACTCATAGTGATAAATTACCTTATCCAAAAAATCGGATGCAAAAACCTCATCATCTGTAAAAGCATGAGACACAAAAAAAGATTTGTTTTTTATTAAATCAATGGCCGGATGGTCCTTACTAAATCCTTTTGGAGCAGTCTTTACTTGAAATTCTGTATTAAAACCTTCATATGCTTTTTCAAACTCTGGCGCTGCCAGTATCTCGCGAATCTCCTGATCATCCATTTCAAACTCTTTACGAATTCTCAACAAATCCGCGGGTTCTGGACTAAAAAAACCACCCGCCATTAAAGAGTTTCCTGGTTCTAATCGTAAATAATATCCGCCACGGCGATGTGCTCCTGCCCTACTAAAACTAGCACTGCGATGCACATTATAAGGTGTTTTATCTTTGCTAAATCGAATATCACGATTGATTCTAAAGACTTTGGTCTTCTCTATTTCATCTTTTTCATTTAACCGTTCGGCTATAGCAGCATAAAAGGCTTTCAAAGCCTTTTCATTAGCTTGATATTCCTTCTTATGCTCGGTCATCCAATCTTTGTGATTGTTCTTTTTTAATTTTTTTAAAAATTGAAATGCAGATTTCGATACGATACTCATAAAACTCTCTTTGATCCTAAAATTACTAAAAACTCCTTTGCAATAAGAAGTTTAACTAAATTTTGTGGAATCCCTTAAATCTTAAAATATCTTTTATGATTATCCGTAATATGTAATAATGTAATTCTTTGGCGTCATTCCGAACCTGCCTGCATTACCGCAGGTAGGCAGGTTTATTTCGGAATCTCATTTCGTTCATAAACAATCAGTTATAATGAGAACCTGAAACGAGTTCAGGTTGACGATTATGGTATATGATATATTACGGATATTCAAATATCTATTATTAATTAAAAGAATATTTATACTAAACAAAGGAAGCAAAATACCTCCTCCTTAGCTTCAAAATTTATGAATAGCCGATTTATTAAAATTGATCCAATAAGTAGTTTATTAAATCTGTGGTAGTCACTATACCCTTTAACTTACCATTGTCTACCACAGGTAATGCATGAAATTCTTTTTTTGACAATATCTCTGCCACTTCTTTGATTGTAGTTGTAGAAGTTACACTTACAAGATTTTTTGCCATTACTTGCTCAATTGTAAACATTTCATAAACCACTGTATCAACATCCTTTTCGCTTTCATCTATGGCGTCGGCAAAACTTATGCGCAATAAATCTGTATAACTCAACATGCCAATAATTGCATTTCCTTTTACAACTGGTATATGGCGTATTTTATTTTGCTTGAATAACATTTCGGCTGTTTCCAGACTATTTGTTTGATTTAATGTTATTACATCAGAAGTCATAATTTTGGAAACCGGTGTTCTTTTTTTCATCCTACTAAATTTAAATTTTGTAACAAGATAAAATCAAAATCATGAAATAATCATGATAAATATCAGTATATAATATGTAAGATAATCTTTGTCCTTTAGGAGAAGTAACATCTTTATGCGATCAATAATTTTAAACATTGCTAGTTAAAAATCATTGCACCACTATCCAAAGATCTAGTTAAAAATTCTGCGTAAATCATATTTTTTGACGGTAGTTGTTATAATTATTCTAAAAATGCAAGGATTTACAACTTATTAAGACTTATATATTCATTATTCTATATATTTACTAGAGTTTTCAAAAGAATTGTAATGAGCAAAGAACGAGATAAGATCATTGCCAAGATCAAAGAGCAAAAAAAGAACCCTAATCTGAAGCTTAAGCTAAAAGAAAGGGCCGAATATTTCACCAATCTACTTTTTTATACCTTATTTGATACGGATACTGAAGTAGCAAAAAACATAGATCTTCTTGAAAAAACTTTTGAAGAGCTTATAGATCTTGCCTGTTGGGAGACAGAAAAGCCATGTAGCAAACTTTGGCAGTCCTATCTGGAAACCCTGCCAGGTATTCTAGAAAAATTAAATCGTGATGCACAGGCATTTATGCAAAGTGACCCAGCTGCAAATTCTATTGAAGAAATTTACATGGCATATCCTGGGTTTTATGCCATTGCCATCTATAGGCTAAGCCACGAGCTTTTAAAGTTTGGATTACCAATGGTACCAAGGCTTATGACAGAATATTCACATCGGCTTACTGGTACTGATATCAATCCAGGAGCAGAAATAGGAGATTCCTTCTTTATCGATCATGCTACCGGAATTGTAATTGGAGAAACCGTTATTATAAAAGATAACGTAAAAATATACCAGGGAGTTACCTTGGGTGGACTCTATGTAGATCGAAAACTTCGTAATGTAAAACGCCATCCAACCGTAGAGGACAACGTAACCATCTATGCCAATGCTACTATTTTGGGTGGAAGTACGGTTATCGGAGCCAATAGTACTATTGGTGGTAATGCATGGATTACCTCGTCTGTACCAGAAAACTCAATCATTTCTAACACTGCAGAAATAAAGATCAAAAAAGTTGTTTAATGTCGCATAGCATTCTAGACCTTATCGGAAATACACCTTTGGTAAAGGCTACTTCCCTAATTGATAATCCAAATATTACATTATACTTAAAACTCGAAGGGCATAACCCGGGAGGGAGCGTCAAAGATCGGGCAGCCTATAATATGATTAAATCTGCTTTAGAACGTGGCGATATTGATCAAAACACCAAACTTATTGAAGCTACTAGCGGTAATACGGGAATTGCATTGGCTATGATTGCCGGAATCTTTAAATTGGATATCGAACTCGTAATGCCAGAGAATTCTACTAAAGAACGTGTGCAAACCATGAGTGCTTATGGTGCCAAAGTTATCCTTACTTCAGAAGATGTAGGGATTGAAGGTGCCCGTGATTATGCCGAAGCCAAAGTAAAAAATGAAGGGTATGTAATGCTTAACCAGTTTGCCAACGATGATAACTGGCGTGCCCATTACAAAACTACTGGACCAGAGATTTGGAGGGATACCGAAGGTAAAATCACCCATTTTGTTTCTTCTATGGGAACTACAGGAACAATTATGGGAACTTCTACTTATCTCAAAGAACAATCTAAAAGTATTCAAATCGTAGGAGTACAACCCACTGATGCATCCAGAATTCCCGGAATTAGAAAATGGCCCAAAGAATACTTACCCAAAATCTTTAACCCTTCCAAAGTAGATCAAGTAATCGAAGTAAGCCAGGAAGAAGCTACTACTATGGCCAAAAGACTGGCCAAAGAAGAAGGTGTCTTCTCTGGGATGAGTAGCGGTGGATCGGTAACGGCGGCCCTAAAATTAGCCAAGACGCTTGATAGTGGCGTACTTGTGGCTATTATATGTGATCGTGGGGATCGGTACCTAAGCTCCGATCTTTTTGAGTAATCTTTCTGTTTGAAAAATTATTTAAGTAACTTATATCATAACTGTTTATGTATGTCTACTGAAAATAATAAAAAAAATGCGATTGCTTTTTATAATATGGCTTATGAAGGTACTCCAAAAAAAGCTATCGAAAAATATGTTGGAGATGAATACATCCAACATAATCCAGACGTTAAAGATGGCAAAGATGGTTTTATAGAGTATTTTGAGCGTATGCAAAACGAATACCCTGATAAAGCCATCGAATTTGTACGATGCATTGCCGAAGGTAATTTGGTTGCCTTGCACACCCACCAAACGTGGCCAGGAAATGATCAATATGTAACCATGGATTTCTTTAGGTTTGATGACAACGGAAAAATTATAGAACATTGGGATGCTATCCAGCAAATCCCTGAAACTTCGGCTAATGATCATACGATGTATTAACACAATCTAATAGGGTTTCAAAATAAAATGCTATTTTCAAAACACCACTACATCGCTTTGTATACATGCATTCGTTATTTATCTTTGAGATAATACACCCAATTGGGTTTATATAATTGTTTGGCAAACATATAGCAAAATTTATATTAGAATTGAAATTATGAAATTTAAACTATATCTTTTTTTAGTCTTTTCCCTTTCGCAAATTCAACTTCAAGGTCAATCGATATCCGATTCTTTATTTAGCACCCGATTTTCGTCAAAACAATTCCTAGAAGATATTGATATACTTGAGAAAGGATTAAAAAAACTTCACCCAAGTTTATACGAATATATCTCAAAAGATACTTTAGATAATTTATTTAATGAGACAAAAGTGGAAATTCGTAAAGGAGCAAATTATGCAGAATTCTACAAGAAAATAAGTTCAATAATAGCACAAATAAAATGTCAACATACTATAGCTACACCAGAGTCTCGCGTGCTTAATGAGATTATAAAAGAAGGTAAGTTTTTTCCTTTATGGTTAAGATGGGAGTTTGAACCTTTAAATGCATTTATAGGTTCTGATTTGTCTGCAGATGCAAATTTACCTCCAGGTATAAGAATCATAAGTATTAACGACCAACCTATACAAGATATTTATTCTTCCTTAATTTCATACTTCCCTTCTGATGGTGATATTTTAACCAACAAACACAGTCGCTTAGAAATGGGTGTAGATTTTCAATTTTGGTATTATCTATTAATCGACAGACCACAAACCTTTGTTGTAAAAATGAAAACTGTGGATGGTAATATTATTGAAAAAACGTTAAAGGCTGTAACTTTCACAGAGTGGTCTAGAAATCATAAAAAATATCGAAAGTCAAAAAATCCTGTAATAAAAAATTATATGAAGTATCATATAAGTGTAGACAAAAAAAATAACAAAAACCCTATTCGCTACGAAATAGTATCTGAGGATATAGCTTTACTCAACATTCGTAGTTTTGACTCAAACAAATTCAAGGAAATAATTTCTCAATTCTTCAAAGAATTCAATACTCAAAAAATTGGACACTTAATTATTGACGTTAGAAATAATGGAGGTGGTTCAGATATTTACGGCAGACATTTATTTAATTATTTCACAGACAAACCTACAGTATATTTTGATTCATTGTATACGAGTACTGGCTTATCAGACACTGCTTTTTTGTATGAACACACTGATAAAAACAAGGAATGGTATGAGCAGAATCAACAATTAGTAGATAAAATGCCTGATGGTAGATTTGCAACGAAGCCAGAAGTTAACCAAGGACTGTTAATTCAAGAACCAAACGATATCCACTTTACAGGTGAAGTTTATATCTTAATGAATGGAAGAAGTGCATCTACTACAGCTGAATTTACATCAGCTATGCACATTAATAATTTAGCAACATTTATAGGAGAGGAATCTGGTGGTGATTATCATGGTGGAAATGGTGGAGACTTTGTAAATTTAAAATTGCCGAATTCAAAAATTGAAATTAACATCCCTTTAGTCAAATATGTAATGAATAGCAGGGAATCCAAATATATAGGTCGAGGAACTTTACCGGATTTCAAGGTACGAAATAATATGCAGGACTATTTAGATTTAAGAGATGCTCAATTAGAATTTGTTTTGGATTTAATACATGAGAAATCAAAAAAATAATTAGGAATATGTTTGTCGACAATGCATATAAAAAAGTAAATCATGAAAAAGATGCAATGGTTTAATGAACCAGATAAATGGACTATAATTAATGACACTTCAATGTCTATGTTTGTAACACCCAATACAGATTTTTGGAGAAAAACTCACTATGGGTTTACTGTAGATGATGGTCCTTTTTATTATGCCATGGTGGGCGGAGAGTTCGAATTGAACGTAAAGATAACCGGTAGGTATAAAAGTAGGTTCGATCAAATGGGTATAATGATAAGAATAGATGAAAAGACCTGGATTAAAACTGGGGTAGAATATGTAAACCAAAGAATCAATCTAAGTGCTGTTGTTACACATCAAAATAGCGATTGGAGTATGGTAGAATTAAAGGAAAAACCAGACGCTGTTTGGCTTAAGGTTACACGAAGATTGGATGCAATAGAGATAAAATACTCATTAGACAATAAAGACTTCACCTTAATGAGATTAGCGTATTTTCCTGATAATACCTCTGTGATGGCTGGATTGACTGCTGCTTCTCCAGATGGGGATGGGTTTGAAGCCTTGTTTGAAGATTTTGCAATCAAACAGCTCCCGGATAAACGAAGGAGTGAGTGGTTAAGACAAAATTTGTAGAACAAAACGAACTGTTAATAGGCTATCAATTAATTTTCAATTTGTACTCGTACATATAAATATTACACCAAACAGGGCGTATACAATTGTTATACGATATTAAGCTTTCCATTCCGAACTAATAAGCTATAATTCAGCGTCTTTACTGATTTAAATCATTGTATAATTAAATTTCTGAAAATATATTTATCTGAAATTCTATTAATCATGAAAAGGCGAAAATTCATAACCATAGCGGGAGTTGGAACTATAGCGGTAGGTGGATTAGCTTATTTTTTAAACAGCACCTACCAGAATCAGAAATATAAAGAGAGGATTATTGATACTTGGAGGCACTCTAACGAATTAAACGGCTCCAATAATGCGCTAATGGTTGAACTAATTAGATATGCGACGTTGGCAGCTAACAGTCATAATACCCAACCTTGGCATTTCAAAATTGGTAATAAGAAAATTACTATCTCTCCCGATTTTACCAGGCGGTGTTCTGCTGTTGATCCAGATGACCATCATCTTTATGCAAGCCTGGGATGTGCTGCCGAAAATGTTGTACATGCTGCCAGAGCATTTGGTTTAAAAGCCAATGTTTCAATTCATAATGGCTCACAGGAAATAATTCAAATAGATTTTGAACCTGCATCTTCAAACCAATCAGACTTATTCTTGGCTATTCCTAAAAGACAGTGTACAAGAGCTCCCTATGATAGCACGAAAGCATCACCTCAACAACTCAAGGCATTAGAAACTGTTGCTCAAGATAAGGGCATCGCTAGTCAAATATTTACAGACAAAACTGATTTAGAGGTTATTCTCGAGTTTGTTGTTGCGGGAAATACAGACCAAATGCAAGACAAAGCTTTTGTTAAAGAACTTAAAGAATGGATACGGTTTAATCCATATTCGGCCATGAAATATGGTGATGGACTTTATACTGCTACTTCAGGGAATCCTACTTTTCCAAGTTTTGTTGGCAGTCTGTTTTTTGATCTAGCCTTTAAGGAAAAAACCGAAAACGATAAATACAGAGACCAGATAAGAAGTTCGGCAGGTGTCATTGCCTTTGTTTCTGAGCAAGATGATATTGAACATTGGATCAAGGCAGGAAGGTGTTATCAACGTTTTGCATTACGAGCTACTGCATTGGGACTAAAGCATTCGTTTGTAAACCAGGCTGTTGAAGTCTCAAAAGTGCAGGCTCAATTGGCAAATTACTTGAAGATCGGAAATCGAAGAGCTGATTTGTTAGTTCGGTTTGGTCATGGAGCAGAACTTCCAAAATCTATTAGACGCCCTGTAAATGAGGTTATTATTTAGTCCTTTATTGAAAACTATAAATGAATTGTAATTCGTAAAAAATAACATGAAAAAGGTCACAAAGACACATGCAATCCCCAAAAATTCAATCATATCAAAGGGTTTTAATGACTACCATTATTGTGATTCTTTTTCTGTAGTTACACAAACAAATGATAGTTTGGATACCATAACAACTACCATTTTTCAAACACCCAAATGGGCCGATCTATTAATGGGTGTGAGAAACAGAATCTTCAGTCTTTTTGGTTTAAATAAAGGTGGTTATAAGGATCGTAGGAATATTGCAGATCACTATCCTATAGGTTCTAGAGCAGTTTACTTCACCGTTATAGATAGAAATGATAATGAAATTATTACGGCAGAGAATGATAAGCATTTAGATTTTCGGATTTCTGTGTTTGAAAATGGAGAAGAACATCATAAAACAATTCATCTAACGACCTTGGTAAAATACCATAATGCTTTAGGACGCTTCTACTTTTTTGTTATAAAGGCATTTCACAAAAGAATAGTTATTGGGTTATTGAAAAGGTTAATAAAGAAGTAAACAGCATACAACAAGGTGTTTAACATTTTAATGCAGCCCAGAATATCAACATAGATCTAGTTTAAATTGTATACAACGTAGTTAGGATAATCCCTTTATTATCACCTAGAGCAATAGACAATAATTCTTTTTCTTCTTTTATCTTAAAATTAAATGGTGGCGCCAATACATCTAAACCACTTTGTTTTTTTAGTCTGGTTCCTTGTCCTGAAATTATGTCTTTATTGGGTACAAAATCTCCTTCAGGCACATGTTCTGTTAAAATAACATATTTAAAAGTAGTTAGTTTATTGAGTATACGATCTACTTCTGCATTCGATACATGTTGCAGTACCTGTCGTATTAAAGCGCAATCACCAGAAGGCAAATCATCTATTGCAATATCCAAACAATGGAATTCTAAATTTTCTGCTGTAAATCTTTCTTTATTACGTGCTATAAGGTCTGCTACGATATCTACTGCAACATACTTTTTGGTATGTCGTACTAATTCTTTTCCAACATTAAAATCCCCGCAACCCAAATCACATACCGTAAGAGGATTCTTAAAAGAAGTCAAAAATAATGTTACAACGGTTATGTAAGGATTTACAATATCAGAATCATGTGATCCTATGCCCGAATAAAAATCAGAGGTATCACCACCCCAAAGGTTCTTTTCATAAATCTGTTCCATAGCATTTCTAGTGGGCCAGGGCTTCTTTATTCTTTTCTTTACATGTTTTTTCTTCTTCATAAACACGTTAAATATAATCATAAAATAAACGTACAAGTTATATCCAATACCCCTTCGAGAGCCTCAGGAGGCCATAGTTTACAGTACATCTCACTAAGACTTAACCACTCATTGGTTTATCGAGGTACTTCCAGACCATAAAAAGGTAGTCTGAAGGACCAAAATAACATCTCGAAGTACCTACCCAGGTGGTTCGAATTATCAAAATGATAGTGCGAAGCGATACCAAGGTAGTTCGAACCACCTTTTTTTGGATCGGCACCCACTTCTTTATCAAAAATAATCCTTACTATGTCGTCTCGAAGCCATAAGTTATCAAAAAGAAGGGTTAATAGATCAAAAGAAAGTGATATCATATGGCCTGCAAGCACCAAATGATCAGCTCGAACTACCTTGCAGTGGCCTCGAACCCCTATCAAGAGGGGTACACCCCCTTATTTAATGGCCTTTTGGGGTATTGGTAACTGTGCTTATCTACCCACACTCCGATTAAAGAAAAGCATCATCTCATGCTGTTTAAAAATAAAATGGTAATTTCACAATACCTTTACTTCCCTTGCTGGCGTCAGAATGTTTCTGGTGCCATAATGTCTAATAGTAAACATAACCATAAAACGTTGGATACGAGATACAATCTCACACTAGCAAGGGATGCCAGAATGTGTATTAATAGACATTACCTATAACGTTGGATTCGAGATACAATCTCGCACTAGCGAATGGCAAATTAGAAAACTAATATTTGAATCCTTAAAATGGTTATTTTTTACATTGGCATTACGCTTATAATTATACACGAGATGGACGCAATTCGTTGCAAGGAGTGGAGAATACTCCCTGGACTTTCTCTTCTTGAAGATAAAACAGGTCATCTGGTCTTTATGATTGCTCATGTTCCTATATTCTTTTTTTTACTTTGGAAACTAACCAATGGCTCAAGTATAGAAACTTTTAGATTCGCTTTCAATATTTTTCTTGTAGCGCATCTTGTACTTCATCTGTTATTTATTAGACATAAAAACAATGAATTTAAGGACTGGATTTCTTGGTCAATTATAGCAGGTTCAGGAATGTGTGGAATTTTAGATTTAATACTACTTTGAGAGGATAAAAACCCGATAGCGGATTTGTAATCCTTGCTGTCAATCAAATTCCTTCGTTCTGCGACCAGTGATATAGGTGTTTTGTAATATCTTGACATAACCTTGCGGCAACAGTAAGAAACTAACCACAGCAAGGGAAACATGTTCAGAAAAGGATTGCGATAAAGAATATATGTATTTTTACATACATTCAATTGTAGTAAATAATTTAAAAATATGATTGAGATAATAAGAACCAATTCTCAAAATCCGGAATTTAAAAAACTAGTACAATTATTGAATTCAGATCTAGCACAAAGGGATGGAAAAACGCATCCTCTATCTCAATTTAATGATATTAGCAATTTAAAACATGTTATTTTGGCTTTAAAAAAAGCCAAAACAATTGGTTGTGGAGCTATCTCAAAATATGATTTCAGTGCCATGGAAATTAAAAGGATGTATGTTTCTCCCGAAGTTAGAGGTCAAAGAATTGGAGAAAAGATTTTATCTGAATTAGAAAACTGGTCTAGAGAATTAGGAAGCACAAAATGTCTCCTCTTTACAGGTTCTAAACAACCTGAAGCAAATAAACTTTATCAAAGAAATGGTTACAGTTTAATTCAAAAGTATGGTAAACTAAAGGATATTCCTGATAGCTTCTGTTTTGCAAAAGATTTATAAAATAAACGAACTTGCAACAATGTCACCAGATAGTGCGAATTTGTAATCCTGCCGTCACTCAAATTCCTTCGTTCTGTGACTAGCGATATAGCTGTTTTGTAGTATCTTGACATAGCACTTGTGTAGCGCACTAATGAGACATTAGCGGCAGCCAGGGCCAGCAATAAATTTTATTAGTACATTTAGATAATGTAAATCTCAACAAAATGAAAATCAAAATTATCCTGGTAACCCTTGCAAGTATTGCTCTTCTTACCAGCTGCCAGCAAACTACATTAAACGATACTTCTAAAATTAAAAAAGGTATGGTCAAAGTAACGATCCTATATCCCAACGGAGATGGGAAAACATTTGATATGGACTACTATGCTAACAAACACATGCCCATGCTTGTAAACGTATTAGGTGACTCGCTAAAGTTGATAAAAATTGATAAAGGAATAGCCGGCAGGGCACCGGATGAACCCATACCCTATTTGGCTATCGGATATTTATACTTTGACACGCTTTCGGCCTATCAAAATGCTTTCGCACCCAATGCAGAGAAAATCGTTGGCGACATCCCGAACTACACCAATATACAGCCAGTGGTTCAAATAAGTGAGGTATTCGAATGAACCTCTACTACCCGATAACGTGAATTTATAATTCGCGAATCTTGCTGCCAAAAAATAACCAACAAAAAACTTCCCAGTTTCAAAAAATGAAACTGGGATCTCATATCCTTGTGGTATTATTAATTAAATCATAGAAAATAGTGGCAGAAAATCAAATGTATCTTAATAGTTCACTTTATTTATTTTCTAAAGCTATTTTCGTTCTTTTGTACCTATGCCAGAGCAACCACAAATTTTAGCCACGTTAAAAGAATATTTTGGGTATGATACCTTCCGCCCGTTACAACAAGAAATCATCGATTCGATTTTTGAGGGCACCGACAACCTTGTGATCATGCCTACCGGTGGTGGTAAATCGATTTGTTACCAACTGCCGGCTATTTTGTTACCTGGTGTAACCTTGGTGATTTCGCCGCTTATTGCGCTAATGAAAGACCAGGTAGATGGGTTGTTGGCCAATGGGATCGCTGCTGCTTTTGTGAATAGTAGCCAAAACCAGAACGAACAACAGGAGATCTACCAAAAACTCCTGGAAAAAGAAATCAAATTGCTGTATGTCGCTCCAGAGAGCTTGTCTTTTTTGGATACGATTTTATCTCAAATCGAGATCAGTCTAATCGCTATCGATGAGGCGCATTGTATATCTGCTTGGGGTCATGATTTTAGACCAGCATATACGCAGTTGGGTTATTTAAAAAATAGATTTCCTGAGACTCCCTTAATTGCATTAACCGCAACCGCCGATAAGGCTACCAGACAAGATATTTGCGATCAGCTTAATATACCAAAGGCAACGCAGCACCTCGCATCGTTTGATAGAAAAAATCTAAGCCTCGAAGTGCGACCGGGAAATAAACGAATCGAGCAGATTTATACGTTCTTGTCAGACAAGCCCAATCAAAGCGGGATCATCTATTGCCTAAGCCGAAAAACCACCGAAGCACTCGCCGAAAAATTAAACGATAAGGGTTTTAAAGCCGAAGCCTATCATGCAGGTATCGATCATCAAAAAAGATCTCGGGTGCAGGAAGATTTTATAAATGACACAACACAAATTGTATGTGCAACCATCGCTTTTGGAATGGGGATCGATAAATCCAATGTACGTTGGGTGATTCATTATAACCTACCAAAAAATATTGAAGGGTACTATCAGGAAATTGGCCGTTCAGGTCGTGATGGATTGCCCTCTTCTACCCTGCTGTTTCATAGCTATGCCGATGTGGTACAATTGCAAAAATTTGCTGATATGTCTGGCAATAAAGAAGTGCAATTAGCCAAACTAGATCGTATGAAGCAATATGCAGAATCGTTAAGTTGCCGACGTAAAATACTGCTAAGTTATTTTGGAGAACTGATCGAAGAAGATTGTGGCAACTGCGATGTGTGTAATGACCCTCCTACGTTTATCGATGGAACCGTTATCGCTCAAAAAGCATTGTCTTGTGTAACCAGAATTAAAGAACAAGAACCGATTGGTACCGTAATTGATGTTTTACGAGGAGCTCAAAATACTGCAGTATATGATAAAGGATATCAAAGTCTGAAAACGTACGGTATAGGTAATGATATTGCTTGGAGGGACTGGCAACAATATATTATACAGCTGATCAATCAAGGGTACTTGGAAATTGCTTTTCATCTAAATAATAAACTAAAATTAACATCCCTCTCCAAAAAGATATTGTTTGAAGGGGAAAAAGTGAGTCTGGCCCACTTAAAAGAACTAGAGAAAGCCAAACAACCTGTCATCCAGCAAGTAGATCAAGGAACGGCTCCGGATTTGTTTGAAAAACTGCGATTGCTTCGATTAGAGTTGGCAAAAGAAGCTGGGATACCCGCCTATCAGATTTTTAGCGATGCTACATTAAGCGAAATGGAAAAGTTTCGGCCCATAACCGATGACGAATTTATGCAAATCAATGGGGTAGGTAAGCAAAAGATGCAAAATTATGGATACCGATTCATCAAAGAGATCATTGACTTCACTTCAGTAAAAACCAAAAAGAAGAAAAAGAAAAGCTCCAAAAAAGGAAATACGCATAAAGAAACCTTGGTGCTGTACAAAGAAGGGTTATCGATTGAAGAAATTGCGGTGCAACGGAAATTGACAGCATCTACCATTTTTTCGCACATTATGAAATTGTATGACGAAGGCGAAGACATCGACTTGAGTACATTTGTAAATAAAGAAGATATAACAGCTATAAAAAAAGCCAAAGAAGAACTTGACAATCCAGAAGGCCTAAAACCCTATTTTGAACATTTTGAAGGCGCTATTGATTACGATACTATTAAGTTAGCATTGGCTATATTGGATTAAGTAAATTAAGGTAGGTTCAAAACCTAAGCTAGAAATTTGTCTAATAGATAAGTTGACGTTCCAAAGCGGAGCTTTGAAAATCCTTTTTCACCAGTATAAGATTTGTTTTGTGTTAAAAAATCTTGAAGCCTTGGAAAGATTTTAGCAAAACAAATCTGGTTTTGTTGAAAACAAAAATACCTTACGACATAGTGTAAGCTATGGGCGAGATGGAGCGGGGCAAGCCCTTTCCCTACCTACCTGACGGATGGCAGGCAGGTTTTGGTTCGTTTTCTTTGGGCAAGCAAAGAAATCGAAGATTCACGAACTCCATTTATAAAAATAGACAAGCTTGTGAGCTAAAATGAACAAATAACTTAATTAGATTTATATGCAAACACATATCGTTTTTGGAGCAGGCCTAATTGGATGTTTTTTAGGAGGCGTATTTACCGCTTTAGGTCATGATACTAAATTGGTTTGTCGTGCACGTATCAAGAAAAAATTAAGCAACGGACTAAAACTTACCGATTATCTGGGAAATACGGTTGAAGCAAAAACACTTAATTTCCTGGACCCTGAAGATTTAAAGAATGACACTAATAAAGAGAATTTCTGTGATTTTTTATGGGTAACAGTAAAATGCACTGGAGTCGATCAAGCTAGCCGAGATATACATCCTATGGTTGGTCCTGACACGATTATCTTATGTTGTCAAAATGGGTTGGGTTCTGATCAGATCATGAAAGAAAGGTATCCCCAGAATACGGTTCTTAGAGTTATGGTGCATTTTAATGTAGCCGAAATTAAGCCTGGACATTTACATCGCGGATCTGAAGGCTCATTGACTATCGAGATCACACCCAAATCAGAAGATGTTATTGCAAAACTGAGTAAGAAAATAAACACTTCTATAATGCCTGTTTCCAAAACTTCAGAAATACAGGCATTATTGTGGGCAAAACTACAGTTGAACCTGGGAAACAGTGTAAACGCACTGGCTAACATCCCTGTAAAAACAATGTTACAACAAAAAAAGTATCGCCTTGTGATTGCTGCACTAATGAAAGAACTACTCACAGTTACCAAAACATCGGATATAAAATTACCAAAAGTAACAGCACTACCGGGCAAGTATATACCTTTTGTCTTAAGCTTACCAAACTTTTTATTTAATCTGATAGCAAACAAAATGTTGGCCATCGATCCAACGGTACGGACATCGATGTGGTGGGATCTCTCCCAAGGTAAAAAGACAGAGATTGATTATTTGAATGGTGCTATTGTAAAAGCTGCTAAGGACCTAAACCTTCATTGTCCAGCCAATGAAAATATTATAAAATTGATAAAAACCATAGAAAACTCTCGAGAGCAAAACCAGGGTATTTCGGCTTCAGAACTATTAGCTAAAATTAGAAATAACCACTAAATAGCTCATACGTGTTTCCTGAAATATTTCTTATCACTATCTGAAACCAAAGAATCTTCAAGAGCTCTTTCTAATACGTTTCTGTATTCTTCTTTATAATGAAACAACAACATATTGAGCTGTGCAATGGTAATCCCATTTTCGTTTTCATTTTCAATCGACAACCCTTCTCCTACTTTTACCGAACCTGGCTTTAGAATTCTAACATATACCCCAGAAAAAAGTGAATCAATAAATTGTTTGATAATTCCCTGGTTTCCAAAACGTACTCCCAGTTTATAACAGGGTTGTCTTGGACGCGAAATCTGAACAGTTGCTTCGCCCAGCTTGTAGATAGAACCAATTTTAACTGCATGTTCGTCAAACCCTTCTATGGTAAGATTTTCTCCAAACATTCCGTAGTTCCACTCCAAATTAGGGTATTTCTCTTTCCAATAGGCATAATGATCTAGTGAATATAGATAACAGGCCTTATCTACTCCCCCATGATACCTTCTATCAATTACATGATCTCCTTTTACATCTTCGGTATCCAAATAAATCGGTTTGTTAACCGGACGCTTATAGATTCCAGTTTTAACTTCTTTTCCTCTCCAGGAAATTATTTTGGGTTCGGCAATATTGGTGGAAACAACCTTCATTTGATTTTTTGCTATTTAAGTTCAACAGAGTTAAGTATGAGCCCAGAACCGGGTACGATATGTTCAAGAATAATTTCTTCGGCTTTGGGGTCCAGGGTTCGTTTAATAAAATTCAAATCAACTTTTCCTTTTCCTAAATCAAGTAAAACTCCCATCATGAGTCGAATTTGATTTCGTTTAAACCCCTCTCCTTTCACTCGTAAAAGATAGCTATCTTTAGGGAAAAAATTGGCCGTATAGATATCATTTTTCTCTATCTCGCAATAAGTGATTTCTCCTTGTAGCACTGTATTTTCTGAAGGACGATGACAATACGACCTAAAGTTATGCTTCCCAACAAATAATTTGGCAGCTTTTTGCATTAGGGAGATATTAAGATCGTCAAAAATGTTATACATAAATGGGGCACAGAAAGGGTGAAATTTTTCTCCAAAGGAAAATAAATACAAATATTCTTTGATTTTTGGATGTTGAATAATATTAAAATGTTCATCCGTTTCAGAAATATCCAGAGCTTTAATATCCTGCGGGAGGTTTTGGTTAAATATAAACTGAAATGTGGTAA
Source organism: uncultured Aquimarina sp. (assembly GCA_947496555.1). Classification (GTDB taxonomy): domain Bacteria; phylum Bacteroidota; class Bacteroidia; order Flavobacteriales; family Flavobacteriaceae; genus Aquimarina. The sequence goes on along the minus strand of CANMDH010000069.1, from coordinate 859 downwards.
GATCGATAGGGTTATGATCAACAAAAAGTTCTATATACGTTTGATTGGCCGAAACTTTTGCATCTGTTCTACCCGCTGCCAAAACTTTGAAGTCTTTATGCTCTAAAACATAAGCCACGGTCCGTTCTACCATTCGTTGGAGTGTATTCACGGTAGGTTGTTTTTGCCATCCATGATATCTGAATCCAAGATATTGCAATTTAATTAGGTAATAGAATCGTTTTCGAAACATATAATAGCATTAAGTTGTTCGAATATAGATAAATTATGTATTTCATCGATAAATATGCTTTTTTTAATCAAAAAATTATGTGAAAAAAACATGATTATTCGCTATATTTATACTTATAAAAATCAAATTAATAATTTAAAATCAACTTAGTTATGGTAAAAGCAAAGTATCAAGGTGTGTTAGATCTTGGACAAAAATTAAATATTCAAGACGGTGATGTTTCTGAAGATAACGGAAAATTAAAGATAAAAGGTACTGCAAATACCCAGTATGAAAAAAATGTACTTTGGGATAAGATAAAAGAAATTGGTGGAGATTCTCCCTCAGATATTGTTGCAGATATTAAAGTAGCAGATACCTCTATTTATCACAGACATACTGTAAAAAGTGGTGAATCATTAAGTAAAATCGCTAAGCATTATTATGGAGATCCAATGAAATACAAAGCTATTTTTGAGGCTAATACCAATATTCTTAAAAACCCCGATGTCATTCACCCAGATCAGGAACTTGTGATCCCTAATTTATAAAAAACAATATTAGAATAGCTAGAGGCTGTCTAAAAAGGCAGCTTTTTTTTTTGATACGATTTGTGTTGTTTGTATTTTTAGATATGAAACGCACACA
>CANMDH010000068.1 GCA_947496555.1 uncultured Aquimarina sp. | reverse complement strand
GATTTTAAACACCAATTCCTCTGGGGCTAGCCCCAGAGGAATTGAAACAACAGACAGAGTTTAATTTACATATCCGGAAAGAAACCCTCCCAACATTAAAAAAATTAAAGCTTAAGCCTGAAGAAGTAAAACAAGAAGTGTGTTATTTGGCCAATCTATTTCTCCCTTTTAATTCCGAGGAAGATATATCAATATACCCAAAAAACAACTGTGATGTTGATTATTGGATAAAACAAAATAAATTCACTTCAGAAAAATATGGCACACTCCAATTCTTCATTCCCCAAAAACGAGATTGGGTTGTCCATCCCAAATTCAATAAAAGCTGGTTTTCTTATAGCGATATATTAAAACCACTAAATGAGAACTTAATTCAAAAAAAATCTCCACTTCTTTGGGTAAAAAGAAATGAAGATTCTTATGAGCGTCTTTTTATAGTATGGTGGTGATGTTAATTTTACATTTCAAACCAAGAAATATCTACAACCCACTAATATAACTTCCGTAGAGGTCTTTAAAATGAAATCCTTCAGACAACCTATGTTTGCTTAGCTTTTTATATTCAACCAACCCCCATAACAAAAATTCTTTCATAAAGTAGCTATCCTCTTTTGTAAGGTCAGACTGATACTTTTGGATTACATTATTAAGAGGAGGTATTGCATCAAGTTTGGATCTGTACTCCTTTTCGGATACATCGTCTAGCAACTCGAACCCACTCTCTTCAAAAAACCAATTTATTAATTCCTGGTAGGGGCTTTCATAATCTTCTTTCTCTAATTTTTCTATAGCAGGAAAGTAATCAGGAAATAAGGTTTTGACCGACTCTGCAATTAAAGAGTGAGCAACAGAAGAAGCTCCCTCCTGCTCGCCTTCGTATACTAACTCTACTTTACCAGTTATTGAAGGAATAACACCAATAAAATCACTTAACCTCAACAAAGTTTTGTCATCACCAGATCGTAAAGTGCGATGTTCTGCAGTGCTAAGCAAGTTCTCATAGGCTGTAATGCTCATCCTGGCACTGATGCCGCTCTTATGATCAATAAATTCACTTTGTCGCGCTTGAAAACTAATTTGTTCCAAAAGATCTTTTGCAATTTCAGGTACATACACCAAATCACTTTGTCGGGTATCCAATTTTGCTTCCTGTTGCGTTATAGTTTTTGCTATTCCTATGGTTTCGGGATAATGAGTAAGAATCTGAGATCCTATCCTGTCCTTCAACGGTGTAACAATACTTCCTCGATTTGTATAATCCTCTGGATTAGCAGTAAAAACAAATTGAATATCTAGAGGTAATCGCAGCTTAAATCCACGAATTTGGATATCTCCTTCTTGCAAAATATTAAATAACGCCACCTGAATTCGAGCTTGTAGATCTGGTAGCTCATTGATTACAAAAATGCTTCGATTTGCCCTTGGAATCATACCAAAGTGAATTACACGATCATCAGCATAGCTTAATTTAAGATTTGCAGCTTTGATAGGATCTACATCCCCAATAATATCGGCAACAGTAACATCGGGTGTTGCCAATTTTTCGGCAAACCGTTCTGATCTATGAATCCAACTAATAGGAGTTTCGTCACCTTTTTCGGCTAACATGGTAGTTGCATATCTAGAAATTGGATTAAAAGGATCATCATTTATTTCAGAACCTTCTACAACTGGTATCCACTCGTCCAGTAGATTTACCATTTGCCTTGCCAAACGTGTTTTGGCTTGTCCTCGTAACCCCAACAAATTAATATTGTGTCTAGATAAAATAGCTCTCTCCAGTTCAGGGATCACCGTATTTTCATATCCATGAATCCCGGTAAATGTTTCTTCTTTATTGCTGATTCGTCTTCTTAAATTATCTCTTAACTCATCTTTTATAGATTTACTTTTATATCCAGTTTTTTTTAGTTCTCCAAATGTTTTTATATCTGAAATCTTCATATTTTTCTTTTTCTCAAACAATTAATTCTTAATCTAGTTATCCTCTAATTCTTTTTCTTCGGTTGGTTTCATAGTCCTCAAAAATCATTTCTCCCAATCCTTTCAGACCGGTATAAAATGCTTTTCCTTGGTTGGCATAGGTGAATTCTCTTACGAATTGCATTAAATATGGGTCTTGGGCAATCATAAATGTGGTTATGGGAATATGTAATTTTCTTGCCTGCTGGGCCATCATATAGCATCTATTTACGATATGTCTGTCTAGTCCATTACTGTTTTTATAATATTGACCATCAGGCATCCTTATACAGCTTGGTTTGCCATCAGTTATCATAAAAATTTGCTTATTGGTATTACGCTTTCTTCGCAGCATATCCATTCCTAGTTGTAAACCGGCAACAGTATTCGTATGATATGGTCCTACTTGCAAATACGGTAAATCCTTTATGGCAATGGGCCAGGCATCGTTTCCAAAAACTAGAATATCGAGTGTATCTTTTGGATATCTCGTGGTAATAAGTTCTGCCAAAGCCATGGCTACTTTTTTTGCCGGAGTAATACGATCTTCACCATACAGAATCATACTATGACTTATATCAATCATCAAAACCGTACTCATTTGGGCTTTGTACTGGGTTTCTTCTACTACCAAATCATCTTCAGTAAGATGAAGATCGCCAATACCATGATTAATTTGAGCATTTTTTAGGCTTTCGGTAATAGAAATTCGCTCTAAAGAATCTCCATATTGATAATTTCTAAATTCTCCAGCATGCTCATCTCCTCTACCAACGTAATTTGTTCTATGATTTCCTGCACCACTACGTTTTAATTTTCCAAAAACCTGATCCAACGCTCTTTTTCTGATTGACTGTTCAGTTTTTGCTGTAATGGACATTCCTCCTTTTCCATTGGGTTTAATCTCTTCACGTATGTACCCTTTCTTTTTTAAGTCTTCTACAAAATCATCAAGTGTATACTCCTCATCTGTTAGTTGATATTCTTGATCAAGTTCGCGCATCCAATTTAATGCTTCGTCCAAATCACCAGAAGTATGGGTAATAATTTCTTGAAAAATATCAAAAAGCTTATCAAAAGGAGATTGCTCTTTTGCTTCATAGGGTTTGAAAGCAAAGCCTTTTTTGAAAATTTTCTTTTTCTTCTTCATTAGATAAAGTTAGTATATTTTATATAAGTTAAGAACCTAAACAGAAGTTAAGAAACAACAATTAACATTTGTTTACAGAATTTTATGTCAAAAAAAGATCGTTTATTACTGTAATTACAAAATTGTCAACAATTCTTATCTTTGAAAAGAAATCATCTTTACACTATGCTTCATTTTTAATTTAAAAAACTAATCACATATCTCGTCTTATTCATAAATTATGAAAAAATCACTCTTACTCTCATTACTTTTCATTTTCTCTACAATTAGTTATTCCCAAAACGATGTCGAAAAAGTAAAATCTACCGTTTCCAAAAATGAAATAGAAGGTCATATTTACTTCTTAGCATCTGATGAATTAAAAGGAAGACAAACGGGAACCCAAGAAAATAAAATCGCTGCCCAATATCTTGCAAATATGCTTAGAAGTTATGGTGTAAAACCGATTCCCGAAACCAACAACTATCTGCAAACAGTAGAATTAAAGAAAACCTCTGGTGCTACAAAGACCATATTTAAATCTGGTGATATACAGCTCGAACAAATTTTTACTATTAATAGTATTAATACCTATTATAAAGGGAAAGCGGTGTTCTTAAACTATGGATTGGAAGAAGATTATGCAAATGTAGACGTAAGAGGAAAATATGTTATGTGTATCGTTGGATCTGCAGACAATAAAGACATGAGAGCTGCTTTTTCAAAAGCAAGAGAAAAAAGAGAATTAGCCAAAAAAAATGGAGCTTTGGGAGTAATCGAAGTTTGTAATCTTGATAACGAAACTGCCAGTAGAGTAGCGCATTATTTTAATGGTTCAAAAATGGAGGTATCAATCCAAAAGGAAAATACAGATGAATTTTCTTACCTATGGGTTAATGATACTGCGGAAAGCATTAGCAACTCCTTTGTAGAAAATAAAGAAGCAGAGATAAAATTAAAAGTAGAAGGTATTGAAAAGAGTATGGTATATTCTCAAAATGTTGTTGGAATTGTTGAGGGAACTGACCCAAAACTTAAAAATGAATATATCATTTATTCTGCTCATTATGACCATGTAGGTGTTGGTAAACCTGTAGAAAACGATTCTATTTATAATGGAGCAAGAGACAATGCCGTAGGAACAGTAACTGTACTCTCTTCAGCAGAAAACATTGCCAAATATCCAACAAAAAGGTCGGCACTTTTTATACTGTTCACCGGAGAAGAAAAAGGCCTCCTTGGGAGTAAGTGGTATGTAGAAAATCCTATTGTACCCTTAAAACAGATGGTATATTGTTTCAATAGTGATAATGGTGGATATAATGACACTACCAAAGCTACTATTATTGGATTAGGAAGAACTACGGCCAAGGATGATATTATCAATGCTGCCAAACAATTTGGATTAGAAGCAATCGATGATCCAGCTCCAGAACAAGGTCTATTTGACAGGTCCGACAATGTAAACTTTGCGGCAAAAGGTATTCCTGCACCAACATTTAGTATGGGGTTTACTGCTTTTGATGAAGAAATTACCAAATATTACCACCAAGTAACCGATAACCCAGATTCTGTTGATTATGACTATTTACTAAAGTTTTTTCAGTCATATGTCTTAGCCTGTAGAAAGATCGCCGATAATCCCAAAACTCCTTTCTGGGTTGAAGGTGATAAATATTATGATGCCGGCAAAAAGTTATATCAAGTACAAAAATAAATTGATTCGAAATATTTTTCAAGAAATGAAATCTATCTATTTCATAATATTACCGTTGATCCTTATTATGGCATCTTGTTCTTCAAAAGATCCTTTGGAGCATGTCTTAACATCAGATTCTCCCAGTATAAAAAGGGTAATGCAAAATTATAACAATTATGAGGTTCAGATTGTATATACCCAGATCAATAGGTCACACAATAACGAAGTGAATTTTACAGATTTCGAGTTCAATGTAAATGACAGCATATATTTTTACCCAGCAAGTTCGGTGAAGTTTCCTGTAGCCATAATGGCTTTGGAAAAACTGAAGAAATTACAAGAAAAAGGAATCGAAATTAATAGACAAGCAAGTTTTAAAACAAAAAACGACACATTGTATACTTCTATTGAAGAAGCTATTACTCAAATCTTTGTAGTAAGTGACAATCAAGCTTATAATCGCTTATTCGAATTTCTTGGTCAGGATGATATTAATAAAAATTTGAAGTCTAAAAATATAATGGGAAGGATTTCTCATCGATTATCAACTTTTCATGCACATAATTTAAAAACTCAATCGATTATATTTAAAAAAAATATTGAAGATAGTATACCCTTATACCAACAATCCAGCATACAAAATTCACCTTTCCCTAAGTTATCTTTAAGAAAACAATTAAAAGGCAAAGGTTATATTTATAATGATACATTAATTGAGCACCCCAAAGATTTTTCGGAAAAAAACTATCTTCCCCTTAGATCTTTGCATAGCGCAATGAAACGCATACACTTTCCAGAATTATTTACAGAATCAGAACGTTTCAATATAACTGATGATGATCGAAAATTGGTATTAAAAGTCATGAATACTTTACCCTATGAAGCGGGTTATGATAAGAAAGAGTATTATGATAGTTATGGGAAATTTTTCATGTTTGGTGATCGTAAAGAAGATATTCCAAAACACATAAAAATATTCAATAAAGTTGGCTATGCTTATGGATATCTTACCGATTGTGCTTACATAAAGGATACCAAAAATGATATAGAATTTATACTCTCTGCTACCATTCATGTAAACAAAAATGGTATTTATAATGATAATAATTATGAATACGATGAAATTGGTATTCCGTTCTTGGCAGAATTGGGTAGAAAAATATATGATTTAGAAAAGGAACGAAAAAAATAATACTGCACCAGAACTACTGTTAATACTTAATACATGTTACGGTAACTCCCTAGTAACTACTATTTTTTAAGAATATTCGCATATTTTTTAACAAAACAATATAATAAAGACCTTATTTAAGTATTAAATTTACTATACCCCTATTTTAGATTTTTGTTAAAGCACTATTACAAACACCATATGATTAAAAACGCAAACCCAAAATAATTGCATAGTATGTAAGTAGCATAATATGTGATTTGCTAAAACCCCATATTATGAAAAATTACATACTCCTCCTGTTACTTTTTTCATTTTCCTTTCTTTATTCAAATGTTGCATTAGAAAATCAGTATTCAACAACTAACTACGACCAGAGTCAAAATCCTCGTGACCGTAAACTTTCTACTGATGAAGTAAAACAAAGAGGAATCGACCTATTAGTAAATGAAATTGTTGAGCAAATTGATGAAATTGACCTGCGAAAAATGGCTAGGTCTGCAATTTTTGAAACCTCCTACGGTTTCAGATGGAAAATGGTTAATCTACATACAGGAAAGAAAATAATAATCAAAGTTGATAAAGACTTCAACGTGATATCTGCAAGAACAGGCGATAATACCAAAATTATGATTCCTTGATCTTGCAGAAAACGATCAGTTTTTCTTTTAATATTTAAATTGAAAGCATCCTTTTTACCTGGGCATACTCTTCTTCATATTCCCAGTAAATAATTCTATCATATGCATACGTGATAAGAATGTATTTTTCACTTACCGATAAAACTCTATCTATGGCCACTAACTTCTTTGAAGCTTCTGAAACCTGAACCTCTTCGGTAATCTCTTGGTTTCTTGCATCAAAACCATGAACTATCGTATGATTTTTAAGAGTAAGCTCGATAAACTTTATCATAATTTGTGGTTTTTACTCAAATGTAGCTGATTTTACCTTAACACCCCTTTAAGACTTTAGCATTTTCATTTTATTTACTTTAGACGTTTCATAGTCAATCAATCAAAAAGTGTCAAAACTACTTCTTCTATTAGTTACTTCTGTTCTTAGTTTTTTCGGTGGAACTCAAGAGAAGATTTCAATTACGTATACCGGTAACATGGGAGTATACATTTCCAGCAACGAATTTTCATTACTTATTGATGGTTTGCATACCGAATATGGAGATGATTATCTATTTCCCACAGAAAAATTGGTAAGCAAGATTACTACTCAACTAAAACCAGATGCTATTTTGTTTACGCATCATCACGGAGATCACTTTAGTGCACAATTATCTGATGCCTTTCTGAAATCAAATGAAAAATCAGTAATCTTTGGTCCAAATCAAGTCACCAAAAAAATTAATGCATCAGGAAATAGAATTCATATGATCACCACAGAAGACTATGTAAAACAAAAAATCACCTTCGAAAATGCTGAAGTTACAGGGCTTAAAATAAATCATGCAGGAAAAAGACATATCGATGTAGAAAATGTTGGATACATTGTTACTATTAATAATACCAAGATTTTACATGTTGGGGATACGAATTGGCTTGAAGAAATAAATCTTTTTGATCAGTTAAAGTTATCTGAAGAATCTATAGATGTAGCGATTCTACCATATTGGATGCTTATTCAGGATAATGCTTCAGCATTGATAAAAAAACATATTAATCCTAAACAGGTGATTGCTACCCACATTTCACCAAGAATTAAAAAAGAGGAGCTTTCAGTATTAAAAAGTAGATACCCTAAAACATATTTTCTTACACAACTCGAACAGCAAATACAACTATAACTAACGCACTTCCAAAAAAATGAAAAAGGTAATATCAATTATTATACTATTAATAACTACTACCATATTAGGTCAGGAATTCTCAATGGATCTTATTAAAGATCTTACTCCGCGCAACATAGGCCCTGGAGGGATGAGTGGCCGTGTAACGGCTATCGATGTAGTTACTTCTAATCCTAATGTTATATATGCGGGAACCGCATCGGGTGGATTATGGAAATCTACCTCTGGAGGCATAAAATGGAATCCTATTTTTGATAATGAGGTGACAGCCTCGATAGGTGCAGTGGCAATACAACAATCCAATCCTTCGGTAATTTGGGTGGGAACCGGAGAAGGAAATCCAAGAAACAGTCTTAATGGTGGATATGGAATTTATAAATCCCTGGATGGTGGAAAAACCTGGAAAAGTATGGGGCTTGAAAAAACAAGACATATCCATAGAGTAATCATTGACCCAACCAATCCCGATAACGTATATGTGGCAGCTATTGGCTCTCCATGGGGAGAACATCCAGAAAGAGGAGTTTTTAAAACTACAGATGGTGGTGTAACCTGGAAGAAGATCTTATTTGCTAATAATAAAACCGGGGCAGCCGATTTAATAATGGATCCTACAAATCCTAACAAATTAATTGCTGCTATGTGGGAGCATAAACGTGATCCCTGGTTTTTTAAATCTGGAGGTGAAGGATCTGGCCTGCATATAACACATGACGGAGGGAAAACCTGGGAAAAACTAACGGATAAGGATGGCTTACCAAAAGGCAATTTGGGTAGAATTGGATTGGCCATTGCTGCCAATAAACCAAATATCATTTATGCATTAGTTGAAGCAAAAAAAAACGCACTCTATAAATCTACAGATGGTGGGTTTAATTGGAAAAAGGAAAATGATAAGAAAGATATTGGAAATCGTCCTTTTTACTACTCCGATATATTTGTTGATCCACAAAATGAAAATAGAGTATACTCTGTATTTACCTATGTGAATGTTTCTGAGGATGGCGGTAAAAACTTTTCGCAATTAATGCCTGCCTACGGAGTTGATAATGGCGTACATCCAGATCACCATGCATGGTGGATACACCCAAATGATGGAAATTATATGATCGATGGTAATGATGGAGGATTAAATATTACACGAGATGGAGGGAAAACATGGCGTTTTATTGGCAATCTTCCTGTAGCACAATTCTATCATATCAATGTTGATAATGAATTCCCGTATAATATATATGGAGGAATGCAAGATAATGGAAGCTGGAGAGGGCCCGCTTATGTATGGAAAGCACAAGGAATTAGAAACTCGTATTGGCAAGAGATTTCTTTTGGAGATGGTTTTGACGTGGTTCCTGATAGAGATGATTCTCGCTATGGTTGGTCTATGAGTCAACAAGGATTTGTAAGTCGCTATGATTGGATGACCGGAAATAATTATACGGTACGCCCAACACATCCCGATCCAAAAGTGAAACTTCGTTTCAATTGGAACGCAGCCATAAATATTGATCCATTTGACAACAAAACCATCTATTTCGGAAGTCAGTTTGTTCATAAAAGTACAGATAAGGGACTTACCTGGGAGATTATTTCACCAGATTTAACAACCAATGATCCTCAAAAACAAAAACAATCCGAAAGTGGTGGATTAACCATGGATGCTACAGGGGCAGAAAACCATTGTACCGTTTTAGTTATTGAACCTTCACCTTTAGAACAAAATATGCTTTGGGCAGGGACCGATGATGGCCGCGTACACATCACCCAAAACGGAGGTGCCAATTGGGCAGATGTTTCTAAAAACATCAAAGGATTACCTCAAGGAAGTTGGATTGTACAAATCAAAGCCTCAAACAAGAAAAAAGGGGAAGCTCTACTGGTTGCAAATGATTACAGAAGGTTTAATTATACACCTTATACATATAGAACTACGGACTACGGTAAGACTTGGAACCGTATCGTTGATCAAAATGATGTAAAAAGCTACGTATTAAGTATTGTAGAAGATCCTATCGAAAAAAACCTATTATTCTTAGGTACCGATGACGGGCTATATATTTCTATCAATGCCGGAAACACATGGAAAAAATGGACCAAGGGATTTCCTACAGTTTCGGTAAAGGATTTAGTAATACAACCTAGAGAACATGATCTGGTTATAGGTACCTTTGGTAGAGCAGCTTGGGTATTAGATGATATCAGGCCTTTAAGAGCGTTAGCAAAAAACAGTGCAATTCTAAATCAAAAATTACAACTTTTTGATCCTCCCACTGCATATCAATCGGCATATCAACAACCAACAGGAAGTCGTTTTGGAGGAGATGCATTGTATAGTGGAGAGAATCGTGATTATGGAGCCCTTATTTCCTACTATCTAAAAGTTGAAGAAAAGAAAAAAGAGGATTCTAATAAGGAAAAAGAAGAAAAGGAAGAAGAAAATGGCGAAACCGAGAATGGTGAAAGTGAGGAAGCAAAAATAAAATGGGATTCTATACACCTTAAAGTATATAATGGTGATCGTTTGATTAGAACACTAAAGGAAAAAACACCAGATTCTACCGGATTTCATAAAATAAAATGGATGATGGATGAAAAAGGCGTAGATCGACCCTCTAGAAAGATTCAGAAACAAAAGAAAGAACCCGCAGGAGTATCTGTAAAACCAGGCACCTATAAACTGGTAATGGAGTACGGCGATCAAACTTCTGAAACAATGATCGAGGTAAAATCGGACCCAAGATTACAAGTATCTCAAAAAAATATAAATGAAGTGTATACTGCCTCAAAAAATCTGGAAAAGATGACACAAGCAGCGGCAGATGCTGTAAAACAACTTGTAGAAAGTAAAGAAATAGCCTCCAAATATCAAAAAGAGCTTAAAGAATTGGATAAAAAGAAATTCAAGGATCAGATTAAGCGCTCTAAAGATATTACCAAAAAAATAGACAGCGTCATTGCTATTTATATTGGAAAGGAAGATAAGCGACAAGGAATTACTCGTAACCCAGAGATTACAGTAATGCTGCGTTTACGTACAGCTGGATGGTATGTGGGCAGTCGACAAAATGGCCTAACTGCTACTGAAAATCAGCTAATCAAACAAGCAAAAGATGAGCTTAAATCGGCATTGCAAAAAACCAATGATTTCTTTGATACCAGCTGGAAACCTTATCGTGAAGAAATAGAAAAGCTGGAAGTTTCTTCCTTTAAAGAAACGAAAAGCTTTACTTTAGAATAATTAACACACAAATACTTATGAAAAAACTAGCATTATTTAGTTTAAGCATGCTCCTTATCTACTCCTGTAAACAGGAAAAAAAGGAAGAAACTGCACAGACCATTAAGGTAGAAAAATACTCTATCGAACAATTTATGGATAACGAAAATGCCTTCTCTAATGGCTTTTCTCCCGACAAATCTACTGTTTTAATGACAAGCAATAGATCGGGCATTTATAACATGTATACGACCCCAGCAAAGGGTGGAGAATTTACTCCGGTTACCGCTTCAGACAGTTCTTCTGTATTTGGAATATCCTTTTTCCCAGAAGATAATCGCATCCTTTTTAGAATGGATGGCAATGGAGATGAGATTTTTAAAATCTTTGTAAAAGACAGTTCGGGTATCAAACGTCTTACCCCAGAAAAAAATGTAAGAGCATTGTTTAGAGGGTGGGCAAAAGATGGAAAGAGTTTCTTTTATGGAAGTAACGAAAGAAACCCCAAGTTTATGGATCATTATGAAATGGACATTACCGATTTTACTTCCAAAATAATTTATGAAAACAAAGATGGGATGCAATTTGGAGGTATGTCGGATGACAGAAAATATATTGCTCTTTTAAAACCTGTCAATACTAATGATTCAGATCTATATATTCTCAATACCCAAACTAAAGAAAAAACAAAGGTTAATGATAATATAAGCGGTAATTCTCCCGAAGATTTTTCGCCTGATGGAAAATCATTCTATTATACTACAGATGATAATGCAGAATTTGCTTATTTGATGAAATACAATCTTGAAGACGGCACTAAAGAAAAAGTTTTAGAAAAAGAATGGGATATCTCTAATTTTTATTTCACCAGAAATGGAAAATACCAGGTCATGTTTACCAATGAGGATGCCAAAACGGTGATGAGTGTAAAAGAGGTAGCCACAGGGAATAAGGTTAAGTTCCCTTCAATAGATAATCAGCAAATATTAAGTGCAAGTTTTTCTAGGGACGAATCAATGGCATTATTAAGAGCAGGCGGATCAAATACCCCGACCAATTCATATTCATATGATCTAGAAACCAAAGCGCACAATAAACTTACCGATGTGCTGAACAAAGATATCAATCCAGATCACCTTGTGAATGCAGAAGTTGTAAGATTCAAATCTTTTGATGGTGTAGAAGTCCCTGCTATTTATTATAAACCGAAACAAGCATCTGCAGATAACAAAGTTCCTGCATTGGTATGGGTACATGGTGGCCCTGGTGGGCAGTCAAGACAAGGTTTTAGCTCAATAATCCAATATCTAGTGAATCATGGATATGCAATTCTTGCAGTTAATAATAGGGGAAGCAGTGGGTATGGAAAAACATTTTATAAAATGGATGACCAAAATCATGGAGATAAAGACCTTAAGGACTGTGTAGCAGGTAAAGATTGGTTGGCTACACAAGAAATTATTGATGCAGATAAAATAGGGATTATAGGAGGTTCTTATGGTGGATATATGACCATGGCCGCCCTTACGTATACACCTGAAGAGTTTAAAGTAGGTGTAAATATTTTTGGAGTAACGAATTGGTTAAGAACATTAAAAAGTATTCCACCATGGTGGGAATCTTTTAAAGAAGCATTATATACAGAAATGGGTGACCCTAATACTTCTGATTCTGTTCGATTAAGAAAAATCTCACCGCTTTTCCACACAGAAAAGGTTACTAAACCACTGATAGTGTTACAAGGAGCTAAAGATCCACGAGTTCTAAAAGTAGAATCCGATGAAATTGTTGAAGGGGTCAAAAAAAATGGAGTTCCAGTAGAATATGTTTTATTTGAAGATGAAGGCCATGGTTTTGTGAAAAAAGAAAATCAAATTGAAGCCTATGGAAGAATCTTGAAGTTTTTAGATAAATATTTAAAAGGAAAAGAAAATGAAGTAATGAATGATGGTAAAACAGAATCAACAAAAATTGATAAAGAATCATAAATAAAAAAGGTAGATGAAGTATTTATTTTTTCCATTTATACTTTTTTTATTCTTAAATACAAATACCAGCGCCCAAGAAACGGGCGAAGATGAATGGGGCGCTTGGTATATGTATTTTGGGACTAATCAAGTAAGTGATAAATTGAGTATACATACAGAAGCGCAATTTCGTTTCTATGAAGTAACTTCTACATTTAACCAATTGTTACTACGAACTGGATTAAACTATCATATAAGTGACAATGCTATTGCAACGTTAGGGTATGGATATATCAATACCGATGGTACCTTTGAAGATACTCCAGAAGAAGAAAACTCTAATGAACATAGAATTTTCCAACAGTTTATTTTGAAAAACGTAGTGGGTAAATTTAAGTTTGAGCATCGATATCGATTGGAGCAACGATTTATAAATACTCGGCTAGATGATTTTACCGAACATCGTGCTCGTTATCGACTACAGGTCACCTACCCTATAAATGAAAAATGGTTTTTGAATGTCTATGACGAAGTTTTTATCAACTTACAGGAACCTATATTTGGTCAAAATCGTTTGTACGGAGCCGTAGGTTACAATGTTCAAAATAACTTCAACGTACAATTTGGATATCTAAAAAATCACTTTACGGGGATTAATTTTGATCGTTTACAGTTAGGAGTCTTTTACAATATCGACTTTAGGAAAAGTAATAAATAATATAGTATGACTATTTCCAAAGAAAACAACCCCGCTTTACTACTTATCGATATCCAAAAAGGTTTTGAAGATATTGATTATTGGGGTGGAGAGCGTAATAATTTAAATGCTGAGGAAAATATGGAAACGCTCCTTACATTCTGGAGAGCGAATGATCTTCCTATATTTCATATTAAACATTGCTCAACAAACCCAAATTCTCCTTTAGTCAAAGGCAAACCCGGAAATAATTTTATGGATTTCAATATTCCCAATGAGTACGAACCTGTTATTGAAAAAGATGTAAATAGTGCTTTTATAGGAACTAATCTCAAAGAGCAGCTACAGGACAAAAAAATAAATACTGTGGTAATCGTTGGTCTAACAACTGATCATTGTGTCTCTACCACTACACGAATGGCAGGAAACCTTGGTTTTACAACCTATTTGATTGAAGATGCCGTTGCCACATTCAATAAGACTGGTACAAATGGTCAACATTATAGTGCACAACTTATTCATGATACGGCAATAGCAAGCTTAAAAGATGAGTTTGCAACGATATTGTCTACAGAATCAATGTTGGATATGTTAGATTAAGATATCGTTTCGATATACTGCAGTGGTGTCATAGAAGTTACCTTCTTAAAAGCTCGATAGAAACTTGTTTTACTACTAAAACCACACTCCTCACCTACCGCTTGCACCGATATTTTTTGTAATGCTCCCGATTGTAGCATCTCCTTGGCTTTTGCCACACGATGCTGATTAAGAATCTCATAAAAGTTAGAGTTCATTTTTTCATTGAGTACTTGCGAAATGTGATGTGACGGAACACTAATTATTTTTGACAAATCCGCAATCTTCAAATTAGGATCCAGATATCTTTGTTCCTCATCGAAAAATGATTGGATTTGCTGTTTAATTTCTTTTGATCTTGTTTCAGATAAAGGTGATGTTTTGTATTTCTTCCCTTCCAATACAGGTAACACTTGTTTGATATCTACGATCCAATACCCCAATAATAATATGGTAATCGCCATTAGCCCAGACAATATAATTTCAGTAGTAATTGCAGAAGCGCCAGTAAGTAAAAATCCTGTTTGCAATATCAGTTCTACAACTGCAAGTAGTATTAAAAGAATGGCAAAACGCTTCAATAATATACTATTTTTCGTATCCCGCTTGTAAATCAAAAACAATGCTGCTATTGCATAGACAAACAACACAACCAAATGCAGACTAGCCTGGAACCAATCCGAAAATGCCACAGCACCATTGGGTAAAATATCGTAATAATACTGGATAACGGCCTGCTTTTCTTCAATACTTCCCAAATATCTAGGGAAAAACAGTATCAGCATAATAAGAAAAGGTAAAATATGTATCAAATCTACCTTTTGTAGCCTAAAAGATGCATTCCCGTAACTCTTTATAAATAAATAGAAACAAGATCCAACCAAAAATAATAAAGGGTATCCAACTCCCAACAAGTGTGGCCATTGTTTAATAAGTTGTGTCGTAAACAACAAATACGTAAATAAATGTTGTATCAAACCAAAAATTGCCAATGCTAAAAAAAATCTTGATTGTTTTAATGAAGTACTCTTTAATACCACCAAAATAATGAAGCATCCTACCAAGATAACTCCACCAAGCAAAAAGGTGACTATGAATGCAAAAGACTCGATACTGTTCATAGGATAAAAATAGTACTACTTAATTAAATGGAAAAGCCTACAGACCTGGATTATTCTACAAATAAGTTTCAATTAATTGAGCGCACCCTATTTAAAAAGATTTCAAGGGGTTTATTAGATACTTTTATATCACAAAAAACGAACAGTTATGACACGTAAAATTTTAAAGGGAATCGCACTTTTTCTAGTGCTAGACATTGTAGTATTACTGGTATATGGATTTGTACAGTATCCAAAAGCCAAAGGAGAGCAACATTTTACCGCCGAGCGAATTATTCATGCTCCAAAAGAAAAAGTTTGGAAAGTTATATCCGATGTAGAAAATTATCATAAAGTAACAGCTCCTAATATACATCATGTAGAGATTGTTGCCGGAGAAGGTCTGGGAATGAAAAGGGTATGTAGTGCTCCTGATGGAAGCAATTGGGAAGAAACTTGTACCGTTTGGAACCCCGGTAAAGAGTTTAAGTTTGTTGTAAATACACAAAAAGAAGATTACCCCTTACCTCTCAAATCATTATCCGGTGTATGGAAAGTAGAAACCGTAAGCCCTATACAAACAAGACTCTCTATGGACTTTACGTACGAGTTTAAAAGTCCATTTTTGAGCGGCTATTTTCTATCCACTGGAATGAAGCAAGCCGAGGAAGACACCGAATATCTATTAGACAATTGGCAACGATTAGCAGAAAACTAAAAATAAACTATATGAAAACATATATCACAACCGCATTAATTCTATTAATCACAAATATCAGTTTTTCACAGCAAAAGATTCCGGATTGGTTCCTGGAAAATATGGAACAATCTGTCGGTACCTGGATCACAGATAATGCAACCTATCAAAATGAAAATGAGCCCTTTGATCAGTATGGTATGGACTGGCAATGGGGAATAGGAAAACAAAGCATAATAGGTAAACTCTACGGTATGATCAATGGCAAGAAACAAGGTGTTTTTTGGGAATTTAGACAGTATTGGGATTTTGACAAAAACAAGGGAATCGTAGCTCAATTTGGTGGCGACGGAACGGTAGGAATAGGGCCCATGATCATCAAAGAAGCAAACCAGACCGAAATGATACAGGAATTTGTAAGCCCAAACGGAAATAAAACAAAACATGCGCACCGTTCTACATTAAAAGACGGGACATTAACTACAACTTCGTACGATATTTTAGAAAACGGAGATTGGAAAAAAAGAAGATCATACATTTGGCATATTATAAAAAACAAACAAGATATAGATCTCGGTATTTTTTCAATTTCGTTAGCTGTAAAAGACATTAAGATTTCTAAAAACTTCTATGAAAAACTTGGCTTTTCTATGATCGATGGTAATTTGGATCAAAAATGGGCGATTCTTAAAAACGGGAACTCAAAAATAGGATTATTTCAAGGAATGCTTCCTACAAATACGATAACGTTTAATCCCAAAGATGCTCGCAGTATTTACAATATTGTAACAAAGGAAGGAATTTCAATCACGATGTCTAAAGGTCTTGAAAAAAAAGAAGGTCTTGCTTCTTTTTTGGTAACCGATCCAGATGGAAACCCAATTTTGATAGACCAGCATTAAAAAAACAACACTATTATGAAATAGTTAGTATATGGATAAGGCAACTTTGGTCTGAAAAATTTATCTTTAAGCAAGTATTCACGATCCTAAACGACTCTTAAAAATAAATTATTCTGTAATGAGTTTATCCAAAGTTACTTTTACCAATACCGAAGGCCAAACGCTCTCTGGGCGATTAGAACTTCCTGCCGATCAACATCCACATAATTTTGTGCTGTTTGCCCATTGTTTTACATGCAACAAAAATTTGGGAGCAGTAAGAAATATAAGTCGCGGACTTACCTCGCAAGGATTCGCCGTATTACGATTCGATTTTACCGGACTAGGAGAGAGCGAAGGTGATTTTGCAGATACTAATTTCTCAGGCAATGTTGAAGATCTTGTTGCGGCAGCAAACTTTTTGAAAAAAGAGTACCACGCTCCCACCCTTCTTGTAGGGCATTCATTAGGGGGTGCAGCCGTCATATTTGCAGCTGCAGAAATTGATTCTATAAAAGCAGTAGCCACAATTGGCGCACCATCTAACCCTAAACATGTAAAACATTTACTAAAAAGTGGTATTGAAGAAATTGAAGCCAACGGAAAAGCCGTGGTAAATCTAAGCGGTCGAGATTTCACTATTAAAAAACAATTTTTGGATGACTTGGAGACTAAATCATTACCTGAAGTTGCCAAAAATCTCAATAAAGCACTTTTAGTAATGCATTCCCCGCAAGATACAACCGTAGGGATTAAAAATGCAGAAGAGATTTATGTAGCTGCCCGCCACCCCAAAAGTTTTGTAACTCTGGATGGAGCCGATCATCTCCTCATGCAAAAAGCAGACTCTGTATATGCCGGTAAAGTAATTGCAGGTTGGTCTTCGAGATATGTTGAAATCCCCGAAGCTCCTAAAATTAATAGTCAACATCACGTTGTCGCGAGTTTGGGTAATGGAGAAGGATTTACAACACAAATGAAAGTAGGAAATCATTATATGGTTGCCGACGAACCTGAAAGTGTTGGTGGTCATGATTTTGGACCCTCGCCCTACGAATTTGTATCGGCGGGATTATCAGCTTGTACCGCAATGACGATCAAAATGTACGTTGCCAGAAAGGGTTGGGATTTAAATCATGTAGAAGTACATACCAGTTATGGTAAAAACCATGCTGAAGATTGTGAAAATTGCGAAGATCCAAATGCAAAAATTGATACGTTTGAACGCGAAATTAAACTTGAAGGCAATCTAGACGAAAAGCAAATCGCCAGAATTCTGCAAATCGCTGACAAATGTCCCGTACATAAAACACTGCATAGTGAAACTCAGGTAATCACTACCTTGGTAAAATAAGAGCATTATACCCATTTGTAAACAAGTGTAATTGGAAATATATGGAAAAAGGAAAACAAACAGCGACAGTCTTGGAGTAGAATTAGAACTTAATCGATTTAAAAATTGGAAAGATGTACTTGATCGAACTGAAAGCATTGTCTGTAATGATAGTTTACCTAAGATAACTTTAAGAACTCATAAAAAGTTAAAAACCGTTTATTTCCAAAATCCTTGTTCGAAAAACTTTGGATGTATTTTGATCAAACAAAAAAATGTAATTGAAATCCACAACGATACAATCAACAAATCAGCAGAACACTTTTATCCCTTAGATAGTTTAGAAAGCGTATTGAAAAAGGACATTGAAAACAAAGGAAAAAACCCTAGATTGAGCGATAATCCAGAAAAGTTACTGATTTATGTTTCTTATAACGACAAAAATGGATTTGAAAAATTACCTAAAAACATTATACAAGCTCACTCAAACCTATGAACGAATTACCAATAATACTGATATAAAAATATGGTTGAAAGAGAAATTTGACATTCCTCCTGTGCCACAGCCTCCCAAAGAACCAATGAAATTGAATTAGTTAAATAAATAAAAATATACACCGGCAGCAATTTTATATCTTAAACACGATATAAGAACAAGTCAAAAAATGCACAAAAAAATTGTCATAATCATGTTAATGGGTATTATCAATACCTGCTATGCCCAGTTTATAAAAAAAGAAAAGGCATTAGAAGACCTTACCGAGTTCAGAGAATTATTAGAAACACAATCTTCTTATTTACAGGTTTCTTACTTTAATATTGAGTATAAATTCACACAACTTGAAGAAGATATTTCTGCTACGGATTCAATTCCTATATATCAGTTGGCTTATGAATTTGAAAAGATAATATCAAATATAATTGATCGACATGCCAATATAAAAATACCGGATTTTGAAGAAGACAATATAGAAATGGTTAACCTTCACTTTCCATTTCCTGTTGCTTCATTAGATGGTAAGGTTGTTGCATTGAGTGAAAATAAATCAATAAGAAAATTTGAATATTATTCTGATGACTACCCTTTTTTGAAAAGCATTAATGGAGTTCAAATTTCTGACTTTATTGAATTATATGCATACAAAAGGAAACTGTCTCCTAATGCAGCAAGATTAACAGGTAGTTTAAGAGATCTAAGAGATATTGGTGAACTGTTTTTCAAACAAAAAGAATTGGACCACAAAACAGTTGAAATTGTTTTGACCAATGGTATCAAAGATAAAACAATAAAGCTTCCATTGAGTGCAGAAAGGAACAATTGGTCAGATATTGGTTCTTATCAAGATCAATCTACCTTAATGGCTATGCGAACCAATAAACCTTTTGATTATAACAAACTTGATAAATGGTTTGGCCATTCTGTAGCATATCTACGATTACCAATGATGATTTCCTATAAAAATTATATAGATTTTAAAGGCTACTTACAAACTACTATTAAAAAATATCAAAATGCTAAAGCGTTAATCATTGATATACGTGGAAATGGCGGTGGAACAAGAGATATCTTAAATACATTGGCTCAATATATTGTTCAACCCAAACAGTCTCCTTGGGTAGCTAATGTGGCATATGTTCGAAGTGACCAACAATTGGATGAAGATATTGAAAGCATGATCAGTAGATATCTTTACAATTATCATTCTAAATATTTAACAGATGAAGACAGAAAGGCCATTGATGAATTCTACTATGATTTTAATCCTGAACTAACATTTGACCTTAAAAAATTTAGTAGTCCATTTTATATGGTCTTAAAAAGCAACAACGCACCTATAAAATGTCCTGTATATATATTAGTTAATGAAAATTGCTTTAGTGCGGCTTCTGTTTTTAGTTCTGCATTCAAAGGACTACCAAATGTAAAAATAGTGGGTGTAAACACCAATGGTTCAAGCGGAAGGTCCAAAAAATTCTATTTAGCCAATTCTAATATAAGGGTAAAAATATCAACCATGCTATCTTTCCAAAGAAATGGAAAAACATTGGATGGAAATGGAACCCCTCCTGATATAATTATTGAAATGAATAAAGCTCAAGTATTTGGCCAAACAGATTCGCAACTAGAGCAGTTATTAGAATTAATTGGGAATCATTAAGTACCGCAAGAAAAGTATAAACATTTTACAATGAAAAATGGATGTTGTAGATAGGAATAATAAATCAGGTACTGTAGTCATAAAATGGGAATAAAAACAGAATATTTATGAAAAACACACTCATTAATTACGTAGAATTTAAAGCTCATGATCTTGAAACAGTAAAAAAATTTTATAACGAGGCATTTGGCTGGATCTTTACCGATTATGGTTCTACTTATGTTGCATTTTCAGAAAGTGGAATTGAAGGCGGTTTTGAAAAAACAGAAAACCCAATTATAACTGGTGCTTTGGTCGTTTTATATCATGAAAATCTCGAAGATATCCAAAATCAGGTCATCGAAGCTGGAGGAAAAATTTCAAAAGATATTTTTTCATTTCCTGGTGGACGTAGGTTTCATTTTTTGGATCCTGCCGGAAATGAGCTTGCCATTTGGTCTGATAAATAGTACTAAATATATTAATAAGGATCTAATTTCTAGACTATTTCTTCCATGCCCAATAATCGTTAAGAAAAAAGAGGCTGAATTCTAAGTTAAAAAGCAAATCTTTCAGCAACAAAATAAAGGTTCTTCGTAAAGAAGAGCCTTTTTT
>CANMDH010000067.1 GCA_947496555.1 uncultured Aquimarina sp. | reverse complement strand
AATGGTACTGCAATCCGTGGGAGAGTAGGTCGCCGCCTTGTTACAAAACCCTCATCATAAACGATGAGGGTTTTTTTGTGCTCTATAAATTGAAACTTTCCTGAAAATCTTGTTAATTAAAACTATCAAATTGGAATTATTCCAAAATATAGGAATTATTCCAATAATTCATTTTTTTATAGTAGTTTTGTATTTCTTAACAAAAGTATAATGCAAGACCAACTATATACAGTTATTGATGTCGAAACTACCGGGAAAGGTATTTTAGGTAATCGCATTACCGAAATCTGTATTGTATTATTACGAGGAAATAAAATCCTCGATAAATTTACTTCTTTAGTTAATCCCGAACAGAATATCCCTCCCTTTATTACAGGACTTACCGGTATTGATAACGATATGGTTAGAAAAGCTCCTAAGTTTCATGAAATTGCAGAGCGTATTATTGAGATGACCACCGGAGCCATTTTTGTGGCTCATAATGTCAATTTTGATTATAATGTTCTTAAGGGAGAGTTTAGAGGCTTAGGATATACGTTTAACCGAAAAAAACTATGTACAGTACGGCTTTCCAGAAAATTAATACCAGGATTATTTTCTTACAGTTTGGGTAGGCTTTGCTCGTCACTTAATATCCCTTTATTAGATCGACATCGTGCCGAAGGGGATACCGATGCTACAGTGATTTTATTTCAGCGAATTTTAAAGCTTGATCCAGAATTTACAGTAATAAATTCCTTTTTAAATGCTCGTTCTAAAGAAGCCACACTCCCTCCACATCTTGATGTAAATATTATTAATACGCTACCAGAAGAAACAGGAATATATCTATTTAAGGATCAAAAAGGAAAAGTTATTTACGCCGGTAAGGCAAAGAATATAAAACAACGGGTGATTAGTCATTTTTATGATAAAAAGAATAAAGAATATGCACTTGGTCAGGACACACATGCTATAGATTACGAAGTAACTGGTAATGAGTTGATAGCACTATTGCTGGAAGCAGAGAAGATTCAAAAATATTACCCAAAATTTAATCGGGCCAAAAAAAACCAATGGCGCCGTATCGAATTATACAATATATTAATAGAAAAGGAATCATACAGCTAGCTATCGACAGATCAAAAAACACAGATCATTCATTAGAGGTATTTTATAGAAGATCCGATGCTATAGAACAGTTAGAACGGCTGTGTTTTGACTACCAACTTTGTCCGCGATATTGTAATCTACAAAATACTATAGAACGGTGCTCTCATTATCGCATAAAAAACTGTAAAGGAATATGTCATGGTCAAGAATCTGTGGCATTATATAATATGCGGGTGCAGCAGGCATTAGCATCTTTAAAGAAACAAAAAGAAACTTACCTAATAAGAGAAAAGGGTAGGACTATAGATGAGCATAGTTTTGTAATGATACAGAATGGAATTTATAAGGGGTTTGGCTATGTTCATCAATCAGAACAAGTATCATATTTTAATGATTTTGAAACCTTTTTGATACTACAAAAACATACGTATCATACCACAAAAATCATCAAAAGTTATTTACGTAAACATGGGGAAAACAATGTTATATATATGTAAAAGAAATCGTTATGAATACTACAATTGTACATTTCGACTTGGATACGTTTTTTGTATCCTGCGAGCGTCTTTTGGATAGCAGGCTTAATAACAAGCCTGTTATTGTTGGGGGTACCGGAGATCGTGGAGTAGTGAGTGCAGCTAGTTATGAGACCAGAGCGTATGGTGTTCACTCTGGGATGCCTATGAAAATGGCTAGACAACTTTGTCCTAATGCTATTTACATACGTGGTAATGCAGGGACATACACGAAATTTTCAAAACAAGTGACCGAAATTTTACAAAATGAGGTGCCTGTTTTGGAAAAATCTAGTGTGGATGAGTTTTATGCAGACCTTACTGGGATGGATCGATTTTTTGGATGCTATAAATTTGCTTCTGAGCTGCGTAATAAAATTATTCATGAAGCAGGACTACCTATTTCCTTTGGACTTTCGGTGAATAAAACAGTTTCTAAAGTCGCTACCAATGAAGCTAAACCCAATAATCAATTAAAAGTTGATAACGGTTATGAGAAAGCTTTTCTGGCACCACTATCGATCAAAAAAATACCGATGGTAGGAGAGAAAACCTATCGTACCTTTTGTAATATGGGGATTAAGAATGTACATACCGTACAACAAATGCCTGTAGAGATGATGACTTCTGTATTTGGAAAAAATGGACGTGTTATATGGCAACGTGCCAATGGCATTGATCATACGCCTATTGTAGAGTATCACGAGCGTAAATCTATTTCTAGTGAACGTACCTATGGACAAGACACGATTAACGTGACTACGCTGAAAACTACAATTACTGCAATGGCCGAGAATCTTGCGTTTCAATTAAGACGTGGAGGAAAGCTTACGTCATGTGTGACAGTGAAGATTCGTTATTCTGATTTTCAGACCTATTCTAAACAACTTAAAATACCATATACTTCGGCTGATCATCACTTGATCCCGGTTGTAATGGAACTTTTTGAGAACCTGTTTAGCAGAAGGCTATTGATACGTCTTGTGGGGGTACGGTATAGTGGTTTAACTGCCGGAACCTATCAAATTAATTTATTTGATGATGAAAAGAAGACTGTAAATCTATACAAAGCTATGGATACTATACGTATTCGTTATGGAGATCGAAGTGTAATGCGTGCAGCTACGATGGGTGATGGGGCACGTACTATTGGAAATTTCACAAATCCATTTAATGGAGAGCCGCCTATTGTGTTAGCGCATAGAACGCAATAAATAATTTTAATCTAAATGTATCTAAATAATCATTCTTACTATAGTCTGCGATATGGTACTATCTCAGAAATTGAGCTGTTAGAAATGGCGCAACAATATGGTTGTGATTATTTTCCCCTAACCGATATTAACAATACTTCTGCATGTTTAAATTTTATTCGAAAAGCACCTTCATTTGGTATAAAACCGATCGTTGGAATTGATTTTCGCAATGATGCTCAACAATGTTATGTTTGTCTTGCAAAGAATAATAAAGGTTTCCTGGAATTAAATCAGTTTCTTTCTGAGCATTTGCATCAGGAAGAACCTTTTCCGGATCAGGCTCCTTCTTTTGATCATAGTTTGGTGATTTATCCTTTTGAAAAATTACTAGCTTCAGAAAAAACAACCTTTTTGGTTAATGAATTTATTGGTATAGGGCTTGCCGATATTAATAAATTACGTTTTTCAAAACTAAGTGAGTTTACTGATAAATTAGTGGTGCTTCATTCAGTTACTTTTCGCGATAAGCGTGATTTTAATACACACAGATTGCTACGTGCTATTGATGCTAATATGTTATTAAGCAAGTTATCCGAATCACAACAAGGCAAGCCCGAACATCAAATGTATCCTTTAACCAAGATCAAAGATACTTTTGAGAATTATCCACATATCTTAAAGAATACAAAACAATTACTTACTCAATGCAGCATTGAGTTTAATTTTTCAAAAGATAGAGAAAACCAGAATTTAAAGACTGTTTTTGAACATGTCGATATAGATTATGAAAAGCTTGTTGATCTTTGTGAATCTGGGTTACCTAAGCGCTATGAAGAGGTGACTGATTCTATCCGTGAACGGTTACAGAAAGAGCTTTCTCTAATTAAACAACAAAATTTTGTAAGCTTCTTTTTGATTAATTGGAAAATCATTCAGTATGCAAAATCCAAAGATTATTATCATGTAGGTCGTGGTAGTGGAGCTAATAGTATTGTTGCCTATTTATTAGAGATTACCGACGTAGATCCTATAGAATTAGACTTGTATTTTGAACGTTTTATGAATCTATACCGCGCTAGTCCACCAGATTTTGATATCGACTTCTCTAGTTGGGATCGAGAGGACGTCACCCGTTTTATTTTTGAAGCTTTTGGGGATAATGGTCAAGCGGCTTTATTAGGGGCTTATGTAACCTTTAAACATAGTGGTGCTGTTCGGGAGTTGGGAAAAGTATTTGGACTTCCTAAGCATGAAATTGATAAATTGAGTGATGGGAAATACGACCCTCAAAAACTTGATAAACTCTCTAATTTGGTGCTTCAGTATGCAAAATACCTGCATGGGCGACCAAACTATATAAGTATTCATGCAGCAGGGATCCTTATTTCTGAAAAACCTATTCATTATTTTTCGGCAACACATTTACTTCCCAAAGGATTTCCTACGGTTCAGTTTGATATGCATATTGCCGAAGATGTAGGGCTTTATAAATTTGATATTTTAGGACAACGAGGGCTTGGAAAAATAAAGGATGCTATAGCAATTATCAAAGAAAATCACCCAGAAGTAACGTTACCGAATATTCATAATGCAAATCCTTTTTTTGAAGACCCTAATATCAATGCAATGATTGAGAGGGCTGAATGTATCGGGTGCTTTTATGTAGAGTCTCCCGCAATGAGGATGCTATTGAAAAAATTAGGAGTACGTGATTATTTAACATTGGTAGCTGCTAGTTCTATTATACGTCCGGGGGTGGCAAAAAGTGGGATGATGCGCGAATATATTTTACGCCATAAAAATCCAGAACGAAGAAAACAAGCACATCCTGTTTTGTGGGATATTATGCCTGATACATACGGAGTGATGGTATATCAAGAAGATGTAATCAAGGTAGCGCATCACTATGCGGGACTTGATTTGGGAGAAGCCGATGTATTGCGAAGAGGGATGAGTGGTAAGTATCGATCACGTGATGAGTTTCAGGTAGTACGGGATAAATTTATTGCCAATTGTCGTGAACGGGGAGAGGCCGATGATGTGATTTTTGAAGTATGGCGACAGATAGAAAGCTTTGCAGGATATGCCTTTGCAAAAGGACATTCTGCATCTTATGCTGTTGAGTCTTATCAAAGTTTATTTTTAAAATGTTATTATCCTCTGGAGTATATGGTGGCAACTATTAATAATGGTGGAGGGTTTTATCGTGTCGAGACCTACTTGCACGAAGCACGAATACATGGTGCAATTATACATGCACCTTGTATCAATACCAGTTCGATAGAATCCACAATCAACGGAAAAGAAATCTATTTAGGTTTCCAGCATTTGCAAGGGCTTGAAAAGCGTTCGATGTTAAAAATAATGAGTGCCAGGGTGCATGGATTATTTGGTTCTCTGGATGATTTTATGGAACGCGTACCACTTTCTATTGAACAATTGGATATTCTTATTCGTATTAATGCTTTTAGATCCTTAGGTAAGGATAAACGTAGTTTGTTATGGGAAGCACATTATAAGTGTAATCATATTGCTATTAACGAGTTTCAGCAACAACTTTTTAAGATACATACTAAAGATTTTATATTGCCAGAATTTACGATCACGGATCTAGAAAGTGCTTTTGATCAGCTAGAATTGTTGAATTTTACACTTTACGATCCATTTATATTATTAGAAGCACCCCCAACTAGCGGCTTATTAACTGCTGATTTGTCTCCTTATCTAAATAAAATTGTTGTGATTTATGGATATTTAGTTACTGTCAAAAATACTGGAACTTCTAAAGGAAAGCGGATGTTTTTTGGAACATTTCTGGACCAGAAAGGCGAGTGGATAGATACGGTACATTTTCCACCAGCAGCCAAAAAATACCCTTTTAGGGGAAAAGGAATCTATCGTATTACAGGAAAAGTAGTCTCTGAGTTTGACTTTTTAAGTATTGAAGTTATTAAGCAAGAACGGATGCCCTATGTTTCAGATCCTAGATTTGATGTCACTTATAACCGAAAAGAATTACCAGAAGAACAAGCTAGACCTTTTGGATTATTGAAGTGATGTGATCGGTCTAAAAGGAATCATTATAAGATGATACTTATTAGGTGTTTTTTATTCACAATGAGAAATAAAAAAACGACACCTTAAAAAAGGTGCCGTCTCGAAAAATTTTATTTTGGGGCTCAAAATAAAATTCAGCGTTAATTAATTTTCAACCATATTAAAACTAGCAAACTGTTGCATAGCTGTTTGGGTAAGTTCTTTTGCTCTATTTACATAGAAAGTTTTTGTGTCATCAAGAGATTCGTTCTTTAATTCGTTTTCACTTCGTAAATAATCAGCTTGTGATTCGAATTTAGACTCTTCATTAAGTACTACACTTAATTCTTGTAATGCATTTTCAAGCTTTTTTAGTGCATTTTCTGCTTTTGATTTTATTAATGTCTGCTCTTTTAATTCGGCAGCACGCCTAGCTTCAAATTCGGCTTTTTGTTTATTTTGCTCAGCTATTTGTTGTTCTAGCTTTCTTTGTTCGATTTGTAATTGACGCCTTTTTTCTTCTAATTCCTTTTGCTTGTTAGATACTTCTTCACTCATATCTGCTATTTCGTTCTCTTCATCTATAGAAGCTTCTTCTGCATATGTATATTCACCAACATTAGCCTGACAAAAAGTTAGCTGCTCTAAGAGTTTAGCACCAAGTTCTTTAGCACGTTTTGCAAAAAATCTACTTCGCTCATAAGTATCTTGCTCAAGCGAACTTTGCATATCAACTCTGGCTTGATACGCTGTCTCATTTGCTTTTTTACAACCACACTGATCAGCCAAATTTTCTACTTTTTCAAAAGCTTCTATGGCTTTATCGGCATATTCTTGTGTATGATATACATTATTTGATCCATGCGCTTTCTTACTATGTGAGTATGCATAACTCGCTGCAGTAAGCGCATCATCATATAGGTTTTGAGCGTTCATTTGGGAAATAAAACAAGACAAGAATACAATAAGTGCAATTTTTTTCATTCTAATGGGGCTTTTAAATCACGAGACAAGTATACGATATTTTTTAGGTATCATCCAAAAAAAAATGTCATTAATCGATAAAATGCGCATTTTATCTTGATTTTTACGGGTAAACCTTAACTTTTCAGATAAATACCTTATTGCTTTGTAAGAAAGAACTTTATAGTGTATCAAATGTGCGTAATTCAGAACGATAATAATCATTTAATATTTTGCTATACTATCAAAAAAACTAAATTTACCTTTCAATCTATATGTTATGTAAGTTAATTATGTATCTTACGTCTAAATAGCCCATGAAACAACTCCTCATATCCTCAATTAATCATAACCTTAATAATGCTATAGCTTTGCTGAAAGCAATAGATTCTAATACGTATCGGGACACTTCGGTAGGACCATATTATTCTAGTATAGGCTCTCATATACGGCATACGCTTGATTTTTTTAATTGTATTATTAGTGGTTTAGATTCTAATAATATTGATTTGACAGCGCGTAAGCGGGATGAGATTTTATCTACCAATAAAGAATCTGCTATCCAGTATATTTATAAACTACAGGAAACGCTACATTCTTATATTGATGCAAATACTGATTATCTAATTCATGTTACCGATAATATGGGTAAGGGTAAGGTAACTGTAAATTATACATTAGAAAGCGTTCTTGCTCATGCCAATAGTCACACCATACATCATTATGCTACCATCGGGTATATTCTTGATAATCTTGGAATAGAAATAAAAATTCCCGGCTTTGGCTATAATCCAACATCGCCAATCAATAAGAGAGAAGGGATTTAAAGATAAATCAATCATTTAAGGTTGAAAAATCATCTTTTTCCAAACATTGATTCCATAATAGTTCGTATACCTTTGAAAGCCATAAATATGGCAAATCCAGCTCCTGCTAATCCCAAAATTAAGATGGGAACATACAAGGGATGATCTTGGTTTTTGAAGGCAGAATGTATAATAACAGGGCTAATAAACATAAGAATAAGTGCAATCGCCATACGTTGCACTCCTTTTCCTAGCAATTCTTTATTGGTTCTATTAGGCTCCATAATTATTTATAGCATTACGTACACTACCATATTTTTCTATTAACTCGGTAGCTTTTTGCCTATCGATATCCAATTCCTCCATAATCATCCGCGTACCGCGATCTACCAATTTGTTATTGCTAAGTTGCATATCGACCATTTTATTACCTTTTACCCTGCCTAATTGAATCATAGTAGCTGTAGAGATCATATTTAATACCAGTTTTTGAGCTGTTCCGGCTTTCATACGAGAACTTCCGGTTACAAACTCGGGACCTACGGTAACTACTATAGGGAATTGTGCTGTTTTTGCCAAAGGACTTCCCTCATTACATGTAATACAACCAGTAATTATATTATTATTATTGCATTTCTGTAGCGCTCCAATAACATAAGGCGTGGTTCCCGAAGCAGCGATACCAATTACTACATCTTTTTCGGAAATATGATACTCTTCTAGATCTTTCCAACCTTGATCAGTACTATCCTCAGCAAATTCTACCGCTTCTCTGATGGCTACATCCCCACCAGCTATCAATCCAATAACTAGGTCTGGAGAAACCCCAAACGTAGGAGAGCATTCACTGGCATCAACGATTCCTAATCGGCCACTGGTTCCTGCACCAATATAAAAAAGCCTACCTCCATTTTTTAATTTGCTTACAATCTGTGATACCATTATCTCAATTTGCGGAATTGATTCCTCTACTGCCAGAGGTACGGTACTATCTTCTTTATTGATATTTGTCAACAATTGATTAATGTTCATCTTTTCGAGATGATCATATTTTGAAGCTTGTTCTGTGGTTTTGGTAAAGTTCATGCTTCAAAAATACTAATTTTTAGGATCAGGATACTATGTAATCAATAAAATACTATCGTTCTTCTATAGTAAACTCAAATCTATTGGCTTCAGAAAGATTAAAATAGCCTAAAGGATAATTATCTGGATTTGTGGTATTGATTATATTACCTCTTAATAAAGAAGGAGGTGTTTGAAAAGGCCCTCCACCGTCTTGATCACTTTGTTCTATAAGCAATGCAGCATAATTGAAATACTGCTCATCAATTCCCAGAATTTTGATAGTTATTTCACGCCCAGCTACCATATCTTCATAGAAATATGAAAAATTAAAAGCTTCACCTTGATAGAAACGATCTTCACTTACTTCTAGTAAATTAAAATCAAAATCGAAAAGATAAAAATCATCTCTCGTCTCATCATCTGTAAAAAACACTATTATTTCTGTTTCATCCCCATCAAACAAAGTACCATCACCTTGTACTATATTATCAATGGGAACCGCAGGAATAAGTTGCGTAGTAGCAATATAAGTTTCACTGTTGTAAATAACTGTAAGTTCATACTCGATACCAAATTCTGGAATAATAGTTAAGTCATCTGGTAAATATAATCCGGGCTCTGTTGATTCTGGAAAATTTACTATCGTATTATCATTTAGGTTGGTAATAAATACCGTTGCATTGCTTACAGTTGGAATTTCTGTATCAAAAAATGGCGCAGATAAGGTCAATCGCACCCCTCCTTCGGCATTTACAGGGTCTTCATTTAAATAAAATTCAAAAGAAGCATCGATTACCAATCTGGGTTCTCCTTCTGGCACATCTACATCTACTACATCTTCACAAGCTGTGAAAAATAATAAAATTGAAAATATATAAATCAGCTTTTTCATTTGTCTAAAATTTAAAATTATAGGTTACAGAAGGAACAATCCCAAAAATTGAAGTTCGTGTAGCCTCATTAACCAATGTTTCATCGTTTTGTCCGAAAGTAATGGATGCTGCATTTCTACGATTGTATAAATTGTAAATACTGAATACCCATTCTCCTTGCCATTTTCGATTTTTATTTTTTCTAGGGGTCAAAGTTGCCGAGACATCTACTCTATGATATGCTGGTAGACGCTCACTATTTCTTGATCCATCAAATACTGGTACCACCAATCCTTGATATTCAAATTGTCCAGTTGGATAATTTGTTGGTTGCCCTGTCTGAAACACAAAATTAGTACCAAATTTCCATTTTTTATTCAATTCATAAGAACCATTAAATGAGATGTCGTGAGTTTTGTCGTAAGGTGTACTATACCATTCATTATTATTGATCCCGGGTTCTTGTGCGGTTCTACCAGGTGTTCTTTGTTCTGATTTTGATAGGGTATAGGCCAGCCAGCCTTTAAATTTCCCTTCGTTTTTGCGTAACAAAAATTCGAGACCATAGGCACGAGCTTCTCCATTTAGAATATCTTGTTCGATTGCATTATTTGCAATTAAATCGGCTCCATCGATATAATCTATACGATTTTCTATGTCTTTATAAAAAACTTCAGTTTCTAAAGAATATTCTCCGTCTCTAATACTTTTAAAATACCCCAATGCATATTGGTTAAGTAATTGAGGTTTTATGTATTTGCCACTGGGTGTCCAGACATCCAACGGAGTAGGTGAATTGGTGTTCGAAAGGAGGTGTAGATATTGCGCCATTCTGTTATAACTAGCTTTTATTGAAGTATTGTCATTAAAAACATAGGCAAGCGCTACCCTGGGTTCTAGATTTGTAAAGGTCTCAATTTGGTCACTTCGGCTAAAACTTTCTGTGCCTATAGGTTCTGCAGACTCGTAGATCTGAAGCTCTTCATTAAACAAGAGTGGGTTGTCATTTTCATAAACATTCAATTCATCTTGCCCCAATCTTATGAAATTGCTAAGCCTGAGTCCATACTGCAGTGTCAAATTATTAGAAATTTTATGTTCTGCATCGATATAGGCTGCAAATTCGTTGGCATATTTATCAATAAGTTTTTCTCTATTGATCCCAGAATCTTCGCTATTTGGTTTGATTTCACCTGGATTAAATCGAAAATAAATATTGTTGATACCGTAGTTAAGTTGAAAGTTATCGCTTAAATAATGCTTCAAGTCATATTTTACATTAAAATTTCTGATCCCAGAATCCCATTCAAAACCTACAAAATCCAGTTCTAATCCATAGAAATAATCTGAGTAGATTAAAGAGAGGTTAGAGAACAGTTTGTCTGAAAATAAATGATTCCATCGTACATTAAGCACTGTGTTGCCATAGATGTTTTCAAAACTTTCGGTTATACCAAACACATCACGCCCAAAATACCCTGATAGAAATAAGTTGTTATTTTCGTTAAGTTTATAATTCAGTTTTGTATTTAGGTCATAAAAGTATGCGGTATTATCATTATCAAAAAGTGGCAAAAATAGATGAGCATATGAGGCTCGCCCACCGACTAAAAAGGCTCCTCGGTCTTTTTTAAGAGGCCCTTCTGCTAGTAATCTACTTGATACCGCTCCTAAACCACCACTCATTTTAAACTTTTTGCTGTTTCCTTCTTTTTGATAGATATCTAGTACAGAAGAAACACGCCCCCCGTATCGTGCCGGAATACCGCCTTTATAGAGTTTAATGTCTTTAATGGCATCTGGATTAAATACAGAGAAAAAACCAAATAGGTGAGAGGAGTTAAAAATGGTAGCCTCGTCTAATAGAATCAGGTTTTGATCTGCTGCTCCACCGCGAACATTAAATCCCGATGCTCCCTCGCCACCACTAGTTACACCAGGTAGAAGAATGATCGATTTGATCACATCGGCCTCCCCCAGTACTACAGGAATCTGTTTGATGGTTCCGGCGGTAAGTTTGTTAAGACTCATCTGGGGAGTCTTTATGTTCAGTTTTTCTGCTTTTTCTGTGATCACTACTTCATCGAGCATTTCAGAAGCTTCGATTAATTGAAAGTTAAGTTTTTTATCTTCATTCAATTCTATTTCTTGCACGATATCTTGAAAACCTAAATAGCTTACCTGTAACTTGTAAGTTCCTTGGGGTAATGTGATTGAGTAGAACCCATATTCATTGGTTACTGCTCCTTTTCCAATTTTGGGAAAGATAACATTTACACCGATTAGGGTTTCGTTACTGGATTGTTCAGAGACTGTTCCACTTAAGGTATACTTTTCTTGACTATATAGAGAATACTGTGTGATAAGTATGATCAGGAAACTAATTGTGATATATTTTTTCAAAGGATATATGTTTTGATTATATGTTGAATAAAATGAAAGAATGTGATCGTAGTTTAAAATTACGGTAAAATTGTTTTTAATAGAAAAGTGATATACAAACTATTAATATCTGTCTACCAATCTTTTTGAATACTCTATAAAAAAGTAAGATTGTAAAAGAAAAACTATGAAGTGAATTATACAGTTACATAGGCGTTAATTTTGAGTTATATTGATACGATTATACGGTGTCTTTTAAAAGTTATTTGATTAAAATTCTACTCTGTAATTTAATAAGGGCAATAGGTTTAATTGATAATCTGGCTCTAATGTTCGGGTGTTGGGATTAAACTCCAGAGTGTTTACATTATCTCTATTGGTTAGGTTTTGAATATCCAAAGAAATAATGTGCGCTACTTTTGGTCTGTTAATCCTATAATAAACACTAGTGTCTAGACGAAAATAATCTTCAAATTGTAGCGTGTTTCTTTGATTTTCTATGATTCTAATAACTCCAGATTGATCAAATTCTTCTAGATCTATCGGAGTACCTCTTTTTCCTCCGTTTAATAATGTTTTAGCATTGACTCCTATTATATTATTTTTTGTTTTTCCGACAGAAAACTCTTTACCACCTACAATATTAAAGGTGTATTTAAAATTATATCGACTGTTATACCAATTACCATCTGCAGCTTTATATTTGGAATCAAATAAGGAAGCAGTGGTTAAAAAATAATATTGTTTTGAAAAAAACTTTTCAAAAGTTAACTCTACTCCATAATTCCTTGCTTTACCGTTATCAGTAAAGGCTCCGTTAATAAATGTTCCATTAATAAAAGAAGAAGTAAAATTGGAGTCTGCCGCAATAGCTACTTTGTCAATATCCTGATAATATGCTTCAATTTTTAAGTGGCCGTTTTTAATAATTCGCCAATCATAGCCTAGTACATAATGAGTTGCTCTCATAAGATCAATATCTTGGTTAGGGGTAAATATTGTGCCTTGTTGATCTTCGACTTGAACAAAATATTGATTAAGAGGCATTCTTCTGGAATGAATCCCTATTCCTGCACTTATCGTATGTTTTGGATGGATTTTGTACTCAATTCCGGCTCGAGGCTCTACTGCAAAGTCCTCATTTATTGAAAAATATGTGCTATGAAATCCAAAGGTTGAAGATAGTTTTTTGTTAAACCTGTATTTTACTTGAGCAAAGAATTGTGCCATTGTGCCATTTCCGTCTTCATTTACCAAAATGTCTTGTGCGGTATTGCGAACCTCATCGCTTAAAACATTATAGTTTAAGTAGCTTAAAATTGCACCAGTTTTTAGGGTAGTCTTTGGGTTAAATTTATTGGTAAGGTTTAAACTAAAACGCAATGCACTATTTTCTAAAAGGTCTCTTTCTATAAACGAATCATTAGTACTGGGTTGTGTTAATGTTAGTTCATAACTACTTTCGTTTCCCGAGTATGATAGTGCTGCATCAAGCGTACTTTTATCGTTTAGAAAGTGTTTTATATTTACACCGCCCATATATGTTTTGGAATCAAATTGTTCATCTTCGGTTAGGTCTGGATTGATTTGTTCAGCATTTTCCTGATTATCTTCACTAATTCCGCCGATACCCCAAAACGATACATTAGTTTTATTGCTTATTGGCATATTTACTTTAAATGATAGGTCCTGAAATTTTGGTACGCTGTTATCAGAAACTTCGATTACTTCGTTAAGAAGTGTGAGAGTAGAGTAACGATAGTTAATTAGATACGACCCTTTATAATCTTTACTGAAGGGGCCTTCTAATGATAGATCGGCGCCAAGCACCCCTAATTGAAAGGCATATTCAGCTTTATTCGCGTTCCCATTGCGTAAATTAATATCAAAAACTCCAGAAGTTGCATTACCATACTCAGCGGGAAATGCCCCTGTGAAAAAGTCTGATTTTCCCAGCATATTAGTGCTTAACAAGCTTATCGCTCCAGGTGAGTACCCTTCTTCAGAAAAATGATTAGGTTCAGGAACTTCAACTCCTTCAATTTTCCAAAGTAATTGATTAGGAGCATTTCCTCTAATGACGATCTCATTGGTGGTATCGTCAGAATTAGTAACTCCTGCAAACGACAATGCCATGCGACCAGGGTCACTAATACTGGCAGGAAATCGTTTGGTCTCTTCTACACTAAAAGATCTGGCACTTACTGTGGCTAGCTTGTTGTTGGGAATTATATTGTCTTTTGGAGCCGTAACTATGACTTCATTAAGCTGTTCTAACGATTCGACTAACCGTATAGTTAGGTCAATTTCTTTTGCTGATCCTACAAGTATTTCTGATATGAATGAATCTTCATATCCTAAAAAGCTACAAAGAAAAGATTGCCGCCCCACGGGGACATTTTCTAAGATAAAAAAACCTTGATTGTTACTAATTGTTCCTTGGGATGGTTCAACATTTAAAAGAGTTATTGTTGCCCCAGGTAGAGGTCTTCCTGTGGTAGCATCAAGTACTTTGCCTTTTACGGTCTGAGTTAACGTTTGTGCATTGGCAAAAAACGTCATTGAAACCAATATTTGGAATATATATACTTTTTTAAGTTTCATGTATACCTAGTTTTTTATCATAATGATAGTAAAGATAGAAGTGTGTGCTTTTTATATAAAGTGGATTCTGATAAAGTCGGTTGAAAAAGAGTTAAACTGGTGGTTTTATTACTTTTTTGGGATATTGAATTCATATTGAAATTTATAGGAGATTTTATATTGCATTTTGTTCAATATTTTTTGTCTGTTTCAAGTAATTTCAGATTCTTCTTAAGTTGTACTTATAGTCTCCACTGAAAATTGATAGGATGCCATTCTTCTTTATTTATTGTTCCGTTAACTGTGTTTTTAATATATACTTTATTGTTTTCAGAAAACACATATAGAACATTTAAGCTTTCGGGTGCAGGTTTTTTTGATTCACTCATGATTTGGTATATTTTTTTTATAGCGATTTTTACCTAGATTAAATATCCCAACTTTTAGTCCAAAACCAAATGAGAATCCATTGATCCGTGTAATATCATCGGTGGATAAGTCTACCTTGCTAGAAAACCTATATTTCATTCCGGTTTCTAATTGAACATATCTGGAAATATTATACAAGACATTAATACCTGGTTCTACCACAAATACTGCGTCCCAGTCTTGTTCTCGATTCTCCTCGAATTCATCATCATTCCAATCATCATTGATATAACCCGTAGCACCGCCACCTATTAAAATGGGGAAAGAAAGATTGATTCTGGATTTACTAAACAAGATGGGTTCTAAATGCAAACCAGCATAGACCCCTCCTAAATCAGCAGAATTGGATAAGAAAATCCCTCGTAGATTCTGTTCTGAGTAAAAACCTTTTGTTTCAAACCCAATTTCAAGCTGGCGGTTAACAACATAGGCCATTTTAAGAGCCATTATATATGTTTCTTTACCTTCAATTTCTCCATAACTTGGATTTATTCCCAAATAAAAACCATGCACTATATTTTTTCTGTCATTAAATTCTATATAATCTTGAGATTCTTGAGCTGTTGTTTTTGAAATATACCCGATTAAAGTAAAAAGTAATATGATTCCTAGATGCTTCATTTATACTTGGTTTGTTATATCATTGACAGATTAAATTGACAATAGTTGCATTTAACCCATTTTTTTATGGTTATTAATTACATTGTAAGCTTCTGGTTAGGTTGTGAAAATTGGATTACTCTTTTAAAATGATAACTCCCTTTTTACCATTAATTTGAAATTTTCCCGCAAGACTACCATTTCCATAAGTAGCGTTGATCTCTCTAATTCTTTTTCGCTTGTCTATCAAGTCGGTTTTAATGTTGGTAAAGGTTTTGGGGATTCTTAAAAGTCCCTGCTCCAGAGAAGCATTAAAATCAATTGTTACACCTTTAATATTAATATTCAGTTCTGATGATTCTTGATCAATTACTATATTGGGATTGGTTTTTTGAATTTTAGACACCCAGATATCTGTTACTTCCATAGTAAGATTAATACTTTCTAATACAGTATTTAAACTCACTGTGCTAAACATAAGTTTTCCTTGGATGCTTCCAATGTTATCGATGGTTATTTTGTCTTTACTAGAATGTATCTCTAGTGCTTCGACATTTTCAATATTTAGTACGGTACCACTACTGGTTATTTTAAGATCTTTTGATGCTGCGATATCAATTTCCCCATTTTTGAAACGTATATTTCCATAAGTAATGGACTTGGTTTTTAATTTTCCATATTTCATTTCGATGTTAGCATTGTTCAGACTTTTGTTTACCCACATATCTCCATGTTGAACATTGGCTTTTAATTTTCCATTCCAACTACTTATGATGATGTCACCAAATTTGTTGGTTAGATTAACTTCTGCATTGAATGGCAGGTATATAGTATAGTTGATTTGGATATTACTTTTATCAAAGTCAAAAGGATTAGCTTTATTAAAGAACCGAGAAAACATGCTATTACTTTTCTCTTCAATAACAGAAGAGATACTTATAAAATCTTCGGTATTATTAATTTTTGTTTTAATCCGGTTTAGTAATTCTTCAGCATCTTCTTTTTTCTTTTTAATTACTTGTATTTCGGCCTTGATTTGTATTGTCTTTTTTTCCCAGCCATTGATAATTATATTTCCATATTTATTTTCTAAATGTAATTCTCCTGCATTAGTTAGGGGATACATTTTTTCTATGGTTTTGGATACTTTTTCCTGCGCCCAAACACTTGGCGTCAAAAACTGTGATATCAGTATTAATAAAAGTGATTTATAAAATATAGCTTTCATTATCAGTTGATTTTTTAGAATCATTGATTTGCTCAAGTAAGTTCTCAATCAATTCTATTCTTTTCTTATAATTATTAACAATGGCTTCAAGAATGTATTCATTGTTCAGGTTTTTAGTCATTTCCAGTTTAAGAATTTCATAATCTTTATCTAGCTCATCCATAAAAGACAAGAATTCTTTTTTATTTTCTGGTTTTAATTTTGGATGGTTATTAACGAGTTGAACTTGAAATGACACTAAGTTTTTATAATAGATGTCTATATCCTTCAGTTCTTGGTGTACTATTTCATTTTGTTCACTTTGATTAAATTCTGAAGTAATGAAAAGGCCTGTAATAGAGAAAACCCCCACAAGAACCAAAATAGTGGCGGCTATTTTTAAGCCGGATAAATTCCAAAGGTAAATTACTTTTGTATTATCCAGGTTGGACTCGATATTTTGCCAAATCTTTTGTTTGTCGGCCTTTTGATCATCAAAGAGATGTCTGTTTTCTTGTATATATTTTTCAAAGTTATCCATTGTATTCTAGCGTATTTACAATTTCAATTAATTTTTTCTTTGCTCTGTGATATTGGGATTTTGAAGTGGAAATAGTGATTCCAAGAATTTCTGAGATTTCAATATGATCATATCCTTCAATGAGATAAAGATTAATGATCTCTCGATATCCATTGGGAAGTATTTTGATTCCATTTTTTATTTTATTGATGTCAAAAACTTGCAATGGTTCACTTGTTTCTTCGCTTATCTTATGTTCGTACTGTCCAATGGGTGAGATTGGTATTTTTTTTAGGTTAAGATGATTTATACTTTTATTAATTACAATCCTTTTTAGCCACGATCCGAAAGTGCTTTCATATCTAAAAGTCTTAAGCTTTTTAAATGCTTCTGCAAAACTATCTTGTATAATATCTTCGGCATCTTCTTTAGTTCCGAGCATACGAAAGCTAATATTATACATAGCATCTACATAGAGCTCATATAATTGGTACTGAGATTTCCTATCACCAGACTTGCTTTTTTCTACAAGGTCTTTATGCGTATGCAGGATATTGGTTTCCAATTAAACTATACTTGATTGAGAGTTTCTTTAAAGATACTTATCTATATACTACTATTGACAACGTAAAAACATAAAGGTTGCATCTATTAAAAATAAATTGAATGTATTCATTAAGGAAGACGTAAATAATACCATGTAAGCATTATGTTTTACATTTTTTGGGAATAAAAAAACCTGCATGACTAATTCCGTGCAGGTTTGATATGATAAATTATTTTTTTGGATTAAGCGTCGACTATATTATTTAGTGTTCTACTTGGCCTCATTGCATTAGATACTTTAGTAACATCTGGCCAATAATATCCACCCATATCTACGGCACTACCTTGTGCATCATTTAATTCCTGGATGATTTTTGTTTCATTGTCCTCTAACTGTTTGGCTACAACAGCAAACTCTTTTTGTAAATCTGTATCTTGGGTTTGTTCTGCAAGTGCTTGTGCCCAATACATTGCCAAATAGAAATGACTTCCTCTGTTGTCAAGTTCATTTACTTTTCTAGATGGAGATTTCTTGTTGTCCAAAAATTTTATAGTTGCTTGGTCTAATGCCTCAGCTATTAGTAATGCTTTAGAGTTATTATTTGTTTCGCCAAGATGTTCAAGAGAAACAGCTAGTGCCAGGAACTCTCCCAGAGAATCCCATCGCAAATGCCCTTCTTTATTAAACTGCTGGACGTGTTTTGGAGCAGAACCACCTGCACCTGTTTCAAAAAGTCCACCGCCATTCATAAGAGGAACAATAGATAACATTTTTGCGCTGGTTCCCAGTTCTAAAATAGGGAAGAGGTCTGTATTATAGTCGCGAAGTACATTTCCGGTAACAGAGATTGTATCTTTACCATCTTTGATTCTTTCTAAAGAGAAGCGTGTAGCTTCTATAGGGGACATAATTCTTATATCTAACCCCATAGTATCATGTTCTGGTAAATAGGTGTTTACCTTTTTGATCAATTCGGCATCATGAGCTCTGTTTTTGTCTAACCAAAATATAGCAGGAGTATTTGTTGCTCTAGCTCGATTAACGGCGAGTTTTACCCAATCTTTAACTGGAGCATCTTTGGTTTGACACATTCTCCAGATATCACCTTTTTCTACAGAGTGCTCAATTAACGTATTTCCGTCAGCATCTACTACGCGAACGATTCCATCTCCTTGAATCTCAAAAGTTTTGTCATGAGAACCGTATTCTTCTGCTTTTTTGGCCATCAATCCAACATTAGGTACAGTCCCCATGGTGGTTGGATCAAAAGCGCCATGTTTTTTACAGAAATCAATAGTTTCTTGGTAAATACCAGCATAACTACTATCTGGGATCACCGCTTTTGTATCTTGTGTGTTTCCATCTGCATCCCACATTTGTCCAGAATTACGAATCATTGCTGGCATAGAAGCATCAATAATAATATCACTTGGTACATGTAGATTTGTAATCCCTTGATCAGAATTTACCATTGCCAATTTTGGGCCTTTTTCATAGCAAGCCTGTATGTCGGCTTTTATTTCTGCTCTTTTGGCATCAGGGACTCTTTTAAGTTTGTTTACAAGATCACCGAAACCGTTATCTATCTCTACACCAATTTCTTCTAAAACTTCTGAATGTTTTTCAAAAACGTCTTTAAAAAACACTTCTACGGCATGTCCAAATATGATAGGATCAGACACCTTCATCATAGTTGCCTTCATATGTAATGAAAACAATACATTTTTATCTTTAGCATCAGCAATTTGTTCTTCAAGAAAAGCGATAAGTGCTTTTTTGCTCATAACTGTTGCGTCTATAACTTCTCCTTCTAGTAGGGTTGTTTTTTCTTTTAGAATTGTAGTTGTTCCGTTGTTTTCGGCAAATTCGATCCTTACATCTCCTGCTTTTGATACAGTCACAGATTTTTCGTTAGAACGAAAATCTCCACTACCCATGGTAGCAACATGCGTTTTTGAATCTGCACTCCACGCTCCCATAGAATGAGGATTTCTTCTAGCGTATTCTTTCACTGGTTTTGGTGCTCTACGATCCGAGTTTCCTTCTCTAAGAACTGGATTAACAGCACTACCTTTGATCTTATCATACCTGCTTTTGATTTCTTTTTCGGTATCATTTTCTGGTTCTTCGGGGTAGTTTGGTATATTAAACCCTTGAAGTTGTAATTCAGCAATGGCTGCCTTTAGTTGAGGAATTGATGCACTAATATTTGGGAGTTTGATAATATTTGCTTCTGGTTTTTGAGCAAGTTCTCCAAGCTCAGCAAGAGCATTGGCTTGTCTTTGTTTATCGGTTAATTTTTCAGGAAAATTAGACAAAATACGAGCAGCAAGAGATATATCTTTTGTTTCGATAGTTATATTTGCTGATTTCGTGAATTTTCTAACCAATGGTAGAAAAGAGTAGGTTGCTAAAGCAGGTGCTTCGTCCGTTCTGGTGTAAACAATTTTTGAAGTATTAACTCCCATATTTCTTGTTTTTTATAGCGGTATCTCGATTTCTTTGTGCGACCTAGGGTTGTGATACCTATATGTGTTATTCTTTTTTAAGGAAATAATTAGTCGTTTAATTTTTCTAAGGCAAACAATGTTGGCAGTGTTTTTTTACCGTATGATCGCATATTGATCATTTGCCATAGCAATTTTCCGTGCGCGAAGATACAAATCTAGTCATGTAAATGCAACCTATGCATTATTAGTTTTGCGTTAAAGGGATTGAATTGGAATTTCCTGAAACAAAGAGGGTAATAAATAGAAGATGGGTAATTTTAAACCTAATAATATAGGGATCTGTAAAAAAATAAAAAGCCATATCAAGAATACAAGTATTTTGATATGGCTTCATCGGAAATAATTATCTACCATGTTAGCTGTTTTACCCGCAATAAAATAAAAACTTTCGTTTTTTATACCATGCAATCATTATTTCCATTTTTGAGTAGCCTAAATTTATTAAATCAAGGATTTGAATAATTTGTGAGCTACTCTTACGACTATTAGAGGTGTCTGCTTTTGTTAATCACGTTAGTAATTTTTCAGTTTTTCACTTATATAGTCTTATGCCATTTAAAATTAAAAAGGTGTCAAAACTTAATTTTTTCTTTTGAATTTCATTTTGAAATTATTTCAAAGTAAGGCCCTTAAATTGATTTCAAGGATGTACTCAAAAAAATAACTTTCGTTTCATATTTATTTTAATTCCAAACTGGTCTTTAATTGTTCAAAGAACGTATTGTGTAATTACAAAGTTTAGGAATCCTTTTGTCATCTCTTAAATCTTGTAATTTGTTATATAAAGATAAGAAAAATTGATTAGTTGATCAATAGTTGTTATAATATTAGTTATCAACTGTTTATGAACTAAAGTTATTAACTTTTGTTCATAAAAAAGAGGCTGTCTAAAAACATTTAGGCAGTCTTTTTTATTTTAGTTTATTTTCTATTTTGGAGTTTTTGCT
>CANMDH010000066.1 GCA_947496555.1 uncultured Aquimarina sp. | reverse complement strand
GATTTTAAACACCAATTCCTCTGGGGCTAGCCCCAGAGGAATTGAAACAACAGACAGAGTTTAATTTACATATCCTTTATAGAATATACTATGTTTACAATTTTGTTTACCTAAAGGTTTACAAATCATAGTTTAAATACTTGTTAAATTAACTTTGGAAAGAGTGCCCATTATATTGGTATCTTCAGAAAACCCAATCAGATAAAACCATCAATCCATCTATTTTTAATTTTCCGAAATAATAAATAGAACAAAATTAAATAAAGCTAGTCGGTCGGTATCTTCTTAATAATATAACCAAATAATAATTAACCCCGCTAAAGGTAAACTTTAACAGGGTTAATCTTCTAATTAGGAGAAACTTAATTTATTTTATGGGTATTGCTCTGC
The DNA here is from genome assembly GCA_947496555.1 of uncultured Aquimarina sp. Taxonomy (GTDB): domain Bacteria; phylum Bacteroidota; class Bacteroidia; order Flavobacteriales; family Flavobacteriaceae; genus Aquimarina. The sequence continues at coordinate 21,744 of CANMDH010000066.1, read as the reverse complement.
TTGTTGCTTCATAATCCCCGGCTTTTATTTTAATAAAATAGATCGTTCTAGTACGAACAGATTTTCCAGAATCATCGGTTCCATCCCATCGATAGCTATGTTCACCTGATTCGTGTTGAATACCAGGAACAATATTGCGTATTTTTTGACCTCTAACATCATAAATAGCCATATCTACAATCTCATCATTTGGTATCGAAAAACGAATTGTAGTCTCAATACTAAAAGGATTTGGATAATTAAAGAGTTCGAATGATAATGAGTTTTCATCATCTTCATCGTCATCGTCACCTTCTTTTCTCGAAGTATTCACTAAAATGTCTGCAATATCCAGTTTCCATCTAGTCCAGATTCCTGTTGCATTATCCCCTGTCAGTTCAATGAATGGATTATTGTTATTTGTTGATATAATCCTTATTTTTTTATCAGTTCCCCGATTTACAATATGATTATATCCATCGCCACTATCCACAAGTTTCCATTGCGTAAATGTGCCTGTCGCAGAATTCGGCACCTGTTTTATTCTGGAACTAACAGCATCCTCTATAGGTCTAAAATGTTTCCCTGTTTGTCTGTTTTTAAAATAAAAATAGCTACTATCGGTTTCAATTTTTTCCCACTGTGTCCACTGTGTAGTATCATTAGCAAAAGTATGAACGATTGCAGAATCATCATTTGCATCTTTAGGTTTCAGCTTTAGATCATTTGTTTTATTGACTACGTTATAATAGATAATGCTTCCAGGAGGAATCGCCGTTGCAATTGTTTGTGTAGATTCTGATCTACCTTCATAATCAGTAACCGTAAGTGTAACCGTATAAATCCCAGCTTTAGAATATCCATGTTGTGGATTGGCTTTAGTACTTGTATTTCCATCGCCAAAATTCCAGAAGTAAGATAATTTAGAGCCTTCAGGATCCATAGACCCTGCACTGCTGAAACAAATCTTTCCATCTTCATCATCATCATCATCGTCGTCACACTCGTCATCATCATCATCATCATCGTCTTCAACTAGAAAATCGCTACTATATGGACCGTTGATATTTACTACAGGAGATTCATCAGTTCTAAATAATGGTTGGTAAACACGTACATAATCTACCAGGTATTGGGTCGGAAAATCTATTCCTGATGGGTCTCCGCCATTACTCCCTAGAGCCAGATTAAGAATTATATATTGCGGTTTTCTAAATGGGTTTTGCCCTGGGCAACTAGCGGTTCCATTTATTGTTTTATCTAAATCCTGGGTGTTCAATAGTATATCATCAACATAAATAGACATACGATCTTCATCCCAATCTAGTGTCCAGATATGATAATCATCAACCCAATTAGGGCCAAAACTACTTACAGGTCTGTTTTTTGCATTCCAAACCCCTCTCCATCGAGTATTACTTCCCCAAACATAATTGGCCAAAAGTTTACCTCCGTAGTTCTCCATGATATCAACTTCACCACCCGAAGGCCATTGGCAAGAGGTGCCAAGTAGCCAGATTGCAGGCCAGGTACCTTTTAAGTTTGTGATTTTTGCTCTTATTTCAAACCTACCATACTTCCAGGAATGTTTTCCATTAGTGCTTACTATTGAAGAGGTATAATCTACAAATTCTCTAGACTTCTTCCAGTCAGTCGAGTTTGGGTCGTACCAGGGATTAGGGAACCTTTCTTTTCGACCTTCTATAACAAGATTACCATCTTTTTGAGTAGCATTTTGTGGTTGGTACCATTGCAATTCTTTATTTCTTTGGAAACCGGTTCCAGATCTCCAATCATTCTCATTTACTGGCCCTGTACCATTAAACTCATCTGCCCAGGCAAGTTTATAGGGGAACTTTGGAGAAGAAATAATACTTAGATTATCTACATAACCTATACCTATCCCACCAGCTGGTTTGTAAATATAAATTCTGGCAGAAGTGCTGGCAGGTCCTGTAACAAACTCAAGATAGATCTTTCTATAACGAGTATTACTCACTGTTTTGTTTTTTTCATTCCCGCCATGTTCTTTAGCACCTATATTAATAGGGGAGCCATTAGAAGATTTTGCCCATGCTGTTATTAGATATGTCGTATTAGGTGTTAATCCGGTTATGACCTGATTAGCACCACTGTTGTCTACGGCACTAAGAGCATAACTTCCTGATTTTGCATTAGATTGAACCCTTTCTGCACCACCCCATATAGCCCATTCTGATGTTTCGTTTTCGAAATCCGGATTATCAATAGTGGTTTGAGCTTGTAGACCGAAAGTCATTAGCAAAGCGAAAATTAATAGCAACAAAAATTTAATAGGATAACCATACCTCAATGAGAATAGGGGTATGGTTAGTTGCGTGTGGTCTGTTTTTTTCATAATAATATATAATTATGGTTAATAAAATGTCTCGATGATTACTAAATACAATAAGTATCTTAATTTTTTTATAAAAGTAGTATACTCTTTTTCCTTGTTGTATCACTATAGTCTCAAATAGGGGGTGAGAATGTTACAATCTTTCTTTAGGCCTAGTAAGACAAGCATGAACCTGAGTATATATGTATATATTTATCTTAATATGAATTCAATATAGGTTCTTTAATGAAAAATGTAGTAAAGCAATTTTGTATAGTATTACTTTCTTTTTTTGCAATACTCTTTACAGCTTGTAAAAAATCTAATTCTTCAGCCCAAAAAAGTCAGCTTATTAATAAGAATGAAAAACCAAATATTATTTTCATTTTGGCAGACGATCTGGGCTATGGAGATGTAGGTTTTAATGGTCAAGAAAAGATTAAAACTCCAACACTCGATCAAATGGCTAAAGAAGGGATGATTTTTACTAGGCACTATGCCGGTTCTACAGTTTGTGGACCATCCAGAGCTAGTCTTATGACAGGCATGCACACGGGGCACTCTCCTGTAAGAGAAAACCCAAGATGGACTACATCGGGTAAGCCTGTCGATATTTCTAATAATGATGTAACTGTAGCAGAAGAACTTAAACGAGCAGCGTATCGTACTGCAATTGTTGGCAAATGGGGGCTTGCAGAAAATCTAGATGAAGGCAAACCTAATAAACAAGGGTTTGATTACTTCTATGGCTTTAATAAGCACGGTGCGGCACATCATTATTATCCTGAAAAAATCTGGGAGAATGATACTCAAATGAATCTTGATGGTAATGTAATGATGGATAAAATAGGGAAATATTCACAAGATCTTTTTACTGAAAAGGCACTAAACTTTCTTGATAAACAAACACAAGAAGCCCCTTTCTTTTTATACTTAACATATACAATTCCACATTACGAATTAACTATCCCTGAAGAACAAAAGAAGCAATACGTTGATCAGAATTGGCCAATGCGAGAAATGAAAATGGGACATTATCGCAATGATAAAAATGGTCATGTTACGTATGCATCTATGGTAAGTAGATTAGACAAAGATGTAGGCCGTATTCTTGAAAAGCTTAAAGAGCTTGGAGTAGATGATAATACACTAGTCATATTCACTAGTGATAATGGCCATGAGTATGACAACATAAATGATGAGTTTTTTAATAGCAACAGTGTTTTTAGAGGGAAAAAGCGTGATTTGTATGAAGGTGGTATTCGTATGCCTTTTGTTGCACGGTGGCCTAAGAAAATAAAACCTGGGACTCAAACCGACCATATGTCAGCTTTTTGGGACTTTTTACCAACAGCTTGTGATATTGCAGGAGTAAAACCTTCTGTAGCGGTAGATGGGAAATCCTATTTGCCAACTTTGTTAGAAAGTACAAAGCAGATAAAACACGACTATTTGTATTGGGAATTTAATGAAAAGAAAGGACCTGTTCAGGCATTGATAAAAGAGGATTGGAAACTTATCTATTTTGTGAAGGATCATTATGAATTATTTAATCTTAAAACAGATCCTTCAGAAAGTCATGATCTATATCATCAAGAACAAGAAAAAGTTTCAGAATTAAAGAAACTTTTAGCAGAGGCTAGGACAGATCACCCCGAGTTTTTACTTGAGAAAAAGGTAAAGAATAAAAAATAATTTAAGTATTGATTCACTTCATCTAATATAATCACAATGAAATCGAAGCCAAAGATGATATATAGACTTGTATGTATAGCATGTATATTTTTTGCTTGTAAAAAAAACAAAACCCCAGAAGCAGCAACAGTTACTGATAAACCCAATATTGTTTGGATCATGCTCGAAGATTGGGGGTATCAACTTTCTTGCTACGGAGAACCGGGGATTCAAACCCCAAACGTTGACAAAGTAGCAGAAGAAGGAATTCGCTATACAAATTCATTTGCTACTGCGCCCGTTTGCTCACCATCGCGTTCTGCAATGATAACAGGGTTTCATCAAAACTATATTGGAGCTAGCCAGCATCGTACTGCTAAAGAACTGAAAGACCCATTACCATATGGTATAAAACCCATTACCAAGCTTTTAGAGGAGGCAGGATATTTTACCTGTTTTATGGAAAATAGAAAAACAGATCTAAACTTTACTTTTGATGGAAACCTCTACCAAGGAAAAGATTGGAGTGAACGAGCGACAGGACAACCTTTCTTTGCACAAATTACTTTTGGGGGAACACACAGGCGATGGAAACGTGACTCGGTACATCCTATTGATATTTCTAAAGTACAACTTCCTCCTTACTACCCTCAAACCGATCTAGGAAAACGTGATTGGGCGAACGGATTAGAAGCTATGCAATTGGTAGATAGACAAGTCGGTAAAATCATTAATAGGTTAGAAAAAGAAGGTTTAGCTGATAATACTTTAGTATTTATTATAGGAGATAATGGGAGATGTATGCCCAGAGGAAAGCAATTCTTGTATGATGGGGGTATACAAGTGCCAATCATAGCACGTTGGCCAGGAAAAATAAAACCAAAAACCGTTTCTGATCATATGGTAATGACTATTGATATCTCTAAGACTATTTTGGATATTGCAGGAGCTACCTCTGCTCACCCGTTACAAGGAAAGAATTTGTTTGACGATGAAGTCAAAGGCAGGAAGTATGTTTTTGCAGCGAGAGATAAGATGGATGATACTCATGATGCTATGCGTGCTATCCGCTCATCTAGATATAAATTGATCCATAACTTAATGCCAGAGCGAGCTTATTGCCAGTTTAATCAATATAAAGAGAAAAGTTATCCAGTTTTAGCACAATTAAATGTATTGCATATGAAAGGCCAACTTACCAAAGAGCAAGCCGTTTTCATGGCATCATCAAAACCTGATTTTGAACTATATGATCTTGAAAGTGATCCTTATGAAATGAATAATCTTGCAAATAACCCAGAGTATGTTAAAATTAAGAAAGAACTCATTACCGAATTGGAAGCATGGAGACGAAAAGTCAATGACCCCGGAGTTACAGAAGCATTCAGAAAAGGGGGGTGGTCTTCAGAATATCCTACAAAAACACAAGAAGAATGGGAAGTTCATTTAGAAAAATTTAAACCTTGGGTGTTTAGAACACCAGATACAAAAACGGATCACCCATTTTATCCGCCAAAGAAAAAGAGTAGTACTAATTAAATTTTAAAACTCTCTTGTTTTTCGTTCTTTGATCTTGTTCAATTCTAGTTGCATTGTTTTAACAAGTTCTGGGTTTTTTTCTGCAATATTATGTTGCTCTTCTGGATCTGTACTTAGATCGAATAACTGAGGAAAAGATTCAAACCCTGATTTGATGCCTTTGTTTTTTTTAATCCAATCGTAACGGTTTTTTTCTTTAGAAAGAGGTTCGATGTATTTAAATGTATTCTTCCGTAATGAAAAAGTATAGGATTCTTCTACCAGAGATTCTCTTCCTTTGCCCTTTGATGACAATAACAGTTGGGATATATCTTTACTATCGATAGCTTCTTTTTTGGTTAATTCTTGCCCAGTAATTTTTGCTAAAGAAGCGTATATATCTACCTGACTCCATAATGCATCACTTTCACCTGGTTGAACAGTTTCTGGCCAATACACAATAGTAGGGACACGAGTTCCTGCTTCAAAAGCACTATATTTTCCTCCTCTGTATATCCCTGAAGGTTTGTGACCTCCTAATTTTTCAATAGCTTCATCCTGATATCCATCATTTAATACAGGGCCGTTATCACTGGTAAAGATGACCAAGGTATTCTTATCGATTCTTAAACGTTCTAATTCATTTATAATTTCCCCGGTTATCCAATCCATCTGTGCTATAACATCACCGCGTACTCCCATGGTACTTTTACCTATAAAACGCTTGTTAGGTAGGCGTGGTACATGAATATCATGAAAAGAAAAGAACAAAAAGAAAGGATCGTCTTTGGCATTATGTATAAAATCTTTAGCTTTTGTTGTTAAGATATCCGGAAAGTCTTCATCAACCCAAAGTGCATCTTCTCCGCCATCCATAAATCCGATTCTACTAATACCATTAATAATGGTATTACTATGTTGCCCATCTGCTTTTTGTCGTAATAGCTCAGGATTTTCTGTACCTACAGGCATATTCCCAACTTTTCCTTTATAACTTACTACAATAGGTTCGTTTGTTGAGGTGTGATTTACAACGGTATGATTTTCCAGAAAAACTGCAGGTACACGATCCCCAGTAGCAGGAATGAGATAACTATAATCGAATCCTATTTCTAATGGCCCTGGTTTTATTTCTTGATTCCAATCCACATTTTCATCTCCTAGTCCTAAATGCCATTTTCCAACGACAGCAGTCTTGTATCCTACTTTTTTTAGCATCGATGGGATTGTAGGAGTATTAGGAGAAATAATCAAAGGCGCATCTCCTGCAAGAATTGCTGCATTATTTCTAAAAGCATATTGCCCTGTCAACAATGAGTATCGTGAAGGTGTACATGTAGCAGCTGTACTGTGAGCGTCGGTATATTTAATTCCGCCCCTAGCGAGCTTATCTACATTAGGAGTCGTAACATTAATAGCTCCATAACTACCCACGTCGCCATAGCCAAGATCATCAACATAGAAGATAATAATATTGGGTTTTTTAGCTTCGCTTCTTGTTTCACCACTTACAGTATTTTGATTTGAATTTTTTTTACAAGAAAGAATGCAAAAAAGGGCTACTAAGAATGTGACTAATTTTATTGGATTCATTTTTTATAATGCTAGAATTTAGATCAAAGTTATTGCGATGAATTTATGGGTTTTAGTTGTAATAGTAAGGTGATTTATGTTGCAAAAAAGTACAATTTGGTCACCTTATGGTAAATTTGAAATTCTCAAAAATTAGATATTCAGTATACTAAACGTAGCCTTAGTGTCTCAAATGGGGGGTGAGAATGTTACAATCTTTCAAGAGGGGATTAAGAGGCAGCAAACCCCTAAACTTTTATACTTACATTTAATTTGCAGAACATTTTTCAGCTCATTTATAAGCGAAAAATAGATCAAAACATAAGGCTTACATAAATATAAAATCAAACAATTAAAAATGTATAAAAACGTAACAATATTCACACTATTATATCTTCTTATAGGTCAAATAACTGTTTATGGGCAGGAACGACTTGAATGGGAAAATCCAGAAATATTTCAAATCAATAGAGAGTATCCCCATGCTACTTTTTATCGTCATCAAACCGAAGAGTCAGCATTAAAATCTAAGGCTTATGAAGGATCACCTTTTTATCAATCCCTCAATGGAATGTGGAAATTTAATTGGGTTAAAAAACCTTCAGAAAGACCTCAGTTTTTTTATAGAGATGATTACGATGTTTCGGATTGGGATGATATAAAAGTTCCTGCAAATTGGGAAATGGAAGGCTATGGTATTCCATTATATGTAAGTGCCGGATATACATTTAAAGTAAATCCGCCATTTATAGATCATAGCTATAACCCGGTAGGGAGCTACAAGAGAGAGTTTACAATTTCTACCGATTGGAAAGAAAATAAAGAGGTTTATCTATATTTTGGTGCTGTAAGAAGCGCAATGTACATCTGGGTTAATGGTCAGAAAGTAGGATATAATGAAGGGAGTAAAACACCTGCCGAGTATAATATTTCAAAGTATATTAAACCAGGGAAAAACAAATTAGCAGTAGAAGTATATCGATGGTCTGATGCCTCTTATATGGAAGATCAGGACTTCTGGCGATTAAGTGGGATCGAAAGAGATGTGTATGTATATGCCACATCAAAAGTTACTATGAGAGATTATCGATCGATAGCTAGTCTGGATGATACTTATACCGATGGACAGTTTGATTTAAATATAGCATATAGAAATACCAGAGGAAAAGATGCAAAGGGGTATGGTATTGAGGCGAAATTAATGGATGGAAAAAAGGAAGTACTTTCTTTTTCAAAATCAAGTGATATTCTTGTTGGAGATGAATCTAGTATAAATTTTAACGGAGTTGTTCCAAAAGTAAATAAATGGTCGGCAGAAACTCCTTATCTATATACATTGCTGATAGCTCTAAAAGATAAAAAGGGAAATGTTTTAGAAGCGATGAAATCTAAAGTAGGCTTTAGAAAAATAGAGATCAAGAATAGCCAGTTCTTAGTGAATGGAATGGCTGTCTATCTAAAAGGTGCTAATCTACACGATCATGATGAGGTTACAGGACATGTGGTGAGTGAAGAACTAACAATGAAAGATCTTAGGGTCATGAAAGAATATAACCTTAATGCAATACGATGTAGCCATTATCCCAAAGATGAATATTTCTATCGACTTTGTGATGAATATGGGTTTTATGTGGTAGATGAAGCCAATATAGAAAGTCATGGTTTAGGGGCTAGTAACCAAGGAGGTTTTGATAAAAATTTGAAAGCACAATCTATACACCCAGCCTATCAGCCCGAATGGAAAGCTATGCACTTGGATAGAACAATCCGAATGTATGAAAGAGATAAAAATTTTGCTAGTGTGGTGACATGGTCTTTAGGAAATGAAGCAGGAAATGGGCAGAATTTTTTTGCTACCTATGAGTGGTTGAAGAAAAAAGATAAGACCCGACCGGTACAGTATGAAGGAGCTACGAAGTTCGAAAATTCAGATATTCAGGCTCCAATGTATGCCAGAATACCCGGATTAATAAAATATGCAGAAAATAATCCTAAAAGACCTTTTATTTTATGTGAATATGCTCATGCTATGGGTAATAGCGTAGGAAACCTTCAAGATTATTGGGATGTCATCGAAAAATATGATGTACTACAAGGAGGGTTCATTTGGGATTGGGTAGATCAAGGGTTGATCACCAAAGATACAAACGGAGAACAATATTATGGATATGGTGGCGATTTTGGTTCGCAAGGATTGAGACACTCAGGCAATTTTTGTCTTAACGGGATCGTTAATCCTGACCGTTCACCACACCCCTCCTTGTTTGAGGTTAAAAAAGTATATCAATACATAAAATTTAAAGAATTTGATAAGGTAACTGGGATGCTTACTTTATATAATGGCTATGATTTTACGGATTTGAATAAGTTTGCTTTCTCTTGGGAGCTACTTAAAAATGGAGAGCCCGTCGCTGATGGAGATTTTGACCCCCAAAGTTTAGTTCCACATAATACAAAAGATGTTAAAATTCAACTTCCCCAATTTGATAATGACAGCGAGTATTATTTAAGCATAAATGCAGTGTTGAAAGCATCCGAGGGCCTCCTCGAATCCGGTCATGAAGTTGCTAAAGAAGAGTTTCAGCTAACCACGGGAACTCCTAATGTGTTTCAGCCAAAAAAAGCAGGAGAGCTAGTAGTGAAATCAACAAAGACAGATCTTGAAATAAAAGGGAAGGAGTTTAAGATCATTTATGATAAAAACTCAGGGCACCTCGTATCATTAGATTATGGTAATGGTAATGTATTGCAATCACCGATAGTGTCAAATTTTTGGAGAGCACCTATAGACAATGATTATGGATTTAAAATGCAGAAGAAATTCGTGGTTTGGAAAAAGGCTGCTCAAGATCAAGGGTTAAAAAAAATAGCTAGTGTAGATGAAAGTAAAAAAAGTATTACTAATGGTTTATTAAAGAATAACGCTGTGATTATCGAAACCTCATATCACTTACCAGATGTATCAGGAGAGGTAAAAGTCAATTATACAATTAATGGAGTGGGAGAAATACTTGTTTCAACAGAATTGATTGGCGTATCAGATACACTACCTAATCTTCCTCGATTTGGTAATAATTTGGTACTAAAAAATGAATACCAACACGTAGAATGGTATGGTAGAGGACCACATGAAAACTATGCAGATAGAAACTCTGCAGCATTTGTGAGGAATTATAAAGCAAAAGTAAAAGATTTATATTTTCGTTACATTAGACCACAAGAAAATGGATATAAGACCGATGTAAGAGAGGTGAAATTTGTGAATGATAAAGGTAATGGAATTGCCTTTTTAGCTACAAAAAAACACTTAAGCTTTAGTGCACATCACCAATTAAATAGTGATTTTGATGCCGGTTACAAGAAAATACAAAGACATACAATAGATATTCCAGAGAGAGCATTAGTCAATGTCAATATTGATTATAAACAAATGGGAGTAGGAGGAGATACTAGCTGGGGAGCCATGCCTCTTGATCCATATATGATTCCGTCAGGAAATATGAAATATGAATATATCATCAAACCTGTAAGAAAAGTTAAATAAAAGATTTTATCTAAAGAAGATATGATTGAGAAATTGGCTAACTTGAAAAATTGTGCCTTCAACATAGTGTTTTTATCTTTCAAAACAATAGAGAGAAAAACAGTTATGATTATTAGCTATCTATTTCTATTTTTAGCTACCTACAATTCAATAGGTCAACGAATTTACCTTTCAGGTATAGATGCAGCTGATGCTACTATATGGGATTTTAAAATATCGACAGGAAGAAATAGTGGATATTGGACAAAAATGCCTGTGCCTTCTAATTGGGAATTACATGGTTTTGGATACTATACCTATGGCAAGGATTATGAAAAATATAAAAGTAATCCTGAAATTGGGTATTATAGAAAAACATTTCAATTCAAACATCAGGAAGATAAACGCTATAGATTAACTTTTGAGGGAGTAATGACAGATACTCATGTAAAGATCAATGGAAAAAATGTAGGTTCGGACCACCAAGGTGGGTTTACACAATTTAGCTATGAAATAACCGATACTCTCAAAGATGGCATTAACACAATCGAGGTTGAGGTAAGTAAATCTTCGGCAAATGAAAGTGTACAGAGATCAGAAAGATTAGCCGATTACTGGCTATTTGGCGGAATATTTCGCCCTGTTTATATTGATGTACTACCTGTTGAATATATAGAGCGTGTTGCTATTGATGCGGATATGAGTGGAACCTTTACTATGGATGCTTTCCTCAGTGAAATTACTGATGCCAAATATTTAAGAACTCAAGTATTGTCGGCTAATGGAGAAATCATAGGAAAACCTATTATTGTTACTATTGATGCAGGTAAAAATCCTGTCAAAATCACGAGTAATTTTTCTAATATTAAACAGTGGTCACATGAATTCCCAACCTTGTATACAGCAAAAGTAGAATTGATGTCTGGGAGTAAAATTATTCACTCTTTTATTCAAAAATTTGGCTTTCGAACATTTGAGGTGCGTGACCATGATGGATTTTACCTAAATGGAAAACGTTTATTATTAAAAGGAGCAAACATGCATAGTTTTCGCCCCAAAACGGGTAGGGCATTATCGCATGAAGATATGGAAGAGAATTTTCAACTACTTAAAGAATTAAACTTCAATTGTGTTCGTCCTTGTCATTATCCACCCGATGAATATTTTTTGACTCTGTGCGATTCTCTGGGAATGCTCGCTATGAGTGAACTTCCAGGTTGGAATTATCCCTTAAAAACAAAAATTGGGGCTAAGTTGGTAAAAGAATTGGTGGTTAGAGATGTAAATCATCCAAGTATCATACTCTGGAGTAATGGAAATCACCGCTCACATAATCCTGAGTTGGATAAATATTTTTCTTTATGGGATATTCAAGACCGGCGACCGTTAAAGAATGCTTCCAAAAAGGAAAAGATTTTTGAAGGTTATAACCCTTCTTTTGATATTGTTGATACGCGTTTTTACCCTTCTTATGAAGAGCTTACTGAACGCTTAAATAATAATCATATTGTTTTGCCAAATGAATGTTTACATGCTCTTTATGATGGAGGAGGCGCTGCCAGCTTAAAGGACTATTGGAGTATGTTTAAAAAATCAAAAGTAGGAGGAGGTCTTATGATCTGGGCTTTATATGATGAAGTCATAATGCGCACCGATAAAGGGAACCAGCTAGATTCCCAAATCAATAAAGCTCCTGATGGTATAGTGGGGCCTCATGGTGAAAAAGAAGGGTCCTATTATGCTGTCAAAGAAATATGGTCACCTATCCAGATTAAAATGAAAGAGTTGCCAAATGATTTTACCGGAGCTTTGCCTATCTCAAATGAATTCACTTTTGTTAATACAAGTCAATGTAAATTTACGGGTAGTTTACTAGATTTTGCCAAACCAAATGAAGCAAAATCTGGGTATAGAAAATATCCTGTTGAAGTAGTTACAAATGATATTCCCGCAGGTAAAAAAGGTATAATACATCTTACATTACCCGAGAACTGGAAAACCAAAGATGCTCTTCAATTGAAAGCTTGGGATAACCAGGGAAATGAAGTAAATACATGGACATGGATTATCAATAGAAAAAAATTGACATCTGGATTTGTTGGTAACTCAAACATGAAACTAAGCCAAGATACTATTAATCCTTATTTGATTCAAATGGGAAGTACTAAATTTAAGTTTAGTAAGAGAACAGGCAATCTTAAAGAAATATCAGTAGCGGGTGAGGAGTTTCCTATAGGTATTGCGCCGGTTTTGACCTACAAGTCTAAGAACAGCAAAATAATACAACGTTCTGAACTTGATGGTAGAGGTAGTGTAACAATCAATAAGAAAGACAATTGTATAGTTGTTGAAAGTAAAAATATAAATGGTTTTGACAGTTTCACATGGATCGTATCTGCTCAAGGGTACGTAACCCTTGAATATTCTTTTACACTTCCTAAAGGTGAATACTATTACGCAGGTATTGGAATTCAGGTGAAAAAAGAAAATGTGCTAAGTAAACGATGGTTGGGAGAAGGTCCTTCCAGAATCTGGAAAAACCGTACAGAAGGAGGAGTGTTAAATGTTTGGGATATTACAAAGCAATCAAATATCCCAGGAAAAATATACAACTATCCTGAATTTGAAGGTTACTTTTTTCCATGGTATTGGAGTACTTTTAGATTGCAAGGGAATCATAATCTTGGAGTATCTTCAAATACCAATGGTTTAATACTAGGTGTATTAAACCCGGTAAATGGTAAAGAACCCAAGTCCGCAATTTGGCATTATCCAGAACGGGAGGGAATATATGTATTCAATTATATTTCACCTATTGGTGCAAAATGGAGAGAAGCCAAAGATTTTGGTCCTTCTGGACAACCTAATTTAATAAGCAAAAGTTGTAAGGGTTCGGTTAATTTGTATTTTGATTGGAATACCGCTGATGTAGCAACTCAAAAGTTTAAAATTGAGATTGAATGAACAATTGTTGAGGTTCTGGTGTGGATTAGAAATATGAGTATATCATCAAACCAGTAAGAAAAACTAAATACAAACTTAATTAAAAAACATATTGGTATTAAGAAACCGAATTCTAAATCCAATGTCTAATAAATAAATGACCAATAGAAATTAAAAACGTATATATATGAAGCATACATCACTAATTTTTATCATTGCTTTTTCCTTTTTATCATGCACACAGAGCCAACTCCCCAAGTTAGAGTTATCTTATGAAAATGCTAAAGTTTTCACCAAAGGGAATGAGCTTATAGTGGCTACAGGAAAGATTGAAAGAGTATATAAGATAACTGATTATGGACTAACTACCACAATGTTTAAAGAGTACTCATCTTCAAAAGAGTGGGTTAAAGCAGATACAGGTGTATGCGATTGGGAAATTGATAAAAATGTACTAGGGAATCTTGTATCAATAGATGCCAAGATATCTGATGATGAGAAATTTACTAATACACATATTTTAGTAGAAGTAGAATTTGAATATCCCGAAAAACAGATAATGGTGAAATATATTATTTGGACGTATCCAGATGCACAAGGATTGAGAACACAACTTCAGTTAAAAGCAATGCCAGGCTATGCTGCACAGGATGAAAAATTCACAACAGATATTACTGAAACGCTTCAATTATCTGAAAAACCTAATGAAGTCATTGCATTCGGACTCATGCAAGGGATTAAAACCAATATGGACAAAAATTTGCTAACAGAAAAGCATTTAGCGTTTGAAGATCAAAAGATTGATTGGGCAAGTGGTACTATACTATCCGGAAAAGAAGATGGGATAGTTTTGATCAAAGAATCCAATAAATCAACAAGTTTACGGAAAGAAGGAGATGTTGCGACTGGTGAATTTGAAATCTCAAATCATAAAATTACCATATCTGGTGCAGGTATGTTTCCAGCTGACCTAAAAACAGATCAATACACAAATTCATGGGCAAATTGGGTGATCTTGTACTCGGGTGGTGAAGATAATGCTAACATAGCACTCAAGCAATTTGATAGGTTAAGGTATCCTGTACATCCAGATCGCGACATCATTATGATGGCCAATACCTGGGGTAGTGAAGATAAACCAACAGAGTGTATTTATGCAGCAAGAGAAGAAAATGTCTTAAAAGAGATAGAAAGCGTAGCAGATTTAGGTATTGACCTTTTACAGATTGATGAAGGATGGCAAAATGATGAATGGATGCCAGCAAAGCATTCCAAAGAGTTTCAACGGATAAAATTTATTAAAGAAGACTATCCTATTTATCCAGAAGGCTGGAAAAATGTTCGTAAAAAAGCAGACTCTCTTAATGTAAAACTTGGGCTTTGGGCTGCATGGACTATTACAGAAGATAAACTGAAAACAAATTATGATAGTGGAAACTTTTCTTCTTTTAAGCTGGATTTTGCTAATCTAAAAACAGTTAAAAAGCGAGATGAACTCATAGGCAAGGCCAGAAGCCTTATCAAGTATGCCGATTACAAAACTATTGTTAATTGGGATGTTACAGAGATTGCACCAAGAGCAGGTTATTTTTATGGTAGAGAATATGGAAACATATATCTAGAAAACAGAAAGATTAATACAGTACGTGAGAATGTAATGTATATACCTTACAAAGTATTAAAAGATGCCTGGCAACTTTCTAAATATGTTAACTTAAATAAATTTCAGCTTACAGTTCAAAATATCGATATGGCTGGAGATAAAACAAAAACAGATGCCCATTTGCATAACCATCCCTATGCCGTAGCTATTACTTTAATGGGAAGTCCAATATTCTTTCAGGAAACTCATTATTATACTAAAGAAGCAAGAGAGCAGATCAAACCTTTATTAGCAATCTATAAAAAGCACAGACTAGATATTTATAAAGGATATGTTTTTCCGATAGGGGATGAACCCGATAATCAGAGTTGGGCAGGTTTTCAAAACCACAATGCAAAAACGAATTCAGGCTATCTTACTGTTTTTAGAGAATTGAATAACAATGAAATATCTAAAGAAATGACTCTTAAATACGTGAAAGATGCTGAGGTAAAACTCACAAACTTAATGACTAATGAAGAAAAGATCGTAAAAATGAATGGCAGCAATATTCAGTTCGCAATAGACCAACCGGCTGGATATCAATTTCTTCATTATGAAGTTTTAAACTAATTAAATATGAGGATTTCTCTTTCTTTGTTAGCTGTATGTATGTTTTTGAATATACAGGCACAAGACAAAAAAAAGCCAAACATTGTTTTTTTTCTTGTAGATGATTTTGGTTGGAGTGATCTGGGGTGTTATGGCAGTGAGTATTATGACACACCTAATATTGATAAGTTGGCAAAAGAAGGAATGGTATTTACCGATGCTTATATGATGCCTACGTGTTCACCTTCAAGAGTCAGTCTTATGACAGGTAAGTATCCGCCAAGAACAGGAGTATATACTGTGGATTGGTATGCCGGTACTCCTAAAAAAATGCAAAAAGTAAAAGGGATAAAGTCAAAGCGTTTTATTGCTGAAGATGAAGTAACTATTGCAGAGGTGCTAAAAGAAGCGGGCTATACAAATGGTCATTTCGGTAAATGGCACTTGGGTGACCAACCAGAAACTAGTCCCGAGGGACAAGGATTTGATGTTAATATTGGTGGCTGCAAATCGGGAAGTCCTAAAAGCTTTTTTAGCCCTTATGGTATTGGAAATATTGCTCCTCAAAAAGAAGGTGTTTATCTTACAGATGTTCTAACAGATGGTGCATGCAATTTTATCACAGAAAATAAGGACAAACCATTTTTCTTGTATTTCCCATTTTATCAGGTGCATGTTCCGCTACATGCTAAAAAAGAATGGGTTGAGAAATATAAAGGGAAAAAGGCACATGGACAACAGAATGTCCCCGCTTATGGTGCGATGGTGAGTTATATGGATTATAGTGTTGGTCGGGTTCTTGATCAATTAGAAGAACATGGGCTTACCGATAATACCATCATCATATTTACTTCAGATAATGGAGGTCAGATTGTAGCGACATCTAATTCGCCATTAAGAGGGCAAAAAGGAACTCTCACAGAGGGAGGAATCAGAGTACCTCTCATTGTAAAATGGCCAAATATCGTGAAGCCCGGAACAATAGATAAAACACCTGTAACTGTTGTAGATTATTATCCAACTCTGGCAGAGATGACAGGTACGAGCATTTCTGAAAATAGGATGATAGATGGCGAGAGCTTCATACCATTGTTGAAACAAGAAGGACAATTAAAACGCGATGCGATCTATTGGCATTTGACATCATATAACGGAAATGGGCGATCCAATTCTTTGTTATGGCAATACCCGGGTGGTGCCATTCGAAAAGGGGATTGGAAGTTGATAGAGAATTTTGAAAATGACGCTTTAGAATTGTATAACCTGAAAAATGATATAGGAGAAACAAAAAATTTGAGAGACCAATATCCACAAAAAACTAAAGAACTTTTAAAAGATCTCAAGCTATGGCAAGAAAGCACAAATGCGCCTATTCCCACAGAAGCAAATCCAGAATTTGAAGAAAGTTCTCTTGACTGGATTGTAAACGCAAACAAAGCGAGAAACATAAAAGAAACAGAACGACTTACTGCGATAAAATGATATATCTCAAAATCAAATACATGAAGTTAATACTGGGTACTATTCTAATACTGCCTCTTTTGGTTCATTGCCAATCTTCAGCATCTAAAAACAACGCAAAACCAAATATCATTTTTATTTTGGTTGATGATTTTGGTTGGAATCAAGTAGGTAGTTATGGAAGCGAAATTGTACATACACCAAACCTTGACAAACTAGTAAAAGAGGGAGCAAAATTCAATAGTGCCTATGCTATGCCACAATGTTCTCCAACAAGAGCGGCATTTTTATCTGGTAAATACCCTGCA
This sequence comes from uncultured Aquimarina sp., assembly GCA_947496555.1. Taxonomy (GTDB): domain Bacteria; phylum Bacteroidota; class Bacteroidia; order Flavobacteriales; family Flavobacteriaceae; genus Aquimarina. The sequence continues at coordinate 4,216 of CANMDH010000066.1, read as the reverse complement.
AGATCGGGAATGACCAAAGTGATCAATAATAGGTTTTGGGGGAACGCTCCTATGCTCACTCCTAAAGTGAGGAAAAAACTACCCACACAATGGCATTCACTAGCCAAAATGCTTAAAAGCGCTGCATACACCACTGGTATGAGTGGTAAATGGCACGTAGGAGATAATTATCCTGCCGCTCCAATCAAAGAAAAAAATGGGATGGCATATTTTAATGCCTATGGTTTTGATTGGGTTGGAGATGCAGCAGAGGGAAAGGCTAAAAATGATAAAGCGGTGATGGATGTTACTAATGAAATTATAGGCTTTATTGATCAAAGCAAGGACAATCCTTTTTTTGCTTTTGTTTCACATTTCACGACACATTCTCCGCTTGCGGCACCAGATATTTTGATAGATAAATATGTAAAAAAAGGGTATCCTAAAATGACTGATAAATGGGGTGTAGTGTCTGAGAGACCTACAGCAGATTTTTTGGCAATGACCGAACATTTAGATTATTCAGTAGGATTAATAGTTGAAAAAATTGAAAAACTAGGTGTATCAGAAAACACATTAATAGCAGTAATTGGAGATAATGGAGCATTAGGAAGGTTTTGGGATCATTCACCATTACGAGAGTCTAAAGGTTCCTTGTACGAAGGAGGAATACGAGTGCCGCTGATTATGAAATGGCCAAAAATCATAAAATCAAAGAAAGAAATCGAAACCCCTGTTCATATCATTGATATGTACCCCACTTTTATGGAAATAACAAATGCCAAAGAACAGAAGGATTATAAAATAGATGGAGAGAGTTTGATGCCGTTACTAAGTGGCGAAGGAAAATTCACAAGAGATGAATTGTATTTTCATCATCCACATTATGTACCGATGTATGGGAAAACACCAGGTAGTATCGTAAGAAAAGGCGATTATAAATTGATTTATTATTTTGGTGATTATCTTAATACTGAAGGCTTGGATGCTGAGCATAAAAAATTGTATGGCAAACTCGAATTAGGTGAGAAAATCGAACTTTTTAATATAAAAAAGGATATCGGAGAAAAGAAAGATCTTTCAAAGGATATGCCTGGGAAAGTTGAAGAAATGATGGTATTGCTTAAAAATTGGTGGAGTGAAACAGGTGCTTCTTTGCCTATAGTAAACCCAAATTATAATCCCGACGATCCTTTTGAAAATATGAGTGATAAAGAAAGATGAGAGTATTAAAAGCATTATTGATTATTGGTATTATCCTATGTAACGCATTTTTGTTAGCTCAAGAGAAGAGTAAGCCAAATATTGTGTTTATACTGGTAGATGATTTGGGCTGGAAAGATACAGGTTTTAGTGGTAGTGGTTATTACGAGACTCCCTTTATGGATCAACTCGCTCAAGAAGGAGCTATATGTACACAAGCGTATGCTGCAGCTGCTGTATGTTCACCTACACGAGCATCTATTCTTACGGGTAAATACCCAGCCAAAATACAATTAGCGACACATATTCCATCTATGGCAAAAGATTGGAATATGGGTGTCCCACCAGGAAATGCAGAATTTACACTCCATCATCCTGCCAGCCGAAAACAAAGTGGTATCCCAAACAGAAACTACCTTCCGTTAGAAGAAATTACTATTGCAGAGGCGCTCAAAAAAGAGAACTATTATACTGGATATATAGGAAAATGGCACTTGGGTTATGAAGGTTACCATCCTATTGATCAGGGATTTGATTGGCAAATAGGAGTAAGCAATTGGGGGCAACCCATGAGTTATTATACCCCATACCAACGTAAAAGAGGAGATGTGGTCTATCGTATCGAAAGCCTACAGGAAGGGCTACAAGAAGGAGAGTACCTTACGGATAGATTGGGTAGAGAAGCAGTAGGTTTTATTCAACAAAACAAACAAAAACCTTTCTTTCTTCAACTTGCATTTTATTCGGTTCATACCCCTATTCAACCACCAAAAGATAAAGTGTCTTATTTTGAAGAAAAAGAGAAAACCGAAAATCATAAAAATGCTTCCTATGCGGCTATGATAAGCAAAGTAGATGAAAATATAGGTAAAGTTTTACATACATTAAAAGAACTAGAGCTTGAAAAAAATACGATAGTCGTATTATATAGTGATAACGGTGGGTTATCTGGTGTTACTTCTAACGCTCCTCTTAGAAAAGGTAAAGGATTTGCTTATGAAGGAGGGATACGAGTGCCTTTAGTGATTAAATTTCCAAACAAAATAAAAGAAGGGAAAATCATAGATGTACCTATAAATAGCGTTGATTTTCTACCAACATTTTGTGCAGTTGCTGATGTTGAGGTAGAGGAGAAGCAGCAAATAGATGGAAAAAATATACTACCACTTTTATATAATGATAAGAAAAATTTGGATAGAAGTTTATACTGGCATTTTCCTCATTATCGAGGTAAAAATATCGTGCCTTATAGTATTATTCGTGATGGAGATTGGAAGCTGATAAAAAGATATGAAAGCAAAAGATTCGAATTATTTAATTTACAAAATGACGTATCAGAAAAAGTTGATCTGGCTATAGAAATGCCAGATAAAGTATTAGAATTGAATAAAAAACTAGAAGAGTGGATTCAAAATACAGGAGTGAAGATTCCGAAACTTGCAAGCTTAAAGGATTAAAAAACTAGTTGAAGATGTTACACAAAAATTTTATAGGATATATGAATAAGTTTGATTTACAAATCTTCAAGCTCATTACCCTTCTTTTTATAATAATGTATTTAAGTGCCTGCAATGATGCTGAAAAAGCAAAAAAGATAGAAGAAAAGAAGCCTAACATTATTTTTATTATGGCAGATGATCTGGGATATGGTGAGTTGGGAGCCTATGGCCAAAAAGTAATTCAAACTCCTAATATTGATCAATTAGCGAAGGAAGGGAAAAAATTCACCAATTTTTATGCAGGAGGTCCGGTATGTGGTCCTTCTCGTGCATGTTTAATGACGGGGCTGCATCAAGGAAATGGTTTTATAAAAGGCAATCCTGGTGGAAAACCCGAAAAGGAAACGCTACGTCCGCAAGATTTGACTTTTCCCGAAGCACTCAAAGAAGCAGGATATTATAACGCCTGTATTGGTAAATGGGGATTAGGACCCAAAGGCAGTACTGGTTACCCGCTAGAAAAAGGTTTTGATTATTTTGTGGGGTATGATACACATGTTGCAGCGCACAATTATTACCCTAAAAAGATTTGTAAAAATGAGGAGTGGATGACATTAGAGAAAGGAACCTATAGCCATACTATATTTACGAATGAAGCTCTTGATTTTCTAAATAAAAAACAGGAATCCCCATTTTTCATGTATTTGGCATATACCATACCGCATAGCCCACATAATCCACCGTCAATGGTGCCCTATGAGCAGATGGACTGGCCTGATAAGGCTAAAAAATATGCAGCCATGATCACATTAATGGATACAGATATAGGTCGAATAATGAGTGCATTAAAGAAACAAGGTTTAGATAAAAACACATTGGTGATATTTACCAGCGATAATGGGGCAGATGTACAGGTAGGTAAAATTAGTGAAGAATGGCATCATCTTTTTAATAATAATGGAAGATATAGAGGCGGTAAACGTAGTGTGTATGATGGCGGGATTCATGTGCCATTTATTGCCTGGTGGCCAGAACGTATTAAACCCGGTAATGTAGATGAGATTTTAGCCTTTCAGGATATTATGCCCACTATGATGGAATTGACTGGTCTTGAAAAACCAGTTAAAACAGATGGAATATCTATAATTCCTTTGTTGTTTGACACAAAAGATACATTTGTTGGGCATAAGATGTTGTATTGGGAATTTATACGACAGAGTAAAGAAGGAGGGAGTCAACAAGCTGCTTTAGATGTGAAAACAGGATATAAAGCAGTACGATTTGGTGGTAAAAGTGAGATCAAACTATACAATATTCATGAAGACCCAGAGGAAGTTAACAGGATTTATAATGGTAAAAACAATGAAGTATTGGCGCTGAAAAAGTATCTGGATACCATGAGAACAGAAAGTCTATATTGGCCAATGCCAGAGCATGGTTGGTCTCAACATAACCCTTGGGAGCCTGTGGATTAAGAGGACTTTTGTAAGTAGGTTTTTGCCAGAAACTAATTTTATAGGTAGTATCTCACTAACTGTGTAAGTTAAAAATATCGGGGGTTGCAACCCCCGATATTTTTTGTTTAACTTTAAAAT
>CANMDH010000065.1 GCA_947496555.1 uncultured Aquimarina sp. | reverse complement strand
TACATCAACAGATTTGTATTCAACAGAAACATCAACAATATTAAAATTAGCATTGTTTAAAATGCACAACGGGTTATTTCTTAATATATTAAGAATGATAATTTTAAGATTACTTTTTTAAATCATTAACATTGCTTTGTAATTCTTGCGCTTTTGGCATAAGATTTGCGATGAAATTTTAAGTTTTATTTTTGAAATTAATTATTAATTATTTAAATCATGTTCAAGCCAAATTTACATTTACGACTTAGTACCTCGATAGGTCAATTGGCGGTAAATCCATCTTTGATTGGACTTTTTCATAAAACCGTCGATTACGTCTCATGGGATACCATGTTGTATGACGGAGAAGAAACAACATTAAATGTTAAAAGAAAAAGTTTGAGAAGTATGGATAGCCAATTGAGTACGTATTTGCGTTGGTTTGCTTTATGTCGTCTAGCTCAGGACGTAAAACAGGAGTAATAAGGATAAATCAACCAAGTATTACATCAAGGTATGCTCTTCTACAAAATTATAACCAATACTGGTTAATTTGTAGTACGATAAGTTTTCTATCTTGGTTTTATCCAATAGTTCAAGAGCTTCTAGTTCATGAATTACACGAATTACTTCTTTTCGTTTTTTTAGTTTTGATAATTTATATATCTCTTTTATAGAAAGTCCATTGGTATTATGGTTTTCAAAAAAGATATTCATGATATTTACACGATTAAAAGAAATTTTTAAGTCTTCAATCGTAGATAGATGTATATTGGTATGGGGTATATTGATATCAGTAGATAAGACACGTTTTATTTCCTGAGTTACTTTTAAAAAAAGTGCATCGCGCTGCCCTTCATTCATTACAATTAATGGTTCTGAAGGTGGATTTATCGTTTGAAACCTGGAAATAGCATCAACATCAGAAAACATGCAGTGACTAATAATTATGGGAAATATATGAGCTCCCTCCTCTTTTGCCGCTGTAAGTAATGCTGGTAATTCTTCATTATTAATAAACTCTGAAGAAAGGAAATTAGCACTTACCATAAGAATGGCAACTTTTGTAGAGTTAATCGCTTTATTTATTTCTACACGCCAATCTGCGCCAACTTCAATTTTTGAGTCTTCCCAGATGGTAAACTTATATTCGCGTTCCAAAAAACTTAAATGAACTCTTAAAGAATCTAGCCATTTGGTGTCTTTTTTACTATAGCTTATAAAAACTCCGTGTCTTTTCATGTTAGTTTTTAGGATGGTGCCTTTTTTAAAAGCCTAAATTTATGAGATAAATAAAAAAGTACCTACTTATTTTTACTTTTCTAAAAAAAATATAGAGGATTTATAATTTGACGATTAAGATTGTTAAATTTAACTTGAATTTCCCTAAAACGAAAATAAAATACCACCAGCAAAATGTTTTTACCGTTTTGAAGCTACGTAAAAAAATATTAAATCAATGAATGAAGAACAATACATAACAAATAGAGTCGACGACCAGATAAAATGGTATGGTACCAAAAGTGTCGCGAATAAAAGAATGCATCTATGGACCAAGGGACTTATCATTACTTTTTCTGCTTTTATTCCGCTCATTTCGGGGTTTCTAAAATCGGGACCAGAATATTTAGATTATGTCGTAGGTGCTTTGGGTATGCTGGTGGCTATTCTTACCGGAATCTCTGAACTTATGAAATTTCAGGAAAAATGGTCAAAATATCGCACCACGGCAGAAACGTTGAAACATGAAAAGTTTTTGTACATGACCCAATCCGGTCATTATTTAGATCAAAAAAAGCACTTCAATCTATTTGTTAGTCGGATCGAAACATTAATTAGTACCGAAAACTCTGAATGGAGTAAAATTGTTGCTCAAGAAGAATAGTTTTACTTAACAAAATAGGGTTAAAGAAATTTTTGGGTATACCCAAAAATGTTTAAAAACAAGAATTTATGAAAGCATCAGGCATACCCTCTCATGAAAGATCTTTTTACAGAACAGGACTTGATTCTCACAGGAAAAAATTTATTCTCTCACCTAATTCTATTGACATCGGAGATGGAGAAACCATGAACTATCTGGATTGTATTCGTGAAAACAATGATGATTCTTTTTTCTACAAGGAAACAGAGACTAAGACAAAAATTGTATTGCACTTTACAGCAGGGTACCTAAAAGGCGATATAGCACAGCTCTCTCAACCTTCAAATCATGTTTCTGTGCCCTTTGTGATTGCCCGAGATGGTACCATACTTAAACTATGGTCCTCAAAATATTGGTCATATCATCTTAGTAGAGGTGCTGTGGGTGGTAATACAACTATGAGCAGACAAACAATCGGGATTGAGCTTTCGAATATTGGTTTTCTTAAAGAAAACGGAAGAAATCTTGTATCAATATATTCGAATTCTGATGTTTATTGTGGCCTAGATGAAACAAACTTTTATACCAAGCTTAGTACTCCGTTTAGAGGAGAAAATTATTTTGCTACGTATACCCAAAAACAGTATACGAGTTTAGTACTTCTATTAAAGTATTTGACCAACACCTATAATATTCCTAGAAACTTCTTATCAACCAATAAAAGATATACTACTCTAAATACTAATGAGGTACAAGACTTTAATGGAATATTATCTCACATTAATTTCAGAGAATCTGGTAAATGGGATATCGGAGAAGCTTTTGATTGGGATCAAGTTATACAGGGTATAAATGGAACTTCTACTTAATATCCTAAAAAATGACACTATTAAATAGTGCCACTCCCCTCTTTTAGAATATTCTTTTATCTATAGTTGTATCATTTTTTATATGGATGCTATCAAATCTTCTACATTTTCTGTGTCCTCTACATTTGATAAACCTATAGTTTTCAAAAAGTCATTAGAAAATACTTTTGCCATTTCTTTAGACAATAGTTTATTACGTTGTTTTTTCCATTCTACTGCATTGTCTCCATACATATCTTTTACCAAGTCCGGGAAACCCCAATCAGAGTTCTTTCCCCAATGAATGGTAAACGGAATATTATTTTGTTGTAAAACCTGAATCATTCGGCGTGAGAATTCTTTTAGACCTATTAATTTTCTTGATTTATTCCAAAGTACGCCATCAATTTCTATCATACATGTAACCGGAAACTTAGTAAATGCCATTGTTGCTTCAGATTTTTTAACAAAGCGCATAGCATAAATACCAGGTATCGGTCCTTCATTTTTAGTGAGATCTATAAGTATTTTTAATGCTTTTTCAGAATCTTTGCTATCAACACCAAAAGAACAGGCAAATGCCGGACCCTGATAAGGAGCGTCCCAGAAAGTCTCATACAAAGTTCCTATGGTTTCTTCATTTACATCTGGTAGAATTTGTTTTTCTAATCGTTTAATAAAAAAAGGAATCTTTTTAGGAAACTTCTCACTGATTTTTATTAAAAGATGAATTAAATCTCGATACACAGACTTCTCTATAGTCGTAAATGGATCGGGGTAATTATTTGTATAAGGTTTCTTATACATTGCTTCTATTACATATTCTTTTTCATCGGTATAGGGGTTGATAAAAACTTTGTAATGATAGGGTTTCAATGGTTTTCCGTTGCCATCGATTTCGCCAGGAATATGAAAACTTGAATTTTCAAAATCCATGGTTCTTGAAAGCTCTAACGCCACTTTTTTATCTATTTTTTTTACATATCGTTTCAACAGAAACTGATCTTCGGCTTCAATTACTACCCCGTGTATAAATCCAAATGAACCTAAACTTACCAATGCAGCATTAAATAAGTTATCATCACGAATGACCTTTGATTTAATTTTTTGAGCAAATGCATCATTAAGTGCTGGTTTAGAAAGCCTTTCCAGATATACAACATCTTCTGGATTAGGGCCTGTGATAAGATTAAGGCCAACAACATAGTCTTGTACCGACCCAACACCGAGAGCAGAACCATGAACACCTGTAGATATACATCCTGCTATAGTTTGACCGTTACTGGCTCCACTTGTTTTTAATGACTTTCCGTGTGCTGCAAGCGATTGTGATATTTCTTTAATTGTATTGCCGCATTGAAAGAAAAAAAGATTCTTCTTGTCATATACTGAAGAGGCATGCACATCGTTAGACGATATTTGCAAGTCCAAATTCATAAAAACATTATAGTGCATTCTATCCTTTTGATGTGCAATGCTGGACATTGACCATCTTGCTCCGTAAGCTCTAAAACCTTCATTATGGTTCAGTGCCTCTTGCAATAAACGGCGAATTTCGTTTGCAACATCATTATACCGTTCTATTTCTGAAGGCATATTAGCTTTTCCTTCTAATCTGGTTTTTTGTAATAATTTTAAGTCAAAAGGTCCATTGTTATGCAGTGTATCCCATTGAGAAGTTTGGTGAGAAATAGTATTTGCCATGGTTTATTAGTTTTATTGTTTCATGCAGATATATTTAATTTTCACCTTCCGTTTGCTCCCAAATGTAACGAGGTACAAAAGTGAGCCTCCAAAGGTGTTTTTATACTCTACAGAGAATAATTTTCCGGTTTCGCAACCTGATCTTTGTACACGAATTCCTATATCATCAGTAGTCACTCCGGCTTTTACAACTGTATCGATGACCACAACTCTTTTGTCTCGATAAAAATTACCCAAATCCTCCATACAATCCGGTTCGACACCTGTCTGACAAGGGTTAGGAGCACCATGAGTACTCACCAATCTTACCGAATAACACGATGCAAACAGCGTGAGAATACCTACCAAAAGGAAAGTAATTTGAAACATTTTTTTGGTTGAAGTTGTCATAATAGTTTATAATTAAGATTAAAACATGTACACATAAAAATCCAGCGATTATTCTTGAATAATAAAATAAGGGTACTACTTATGACAATTGAGGTACTTAAATTTAGTAATATTTTTTAATAAAAAGATTAAAATTTAACTTGTTAATAATCTTCTTTTGGCCCTTTTTAACTACCCATATGACTAGATCGCAGTAAAATAAAGGGGTAAATAAGAATAAAGTGGTTACAATGAAATATAAGCAAGTCGTATTATTCTAGAGAATCAGTCAAAAAATAGGGTTTTTGCACTTACAAAATCAGGGGTCTTTCTCCCTTGTATTTTTATCTAATACCAGGTGGTAATGGTGCCTTTAAAGAAGCTTTTGACTCGAGTCCCCATTGTATGCCAAAAATAGTAATCGTGTCTTCATTACTCATAAAATTTTCTCCAAAACCTCCATTTAAAGCTATCTTATTGGTTACGGCATATCGCACGGTTCCCATCGTTCTAGACGTACTTATATCCCCTTCTCGGGCAATATATTCAAATGCCAAAGAAAATTTTTTCCATTCGATTTCAACCTTGCCACCAAAATCAATATTGTTTATAGTAAATAAAGTATTTGATTCGGTATCCAAATTCAATCCATCTCTGAGGTAACGAAACACCCCATAAAAATGTAAATAATTATTGTGATTCACGCTAGAAGTATGAAATGCAAGATCAGTTGAAAGCCATACACCGAATCTACCGAATCCATCTCCTAAATTTTGGCTTTCATCGCCCATAAAATGACTATACGCAGCCGCAATGTCCATGGCAAACAATGGTTTTCTTTTAATTATGTCCTGAAGTACTGCCTTGGTATCTTGGTATTTCTTTAACTTAGGAATGGAATCTAAAATACTTCTTGCAGGAGAAACATTCAACATAATATCGGTCACTTCGGGGCTTACCATGAATTCTTCATATTCGTTATACGCTTTCAAAACATCATGATAATCTTTCCCACTAATAATTTTAAGCAATCTAGTTCTTAGCCCTATAGAAACGTAGGCCTGGGGTCGTTCAAAAACTTCAAAAGTACCATCCATAAGGGCCAGTGAAATTGAAGCCTTTCTCCAACCATCTACAAAAATATTTGGAAGGAGTAATATCCATCAAGACAAATGCTGGTGAAGTTGGTGGCGCAAAATCCTTTATATTAACCTTTAGTGGATTTTCCTGGGCCTGCAACCAATACGAAAACAGAAGAAAAATAAAGGTCAAATATCGCATGAGGTATCTTTTAAGTTAACTGAACTTCGCTATGCAAGATTGCCGATTTAGTTTCAAAACTCGAAGATGTATCAAAAACCAAGTTCTTTAGGCCCTGATTTCCTCCGTTAAGTATCAAAATATAGTTTTGTTGTGCTCTTTTTATAGCAAGTTCAAATTCTGGTTTGTTATTAACGATATCAAAAAAATCCAAAAAAGTACGGATCCTAATTCTTCGACCGGACACTGTTTCTCCTTTATTAACCTTTCGCCACCCTCCATTGGGTTTTGTGCCGAAAGCGTATTCGGGTATATATTTTCCGGGATTCGATAGGTCATTAATTCCTATATAAGTAAAAGCTGAAGCTTCTGTTCCTATTGAAACTTTTATCTTAATAGGTTTGTTTACTCCTACTTCATGAAAATCCATACTTAGAGATATTAACACAAAGCATACCCTGCTTTATAGTATTTAAAAAAATAAAACAGGCAAAAGCTCAATTATAAAATTATTTCAAAACGTATTTGGGGTATGCAATTAATGAGGTTCTTAAATTTAATAAGAAAATTTTACACAAGGACATTTTAAACCAGTGTTTTTTGTACAAACAAAAAGAAAGGCCTAATAGTAAGCCTTTCTTTCAAAATATAGGTAAGTTCAAGGTATTGATAAATCTTAATCTCCCGCTAACAGAACGTAGGACTTAGGAACAGGAGAAATACTATAACTTTTAACATTCTTACTATTTTTTAGGTGTTTTGATGCTTCAGCAAAAGCTGTATCCAAGGCACTCAATTCTGAATTTTCGCCCACCATAATGGTCTTAGATATTATAGTACCATTAGTATACTCAACGGTCATTTTCCATTTTTTTACTGAGTGAACATTTTTATTTTCTGCTGTACTCCCCTTCTCTTTTTCGCCTTTTGTCTTATCATTTTTTTCGGTTGGAACATATCTATAATCTAAAGTGTTCGCATGTCCTAAAGAGACAAATAATACTGCGGCTGCTAATAAAAGTTTCATAGTTGATGATTTGAATTTGTTTGCAACGAATATACAAACATTATTTGAATAATCAAATATTTTTTTATTAAAAATTTATTTGTATATTTGACTCCTTTTTACATATTTTATTATGGTTAACAAGAAATTAAAAAGACTTCTAAAAAGAAGTAAAGGTTCAAAAACAGTGTATGGGATATCAAAAGCACTTGGAGTTAGTCCTCAGGCTGGTGACTATATTGTGAAGAGAAAAGATCTTGTGAAAGATTTTGAAAGACTAAGGACAATAGCGGACTACATGGGTGTAGAAATAAAGGATATAATCGATTATAAAGAGAAATAGATAGTTCTCTTTGACAGAAAGATTCAAGTTTTTAAAATTAAATAACAAAAGAAAAGCCCGGTCAATTCTAGCGTAGAATTGATCGGGCTTTTCCCTTCTCAAAAAAGGTAATACAGTATATACCTAGTAATACATTAACTTTCTGTAATTACATTGTTTTAATCTTTTTTAGCATAGCACGTGCATTTTCTCCAACACCATCCGGGTCCATTTTGATGGCTTTCTCATAATACTCAATTGCCTTTTCTTTTTTATTCAATCCCAAATAACACTCTGCCAGGCTATCCCAGGTATTTGCAGAATCTGGAAATATAACAGTATTAGACTCAAAAATAGCCAGAGCAACTTCTGGTTCATTATTTTGCAAATAAGAATAACCAAGACTATTTATACTTCCTTCTCCTAGTACCTTTGATTTAACCAATATTTCTAATTGTTTATACAAATTAGTTCTATCCAAATTGGTTGATTTTTTACTCTCAATTACGGCCAACTCCTCTTTTAAGGGTTTAAATAGCAAATTTTTATATGTTTTGGCTTTAGTTAATGCCAATTCTTTTGCTTTTTCCAGAGCATTATCGGCCGGCATTTTTATATCAGGCTGCACTCCAACACCTTCCCAATTGGTTTTGGTAACCGGGTTTATAGTTCTGGCAAATGGTATTCCTATACTAAATCCGTTATCTAGTGAAAATCCTCTGGTTGGATGAGCTCCTCCTCCTGTGACTTCTCCAATTACGGTTGCTCTTCCTCTACTTTGCATCGTGTATGAGAAATCTTCTGCTCCAGAAAATGTAGATTCACTCGTAAGTATAAATACCGGTACTTTTGGTCTTTTTGTTCCTTTTACATCAACCACCCACAATTCTTCTGTATGATCTTGTGCACGAGAGTAAATAGAATTTAAAAGTAGTTTTTCGTCAAAAAAATAACTGGCTAAATAATTTACAGTAGTGGGACTACCTCCTCCATTTCTTCTCATATCAAAAATAATTGCATCTGCGACTATCATATCTTTCATCACCTGGTCTATTTTTGACAAGTGTTCTTCAGAGCCCCCAAAAAAAGCGAGGTCTATATAACCAATGTTGGATTCAAAGAGCTGAAACCCTCTTAACATTGGTGCTCTATAGCGAGATAAACTCCTGGTAATTGAGTTCTTTTCTTTAGAGGGTTGTTTTGTTCTTGGGCTCGAGAAGCGAAGATGTTTGTCCTTTGTGATTTTTTGCATTTCTAAAGTAAGTGCTTTAGCAAAATCTCCTGGAGACATATCATCAAAAAAGCCTTTTTTCATTAATACATCTAAGTGAGTATTAACTTCTTTGGCCTTGTCAAGGAAAATATAATTTTCCTCTAATAACTGCTGCGCTTCTTTTATGATGTCATTATTTGTAGCCTGCGCAAAAAGTGAGGTTATAAAGAAAAGAAATGCGATTACTATTATACTTTTCCTAAATACTGTTTGTTTCATGATTGATGAATTAATTAGTAAATACTATAGTGTAAATTAATAAAGAAAATTCATCAGAAAATAGAATGAAATTAGCGTAATAAAAAAAGTTATATCTGTCTAAATTCATTAGGCTTAAAACCTGTATTGAGTTTAAAGGTCTTTGTAAAATGACTTTGATCAGAAAAACCACAAGTAAAAGCAATCTCTGTCAAGGGCTTATTACTGTGTTTTAAAAATAGTATGGCCTTTTCTATTTTTATTCTGCGCATGTACTCCCCAAGAGTACAATTAAAATATTTAGAAAAATACTTTGAAATTGTTACCGGATGCATTTTCAATTCCAAAGAAAGTTCTTCTAGAGTAAGAAACTCATCCCATCGATCACATAACAACTCTCTAATTACATTGACCCAATTAGGTACATGACATGATACTTTGTTATAAACAGAAAACAATGTTAGTAATGATAAATGAATAGAATTTGAAGAGCTCACATCATTTACTCGCAACTCCTTATATATTTTTAACAATTGAAATTGCACCTCTGTATTTTTAAGCACAGAGGTTCTAAAATCTAATGTTGAAACTTCATTCTTTACAAAAAAATGATCATCTATCTCTATATTTAAATTCTCTGATGGAAATGCAGTATGTCTATTGCGGTGTATCTCTTCTTTGTTATATAACATGATGCTTCCTGGCAATACCTGAATATCTTCTCCTTTTCTAGACTCTAGATTCCCTCCTTGTAATACCAGGGACAGATGATACTTTTCATGAGCATGCCAATCTTCTGAGACAGGATGATGATATTTAACCAAAGAAATATCATAATTTCCAAAAGAAAATTGTTCGGCCGTCTTGCCTAGAAACTCCTTGGTTTTTAATTCGATCATCTTATTTTGCCTTAATTAAAAGTTTTTACCTTATCAAATCTATCAATTTAACGGCACAAATATAATACCACAAAAAATCACTTTAAGAAAACATAAATCTTATTGGCATTTTTTTAACTGTAGTGATCTCACTTTTTCCCTACTTTTAGAAACATCGATCATTCTATAAAATCAAACAATCATGAAAACATTGATATCACTCCTTATTTTATTGATCCTTTCACTTACTTCTGTTTCTATTCATGCAGACTCCTCGTTAAAAACAAATTTCAAAACAGGGGATCCTGCCATCGCCTCTATTAATTCAATGGCATTTGGTCCAGAGGGTATTCTATTTATTGGCGATAGTAAATCAGCGCAAATCGTTGCAATAGATCTTAGTACACATCCCGAGGTAGATAACAGCAAAGTAAATATTGAATTTCTAGATAAGTTAATTGCCGATATGCTAGGTACCGATACAGATCAGGTACAGATTACAGATATGGCCGTTAATCCAGAAAACAATAACATCTATATTAGCGTTCATCACAGCTCTGGCACTCCTGTATTGTTACGAGTTGAAAACGACAAGTTAAAACAGATTTCGCTAACAGATGTATCTCATAGTAAAACGGCAATATCTGATCCGGTTGCAAAAGATGCCAAAGATAAAAGAGGTCGCGAATTACGAAAATGGGCTGTAGCCGACATAAAATATCACGATGGCAAAGTTTTAATTTCTGGCCTTAGTAATAAAGAATTTGCTTCTACATTTAGATCTGTTGATTTTCCGTTTACCGATAAACAAAGTTATGGTTCGCTTGAGATCTTTCATGCTGCACATGGCCAATACGAAACTCATGCACCCATTAAAACTTTTTTACCCACCAAAATAAAAGGCACTCCACATGTTGTTGCGGGTTATACTTGCACTCCTCTTGTAGTTTTACCTATGAACAAGATCAAACCCGGTGAGCATCATAAAGGTAGAACAGTAGCAGAATTAGGAAGTGGAAACAGTCCGCTAGATATGATAGAAATAGAAAATGGAGATAAACGATATTTGGTTATCTCCAATACCAACAGACCTCTTATGAAAATGGATTTTACAGATCTTGAAGCTTATGAGGATACACTAACAACTCCGGTAACAAAAAAAGGAGCTGCTGCTGGTGTGGCCTATGTAAATCTGCCATATGTAAATGTGCTACAACTTGACAAATTGGGAGATGGTTTTTTAATGATTAAAAGAGAATCTACAGGAAATTTATTGTTAAGAACAGGAAGCAGTTGGTGGTTCAAATAAAAGCACTTCTTACCTTTAATTTATGATAGTGGTGAAAGGTAATCTAAAAATCATTTTAGCATTTGCTATTTTCACTTCATTAAGTTGGTCGCAAGAATCATCGCGGTTAATAGTGACAAAAGACTTCATTGTTATTACAAAGCCAATGGAGTCTTCTACGAAACCTACAGTATACAAAGGTCAACTCTTAGAAAGTGAATTGCAAAGGTCAACTCCTATTTTGGGTAAAACTGATTTGAGTAAAAAATCTGTGCGCTTTATTCCTTTGATTCCATTTACTTGGGAACAAGAATATACTGTGATTTACAATAATGTTTTAGACTATTTTAAAATTAATATCCCCGAAGATTATAAACAACTTTCTGTGGAAGCTGTATATCCCTCGGCAAAGGAGCTTCCTTCTAATTTATTAAAATGGCACATACAATTCTCTAAACCAATCAATCAAGTGAATGTATACAATCATTTATATTTTGTAGATCATTCTGGAGACACTTTAAGCAGAGCAATATTGCCCCTAGAAAATGCTTTAATTTCTGAAGATCAACGTCTTCTTACGGTATGGATCGATCCTGGTCGACAAAAACGAGGACTTATTCCAAATCAACAACTTGGCCCTGTGTTTGAAGAAGGAAAAGAATATTTCTTGATCGTGACTAAAAACTTAAAAGATCAAGAGGGTATCCCTATGAAACAAAATCGAGTTCATAAGTTTACTATTATAAAAGCCGACCGTGAACAACCCAATATTGATTTATGGAAAATACATACTCCTCTAGTAGATACAATATCAGATTTAACAATTGATTTGAAGGAATCTATAGATTATAGTAGTGCATTAAGTAGAATTACCATAATGAATTCTGAAAAAAAGGAAATTTATGGAGATGTAAAGCTAATTGATAATGAATCAATTTTAGTTTTTAAACCACAATATGCCTGGAAAAAGGGCCATTACCAGATCTTAATCGACCCTCGTATTGAAGATCTTGCTGGTAACAGCCTTACCAGGTTGTTTGATAGCGAAATCAAAGATACACTACCCGAAGATGTTAATTCTGCACCTCATTCATTGACCTTTTCGATAAAACAAACCCCTTGATTGTTATATTCAAGGGGTTTCACAAATTACTTGTTAAACCAAATCATTTTGTTGTAACCACAAATCTTTTGGCTATGACCTCTTTGCCAGTATCAATTTCTAAAATATACATTCCTTTGGCCAATCTCGAGACATCGATCTTATTTTCCGACAAATTATTTTTAAGTATCGCTTGCCCTAAATAGTTCATAACTCTAAAAGAAGCTTTTTCATAATTCAAACCACTCAAAAACAATATGCCTTGCTCAACAGGGTTTGGATATAACCTTAATTCACTAATCAAATTAGGTCTATTTTCCTTAAATACGACACCTCCAATATTCACGGTATAATCCTCTACTTCACCATATGTAAAAGTTTCACATGGATCCGGCGCTCCGTTATATTTCATAGATACTCGCATTCTGGTTTCTCCATCCAAAGCTGTATCGGGAATTGTAAAGTTATACGTTTGATTAGCACTACTGGTGGTCGAGGCAGATACTATTTGTTCAGAAGCTTCAAAGATTCCATCTTTATTATAATCAATCCATACACCCCAGTATTCTGTATAAGAAGTGTTTGCAAAACCTACACTAAGTGTAATTGTATTAGGCCCATAGGGCACAATTGCTGCCGGCAAACCCGTATAGTCACTATACCCAGATGTAGCTCCTGTTGAATTGTTAATATCGGTTATACTTACGAGATCGATATATTCATAGTTTACGTTATTTCCCTGAGAACCGCAATAAGTGATATCACCCTCTAGGGTCGTTGCTGTAACGGTATTACTCGATGATGAGCTATTTCCTGCTCCATCTTTAGCAATTACTGTAAATGTATATGAGGTATTCGGAGCCAAACCAGAAACCACACTAATTAAACCATCGACTGTAGTATCTACTAACGTTGTTCCCTGATACACTTCGTATCCAGTAACTCCTACGTTATCTGTAGATGATTCCCATGAAAGCGTAATACTCGTAGAAGTAATATTGGAAGTTACTAAGTTTGCTGGTGCAGTGGGAGCCTCATTGTCTGGTGTGGAAGAGAATATTTTAATATTGTCGATTGCCATATCACTTCTCCAGTTACTTCCTGTAGTTCCTTTAAATTGAAGTTTAACTACAGATCCGGCATATCCCGAAAGATCCAAGGCTGCTTGATTCCAGGTATTTCCAAGATCCCCGCCTTGCGACCAGATTGAAGAATAGGTAGCACCATCATCTGTACTAATTAATAACTCCATAGTTCCCATAGTAGCACCATACATATGGTACCCAAATTCTAAAGAAGCTCCAGATAAGACTGATAAATCAATACAAGGGCTATTTAGAAGGGCTATTTTATTTGGACTTCCAGGAGGGCTTGGATTTCTGGAGGCTTCAGTAAAAAGGTAAAAGGATCCATTTTGACCTGTAGAAGGCCCTGTAGCATTTGAAGGCGTACCACCTGAATCTCTTGTCCAATCAATATCATCTCCTGTGGCATTGGTCCAAGCGCCTAAACCAGATTCAAAACTTTCTGTATACGGAAAGCTATTTATTCCCGCACATGCTGGAACTTCAGTAGTCGTAAAATTAATAGAAGCACTGTACGGAGAACTAGTGCCTCCTGCACAATTACTACGTACTTGTGCCTCATAGTCCACTAATGGTGCAAGACCTGTGATATTTATAGTGTTACTATCCGAAGAAGTTTCAGTCCAATTCGTAGTCCCAATAGTTCTATAACGTACATCATAAGTAGCTCCCGTAGTACCTTGCCAGCTTAATGTTGCCGATGTAGATTGTACATTAGTAGCAGAAAGCCCAGAGGGCGCTACTCCTCCTATTGGTGTTAGTTGAACATTCCTAATAACACTTTCATAATCATTAATGGATACTGAATTAACCGTTAAAGGCTCATAACATTCAGTTTCGTACAATATACTATACGTACCAGATTTTATAAGTCGGTAATAATCTCCCTCTGGTAATTCTGTTGGTATCCATGATTCATAACTTTCTTTTCCAATAATAGTTACTTTGGCCTGTATCGGTTGATTAGTTACAGCATCGGTTACAACTCCCCTAATACCATAATTTATCTGTTTTAAAAATGCGATTAAAGCATCCCTATTGTAATTCCAAAAATTAACTAATTGGTTAGCAGGTGGCGTTTTTGCATTTGATAATTCTACAGTTACCTCTCTTCCCTTTTGATTAAAAATCTGATAATCTTGCCTACCTCCCTGTACTTCATACCAGGCATACCCATTGGTAACACCATTATTTATATCATCAAAATATCCAGCTGGACTGTTAGCTTGACAAAGATCTCGATATTCTTCAGAAACATGAACGAAGTAATCCTCATCCGGGTGTGCCCCAGCATAGGTATCCCAAGGATAGTTGATTAATTCTATCCCTCCATGAAAATTAGCTGATAACACAAAATGTTTGGAATCTGCAAAATTCATAAAAGCTAAGGTTTCTGTCTGATAGTTATTTCCATCGGGATTTGGTCCATCATCAGGGTCTGGATAATTTCGGTTTAGATCTACATTATTTGCATTACCCCGCGTGGCGTTGGCCACCGAGGTATTATTCGCACTGTTCCTAAAGGTTCCATCTGGGTTTGCCAATGGATTAATCCATACCTCGTTATTATCCAAAAGGTTTTTAATTTCGGCATGCCTTGGATGACCAGTATCATTATAGGCTCCTAATAAGTAGTCAATAAGATTAAGCATCATTGGGTATCCGGCTATTTCATCTCCATGCATAGAAGACGTATACATTACCCGAGGTTCTTGTTCATTATCATTTACATTGTCTGAAAGTTTTACAAAAAGTATTGATTTATCACCTTCGGTAGTGGCTCCAATGTTTTCAACTTTACAGATTGTTGGATTATTGGCTGCAAAATCATTCATCATTGTAACATAATCAGCATAAGTGGGATAAGCCGTGAGCGGAAAAGTTGTTGCCTTGTTAACAGGAACATCAGAAGTCATTGTTCTATACCCTATGATATTATCTTTTGCAGAGGCCATAAAGGGGATTCCTTTCTTTAAAAAAGAATCAAATTGAACCTTATTTGCCATTACTTTTACCTTTCTGGTGGCGTCATCATAATGAACAATCGATAATTCTTTGGTAATCGTACTTAATGCTGATTTGTTTTTTACACTAAATGTAAAAATTACTTCTCCCTTAGTGTTTAGATACGTTTTTGCTCGTTCTAGATTTGTTTGTTGTGCAAATAAAGAATTGCTAATGATACATAGTACCAAAAGCAAAAGAGTAATGCTTTTTTTCATGGTTTTAAGAGTTGTTTTAAATTGAGTTAATGTTTGGTATTAACCTTAAAATACTCTTAAATATACCATAAATTTAACAGATTCGGTGAGTTTTGTGTAATTCATGGCCGAAAACAGCTTCATTTTTGAATAATCCTTATTTACAGACATTCTTATCTTATATGGCTTCCTGCATTTATGTCTATTGTAGCACCTGTAGCATGATCCATAAGTCCGCTACACATCATTGCGATAAGGGGTGCAATATCTTCAGGAGTAGTTAGTTTATTTAACGCTATTTCATTGAGCACTTTTTGTTCTCCATGATCTTCAATAAAGCGTTCTGCCATTTGGGTACGAGTAAACCCAGGTGATACTATGAAAGATTTAATGTTCTGTTTTCCGAAGGAACGAGCTACACTCCTTGCCAATGAGACCATTCCTCCTTTTGAAGCTGCATATCCCAGATATTCTTCGGTTTCTCCTCTAAAAACTGCTCTGCTCCCAACATAAATAAATCTTCCCTCTTTGTTAGATAAAAAGTGATCGATGCCTAATTTTGTAAGTAATCCCACAGAATTGAGGTTGATATCCATGGTTTTTTTCCATACAGAGAACCATTCTTTAGTATTCTTGGTGGTAGAGTGCGATAAAAACACCCCTGCATTAAGTATGATAACATCTATTTTATCAAAAGCTTTCTTTACATCCTCAAAGAGTTTAATTACTTCTTTTTCTATCGACAAATCAGCTTTAAAAGCCTTTGATCCGGTTTGGGGATACTTGGTTATAAGTTCTATGGCCGAGGCTTGATTAGAATTATAATGTACTGCTACCGTGGCGTCCATTTTCATTAAAAAATCTGCAGTGGCCTTTCCTATTCCATCAGATGCCCCGGTAAGAAGCACGACTTTTCCTTTTAAATCTATATGTATCATCCTAAATGTACCTTTATAAGTATAAAAATAATAGAATTAATTTCTTTGAATTAAAACCCTTTCAATTTTGATCAAAAATCCCTTCAGTTCGCACTATAAATCCATAATAATATTAACATAGAACCGTAACAGGTTCTCATTAAAATACTGTATATTTAAAGATAGATCCCTTTCATTGTCAGAAAGTTACACTTTCTGACAAAATACACACATTTCACTACTTTAAACTTTTAATTCAAATTATTATGAGTATCTCACAAGCTTCTCCTAAAAGCAAGAGGGAACGACCCAGCTTTAAGGATAAATACGACAACTATATCGGTGGAAAATGGACCAAACCGGTTAAAGGAGAATATTTTGATAATATTTCGCCTGTAGACGGAACAAGTTTTACCAAAATTGCTCGATCCACTTCAGAAGATATCGAATTAGCCATTGATGCCGCATGGACAGCGGCTCCTAATTGGAATAATTCTTCTGCTGCGTACCGAAGCAATTGCCTATTAAAAATTGCCAATATCATGGAAGAAAATCAGGAAGCTCTGGCCAGAGCAGAAACCTGGGATAATGGTAAAGCATTAAGAGAAACACTAGCGGCCGATCTTCCTTTGGCTATTGATCATTTTAGATATTTTGCTGGTGTAATTCGTGCCGAAGAAGGTTCTGTAAGTGAACTAGATTCGGATACCGTATGTCTAAACGTTCTAGAACCTCTTGGAGTTGTTGGACAGATAATTCCATGGAATTTCCCAATATTGATGGCCGCATGGAAAGTTGCTCCTGCACTCGCGGCGGGCAATTGTGTAGTTCTAAAACCTGCAGAGCAGACTCCTGTTGGTATTATGATCTTAATGGAGTTAATTGAAGGTATTCTTCCGGCCGGAGTCCTTAACGTAGTTAACGGCTTCGGAATAGAAGCCGGAAAACCATTAGCCTCTAGCCCACGAGTTAACAAAGTGGCATTTACGGGCGAAACTACTACCGGCCAGTTGATCATGCAATATGCTTCAAAAAACATTACTCCAGTAACACTCGAGTTAGGTGGAAAATCGCCTAATATCTTCTTCGAAAGTATCATGGAAGCCGATGATGAATTCTTTGATAAAGCCATAGAGGGTGCTGTGATGTTTGCACTTAATCAAGGCGAGGTATGTACCTCTCCATCAAGAATCCTAATTCAAGAAAGTATCTATGATGAGTTTATCGAACGTGTAATAAAACGTACCAAAGCTATAAAACTTGGGCACCCTCTGGATCCAGAGACCATGATGGGCGCACAGGCATCAAATGATCAATTCGAAAAGATATTGAATTATATCAATATCGGAAAGGATGAAGGATGTGAAGTATTAGCCGGTGGTAGCGAAGCTTATGTAGAAGGTTTGGAGAAAGGATATTATATCGAACCAACCTTACTGAAAGGAAATAATAAAATGCGTGTATTTCAGGAAGAAATATTTGGTCCTGTAGCATGTGTTACTACTTTTAAAGATGAAGCTGAAGCCATTGAGATTGCCAATGACACCCTGTATGGACTTGGAGCAGGAGTTTGGACAAGAGATATGCACCAGGCATACAAAATATCAAGAGCCGTACAAGCTGGTCGCGTATGGGTAAATTGCTATCATAATTATCCAGCCCATGCTCCATTTGGAGGATATAAAAAATCGGGTATCGGTAGAGAAAATCACAAAATGATGCTTAACCACTATCGTCATACCAAAAATATGCTAATATCCTATGATAAAAAACCAATGGGGTTTTTCTAAAAAATTGAAGTATGATTAAACGGGTAAAAATAACCGATGCAGCAAAAGCTGTGATCGATACCCTGAGAGAACAACATGGGGAGTTGATGTTTCATCAAAGCGGTGGTTGCTGCGATGGCTCCTCCCCAATGTGTTTTGAGAAAGGGGAACTAATGATTAATGAAACCGATATATGGCTTGGAAACATTCATGGATGTGATTTTTATATGTCTGCCGATCAATTTGAATATTGGAAACATACACAGTTGACCATAGATGTTGTTAAAGGTCGCGGAGCCAGCTTTTCTCTTGAAATTCCATTAGGTATTCGTTTTGTGACCAAATCCAGAATGTACAATTCAGAAGAACTGGAACAATTAAGCCCGGTTTATAAAGGGGAATTCATACAAACTGAATCATAACCTTATTTAGTATATATCGAAACATTGAATTCTATTTTGTCTGAAATAACATCATCTCCCAGGTTGTCATAAAAACTTCCTGAGCCATATTTTATATTCCACCTTGTGCGATTTATTACAATCTTTGAGGTGAAAATGGTTTCCCCATCTTGTATTTTAAAAGAGCCCGTAAGACTAATGGGCTGGGTAATACCTTTTATTGTAAGATTACCCTGGATATCAACTTCAGGATACTTTGAATGATCCAGATTCATAATTTCTAATTTTGAAATTGGAAATACGCCTACTTCAAAGAAATCTTCATTTTTAAGGTGATCGACCAACATTTCATTATATTTTCCATCGGTATTCGTAATTGTATTCATGTCGATCTTAAACTCTCCTCCGGTAATCATTCCATCGGTAACCTTCCATTTACCACTCTTCAGTTTTGCGGTTCCATAATGTCTATCAAACTTCAATGCATAAAACCCTGTCCAATGTATGATACTCTTTTCAATATCAATATCCATGGTTTGTTCCTGCAAGCTTTTAGAATCATTTGTTTTGGATAGAATGTCAATCAACTCTATCTCATATACTAATGTAGAATCAGGATGTGGAAAAGTAATATTACCCATTCTTTTGCTTAAAGAAGGAGGGACTATAAGTTTTCTGATCTCTCCTTTTTGCATACCTTGTACGCCTTCATCTACACCTTTGACCACCTGATTTCCTCCCAGGAGTATCTTGATTGGATTTGGTAAATCTCTGGATGAAAACACCAAAGAATCATTGGTGTATTTTGTAGTTTCATGGATAAGAACCTCTTCTCCCTTTTTGGCAAACTTTCCTTCTCCTTTCTTTAAGATTTTATACTGAAGTCCGGAATCTGTACTAATTAAGTCACTTGTTTGCGTATTTTTATTAGAACAAGAAAATATTGATAGGAGAAATACCAATACTATTTTTAGCTTTACTAAATTCTTAACATCACAATAATTATTCGTATTCATTTTTGTTTTATTTTGTTGAAAATTAATTTGAACACTAAATATAGATTTGACCCCATGTCAACTCTATAAACCAATTGTAAAAAAGTGTAATTTATTTGTAAAACTTGTTCTTTAAGATTGTATGTATACTATTAATCAGGTAAAAAATGGAGTGATCGTATTATTGACAATAACTTTGTCTATTTGGATTCTTTTTAGTTTTACTGGAAATGACAAGGAGGTCTATTATCCCGAAAGAGCAAGAATAATTCTACGAGAAGTAGGTAACAAATTATTGCTTGCTAATAATGATTCTATATCGTTGGTTATGCCCGTTAAAAGTATCGCAGAAAATGAGTTTGAGATATTCTTTCAAAAAGAATTAGCGATTGACCCGGATTTTTTAATCGAAACAACAAACTCGGTTATTTATGGAACTGGCATAGCAACTGATTATATTATAGAAGTTATTAATTGTAAAACCAATGATGTAGCATACAGTTATCAGGTTTCAAGTATTAATGAGAATACTGTTATTCCATGTTCAGGTCGTAAGCTTCCAATAAGCTGTTATAGCGTTCGTTGCCTTTTTTTACCAAAAGAGCAATCAAATATTAGTAAAAACATGTACCCCATAACTACTCTTGCTATGCTTATGATTGTTGTTTCAGGGTCTTTTTTCTTATCTAAGAAAAGACCAAAAACTATAGAAAAATCTTCAACGGGTTCTGCGAAATTAGGTAAGTATATTTTTTATATTGATCAACAAGTTCTTGATTATGATAACAAAAGCATTCGTTTAACCTCAAAAGAGGTTGAGCTCCTAAAAATATTTTATCACCATCCTAATCAAGTTATTAAACGAGAACGATTAGTAAAAGAAGTATGGGAAGATCATGGAGTATTTGTAGGACGAAGTTTAGATATGTTTATTTCTAAACTTAGAAAAAAACTAAGTCAAGATCCCGCAATAAAAATAATCAATATTCATGGTGTAGGTTATAAAATGGAAATATAGCCTCCAATATTACATTGTTCTATTATTTGGCCATCCCAACCAGTACCCAGATTTTTTTATTAGATTCATTTTTCCAGTCACCAAAATCCTTAACTTCTTTGATAATTGAAAACCCTGCCCTTTTCAGTTCAGACTTTACAAACTTAAGAGATATGGTATGCGCTTCCATTTGTTCATCTCTCGTCTTATTTCGCATATGATTTTTGAATTTTTCAATAATTACAATTCGGCCTTCGGGTCTTAAGGATTTTCTTATATGATTTAAAACGGTCATATAATCATCCATTTCATGATAGGTATCCATCACTACAACAACATCCAAAGATGCTAGAGGAAGTTTTGGATTGTCATAATCCCCTAATACCGTTTTTACGTTAGAAAGTTTTCTTTCTTCTAAATGCTCATCAAGTCGATCCAGTCTGTCTTGTCTAACATCTACGGCGTATACCTTACCCGATTCACCCACTTTTTTTGACATATGAATGCTTAAATACCCTTCGTGACATCCAATATCGGCTACCTTGCTGCCAGGTTTAACACCAGCCAAATCAAATATTTTTGGCACATTCATCCAAGTATCTCTTTTCTCCCAATCGTTCTCGGCATATTGAGCCCTACCGGTTTCTATAAATAAAATTGAAAGTAAAAAGATTAAAATTTTAAGTTGTTGTTTCATGCTTTCCCTTACTTATGCAGTTAATAGAATTTTAATCAATTTCAAAATACCCTTTAATTAAATTGATAGTATAGCTTTTATGAAAAATTTGTGTTTTTGGTAACTTTTATTCCCAATATATGCATGTATAGTGGGTTTATATTCGATAAGTGGTAAGTTATTTGTCTGTGTATATCCCCTATTTTAAAGGTCAAAACTGTTAATATTTGTTAAAATAGTACCTTTTTATGCATAGTACTGTAACGAAATTAATTTTGAGACGTCTAGTAAGTATAATCAATAATTAAAAACAAAAATCATGAGAACTTTAAACAGCAATCAAATCACGAGTAAACCAACAAATACAATCGGATATATCTGGAATACCAAAAGAAGATATCGATAATTAACCTTAAACATTCATCAATCAAAAAAATAAAACAAAAATCATGAGAACTTTAAACAGCAATCAAATTACGAGCAAACCAACAAGTACCATCGGATATATCTGGAATACCAAAAGAAGATATAGATAATTAACCTTAAACATTCATCAATCAAACATTCATCAATCAAAAAATAAAACAAAAATCATGAGAACTTTAAACAGCAATCAAATCACGAGTAAACCAACAAATACAATCGGATATATCTGGAATACCAAAAGAAGATATCGATAATTAACCTTAAACATTCATCAATCAAAAAAATAAAACAAAAATCATGAGAACTTTAAACAGCAATCAAATTACAAGCAAACCAACAAATACAATCGGATATATCTGGAATACCAAAAGAAGATATCGATAATTAACCTTAAACATTCATCAATTAAAAAAATAAAACAAAAATCATGAGAACTTTAAACAACAATCAAATTACCAGCAAACCAACAAGTACTATCGGATATATCTGGAATACCAAAAGAAGATATCGATAATTAACCTTAAACATTCATCAATCAAACAAAAACAATCTACCATGACAACACTTAAAAACATAAAGAAAAGATTAAAGAAGACCTCACAAAAACGACATGTATTTTTAGACTTCACCCAAAGCGGAAATGACTATGAATATCATATTCGCATAAGACCCAACCACTACGCATACTAAATGTATTGATAATAAATCCTTTAAAAGCAAAGCCGAATTTAAGTATAAATTCGGATATGTAAATTAAACTCTGTCTGTTGTTTCAATTCCTCTGGGGCTAGCCCCAGAGGAATTGGTGTTTAAAATC
>CANMDH010000064.1 GCA_947496555.1 uncultured Aquimarina sp. | reverse complement strand
TGATTTTAAACACCAATTCCTCTGGGGCTAGCCCCAGAGGAATTGAAACAACAGACAGAGTTTAATTTACATATCCAGTAATTTACTTTCGATAGATCTAAAAAAGGACTGTAAAACTTATTCTACAGTCCTTTTTTATACATTAAAAATTCTCTTTTATCGTCTACTATAATTAGGAGCTTCTTTCGTGATAGTCACATTATGTGGGTGACTTTCATGAATACCACTCGCAGTTAATCTCACAAAACGACCTGTTTTTTGCAATGTAGTAATATCTTTTGCACCACAATATCCCATACCGGCACGTAACCCACCAATGAACTGATGAATACTTTCTATCAGGTCACCTTTATAGGCAACTCTTCCAACAATACCTTCGGGTACTAATTTTTTGATATCATCCTCTACATCCTGGAAATATCGATCTTTAGAGCCTTTTTTCATAGCCTCTACAGATCCCATCCCGCGATATGTTTTGTATTTCCTTCCTTCATAAATCACTGTTTCTCCAGGAGATTCTTTTGTCCCAGCTAATAGAGAACCCAACATTACTGTATCTGCCCCCGCAGCAATCGCTTTAGGAATATCACCGGTATATCTAATCCCACCATCTGCTATTACAGGTACTCCAGACCCTTTTATAGCATTAGACACTTCTAAAACTGCAGAAAATTGAGGAAATCCTACTCCTGCTACTACTCTGGTTGTGCATATGGACCCAGGGCCTATGCCTACTTTTACAGCGTCGGCACCAGCTTCTACCAAATACTTTGCGGCTTCGGCAGTTGCTATATTACCAACAACCACTTCTAGATCAGGAAACTTTGCTTTTACTTCTTTTAATACAGCCACAACACCTTTGGTGTGCCCGTGAGCAGTATCAATCACCACAGCATCTACTCCTGATTTAACCAAAGCCTCTGCACGATCTACCGCATCTCCGGTTACTCCAATTGCAGCTGCTACCCGTAATCGTCCAAGTTCATCTTTATTTGCCATTGGTTTTAAAGTAAGCTTGGTGATATCTCTAAAGGTAATTAAGCCTACCAAAGTGTTTTCTTTATCTACAACAGGAAGTTTTTCAATTTTATTATTCTGAAGTATGACTTCAGCTTCTTGCAATGATGTACCCTCACCAACCGTTACCAGATTTTCTGAAGTCATTACTTCAAATATTGGCCTATCATCATTTTTCTCAAAACGAAGATCTCTATTGGTTACAATACCAATTAATTTATGATTATTATCTACGATTGGGATTCCACCTATGCTATGCTCGCGCATGTTATTTTTGGCATCAATTACTTTTGCATCTCTTGGTAACGTAACCGGATCGATAATCATTCCGCTTTCTGCACGTTTTACCTTTCGCACTTTAATTGCTTGCTCCTCAATGGTCATATTCTTATGCAATACTCCTATTCCCCCTTCCTGAGCCATAGCAATTGCCATACGACTTTCTGTTACTGTATCCATTGCTGCAGAAACAATAGGAACATTAAGCGTAATATTTCTTGTAAATTTTGTTTGAATACTTACATCTCTTGGAAGTACTTCAGAAAATGCGGGAACTAAAAGGACATCGTCATAGGTAAGACCTTCTCCAACGATTTTGGAATCATGTGCTGTCATTGCAATTAAAATTTAATTGCGTGCAAATATACGTCTTTTTTAAAGAATAGGGAGAGGATAACTATTTATTTTAACAAACCCTCTTTTTATGTAGAATATCCCCAAGGTCACATTTTAAGACATAAATATGAAGTCCATACAGTGTAACATAAATACGATAAAACACGGTTTTTATCGACAAAAAACACTTTTTTATCAAAAAAAGTTAATTATTTATTAACAATAGGTGTTTTTTTAACAAAATTTTAGATTAATTCTTTTATCTTGATTACGATAGTAGCCCCAAACTACTAAATAACCCCAAAATAAGTGCCCAATGAGAACTATCGTATGCTATGCATTGATATGCCTGTCTATCAATGCTGTCAATGCTGTCAATGCTCAATTTACAGATTATTCAACCCCTGATTTTAAGTTTACCAAAAAAGAAAAAAAAGACATTCCTAATAAAAAAAGTCTTGTAACCAAAAGAATTATTCCTGTAGCATTAATAGCCACTGGTTTTTTGTTATCTGCTAGTGATTTTGAAAAATCGGTTCAAAAAGACTTAAGAAATGCTGTAGGTAATGATTTTAGTTTCAGCATGGACGATTATACCAGGTATGCCCCTGTTGTTCAATTATTTGCCGCAGATATTTTGGGAGCCAAATCAAAAAACCACTGGTTCGATCAAACAAGAAACCTAATTGTTTCTTCGATTATAAGTAATGGTGCTTCGACAATATTAAAGAAAGAAATATACAAAGAAAGACCGGGAGGTTTGGATTATGGCTCAACCCATGCAAATTCTTTCCCGTCGGGCCACACCACTACAGCTTTTACCACGGCAACTGTTTTGTACGAAGAGTTTATCGATACCAAGCCTATCTTGGCTTATAGTGGCTATGCTTTTGCAATCGCTACAGGAGGGTTGCGTATGATGAATAATGCGCATTACTTATCTGATGTATTAGTTGGCGCTGGTATCGGAATATTGGCAACAAGATTGGTATATCATTTTGATTATCTAATTGCATGGAATCCTTTCAAAAAAATGGACGGCATTGCTTTTACCCCTCAATTTAATGAGAACGGTCTTGGTTTTTATTTTACCAAAGTTTTTTAATCAAAAACGCTTAATAAATAATACCGGGAGTTTTATGTAGATATGTTCGATCATATAATTGTTTTAGCATGAAATGTGCAACATCGGCTCTAGATATTATTTTTGTTATAATATAATGCCCTACTTTGAGTCCATGTTTATATTTTTCTCGTTTTTTGCCGTTGTAAAGTTGTCCAGGCCTAATAATTGTCCAATCTAATTCACTTTGCATGATCAACTTTTCTTGTTTCGATTTATCTAAAAAATAAAACAATACTATAACCGGTATAACAAATAAAGTATAATATAAACCCATTTTGAATTTACTGTCATTAATTCCCAATGAAGTAACACATATAAACCGCCGTACCTTATTCTTTTTCATTACGGTAATAATATTCTCGGTTCCTTCAGAAAGAATGCTTGTCTTAATAAAAAAACGTTTATGTCCTAATGCCGATAATACAGCTTCTTGACCTTTTATAGCATGATCCAGACTATCGATATCCAAAACATCTCCTTTAACCACTTTAAGATTAGGGTGTTCAATTTTTACCTTTTCTGGATTACGAGCTAATACCGTAATATCATGATTTTCATCTAAACCTTGTTTTACGAGCTCTTTACCCGTTCCTCCCGTTCCGCCGATAATTAGTAATTTCATTATAACGCCTTTATCTTCTAATCAAAAGTATCCTATTTTGATACAATTTTCAATTAATCTTAACCCAATCATCATTTTTTGGTTATGAAATGTAATCATATACAACATTAACTACCAAATTCTTTTATCAATCAAAATGTTACACGTAAAACAGATTAAATCCAAGGGGAAATAACCCTGCTCAATTTCCGGGTTTTCCCTCTACCATACCATTATAATGAATGATACATTTGAAGAAACAAATCAACGCTAACTTACATCTAATTAAACAAACAATGATTGTATCACAAAAAATAGAAAGTTACAGCTTGCAAATTGTAAGTAATTACGCCGGAGGCGGTGGGTATCAAATAGGATTTGTATATCTATATGGAGAAAACCAAAAATATCTGGGATATCTTGGTATTATCAAAGACGGTCAATCGCTCCCACAAAACAGACAAGATAATCACGGTGTTCTGAATATTTACTTTCATGAAACCGAATTACAATCTATCCTTAACACCCTTAGAAATGAAAACTTTGTATCTCTAGAATTTAATCCCAGTTCGAAATGGGCATCAATTAGTACGAGCAAAGAAGCAGCTGGCAAGGGGGAGCTTGCTGCATAGTGACCAAAATACCTGAAAAGACAGGTACTACCATTACTCTCGTTTAGCCCATGGGCCAGCTGGAAAGGAGAGGATAAAAAATATAAATTGTGAAAAATGTAATTGGTTCACAATCCGGCGACAGTGGAAGTGGGTTAAATCAATGGTAATATAGTCTTTTCAGGTATTTTGATATTTCATGATATTAAACCCGATCTATGCATTAGAAAATCTATTCCGGCTTGAAACTACTTCAAAACCTATCGCTATGCTATGTTTTTAAGATTAACCGTAGCGGTGCTATGCCAAATCTTAGAAAACATCAGGTTTTAGCGAATTTTCAAACCTCATAACAAAGTTCTAATACATAGATTGGGTTAAACCAATACTTCTTTGGTTATTTCCATCTTTCTTCATCAAGTAATAAAAATCTTCCTTTTTTGGGTTAAAACCACAAACAGCGTTTATCCAGTGTTATTAAGCTACATTCTTTTTCCAAACAGCTAATTTCTTTTCAAAAGCATACTGATTATCATAATTTTAGGATAACAGAATATAACACAACTCAAAATTAAACCCCATGAAACCTAACCAACTTAATGTTGCATTCCTTTTTGTTATAACTTTATTTTTTTGCTCCTCTTCACTAATAGCGCAAGTTACTATTCATCAACATTGCAATTTTCGGGGGTGGTCTATTCAGTTAGACAGCGGAAACTTCAATAGTAACGACATCATGGGAGCCGGGGGGCTCCCTAATGATGCTTCATCTATCGAGGTACCTCCAGGATATACGGTCACCTTATTTAGTGAAGATAATTTTACAGGTAATTCAATCACCTATTCAAATAATGATGATTGTCTGGTAAATGAAGGATTTAATGATATTGTATCCTCAATAAAAATTTCTTATTCTAATGCCGTTTCTTTATTTCAACATTGCGGTTATAGTGGTTGGAGCGCCCTATTTGGCCCCGGAGACTTTAACGGCGATGCTATAAGAGCTGCAGGGGGGCTTCCAAACGATGCCTCTTCACTTAAAATAGCACCTGGGTATCAAATTACGGCGTACAGCGGAGATAATTTCACAGGAAATAACATTTCTTTTACTAGTGATGATGATTGCTTTGTTAACGAAGGTTTTAATGACATTATATCTTCTTTTAAGATTGAAAAACAACATATTGCAACTCTTTACCAACATTGTAGTTATCAAGGATGGAAGGTAAGCTTTGGTTTAGGAAATTACAATAGTGCGGCAATACAAGAAGCTGGAGGATTACCCAATGACGCTTCCTCTGCAAAAATTAATTCTGGATATCAAATAACTGTATTTACAGGAGATAATTTCACAGGCAATTCTATAACGTATACAAATAATGATGATTGTTTCTGGAATGAAGGTTTTAATGATGTAATTTCTTCCTTTAAGATTGAAAAACAAAACAATCAAGATGATTGGGATAATTTTCTATATCCTAATATAAATATTGTTGATCAAGCCAGTTCGCACAGAGGTTCCTGGGTATTTAGAAATGCATTGACAGATCCAAAGGATACATTTAGAGCGTTGGCATTAGAAGGCTGCAAAAAAATATATCATAACGATAATGATAATCTAGTATATGCACCCAATCTAACTGTTTATTTGAAAAACTTTGATGGTATCGCTTATAAAACAGGATCATCTCCTAATTTTCAAATTACATTAAGTGTTCGATGGCTGGAAGATACTTATAACAGAAATGGCAATAACCTACAGAAAGTTACCGACGATATTAAAGGAGTAATGTCTCATGAGCTTATCCATGTATACCAATGGGGACCTCGGGTAAGTGGAGCTGAAAGAAAAGGATTTATAGAAGGTTTGGCCGACTATGTTCGAATTTCTGTAGGGAGACACCAAGGTTCTTCACCCAGAAGAGGAGGAAACTGGAAAGATGGATATACAACAACTGGTCATTTTCTTAATTGGATGGTAAACAATAAAGACCCCGAGTTTGCAATAAAATTTAATCATACCGCTAGAACATATAGTACATGGTCCTGGGAATCTGCTTGTAGAAATATACTTGACCAAGGAGTACAGTCTCTTTGGAATCAATATCAAAATAATATAGATCGAATATTCAAAGTAAATAGTAATAAAACCAAAGGTAGCCGATACAGAATGGAAGATACTAATTGTACCATAGAGTCATTTGCAAATGAATCAATAAGTGAACCTGGTGCCTCTATACAATCAAAATTATATCCAAATCCCACTTCTTCGGTTATCAATATAGAAATCACCGGAAATAACAAGGAAGAACCTCATAAAATTGCAATAAATAATCTTTCAGGAATCTCAGTAAAAAAGATCCTTTGTGCCACAAACCAATGCAAAATTGACTTGTCTGATCTCCCATCAGGAATTTATGTAATAACGATTAAAAATAGTAGTAATCAAATCAAGAAAAGAATTATAAAGCAATAAACATAACATTTGTTTTTTTAGATTATCATGATTGGCGTCTGATTTTTTTTTTAAATCACATATTACTGAATAAGTATCCCCTACCAATGTCAGGCGCCATTTGTGATACTATTAAACCAAAGCAACATTGCCCTAAGAAAAGAAATTAATAAAAAAGACCTGAAAAATAAATTTGATCCATACTCTTAGCCTATTGTACATGGGCCAGTCAAAATAAAAAAAAGTAAAGACATCATAAAATGCATGATATACTATTATTGACAACAGTGGAAGTGTACCGAAGCAATGGTTACTAAACTCTTTTCAGGTCTTTAAATAATTTCAAAATCGTACATCAATCTGCACACTACAAATTTATTTAAAGGTTCCTATCGTTTTTTTATCCTTCTTAATTTTCGTAACTTTAAAAGGAACTTCAATAACCAAACTGGGAGTTCCCCCTCCTTCCTTTTTTGATGTTATCATTTAGAATGAATTAGCAAAGTTATTTTTGTCATAGCTCTGTTCTTTTTCATGCTCTATACTATAAGATCTTATTAAATAGATCATAACGCAAACAACAATCTAACTTCGCATATTATGAACCCTCCGGTATTATTAAGTATTGTCATTGGACTATTCTTCCTCGCAGGAATACGAATTATATTTGAATATAAAAGAGCTATAAAATTTCGATTCGGGAAATATATAAAGATTCTACAACCTGGATTTAGATGGATCATCCCCCTTGTAGAAACAATACAAGTAGTTGATGTAAGAGTAATAACAATTAATATCTTATCGCAAGAAGTCATGACCGAAGACAATGTACCTTGTAGTATAGATGGTGTTGTGTTTTT
Source organism: uncultured Aquimarina sp. (assembly GCA_947496555.1). Classification (GTDB taxonomy): domain Bacteria; phylum Bacteroidota; class Bacteroidia; order Flavobacteriales; family Flavobacteriaceae; genus Aquimarina. The sequence continues at coordinate 15,506 of CANMDH010000064.1, read as the reverse complement.
TAGGATCGATAATCCTGAAAAGGCTGTATTGGAGGTTGAAGAATATAAATTTGCAATTTCACAGTTATCACAAGCAGCCTTAAGAGATGTTTGTGGTAAGGTAGAGCTTGATATCATTTTATCTAAACGTGAAGAAATGGGTAAAAATATTAAGAATATTGTCGAGTTGGAAACCAAAGAATGGGGAATCGAGATTATCGATGTAAAAATTAAGGATATCCAATTACCTGAAAACATGAAAAGAATGATGGCAAATCAAGCTGAGGCAGAACGGTCCAGAAGAGCGCGTATTATTCTTGCCCTGGCCGAAGAGCAAGCAGCCGGAAAATTACTTGAAGCAGGTAAACTCATCGATCAGTCTCCTTCTGCAATCAAACTCAGGCTTTATCAAACATTGTCAAATATCGCCGCCGAAAAGAATTCGACAATTCTTTTCCCGTTTCCGGAAGAGGTACTCCCTAAAGCAACTAAAAAAACAAATAAGAAAGACACAATTTAAAATAAGGCATACCTGATATTGCAGTAGTTTCTTGACTATATAAACAATTAATTATCTTTGTTATAACCACTGGAAAACACGCAAATCAAATTATACCACCGCTAATATGAAAAACAAAACCTTTTTACGCCGTACAGTCGTTATGGTTTCTGCTGCCTTTATAATTAGTTGGCTATATTATTCTAACATTTATTCTACAACAAATGAAAGAAATGCGCATGAAACCTTTTTGGTAAACATTCAGCAAAAAGCATATTCATCAACCGAAAAATTAAATGGCAAAAAACCAGATCAACCCGATTTTGCCGCACTACATGAGTATCTGATCACTTTTGATCCAAGTACCAAAAAAGTACCCAAAGAACGTTTATTAAAATCATTAGAATTTACAAAAGCACAATCGATTAAGGGTAAATTGATGAAAGAAAGCGTTGTAGATCAAATACTATGGAAAAATGTACCGGCCAATATTGCGGGAAGAATTAGAAAAATGGTGTTTGATCCCTCTGATGTCTCAAATAAGAAAATTTGGGCTGGCTCTGTTACCGGTGGATTATGGTACAACAATGATGCAACAAATCCAGACTCATCTTGGAAAAATGTTTCGGGTTTTTTCGAAAATTTATCTATTGGCGCTATAGCTTTTGATCCAGAAAACACAGATATCATGTACATTGGTACCGGAGAGTCATATACCGCAGTAAATATTTACAGGGAGTCCTCTGGTAGAGGTACTGGTATATGGAAATCAACCGATCACGGAGTTACTTGGCAACTATTGCCAAACAGTACTAACTTTGCATATACGAACGATATTTTGATCCGAAATGAAGGGGGTACCAATGTGGTATATGCTGCCGTCGTATCAGGAACTTATAAAGGGGTATCTCATGGTTCTAGTGCAACCAATGGGTTATATCGTTCTATTGATGGAGGTATTAGTTGGAATCAGGTACTCCCAAATATTACAGGAGACACTACCCCCTATGCACCTTCAGATATTGAAGAGGTCGATGGAGGAAAATTATTGGTAGGTACCATGAGAAATATTGAAGAAGATGGTGCCGGCGTCATCCTAAGCTCTACTAATGGAACAGATTGGACCATTGATGATTCATTTGCTACAGATAGATTCGATCCCACCAGTAATCTATATCCAGGAAGGGTAAAATTTGCAGTAGCCCCTTCTAATCCAAATAGAGTATATGCTGCGATAAGTGGTGGATTCAAATTTCCATCTGGTTTTATTAGAGATTTTAGTAGTCTGAGTATTCTTCTACAATCTTTTGATGGAGGTAACACCTGGCAAGAGTTAGCAGGACCAAGTACAAATCTTGGATGGGGTGCTTGGGGTTCTCTAACCTGGCACGCCATGGCCCTTGGCGTGGATGCCTTGGATGAAAACACAATAATGCTGGGCGGTTTCAACTGTTTTAAATTAACAAATACAGATATTGCCGATGAAACAGAGGACACAGGTTTAAAATGGCAATCTGTATCGTACTGGATACCAGACAGCCCAAATTTTCCTGAGTATGTACATGCTGATCATCATACAATTATGTATCGCCCCGGCTCCTCTGACGAAGTTTTTGTATCTACCGATGGAGGCGTATTTTATTCGAATAATATCACCAACTCCAATGTTTCAGAAAATGGGAACGTTTCAAATGTATTCCCAAATTTCTTTGAAATCAATAAAAACTTAAATACAGTGCAATATTATACCGTTGGTCTTCATCCTGGTAAAGGCATTAATTTTTATTTTGGTGGAACTCAAGATAATGGAACCTTACGATATAAAGGCAGCCCTATCGATAAAGAAGATATGGTAAGTGGTGGTGATGGAGTTTTTGCTTTTGTTGATAAAGATCAACCTAATATTACTATTACCTCGGTATATCACAATCAATATATCATATCGAGGGATGGTGGTGCAACTTCTCAATTCATAGCTCCCTTAAGTGGAACTTTTATAAATGCTGCCGATTATAATTCGCAAACCAATACACTTTTTGCCAATGGTATGGGGTTGGGTGGTGCAATCTCATCTACCGATAATCAACATATAGATGAATTGGTACGGATTGAGATAAAAAGCGACACTATAACTTCAAAATTTATTCCATTAAATACCGGTTCTATTGTACCTTATTCAAGTATAAAAGTTTCTCCATATGATAAACTAGGTACTTCAACATTAATAATTGGTACCCAATCGGGTAAATTATTTAAAATTACGAATGCCCAAAGTGATTCTCCTAATGTGTTAGAAATTGGAAGTGAATTATTCCCTACGGCTAATATTTCAAGTGTGGACATTGGAAAAACTGAAGATGAATTATTGGTTACTTTTTCTAATTACGGCGTAAGTTCGGTATGGCATAGTAACGATGGAGGAAGTTCATGGTTGGAAAAAGAAGGAAATTTACCAGATATGCCAGTACGATGGGGACTGTTTAATCCTTTTACCAAGTCTGAAGTCTTATTGGCAACTGAGATTGGTGTTTGGTCTACAGATAACATTACTTCAAATAATGTAGAATGGTTTCCAAGAAACGAATCTTTGGCAAATGTAAGAACCGATATGATTGCTATAAGACAATCTGATCAAAAAATTGTGGCTGCCACCCATGGTCGTGGGATGTTTGAAGCTACTTTAAGAAAAATTCCGGCAGATCAAACTCCTACTCCAATTGTAAAAAAGGATATTTTTTCGGTCTATCCTAATCCTACCAGGAGCATTTTTATGATAAAACCGGCTCCTGGTGAAGACATCGTATCCTATCGAGGAACTATCTTTAGTACTAATGGAAAAATAATTAAGCAGTTTGAGTATAAAACAGACGAAGAAATAGAAATTGATTTAGGTGATTATAAATCCGGGCTCTACATAATTAATTTAGAGGGAAATAATGGTTCTCAAATGATTACCAAAATGGTAAAACAATAAAAAACCATTCATTAATTTTTGATAAAATTCTTAAAAAGCGGGTATCTTAAATACTCGCTTTTCTAATTCGAGAAACAAATTAGATAATATTATCTTGATAAGCTCATACTTATCCCAATACTTCCGTGTAATTACATTTTCCTTAATTAGTTTCTTCTATGCATTAATTTTCAATATCTTAGAATATAAAATAATGCCGTAATATCTATGCTCAAGGTCGTTGGATTTTTAGTAATACTTAATCTGTTCAATAATCTGCAGGCGCAGATGACTTTAAGATATTATGGTATAAAATCGCATTATGGCTTTATTATAGCCCATACCCCAGATTTGAAACCAATTTCACAAACAAATCCATATGGTTTTCAAGTTGAAATGAGTACTCTTAAAACAAGTGACAAAGCCTGGAAAACTTGTTTTTGTTATGGAAGAACCGGTTTTTCTTTTGCTTATTTCAATTATGCAAATCCTAGCGTATTAGGAAGCTCCTATAATCTTAATTACTTTGTAGAACCTTATTTCACGTATAAAGGTCCATTGAAACTTTCTTTAAGAGGTTCTATCGGTGCTACCTATCTCGATACTATTTTTGATGAAGAATCCAATCCCGAAAATGTTCTTTTTAGCACTCATCTAAGCTTTTATTTAGCCTTAGCGCTAAATTTAAACTACCATGTCAATGACAAATATGCCTTAAACCTATCCGCAAATTATAATCATATATCCAACGGAGGCCAAAAACAACCAAATAAAGGCATGAATTTCCCAACATTTTCTATAGGCGTCGATAAAATTATCGATTATACCTCTTTACATCCAAAACCAGATGAGTTAAAACAATACAGTCGCAAATGGAGTTATTATTTTGGAACATTTGCAAGTCTCAGGTCGGCAGATCGAGAGGCCGAATCTACCAACCATCCATTAATCGGGGTGATGGCTGGGGCCTTAAAACCACTTTCTGCAATTAATGGTTTTAATTTTGGAACAGAATTGTGGTATGATTGGTCTGATCGTAAACAAGTGCAGCAAAGAGAACTAAAAGACTCCTCGTTTTCTTCTGCTATCACATTGGGTCACCATTTTTTGGTTGGTGATTTTTACTTTTTGCAACAATTTGGAGTTTATCTTACAAGGCCAGAAAATATTCAAACAAACTGGCTGTACCAGCGATATTCTTTCTGGTATAACATTACAGGTCGCTGGACGATAGGTGCCTCATTAATTGCCTATGGACGCAGAGCCGATCATATGGATGGCAGATTAATCTACGTAATTAAGTGATAAAGCTTCATAAACCGAACAGGTATTCAAAAAAACGGAGTTTGTTTTCACTCCCTCCGTTTTAGAATGGTTTACGTTTCGTTATAAAAATGCAATTATAACGAGGTCAATATTATAACTTTTTATGGAATAATAAGCTAAAAAAGATAAAAACTTGTGATCTATTTCTATTTAAAAATATTGTTTAAACCCAGTAATACCAGTGGGTTTAAAGTTTGGCACGACAATTGAAAATATATTAGCAAGGAACAAAAATTTAAAATCAAGGCTTATGAAAACTTTATACTTTAAATTCGGAATTAATCTTCAACCTTTTATTAATTTTCTAAAAGAGCTTCCTGCTTCATGTAGCTACGCTATCCATAGATAATTAACAAAACTGAAGAAACAAAACAGTTACCCGCCCATGGCCGGTAACTGTTTTGCTTTTATAATACTTTTGAAAATTTACTCTTTTAAATCCTTTATCATCTTCTTCCCATAACGGCAATCAGAAGAAAGCCCTTTACTATAGCTCGTTTTTGTATCTGTATTCATGATGAGATACAATTTGTCTTTAATCCATACATTAACGATATTATCTTGCCAATCAACTTTGATATGCTCTTTCTTTAGGTTTTTGACCCAACTATATTTGTTAGTATATTTTATAGGCATTGGAGCCTCTTTTTTATGAATATCTCGATTGGCAATATCAGATTTTATTGGACTAACCACAGTACACAAAAAACCTTCGAAATCGATTTCCTTTTTATCAATTGACAACACGTATACCCATATATTGTATTCGTCTTCTTCAATGATTAATATTCTTTTGGTGTTAGAATCTGTATCTTTAAGAAAGATACTATTTGTATTTAGCTTTTGGGGTTCGTTTTCTTCTCTTGCGAAGAATCCATTTATTATGGATAAAATTAAGGTTTTCATTGGGGATACGGGGGGCTTTATTCTCATTTCATTATCTATATTCTCTAACTCAATATTCACATAAAAATTATGCGAAGCTTTTTAAACGTCGCAAAAATTATCAATGAAAATTGAGAGAGACTACAAACGTATATAATAATCATGAAAACAAAATATGGTTTTTACCCCATTATGAAAGGGGTATTTTCCCCTAGGTGAAAATTTTTATCATTCGAGGTTTAACGATTTTTACTTTATAATTTTATCTTTTTGAATCGATTTTATCTTTCAGAAATTGTTGCTCCCATTTGGATTGAGTTAGCTGCAATGCTTTCTCATAATGAACCTTTGAAAGCGTGGGGTCGGATAACCTGTAATATACTTCCCCTAAAGTCGCATGATATACATAATAATTTTCTAACAACTTGTTATTTTTTAGTTTGTCCAAGACTTTCAGTGCTTCTTTTGGGCCCTTAAGCTCAAGAATCACCAAGCTTCTATTTAAAAACACAATCGGATCATTTGCTATATCAAGTAGCAGGTCATAATATTCTAAAATTTTGTTCCAATCTGTATCTACATAATATTTGGCTTGGCAATGTTCATATGCAATAGCAGCTTCCAAATGATACATCGTAAGTCTATCACCAAAAGATGCTCTATTAAGATAATCTTGTCCCGATTGAATTAAAGCAATGTCCCATTTGGTCCTATCTTGTTTGGATAATAGAACAAGTGATCCTTCAGTAGTAACCCTACTATCGACACGTGCTGCATGAAAACACATCAAGGCCATTAATGCATAAACCTCTGGTAGTTTGGTGCGCTCAACAGATAATAGTGACCTACAGAGTAACATAGCTTGTCCAATCAAATCTTTACGGATAAGTTGATCTGCATTTGTAGAGTTATATCCTTCATTAAACATAAGGTAAATTGCACTTAAAACAGCTTCAGTTCTTGGCACAATTGCCGATTTATTAGGAATTTCTGGTCGAATTTTATGTTTTCTGAAATATTCCTTGGTACGATACAAACGTTTAGAAATTGTATCTTCTGAAGTGAGGAATGATTTTGCCACCTCTTTTGTACTAAATCCACAAAGAGATTTAAGAATAAATGTAATCTGATTTTCCTGAGAAATATCGGGGTGGCAACATGCATACATCATTCCTAAAAAATCATCTTGTATCTGATGTTCCTCCCAGAAATTATTCATTGTAGTTTTCAGAGTATATCCTGAAGTTAATAGTTGCTTTTGAGGGTCAGAAAAATCTATAGTTTTGCTATGCTTTTTTCTTCTAATAATATCTATTGCCTTATTTCTTGCTGTTCGATAGAGCCAGGCTTTTGGATTATCAGGAATTCCTCTAAATTTCCAGGTTTCAAGAGCACTTACTAGTGCATCTTGAACAACATCTTCGGCCATTTCAATATTTTCGGTTCCGAAGATCTTAATCAAAACAGCAACCATCTTTCCCGACTCCTGTCTGAAAAGATGGTTTAAAGTAGTATCGATGTGATCTCTATTTTCCAAAGAATTACATAGGGCTTATTTCACGTATCTCTACACTGCAATTATATTCAAATCCTGGGCAATCCTTGGCTATATTGGTAGCATGATCTAACGAATCAGCCTTTATAAGCAGATACCCTCCTACCAATTCTTTCCCTTCAGCCAAAGGGCGATCCATCACTTTTTTGCCTCGTTCGATAAGTGTTTTCCCTTCGTTCATAAGTGGTTGCCCTCCTACAAGTCTCCCATTCTCAGCAAGTCCACCCATCCATTGTTGCCAATGTTGCATATGTTTCTGCATTTCTTCTGGGGATTGATCTGCAGATTCATCATGACCTCCTCTAATAATCAATAAAAACTCTTTCATCTTTCAGTTTTTTAATCTTCCATTGGCCATACCTCACGAACCTCTACCGATGATTCCCATTGAAGTCCTGGACACCCCTTGGCCATTTCTGTTGCCTCATCGAATGTATCGGCCTTTACTATAATATAACCTCCAACAATTTCTTTAGCCTCTACAAGAGGCCTATCGGTAACCTTAACACCACCAGGTTCTATGGTATTAACACGTGGATACAGTCTTTCTCCTCCAATATATTTTTCTTGTTCTGCTATTTTGCCTATCCATTCTTGCCAATGCTGCATATGGATTTCTTGTTCTTCTGGAGATTTATTATCCCATACTTCGTCTCCACCTTTGAAAAGGAACATAAATTGTTTCATACGTTTATTTTTTTAATGTTTAAGATTATTTACACTTCTATGACGAACTTATTTTTGAGATTAGGACACCATAGCGAAATTATCTATAATCATCACTTCCAAATGCTTCCCCTTTTCCCGTTTGGCAATACTGACGTAGGCTTTCCATATAGCGTCCCCAGCTGAAATTACAGATCGCATAAAAATCATCTAATTCTTTCCAACCATCATGGGTAAATCGAACGCGAGTTTTATCTTCCTTTTCATCTAAAGAAAAGGTAAAAATGTGATCCAACCAACCAGGACTACTTCCTATACACTTCCATATAATTTCTTTACTGGGCTCTAGCTTTATCACTTTCATTGCAGGCCCTACAATATCACCAAAATCAAATTGAATGGTTTCATTTAATGCTGTACTACCTTTGGTTTGGATTGTCCACCAATTGGATAAGCCTTCGATAGTAGAAATGGCTTCAAATACTTTTTGTTTTGAAGCATCAATATGAAAAAGATGCTTAATAGAATGTTTCATAATATGACGTTTAAAGTATTATGACGAACATTGATTAAGAGTTTGGACAGCGAAATATAAATTTAAAACAAAAATTCCGACATAAACTGTCGGAAAACAATTTGTCATTGCTTACAAGGATTTTATTATTTTAAATACCGTTCTTTTATGACATCAATATGATGCTGTTCATGTCCCAGAATATGATATCCCAAGGCACGAACACTTGTCTTATTTCTATTTGCCTTACCGATGCGCAATAAAGCATCTTCAGAAAAACTATCGAAAAGAGCGATGGTAGCTTTTCTAACCGCTCGATATTCTTCAATAATACTTTCAATCGACCTGGTATTTGTATCTGCAAATTGGATATACTCGGTTTCTTCAAATCCCGGGAGTTCGGTTTTATCATTTCTGGCAAACGCTAATGCCCTGTATGCATATATTCTTTCATCATCAATAATATGTACCAACACCTCTTTTACAGACCACTTTCCGGGGGCATATTTATAATCCAATACATCAAATGAAAGCGATGTAATGAATTCTATCGTAGAAGATAAACTTTCTTCTAATTGCTTTAAAAGAGTTCCATCTCTTTTTACAAACTTCATATACATTTCTGCATATTCGGGATACTCTCCTTTGGCTGGAAAAGGTATTGTTTTACTCATATATATTTTATCTAAATTGATCTAAAATCTTTGCATCTATCCAATAAATATCTTTATTGCTGGTATAGAAAAAATATTTACCGTCCTGGGTAACAAATGGACATAATTCGTGATTTTTGGTGTTAATTAGGGGTCCCATATTTTTTGATTGCGTCCAGGTGTCATCATTATTTCTGAAGCTGATATACAAATCCCCTCTTCCCAGGCCTTCTTTACGTATAGCACAAAAAATAATATACGATTCATCTGGTGCTACAAATACATCGGCTTCATAGGCGTTTGTATTTATAGCATTGCTTAGTTTCTCTGGCTTTTGAAACACTCCAGAAATGTTTTTCGACGCATAAATATCAAAGTTGTGATCTACTCCTTTTTCAGAATCAACATTTGAACTAAAATACATGGTTCCGTCTTTTGTAAAAGACATATAGTATTCATTCTTTGATGTGTTGATTTGATCTCCCGCATTTATTGGTTCGGACCATCCGTTTTGCTCTTTTTTAGAATACCAAATATCATGATCTTTTGTATTGTCTTTTTCATTTTTTGGCATTTCAGAAATGTAATACAACTTATTCTCTTCTGGTGATAGAAAAGGATCATTAAAACCATACGTATCATGAGAAATGATAACCTTTGGTGGTGTCCAAGAGTCATTTTCTAACCTAGTATAGCGAATCTCGGTTCTTCCTCCCACGTCTACCCCATAAAAAAACTCGGTACCATCCTTAGAAAAAACGGATCCAAACTCATATTCATTATCTTTTGAAATAATTTCTTTTGCAAATATCACTGGAGTAATAGATGGTGGATTTTGTTTTAGGTACAATAGAGGTTCTTGTGCCCTAATGGGTAAAATCAAAACACCAAATAGTAGTAAAAAGAGGATGTTTTTAACTATTTTCATTTTAACGAAATATAAAATATACACTCCTTATTTTGATGGTGTTGCATCGTGCATTTTTCTATAAAAAATTTTGTTCACGACTTTCCATTCTCCATTAATTTTAAGAAGATTCATATAATCAATAAATGTAAAGGTGGGATATTCTATTTCTAACTTGGCATTTGCAGCATGACCCGTAATATTTATATAGTCAATCTTTGTCTTGCGATTTTGTTTTGGCCCAGGTTTCATTCCCTTCTTAAAAAATTCTAAAGCGTTCACTTCTTTATACTCATCGGTAATATATCTCATCGTAGCCGTTTCATGAAATGCTTTTTTTAAGGTTTCAAAATCATTGTTGGTTCCCCCATCAAGATAGTATTTCACTGTTTTTTCAACAAGTGCATAATCTGATTCTTGAGCATCTATAGAGGTTGTAACTGCAAGTAATACGACTAGAGCAAGTAACTGTTTCATGTGAATATTTTTTATGTTGAATATTGGTTTATTACTATAACACTGATATTCAGGTTTTCCTGAACTAGGTTGTCGCTCTAAAGTAGAAAAACATTTTAGATCCTATTCATAAAAAAACCTTAATACTCAAGAACACCTATAATTTTAATTATTAATGACTTACCTAACTTTACTAAAACTGGGGTAGGGTATTTTTGGGTATAAACGTTATGCTTGTACAACCTAACTAAATAATATTAACACAAATCCCAATATCATGAACTCAAAATCTATCTACCTTGCCTCACTATGTATTGCTATTTTTTGTATTTCCTGTTCTAATGACAATAACCCATTAGACCCCATTCCCGATCCACCCACATCCGAGGTGCCTGATGATTTTACATTTTCTATAGCATGTGATCCCATTGGAAACGGTAAAATGTATGAAGTTGGTCCTGGTAAAGAGTTTGAAAGAATAGTAGATGTGCCCTTTGAAAGTCTAAAACCAGGTGATGTAGTTGCCATACATGCCAAAGATCAACCTTATAAAGAAAGAATTTTACTAACAGAGAGTGGCACAGAAGAAGCACCGATTATGATCTGTGGCGTTCCAGATACCAACGGTAATCTGCCCATTTTGGATGGTGGTGAGGCCAGGGTAAGAACAGTCTCGATGAATACAGATGTAGCCTCATTGGGTGTTATAGTTATTGCAAGAGGTAATGGGCATCCATATGGATCATGGCCAAAGAATATAGAAATTAAAAACTTAAAAGTAATTGGAGGGAATCAATTTAATCAAAATGATTCTCAACGATTTTATGCTATGGATTCTGAGGAACTGGTTCCTTACTCAAGAGGTGCAGCAGGAATTAGAATTCAGGTTGGTGAAAACATCAAAATAGCCAATAATATTATCGAATATAATGGAAATGGAGTCTTTGCTGTTGCCAATGGTACCGAAGAAATGACGCGCAATGTAGAATTGTTAGGTAATATTATAAGAAACAATGGAACTTTTGATGTTGATCGTCAACACAATATCTATATTGAGGTTGATGGCTTGATCTCAGTCGGAAATCAATTTGGACCTATTCGTGAGGGATCCAGAGGTAATAATTACAAAAGCCGATCTGCAGGGGACGTTATTATGTACAATCGTTTTGTAGATCCAGCCGGACGACAAATTGATTTGGTAGAATCCCAAAATGGGTATCCTCATGTAAGCTCATTATCTTCTTTCAGAACTACTTATTTTATCGGTAACATTATCGAAGGCACCACAGATGGTGCAGGAAACTTTCTACACTATGGAGGTGATGGAGATAATGGGAATCCCAGCGACGACAAAAGGCAAGGAACAGTATATTGCTACAATAATACTTTTGTTCTAAAAGGAAATAAAGAAAGTCGTTGGCGCAAAATGTTTTGTGATTTAAACACCTGCAACGAAAAATTATATGCATTTAATAATATTTTTTATTATGAGAATCCAGGTGTAGGTGAGGATTTAGAGATCAGTATTCTTAGATATAATGGCACGGTAGAATATTTTTCTAATAACCTTATCACTGAAGCTGCTGTAGCGTGGTATAAAACTGGTAGCGAGCAAAATCCATGTGAAAATATAGATTTTGCAATGGTTGAAGAAATGCAAATATCAGATGAAAACTTTGCTTTAAGTGATCAATATAAACCATTATCGGGATCAAATGCCATCAATAACGGTATGGCAATTCCAGATTTCTTACCAGTCGTGGATAAGCAGTTCAAAGCTCCTAATTGGATCGAAGATCGTCCTAACGATGGTTCTATCGATGTAGGAGCCTTTGAACATCAATAAAACAAATAGACCTTTTACCTCCAACCTTCTATACTTACGTAAAAAAGAGGACATTAAAATAATATTTTAATGTCCTCTTTTTAATTAATATCGCGTCCTCAGTCCAAATCTACTTTTGCCCCTTCCCACCCAATGATGGCCGTCTTTCGAATACTTCCCCAGTGGTATTGACCAAAATCTCCAGTAGACTGAATCACTCTATGACATGGAATTAAAAAAGCAACGGGGTTTTTGCCAATGGCTGTTCCCACCGCTCTAGATGCTTTGGGTTTATTGATATGTTCTGAAATAGAACCGTAGGTTGTTAATTCTCCTTTAGGTATTTTAAGAAGTGTGTCCCATACTTTTAATTGAAAATCGGTTCCTCGTAAATGTAATTTTATTTGATCCAGCTCTCTCCAATCTCTAGTAAAAATAAATAACGCATTTTGTTGAATTTTATCTACTACTTGATTAAAAACTGCATTTGGGAATCTTCTTTTTAATTTTTCGAAGGCCAATTCTTTTTGATCAAAAAAAGCCATGTGACAGATACCTTTGGGAGTTGAGGCTACCAAGATATTACCAAATGGACTTTCGGCAAAGCTATAATTGACAATCAGGTTTTGACCTCCATTTTTATATTCTCCAGGAGTCATTCCTTCAATTTTTATAAAAAGATCATGTAGTCTTCCGGTGCCGGAAAGTCCTGTCCTATAAGCTGTATCAAATAAAGTAGTTTGTTGATCTTTTAGTAATTGTTTTGCATACTCTACACTGGTGTATTGCAAGAATTTCTTTGGGCTTACTCCCACCCAATTGGTAAAAAGTCGCTGAAAATGAAAAGGGCTCACATGCACTTTTTCTGCAACCTCATCTAGATTGGGTTGTTTCTTAAAATTTTGTTTGATATATGTGATTGCTTCGGCAATACGCTCATAATCGATTTTATGTTGCTCTACCATATTAATAATCTTTTAAAACGATATAAAAATATGTTTCACTATTACTATATAAAACCCAGAACTTGCTCAATTGATATTTCTTAAAGTTAATCCATCACAAAATTAAACCCACCAGAAAAAATACTTGCTTTTAGCCCCGAGTTGCGTTCATATTGTCTAAAACGAAGATCTATACTCTTTAGACCGAATTTCCAAACATGAGTTTTTGTGAAAATATCTGTATAACCGATCCCAAAACCATATTGGTTTGCGTTGAAGTCGGATAAATCATAATCTGAAGTATAAAATTCTTGTGTTGATACATGTTGATTAAAAGGAGCAAAATAATCTGCTTCTGTCTGCATATAAAACCGATAACTGGGATACAAAGTAAGCTTGTCAGTAATTTTAATTGGTACCTCTATGCTGGCGGTATGAGAATTAATCCCCCAATCATCTGCATAGTATCTATAAAAGGTACGTACTAAAAGAAATTCATTAATATAATAATGTAATCTTCCTCCGGAAGCAATTTTAAATCGAGAATCAGGCAATCTTTCTATATCATCTGCAAGCGTAAATTCTTCAACAATAACATCTGCTACGTCATTAAATTGAACTCGTTGAAATGGTGTAGATAACAGTCCTTCCTGTTGTATAAAATCCACCGACAGAGATCCTTGTAGTTTTTTAGACAATATTTGAGAGAATCCAACTCCTAGGGAATAGGAATTACGAGATTCATCATCAAATTCTATAAACCCAGGATTATCTCTTAATTCTGAAGGATAGATAGCATTCCACGTATCTAAAAACACATTGGCTTTTAAAGTAAGTTCAGTATTTTTTTCATTAAACAATCTGGTATAACTACCACCAAAGCCCACAGAAAAATAATCATATTCGTTAGCCAAAGCTAAATTTGCAGACCATATATTGTTGCGATTATCACTACTATGGCTATAGGTTCCCACTACTGTTGTTAACACATCTTGTCTAGATGCACCAGAAGATGCTACAAAGGGATTTGCCGATTCATTGGTATCAAAAGGATCTACATTACTTGAAGAAGCAGAGGTGTATGCTGATATCCCAGCATCAATAGTTAGAACATCATCATCATTTAATGGCACAGAAACTACTATTGTTGGAGTAAAGTCTGTAAGTTCTTCTGTACCTATTCCTCCGGTTACTGCTGCATTGTCACCCTCTTGACTATAGTAACTTGTTAAAAAATCTACTTCGGTAGATTCGAGTACTCTCTTTTTGTAGGCCGTTGTAGTTTCTTGCTCGGTCTCTTGTGCTGTTACTACCATTGGTAAAAGTAGCAGTATTAGAAATAATCTTTTCAAACAAAAATTTTTAAAATATTAGATATTAATTACACCCGCACCCTCCACCTGTTTTACCTCCATTAGCTCCCGATGCCGACTCCCTATAGGCTTGAAAATTAGTTTCAAAACGATCACACTTTTTTAACGCCAACTCCATATCTGGGTCGTTGATCTGTACTTTTTCATATTCTTTTACCGCTACACAAGATGTAAAAGAAAGTATTAATGCAAAAATCATTATCAATTTATACATATGGTTATATTATTTCTTTGTCATTTTATTTAACAGATTAAGATATTCATCTGGAGAAGCTTTTTTGTACCCTATTTCTCCAAGTTTTTTACCTGTATGATCTAAAACTACAACCATTGGAAATCCACCACTCTTATTGTATTTTTCTGCTAATTTTTTATTCTGATCCTGTAGTTCTTGAGGTAATTGATTCTTTTTTCTTCTCGGAAAATCAGCCTTTACCAACACATACTTCTCCTTGGCATGTTTCTGAAATTCTTCTGTATGTAATACTTGTTGTTCTAACTTAATACAAGGCGCACACCAATCTGAACCTGCAAAGACCAAAATGATACGTTTATCCTCTTCTGAAGCCATTTTTTTGGCTTCTTCAAAATCTGTTAACCATTCTTGTGCATGTCCTGCATTGATTCCTAATATTATTAGTAATGTTATAATGATCTTTTTTCTCATATTAAGGTAAATCTAATTCATATTAACTGTATAAAAAAGGGATTTATAGTAATATCTATATCAAATTAAGACGCAAACTAAATACAAATAAATGATAATTGTTATTTTTAATAATATACGTTTTACCTTTTAGAATGAATTAAACCTCTATTTACCATACAGTTATCTTTATAAATACCCTACTTATGTTCAATAAAATTACCTGACCTATAGTATAAACATAAAACGAGGCTGTCTAAAAAGGCAGCTTTTTTTTTTGATACGATTTGTGTTGTTTGTATTTTTAGATATGAAACGCACACAA
>CANMDH010000063.1 GCA_947496555.1 uncultured Aquimarina sp. | reverse complement strand
TTTTCTCAAAGCAAAAACTCCAAAATAGAAAATAAACTAAAATAAAAAAGACTGCCTAAATGTTTTTAGACAGCCTCATAAAAAGATACTTACTTATTGTTTATTTTATAAATTCAACTTTGGTAGCATCCACCTCGTGTTTACTATCAAAGAAGCCTTGTTCCATCATCCAATCATCACTAAAAACCTTACTCATATACCTGGATCCATGATCTGGAAGTATAACAATTACATTACTGTTTTCGTCAAATTCGCCTTGTGCTGCGAGTTGCTTGATTCCTTGTAATGCGGCTCCACTAGTATATCCCAAAAACATTCCTTCTGTTCTGGCTAATTCTCTAGCAGTATGGGCACTATCCTCATCATTTACCTTTTCAAATTTATCTATTGTCTCAAAGTCGGTAGCAGTAGGAATCAAGTTTTTTCCTAACCCCTCAATTCTATAAGGATAAATTTCATCGCTATCAAATTCCTTAGTTTCATGATATTTTTTCAATACAGATCCATAGGCATCAATACCAAGAACACGAACATCCTTATTTTTTTCTTTTAAATATCTGGCAGTTCCGGATATGGTACCTCCTGTTCCGCAGCACGCTACAAAATGGGTAAGGTTACCATTGGTTTGCTCCCAAATCTCTGGACCTGTAGAATTATAATGTGCATCAATATTTAATTCATTAAAGTATTGATTGATATATACAGATCCTTTTATTTCTTCATGTAATCGTTTTGCTACTTGATAATAGGACCTAGGGTCATCCGCACTTACATGGGCTGGGCATACATAAACCTTTGCTCCCATATTTTTCAGCATGGCAATTTTATCTTTAGAAGACTTAGAACTTACTGCTAGAATACATTCATACCCTTTTATTACACTCACCATAGCAAGACTGAAACCCGTATTACCACTAGTTGTTTCTATAATAGTACTACCAGGTTTTAGAATTCCTTTTTTTTCGGCTTGCTCTAATATATAAAGTGCAATTCTATCTTTGGTGGAATGTCCCGGATTAAAGGATTCTATTTTAGCATAGTAATTTCCCGGGAAGTCTTTCATAATTTTGTTCAGCTTTACAAGTGGGGTTTTACCTATAAGTTCCAGAACATTATTATAAGCCTGTATATTTTCTTTCATAAGGTTGTTGTTTTTTGAATTTGTGACTTAAAATTGGGGATCACAAATTGCTATAAAAACGCTACGAAGTTACATTAATTTTTTTAATTACTCTTTGATGCTTTCCAAATCCAAAATAAAAGCATACTCTTCGGCTACCTCCTTGAGGGCCTCAAACCTGCCAGAAGCTCCACCGTGTCCAGCATCCATATTCGTATGCAATAGTAACAAATTATCATCGGTTTTCAATTCTCTCAATTTTGCCACCCATTTTGCTGGTTCCCAATATTGTACTTGAGAGTCATGCAGTCCGGTTGTTACTAACATATTTGGATATTCTTGTGCTATAACGTTATCATAAGGAGAATATGATTTCATATAGTCATAATATTCTTTTTCGTTTGGGTTACCCCATTCATCATACTCGCCAGTTGTTAAAGGAATACTGTCATCGAGCATCGTAGTTACTACATCAACAAAAGGAACTGCCGCAATAATACCGTTATATAATTCTGGAGCAATATTTATTATAGCTCCCATTAATAAACCTCCTGCAGAACCTCCCATGGCATACAAATGGTCTTTTGACGTATAGCCTTGTTCTATCAAAAACTGAGAACAATCTATAAAATCGGTAAATGTATTTTTCTTATTAAGGAGTTTCCCATCTTCATACCAGCCTCTTCCGAGATACTCTCCTCCCCTTACATGTGCAATTGCATAAATACAGCCTCTATCTAATAAACTTAATCGTACTGAAGAAAAATAAGGATCCACAGTAGAACCGTAAGATCCATATCCATATTGTAATAATGGATTGCTACCGTCTTTCTTGATTCCTTTTCTATAAACCATCGATATAGGAACTCTGGTTCCATCTTCGGCAGTAGCCCATACTCTTTCAGAGATATAATTATTTTTATCAAATTTACCTCCCAAAACCTCTTGCTCCTTTTTGATTTCCTTTTCTTTGGTTTCCATATCAAAATCGATCACAGAATTAGGAGTCGTAAGAGCATTATATGCATACCTAAGCGTTTTGGTATCAAAATCCGGATTTGTACTTACATAAGCGGTATACGTTTCATTATCAAAAGGAAGATAATAATCGGCAGACCCGTCCCATCTCTTTATATTAATCTTGTTTAACCCGTTTTCGCGCTCACTAATTACAAAATAATCCTTAAAAATCTCGATATCTTCTATCAAAACATCATTACGATGCGGAATTACCTCTTGCCAATTTTCTTTTAAAGTATTCTTTTCAGAAACTTTCATTACTTTAAAATTCTTTGCCTCATCTGCATTGGTTAACACATAAAAATCTCCATTATAATGGGCGATCCCATATTCTAAACCACGAACCCTGGGTTGAAATACTTGAAATTCTCCCATTGGATTATCTGCTCTCAAAATTCTATATTCTGTAGTAAGGGTACTGCTTGAGCCTATTACTAAATACTTCTTTGATTTTGTTTTATATACGAATGTGTAAAAAGTATCATCTTTTTCATCATAGACCAGAACGTCCTCTGAAACGGGCGTGTCTAGAACATGCCTAAATATTTTATTAGACCTCAACGTTTCCTGGTCCTTTTGAGTATAGAATAACGTCTTGCTATCTGCAGTCCAGGTACTACCGCCTGTAGTTGTTTCTATTGTCTCGGGATAGATCTCTCCAGTCTCCAAGTTTTTTATACGTATTGTATATTTTCTTCTACTCAATGTATCAACTCCAAAGGCAATTAACTTATTATTTGGACTAATACTCAAGCCTACCATTTTAAAATAATTATGTCCCTCGGCTTCTTTATTACAATCAAAAAGTATTTCTTCTTCAGCCTCTAAAGTTTCTTTTTTCCTGGAGTAGATAGGATAATCCTTTCCTTTTTCAAATCTTGTAATATACCAATACCCATTTAATTTATAAGGCACCGAAGCATCATCCTCTTTGATTCTTGCTTTCATTTCCTCGAAAAGAGCAGATTGAAAATTCTTGGTATGGGCAGTCATTTTATCATTATAATCGTTTTCTCTCTTCAGGTAATCAATTACCTTAGAATCTTCACGATCATTAAGCCAAAAATAATCGTCCCTGCGAACATCACCATGCTTTTCGAGATTTGTTGGTTTTATATCGGCTATCGGGTATTGAACTTTTGTTTCCAATGCTTTGTGTAATTATTTTAATATGAAGTTGCAAAAGTAATTGAAACTTAGAATATAACACATAGACTTTTCATCTATTTCTTCTTACTTCACTTAAAAAGTTTGAAATGAATTATCTCAGCAAGTATATTTCATTTCATACTAATCATTTGGTTTATTAATAACCAAAGTGGTAATTTTGTCTAATAATTTTAAATATATACATGTTATGTTTGGAGACATGATGGGAATGATGGGCAAACTAAAAGAGGCCCAACAAAAAGTTGAGGAAACCAAAAAAAGACTAGATACTGTTTTCATAGACGAAAACAGTTCTGATAATTTGCTTAAAGTAACCCTTACTGCCAATCGAGAAGTTAAAAGCATTGAGATTAATAATGAGCTATTGGATGATAAAGAACAATTGGAAGATTATTTAGTTTTAACTCTTAACAAAGCTATTGCAAGAGCAACTCAAGTAAATGAAAGGGAATTGGCTGCGGCAGCAAAAGATGGAATGCCTAATATTCCAGGATTAGATTTATTCAAATAGAAATAATTTTAGAAGCATGAATGTTGGCTTTTTATAAAAAATTATTGCACTTCGTTATTTTTATATTTTTCTTTTTCCTTTTATTTCTATAATTTTAACAAAAAGCATAAAAATTAACTAAAAAACTAACAATATGTTTGAACTCAAAAATAAGGAAGGGGCTAGCTTTCATTTCACCTTAAAGGCAAAAAATGGACAAGTAATTCTAAGTAGTGAAGTATACAACAGTAAATCAGCTGCAGAAAATGGAATTGCTTCTGTGAAGAAAAATGCCTCTGAAGATGCTAGATATGAGCGCAAAACTGCAAAGAATGGTAAATTCTTTTTTAACCTAAAAGCTGGTAATGGCCAGGTTATAGGTAGTAGTCAAATGTATTCTTCTGAATCTGGAATGGAAAACGGAATCAACTCTGTAAAGGAAAATGCTCCGGGTGCTGACACAAAAGACGCTTAATTTTTAAGTATAACATTATTTATAAACTGAAGCTGTTCATATTTTTTGAACAGCTTTATTTGTTTTTAGGGAAGTCAGTAGCTCCAGAAAATATTCATGCATATCCTGTGTATAGTCAAGATGGGTAACAAACCTAAGCTTACCTTGTCCCATACCATAAAAATGAATATCCTTGGATCCCATTTCTGAAATAAACTCTTCTTCATTTCCATCTATAGTAAAAATTACAATATTTGTATCGATAGGCTCTACTTGTTTTACGAATGACAATTTTTTTAATACATCACCAATTTCTTTTGCTCTTTTATGATCCTCGGCCAATCGATCTATATGATTCTCTAAGGCGTAAAGCCCAGCTGCTGCCAAATATCCAACCTGGCGCATACCTCCACCCAGAATTTTTCTTACGCGAATGGCACTTTTCATGAGTTCTTCATCTCCAATCAATATAGAACCTATAGGAGCACCTAACCCTTTACTCAAACAAACAGAAATGGTATCGAATTGTTCACCATATTGCTTAGCAGTTTCTTCTTTTGCTACCAAAGCGTTCCATAATCGGGCGCCGTCCAGATGATATCCAAGATTATGATCATCACAAACCTTTTTTATTCTTTTTATTTCTTCAAAATCATAACAAGCCCCTCCTCCTTTGTTTGTAGTATTTTCTATACATACCAAACTTGTGAGTGGACTATGATAAAAATCTGGTGGATTGATCGAGGCTTCGACTTGAGATGCCGTAATCATGCCTCTATTTCCTTGGATTAACTTGCATGACACGCCACTATTAAAAGAAACACCTCCACCTTCATAATTATAAACATGAGCGTATTGATCTGCAATTAACTGTTCTCCTGGTTGTGTATGCAACTTAATTGCTGCCTGATTGGCCATACTCCCTGATGGAAAAAATAATGCCTGATCTTTACCAAACATAATTGCTGCTTTTTCTTCCAAAGCATTTACTGTTGGGTCTTCTTTGTATACATCATCCCCTACTTTGGCAGTTAACATAGCTTGCAACATTGCTGGAGTGGGTTTGGTAACGGTGTCGCTTCTAAGGTCTATTGTCATTTTTTATTACTGTTTTTATAAAAGAACATTCAGAGTATTTAAAATGAGCTAATAAAAATAATGCTATTTTTGTGAATAGGACTAGTAAGTCATTCTAAAATAAACCACCCTTCATAAAAATATCATGCCTAAGATTTCTAAATATTGTTTTTTGTTTCTACTATTTTTTATCAGCATTGATATAACGGCACAAAGCTCATTAGATTCATTACAACAAAAAAGTTATGATGAATTAAGAGATCTTTCTTTAAGTTATTACAGCAAATCAGATAGTCTTAATGCAAAAAAAACTGCTCAAGCATATTTGGAAAAGGCAAAAACAGGAAAGGATTCTTTGAAGATGGCAAGAGGTTTTTATCTCTTATATAATATAGTAAATAATCCTTCAACTGACTATTTAGATAGCATTATATCAGTCACGAAAAATAAACAAGATGAATCTTATCCGGCATATGCTTACTTCTCAAAAGCGCAATATTTTTTATATCAAAAAAGAGATATTGAAAAAACTTTAAACAATCTCAACATGGCAAGGAGATATGCAAAAGCTAATAAAAATGTTAGTTTATTGTATCGGATTGATTATCATATTGGTGCTATAAAAAGTGAGCACTTGAATGAGAAAGAAGAGGCCATGGCCATTTTTAAGGAATGTGAAATATTTTATGCAAAGGAAATTGAATATAGTCATAAATTTCGCCATTTAAATACACTTCATGTAATTGCAGAAACTTTTATTGCTCTTAATAAAAATGATTCTGCCACGTACTATAATAATTTGGGATATAAAAAAGCTTCAAAAAGCCCAGACGAGAACATAAAAAAAATGAAAGCCTATTTCATTTTATGTGAAGGAATCAATCAATATACTCGGAAAAAATATACTGCCGCAATCGATAGTATTAATAAAGCACTTCCTACAATGACTGGAAGTAAGTCTAATGCGATAGATAGCTATTTTTATTTAGGAAAATCTTATTATGACCTTGATGATAAAGAAAAAGCAATACGCTATTTCTTAAAAACAGATTCGATATTAGAAACATTAAATTCTATTCCTCAGTACAAACATGTAAAAACTTATGAGTATCTAAAAGATTATTACAGAGATAACGATGATTTACAAAATCAGAACAAATACTTAAATAAATTAAACGTTGTTCTTGATAATTATTTAAATGATCAAATTTTTATTAGTAAAAAGGTAAGTGAAGATTATGATATTCCATTATTACTTGAAGAACAAGATGTACTTATTAGAAAACTAAACAAAAATACCTCCACTTATAAGTCAAGTATAATAATCCTTGGATTATCCTTGTTTGTCTTAGGAGGGTTATTATATTATCAATATCGAAGAAAACGAGCGTATCGATTACGTTTCGAAAAGCTTTTGGATGATCTTAAATCAGCTTCAAACACTTCTCATTCCCGTAAAAAAGTAGCTATCAATAAGAATGAAGATATTAAGGTCCCCGAAAAGCATGTAACCTATATATTAGAAAAACTTGATGAATTTGAAAATGAGCATGGGTACCTTACTCTTGGATTAAGCTCTCAGTCATTAGCCGATACTATAGAAACCAATGTTAAATACTTATCCAGAGTCATTAACCATTATAAGAATAAAACTTTTACCCATTATTTAAATGAATTGCGTATTAACTATGCAGTAAAAGAGTTAAAGGAAAATACGATGCTTCGAAAGTATACCATAAAAGCCATTGCAAACGAATTTGGATACAATAGTGCAGAAACGTTTTCTAATGCCTTTTATAAACAAGTACAAATCAAACCCTCTTATTACATTAAGCAATTAGGAAAGGCAGAAAATGATCTTTAAAACCAAATATTCTGTAGTTAGTTTTTAAGTAATTCATGATGTTTGGTTAAGAAATTCGCTCGAAATTCGAGAATTTCGAGTAATCGGCTATATACAAGTAACTCAAAAACAAATGTTTTCTATACTTTAGCTTTAACTCACCAAATAATAATTAAAATCACAAATCATGAAAAAAAAATCATTAAAAACTCGAAAACTTACATTTGAAAAATTTGAAATCTCTAGATTGAACCTATCTAATGTTGTAGGAGGGCATGGATCTCATGATGCTGGTGCCGATAGCGGTGTAAATGTTGGATGTGGTAGTAATGTATGCATTACCTCAATCATAACGCGAAGACATGATCAAATTTTTACTGTAGATCATTAAGAATTAAATATGATGAGCTCTCTGCTCTTATATAATTTAATTCGTATCACATTAAAGAAGAGCATCTAATTCGAATTAGATGCTCTTTTTTCTTCTAAAACACATGCTATACAGCTACTGCTCTTACTCCGGATACATTAGTTTCCATAAGTTGCCCGTTTTGTAAAACCACAACATAATCTGCCATTGCAATGGTATCTGGTCTGTGCGCTATTATAATCCTGGTAATGTTCAGTTTTTTTACGGTTTCGTTTACCACAGATTCCAGGCCTACATCAAGATGTGAAGTGGCTTCATCCAGAAACAATATTTTCGGCCGTTTATATAAGGCTCTTGCCAATAATAGTCGTTGTTTTTGTCCACCCGATAGACTACTGCCCATATCCCCTATTAATGTATGATATCCCATAGGCATTGCCATTATATCTTGATGTATTGCAGCCATTTGTGCACATTGTTCTATCCATTGTTGGTCAAATTCGGGATCGAAGAATGATATATTATCAGCAATACTTCCTGATAGTAATTGATCACTTTGCATTACGGTACCAATTTGATTTCTGTATGCTCTTAATCCAACTTTTCGTATATCATGACCATCAATAAACACACTTCCAGTTTCGGGTTTTAACAATCCCAACATAATTTTCATTAATGTGGTCTTCCCACATCCTGAGGCACCTACAATAGCTACAGAGCTTCCTTCTTCAACTTTAAAATTTAAATTTTGAAATAGATACGGTTCATTATCAGAATAGCGAAAGCTTATATTTTCAATACTCAACTCTCCTTTTACCATAGGTAATTGTTGTTGACTATCGATATCTTTTTCTTGTTGGGTAAGAATAATATCACCGAGACGGTCCATATGCAAGGAAAGCATTTTAAACTGTATAAATTTATTGACCAACGCTGATGCCTTTTCTGTAAACTGTCTTTTATACGACATAAAAGCGTATAACATCCCTATGGTCATTAAACTATCCATGACTAGAGATGCGGCTAGATAAATTACAATGATATTTTCCAGTCCGAATAAAAATCCATTAATCAAATTATACCCTATATCCAATTTTCCTATGCGAATTCCGGCATTCATCGCATCGGCATAATAATTATGCCATACAGTCTGACGCTGAGTTTCGTTTCCAAACAATTTTACGCTTTGGATACCTCGTACGGTTTCCATAAAATTAGAATTCTGTTTGGCATCGGCAACGATAGCTTCTTCTTTTAATTGTCGGTATGGGCGATATAATGCCAATCGTATTACTATGTATAAAATAACAGCCGCAGATACGATCAATGCTAATTTTACGCTGTAAACAAACATCATGATTACAAGCCCTACTGCCATGATCCCATCTACTATGGTTTCAATAAGTCCGGTGGTAAGTAATTGTTTTACATCTTCTAAAGATCCAAATCTGGAAACGATATCACCTATATGTCTTTTTTCAAAATAATCCATTGGCAATTTTAAGAGATGTCGAAGAAGATTAGCGGCCATTTGAATATTTAACTGAGTACCCATGTAAAGAATTACAACTCCGCGTAGGGCAGTCACTGCCAAATTTGTAAGTTTCATTAATCCAAATCCCAGTGCAAGTATTAATAGTAGATCTAAATCTCTACTAATTATTACATCATCTACCACTAATTGCATATAAAATGGACTAGCAATCGCAAATATTTGAAGTAGCAAGGATAGTATCAGGATTTGTGCTAATACATTTTTTAAACCTGTTATTCTGGTCCAAAAATCAGAGAGTTTTGCTCTTTTGGCTATTTTTTCGGGTTTAAATTCTGGTGTAGGAGTTAATTCTAAGGCTACCCCAGTAAAGTGTTTTGAGACCTCGTCTAGTTTTAACGTTCTTGCTCCGACAGCAGGATCATGAATAGTAACTTTATTTCCTTTTACAGATTTGAGAACTACAAAATGGTTAAGATCCCAATGTAAAATACATGGTTTTTTTAATTGCGAAAGCTCCTCTAGTTCCAGGCGTAATGGTCTTGAACCAAAATGCAAACTATCTGCCAATCTTATTAAACCTTGTAGTGTTGCTCCTTTTGAGGAGATCGAATACTTACGACGTAGAGCATTAAGATCTACCTTATGTCCAAAATAATTTGCGACCATAGCGATTGAAGCTAATCCACATTCTGCTACTTCAGTTTGTATAATTACAGGTAATCTTCTTTTACCGCCGTAGTGTAGTAAATTAATTGGATTTTGCATAATACTATAATTTTCCTTTTAAACTATAAATTGGTTCCAAAAGCCATTGTCCTAAACTGCGTTCTTCTAAAATAATGTCGGCTGCTACAGACATTCCGGATTGTAATTGCATTTCTTTACCATACGCGTTAATGGTTTGTAAATCTAAAGCTACTTTTATGCGATATACCGGTTCTTGTATAGGAATAGGTATAGACACTTCGGTTGGGCTTATTACGGCTTCTGCAATTTGGATAATCTTTCCCTCATATAATCCATATCGCTGATACGGAAATGCATCATATCGCATCAATACTTTTTGGTTGATCTTCACAAAACCTATAGCTCTAGATGGCAAAAACAGCTCAGCATATAAAACCGTATTTTCGGGGATGATTGTTAATATCGGAAGGACTGAAGAAACACTTTGTCCAATGCTAATTTGTGTTGAAGTAATTCGGCCATCAACAGGTGCTTTGACCACATAAGACTGACCATTTTCGAGCTCTATCAGACGCTCTTCAAGGCGGGTATATTGCTGTCTTAATTCTTGTAATCGGTTACTTTTATGTAAAGGGGATTGTTCTAGTTGCTTTCGGGTATTAGCAATCTCTGTTTGTTTATTGATTTTTAGTCGTTTGGTAGCATCTACAGAAGCTTTAGTATTGAAATAAACATTTCTTTTGGCAATAAGTTCATCTTCTGAGATCAATCCTTTTGATCTGATTGCCTTATACTTCTCCCATTGTTGCTTGGCTAGTCTATACTGCTCTTGCTGGCTTCTTAGTTGCCGCTTTATTTGAGCATATTCATTATTATGATTTGTTAAAATTATTGAAAGATAATGACCTTCATTGTCCAGCACCTTGGTTTCATCAATAATTCGTTGCTCTAGTCCTGCTTTTTGTTCTTGCAATCTAGTAATCAATTGATCATTAATACTAAGGCTGTCTTTTGTACCACGTTCGGTGATAACTTCCAGTAGGTTTTGTCCTTTGGTTATCTTTTGACCATCGGTAACGTGGTTTTTATCAATAACTCCATTAAAAGGAGCATATACACGTACTAGACCTTTATCAGGTATTAAGTAACCCGCCACGGTTTCGCGGCGGGCAAACTTACCAAATAGTAAAAAAAAACTCACCATCGCAACCACAAAAACTATTGCGCCGGTAAGTATCCAAAAAGATATAGGGCGTATTAATAGTACATCTCCTAATAATCGTTGCGTATTACTTTTTATAGCTTCTTTGCGAAATAATGGTGAACTCATGATTTACATATTTGGATTAAATTCTGCATGCTGGGTCGGAAAACATATCCCTTCACTTTCTGGCCGGTCACAATCCGGAGTACAGGAATCATGAACTCCCCCTCTTACCTGCTTTAATTGCAAGTTGGATACAGTATGTTTCTTAAGATTCAGTTTTTTAAAATTGCTATTTTTCATGATTGTTTTTTTATATTATAAATTGAATACTTTTTTAGAAGAATAAACAGGGAATGTCATTCCCTGTTTATCTAAAAGTTTATCTACATTCAAAACCTTCTGTGGTCACTGATTTTACATTATCAGGACCACATACTTGTTGAGCCGTAGCTGCATTATTCGCAACGGTTTGAGATGGTGTTTCTCCTCCAGAGGCTGTTTCTCCTTCACCTCCATTTACTTCTAATACTTCATTTAATTTTAAATTTCTCATTTGTATAAATTTTAATAGTTATTGTTTTTAAAAACATCTAGGGCGTAATAATAAAATGTCTCCTAGCAACATTTTCTAGATGTTTTGTATGGCTTCCTTCCGATATAATGGCGAGCTCATAATCTTCCCTTTTGATTTATTTTTTGAAAAAAGAAATCAAACTATTCCTCGATCGAGGAATAGTTATTATCGACTACTTAATCAGCACTACACTGATCATTATGCCCAGATTC
Source organism: uncultured Aquimarina sp. (assembly GCA_947496555.1). Classification (GTDB taxonomy): domain Bacteria; phylum Bacteroidota; class Bacteroidia; order Flavobacteriales; family Flavobacteriaceae; genus Aquimarina. Next base: position 11,220 of record CANMDH010000063.1, on the reverse strand, counting down.
TGAAGCTTGATCTTCAGCTCCTGAAGCCATTCCTGTAGTAACGCCGATTAAAAATAAATCAACTAAAACGATACCTACGATTACAGGCACCACTCCACCACTTACTTCTTGTACTTCATTAAATTTTAGATTTCTCATTTGTATGAATTTTAAATTGTTAAACTTGATCTCCGGTTACTAGTCGGCATTACATTGATGATTTGCCTCGTGTTCTCTTTGAGCTATTTCACCTACGATTTCACCAACTGCATGACCAGCGGTAAGAACACCTGCAACCGCTACTACGCCTGCTACTATTGCAGGAATAACCCCTCCTGATACATTCTCGATTTCATTTAATTTTAAATTTCTCATTTTTGTAAATTTTAATTATTAAACTTATTTTTCTATCAAAGCGCTTTGATAGAACAAACATAAATCAAGTTAGGAGGTGATCGCAAGTAGAGGTATTGGGGATTCTGGAATTTCGATCGATATTCTCGAATTTCGATTTTGTTTTTATACCAGAACCACTATTTCGAAGATTATAAATACCAAGAGCGTGAGTCATGTAAAAACTTGCTATAAAAAGCTGGTCGTAATGGGAGCTGCAGACAAGATTTTATACTCATGATTATCCATTTTCAAAATTAGCACCATATCCATTACATTATCTTTAAATTCTGGTCCATCAATCTTCTTTGTCATTTGCGAAAGGCGCAATACGATAACATCGTTATCTTGTTGTAAAATCTGAATATCATTATATCCAGTTTCCAGTTTATAATTTGAAAGAATTGTCTTTAATTGTTCTAAACTTGCTGTAAACATTTGATTCCCGGGGTGATGAAGATTAGTAATTATATCTATATTTTGTTCCTTATATCCTACAGATAAGTTCTCAAAAAGTGTATCAATATTATTTCTCATTTTTTGCGAATTTTTACTACCCGAGGTAGTTTTAAATTACCCCAGGTAGTGAAATTAATAACTAGCTAGCAGCAAGAAACCCTCCTGCAATTGCTCCTATTATCCCTCCTGCAACGGCACCAACTACTGTACCTACTGGAGAACCAGCAGTTCCCACTGCTGCACCTACTTTGGATCCTGCTGCTGCACCTGCAATAGCTCCTCCGATGATTCCTCCTACAACGGCGGCATCATTTCCTCCTGTTACATAATCTAATTCATGACATGTTAAATCTCTCATTTTTGTGAATTTTTATCGTTTTTAATTAACTCTGTGAACCCGCAAGCATTCCTCCTACGACTCCAATACCCGCCCCAAGGGCAGCACCAATAGCGGCTCCAGCTGGTCCACCAACCGCAGCTCCGACTTTAGCTCCGACAGCAGCACCAGCTAACCCGCCAGCTAAACCACCACCAATAATGCCGGCATGATTTGTACCTTCAGCTTCTCCAGCAGAAACATACATGACTTCATTCATTGATAAATCTCTCATTTTTGTAAATTTTAAATTGTTAAACTTATTTTCTATCAAAAGCGCTTTGATAAAACAAACATAGATCAACCAATAAGTGGATTGCAAGCAGAGGTATTAGGGATTCCAGAATTTCGATCGATATTCTCGAATTTCTAGTTTGTTTTCATTCAAAAAAGAGAACAAAAAAGGTTTTAAAAGAAAAAAATCGCCCAGAAAATAAATTCTAGACGATTCAATAAACTAAGATATTTTATTCTTCAAATACCTTGAGTTAGCAAATAGTAGGATTGGTTTGTATAGGATAACACATTCCCAAACCGGTCATATGGCAATCAACTCTTAAGGTATCACTAAGATCTGTTAATGTGTTTCTATTTTCTTGAGTAATATAGCCTCCTTTTACGATACCTAATTGTGCTATATTCATCTTTTTTAGACCAAGTTTCTTTTTATTTTTCATGACATTATAAAATATTTTTAATTATTGTTAATTAAACCAAGTACACATAGGGATTTGGTTAATGATCGATGATTATTAATCAAATCATGGTGCAGTTGGATTACAAAGTGTTATGGCAGTAGGATTTGTGATCAAACAATCGATACCTTTAGTCTCAAATGTTTCTGTATAAGTATTAACGGTTCTTGTATAAACATGTCCACCTTTGACTGTACTTAACTGAGCTATACTCATTTTTTTAAATTCTAACTTCTTTTTACTTTTCATGATATTTAATTTTAAGTTAAACAAATATCAAAGCGCTATGATAAAACAAACATAGCGCAGCATAAACCCAGGGTGCAAATCATTATTAATTGTATTCCAGAATTTCGATCGATTTTCGAGAATCCAGAGTTATTACCATTTAATCCATAAAAAAATCGCCTAAATGATATTTTAGGCGATTTCAAAGTAATCCTCAGATGTTGTTAAATCACAAATCAGCTATAATATGTAAAGACAACATAGAGAATCATCTTTCAATATTCGTGTGCTAAACACAGTGTACACAACTTGTGGGTGAATCAGAATAACACATCCCACCACCTCCAACGGGTTGTTCAGATGGTCCTCCTTCATCTATGGTAAGCGTAGGAAACTGACGCAGTATGTTTCCTCCTTTAATAGTATCCAATTGTGCAATACTCATTTTTTTGAAATCCAACTTTTTTTTAGTTTTCATAATCTTTGATTTTTGTTAAACATTAATTTTTTATCAAAACGCTTTATAAAAACAAACATAAATTAACTAAGAAGTTGATTGCAAATAGAGGTATTGAGGATTCTAGAATTTCGATCGATATTCTCGAATTTAGAGTTCTTTCAAGATTCACGTTGTCATCCAATACTAAAAAACCATCTAAAAAATGCTTTTAGATGGTTTCTGGTTGTATTCACAAACCTTACTTATTCTTAGACTCATTCGTATTAATCAAGAATATTGTAAAACTATTTTTACTTTTAGTTTTTTGCACCAACACATACCTAACAACTTAAGAACGTTTGCGAATATTGACATGCCAATCCCTGAGTAGCAGGGCCGCAATCTATACTTGGTAGTATAGGCCTATCCCTAATTGGTAAATTGACGATAACTCCTCCTTTAATAGCGTTCAAATTCGCTATTTCAATTTTCTTTAAATCTAATTTCTTTTTACTTTTCATGATGATAAATTTTTAGTGAAACAAACTTCAAAACGCTTTGATATCAACAAACTTAGCATAGCAACCAGGCATAATACAAATGGTTATATTTGGTATTCTAGAATTTCGAGCGATTTTCCAGAATTTCGAGTTATACTTGTCTTCAAAATTTATCATTCCATAAAAAATCCTCTGAAAACTACTTTCCAGAGGATAAACTCAAAATCTCATTTTTATAAATTAACTACAGTATTGCACTAGCAATATTCTAATTATTTCGACCCTATTCTCAACATACAAAAAGGGTCTGTCGCACTGTCGTGTGGCAAACTACGGGGTTGGTTTTATTATAATTACACAGAATAGGATTTGTTTCGCGAGCAGTAATAGCAATTAAGTCGTTATTTCCACCAGAAATACTATTTAATTGTGATACCGTCATTTTTTTAAGACTAAGCTTCTTTTTACTTTTCATGATATTATATTTTTTCATTAAACAAATGTCTGAGCGCTTCGACAGAGACAAACATAGTCCAATAAGAAAGTGCATAGCAAATAGTACTATTGAAGATTCGGGAATTTCGCTTGTTATTCCAGAATTTCGAGTTATTGAAACTGGTAAAAAGATATTTTTAATTAAAAACCACATCTAAAACTACCTATCGGAGAACCATCCGGGATCTTGGGAGACGGCAGTACTTTAAATTCTGAAGGTTTTTTCAGGAAGTTTTGGATCTCTTTGATAAAATATTCATTGTAGATTTTGTCTAAAGGATCTCCTGTTTTACTTTTTAGTATAGAAATTAAATCATTGAGTTTTGCATAGGCTATAGCATTTACCTGAGGATATGCATTTTTATCTTTACTAAGATTCATCAAGTGTTTTAAAACATTTGCTTTTACTACATGCTGAATTTCTTTGTAATAACTGTTCCTTGATTTGGTTTCAAAAGAAAGAGTTATCAACTCATCCAATGCTTCTAAAAGTCCCAATTGGTTTTGATCTAGGCTTTTTTGCTGTACTAATCTTGATGCCCTTTCGGGATGTAATAAAAGTGACAAACTCATATCGCTTGCAGTTGATGCCACACTTAAAGCATCAAAACCAACCCCTGTTTTTCCTTTAAAAGATTCTCGAGTTCTATTATATCCAAAAGCCCTGGGAGGAAACAATTTCAATTTATCTTCAGGAATCCCTAAAACCTGGGGAGATAAAGTTTTAAGAACTTTTTGAAGTGCATCTTTCTGTTTCTTAGAATCCGTTACTTCAACGATAGTTTGTTGGTCATCTTTAACCGCATAATTATAATTAAGTCCTCCAACTAGCTTTACAGCTGCTTCCGTTTGATATCTATGAAAAAAGTAAAGGGGAACAAATACATCCTCCAAAACCGAATATGGTTCGTTACTTCTAATATTATCTTCAGAAAAATTACGCATGGCAACTTCTCTAACCTGCAATACATTTTCTAACTCCTCTGCTGCACTCTTTCCATTATCCCATAGGTGTGCTAATTCGTGAGCTCCTCCAACTGGTCTGGCATCACTATCAGAGATAAACCGAAGACCAGATTGATATGCTGCGTTCAAAATTTCGTTTAGTTTTTCCTTTTCATTAGTTCCCTTTGCAAATTCAGAATAGCTATACCCTACCGTAACCTTATCCCATACTCCTATTTTGGTATCATATGCATCAGAAATGTCGACTTTACCATCTTTCAAAGTTACCATTGGATGTGGATAATCCATCACCGAAGCTCTACCATTAGTACTTGCAGCAAAATTATGAGCAAATCCTATGGTGTGTCCTACTTCATGCGCAGATAACTGTCTAATGCGCGCCAATGCCATATCCAACATTGGTTTATAATTATCATCGCTATCCTTAAAAGGTTTATTTAATAATGCCTGAGCAATCAAAAAATCCTGACGAATTCGTAAACTTCCTAAACTAACATGTCCTTTAAGAATTTCACCTGTTCTGGGATCAACAACACTGGCGCCATAACTCCATCCTCTCGTAGAACGATGTACCCATTGTATAACATTATATCTTAAATCCATTGGATCGGCATCTTCTGGCAGCATTTTTACCTGGAAAGCATCTTTAAACCCTATAGCTTCATAGGCTTCATTCCACCAACGAGCACCTTCAAGTAAAGCAGACCGAACAGGTTCTGGTGTACCGGGATCCAAATAATAAATGATGGGCTCTTTTGCCTCGCTCATCGCTAGTTCGGGATTCTTTTTCTCTAAACGATGTCTTACAATGTAGCGTTTCACAATAGGTTCTTGCACTGGGGTAGCATAATCCATGTACGAAATAGAAATAGCACCGCTTCTGGGATCAAACACTCTTTTTTGATATCCATCGTCTGGTAATTCTACAAATGAGTGATGCTGAATAACCGTTAAAAGTTTCGAATTGGGAGCAACAGACCTTATATTTTGACCTTTTGCCGTTCCTTTATAGGTAATTAAGGCTTCGAACTCTACATTTTTGGGAAATGCTTTGATTCTTTGTAGGCTTAATGCACTTTTTTCCTTATCTATTTTATAAACACCTTCATTCTGAAATTTTAATCGATCTATTACTCCATGGGTATCCTGAAGTAAAAAAGGAGTTAAATTGATTATATACGTACCTGATTTTTCTTCTTTAATTGGAAAACCAAATAATACAGACTTGGTAAAAGCTTGTTCAACACTTTTCTTCTCAAGCGTATTATCAGTTATAGCGCGATATCGTTGATTTGGCTGAACCAATAGCAATTTATTTCCAGCCCTTTGAAACTTTACTACAACACCGTCTCCTATTTGTCCTCTATCCAAACCGATATCATTGGATCCCAAACCAGTAACCAAAGAGTGTACATACAAAAACTCTGAGTCCAGCTTATCTACCTCTAAATAGATCTCATCATTTGATTCGTTATAATGGAAATTGAAATAACCATTAAAGGTCTTTAGATCTTTATGATTTTCTAGAAATTGAGCAGAAATAGAACTTGTAACTCCTAAGACCAGATAAAAGAAAAGCTTTTGCATAGTTGATGATTTATGTAAAATTTTTAAAGCTATAAAATAATCGAAAAAATGTTTCTTACTGAAGTGTTAAATCCTATTTTTGTCATAAATTATAAAGAAATGATCAATACTGAGACTTTACAAGATCTTAGAGAGCGCCTGGTTGCGTTAAGGAGGTATCTTTGACGTTGATGCCAAACTTATAGAGATAGCAAACGAAGAAGAAAAGACATATGCCCCGGATTTTTGGGATGATGCTCAAGAAGCCGAAAAATTGATGAGAGCCCTCAATGCTGAAAAAAAATGGGTATCTGATTATGAAAAAGGAGTCACCCATGTTGATGATCTCGAAGTACTTTATGAATTCTTTAAAGAAGGAGATGTTGGCGAGGAGGAAGTTTCTAAACGCTATGAAGAAACGAAACTCTTTATTGAAGACCTAGAATTTAAAAACATGCTGAGCGACGAGGGCGATAGCATGAGTGCCGTATTGCAAATAACAGCAGGTGCTGGTGGTACAGAAAGTTGTGATTGGACCAGTATGTTAATGCGCATGTATTTGATGTGGGCCGAAAGACAAGGTTATAACGTAAAAGAGCTTAACTATCAGGGAGGAGATGTAGCTGGTATTAAGACAGTAACTCTTGAAATTGACGGGGAGTTTGCTTTTGGGTGGTTGAAAGGAGAAAATGGTGTACACCGATTGGTTCGTATCTCTCCTTTTGATAGCAATGCCAAACGACACACCTCATTTGCTTCTATTTATGTATATCCTCTTGCCGATGACAGTATCGAAATAGAGGTTAATCCTGCAGATTATGAAATTATCACCTCAAGATCCAGTGGTGCTGGCGGCCAAAATGTAAACAAGGTTGAAACCAAAGTACAGCTTACCCACTTCCCTACCGGAATTCAAATCTCATGTTCAGATTCGAGATCACAACACGATAATAGAGAAAAAGCAATGCAAATGCTTAAATCTCAATTATTCGAGATGGAGCTTAAAAAAAGACAAGCACAACGAGACGAAATTGAAGCTTCAAAAATGAAAATCGAATGGGGATCTCAAATTCGTAATTATGTAATGCATCCATATAAGTTAGTGAAGGATGTACGAACTGCTGAAGAGACAGGTAATGTTGATGCTGTAATGGACGGAAACATTGATCAATTCTTAAAGGCCTATCTAATGATGATGGGACAGAAAGATGAAGACTAAATTTAAAACACTTATGACCACAATTTATCATAACCCTAGATGCCGAAAATCAAGAGAAACTCTCGAGATATTAGAGCAGAAGAATGAAGATATAACGATCATTAAATATCTTGAAACGCCACCTAACAAGGAAGAATTAAGTGAAATTATTAACCTTTTAGGCATTCTGCCCATTGATTTGGTGAGAAGGAATGAAACTATTTGGAAAGAAAACTTCAAAGGTAAAGATATGACCGATGATGAAATAATTAAGGCGCTTGCAGACCACCCAAAGCTTATTGAAAGACCCATTGTAATAAAAAATAACAAAGCAATAATTGGTAGACCTCCTCAAAAAGTGATTGATATTCTTTAGTAATGCCTCATTAAGAAAGCATAGATTAACAGGGAAACATAATGAACTTAAATAAGAAAATCTCAAGAATTGCGGGTATATTAATTATTCTTGGAATGATTTCAGGGATACTAAGTATAGTTTCTTCTGTAGAAAGTGAAAATTTTCTCAATGAAGTCTATCCGAATAAAAATCAAGTTTTAACTGGAGCAATATTCCAGTTCTTATTAGTTCCAATCTATATTGGATTTTCACTTGTACTTTATCCTGTATTAAAGAAATACAATAAAACGCTATCTATTGGTTTCGTAGGCTCTAGAATTATGGCAGGCGTGTTTCAGCTACTTGGAATTATATCCCTACCCATTTTTATTGTTTTAAGTCAGAAATTCTTGGCTCAAACGAATGAAGACCCAATATTTTATGATACAATAGGAGAAATGTTAAAACTGTTTCGTGACTTAACAAATCATTTAGGAGTAATATTAGCAACAGGATTAGGGAATTTATTGTTGTACTACATTTTATTCAAGGGAAAACTTATCCCAGTATGGTTATCAATGTGGGGATTAATTGGAAACACATTAATAATGATCGCAAGTTTCTTATTGTTATTCAAATTAATTGAAGTTATCTCAACAGAATATGGGATTATGACATTACCACTAGTCTTTCAAGAAATAGTGTTGGCAATTTGGCTCATCGTAAAAGGGATGAATTTTTCATTGAAAACTAAAAAAAATTCAGAATAATAAAAACGAACGCACAACACGGGGTATAATTAATTGTTCGGATTTGTGTTACTCGCAACTAACCATACACAAAACGGTATCAGCATTCAAAAAAATAATTGTCACTTTAAACCTTTGGGCCAAATTATTGTCACATAGATCATAGATGCCCAAACAATATTAGTATTTGTTTAATCATAAAGAAAAAACATTTAACAAACTATTAACCTCTTTGTTGTATCTGCTTCGATACTTTTAGTTCGATTTAAAATTTACAACTTTCAACATGACTAAACTCCTGTATATTGTAGTTTTTGTACCCATAATGTTATTACATTCTCAGAGAGGTAATTTTCAACCGGGCCTTATAACAGTTACTGGTATAGTACTGGATCAAGACACTAACAAACCTCTTGAATATGCTACAGTATCTTTTTATAACCTAAGACAACAAAAAATAGTAACAGGCGGAATCACAGATGTCGACGGAAAGTTTAGCATTGAAGTGAATACTGGTGTGTATGATGTAAACATCGAGTTTATTTCTTTCAAAACTAAAACGCTTCCAAAACAAAAATTACTTAAAAGTACCGATTTAGGATCAATCACATTGGGATTAGATAGAGAAACTCTGGATGATGTGGTAGTAATTGCCGAAAAGACCACTGTAGAAATCAAACTTGATAAAAAGATATACAATGTAGGAAAGGACCTTACGGTAAGCGGAGGTACAGTAAGCGATGTACTTGATAATGTTCCTTCAGTTTCTGTGGATGTCGAAGGAAATGTTGCACTGCGCGGAAATGATAATGTAAGAATCCTTATTAATGGTAAACCATCTGGATTAGTTGGGCTTAGTAGTACAGATGCATTAAGACAGTTACCCGCAGAATCAATAGAAAGAGTCGAAGTAATCACTTCTCCTTCTGCACGTTATGATGCTGAAGGCACGGCTGGGATTCTGAATATAATTTTAAGAAGAAGCAAGCTACAAGGCCTCAATGGGGCAATAACAATAAACACTGGATATCCTGAAGCCGCAGGAATATCAGGCAATATTAATTATAGAACAGGAGACTTTAATTTTTTTACTACTTCTGGATATAATTATCGCGAAGTACCGGGAAATTCATTAAACGAAACTCAGTTTTTGAATATTCAATCGGATGGCTCAGACGACCCAGATACCTTTTTAACCGAAGAACGAGATTTTGACAGAATAAGAAAAGGGCTTACTACCAATACTGGAGTTGAGTGGTACATAAATAAGAGTTCCTCGATAACTTCTTCCTTTTTATACAGATTCAGAGATAATAAAAGTAATACCACTAATATTATTACCGAACCTGATATTAACGGTACTATTTTAAGTCAAAATGTGCGTTTTGATCCTGAAATTGAAGACGATATTACGAAGCAATATTCCCTTAACTACGTAAAGAATTTTAATGATAGCGGACATAAATTAACTTTCGATTTTCAGATTGAAAATAGTAATGAAGATGAGCGATCAAGAATCACACAAGAAAATATATCTACCGTCGAATTGGTTAACACTTTAGAAAACCAAGATAGAATTCTATTACAAAGTGATTATGTGCTTCCTATTGGAGAAAAAACACAATTCGAATTAGGGTACCGTGGTAATTTTAATGAATTAGATACCGATTTTCTTGTTCAATTTGATAATAACGGAACAATCACTACTGATACCAATCTATCAAACAACCTCATTTTTACCGAACGTATCAATGCATTTTATACTCAATACGGAAGTAAATCTGGTAAGTTATCCTATTTACTAGGGCTTAGAATGGAAGACACCAGAATTATTATTGATCAGCAAACTAGTGGTAATTTTAATAGAAAAAATTACACAGATTGGTTTCCTACTATAAACCTTGGATATGAAATTTCTAAAAAACAGAGCCTTACTCTTGGTTACAATAGAAGAATAAGGAGACCACGCTCTAGATTTGTGAATCCCTTTCCCTCAAGATCTAGTGCTACCAACCTGTTTCAAGGAAACCCTGATCTGGATCCAAGTTATGCAAATACATTTGATTTGGGATATCTTAATAGAATGGGGAAACTAACACTAAATACTTCTATCTACTACAATAGATCCACCCAGATTTTTACTTTTATTGCCGAAGATACAGGGGATACAGTATTTATTGGAGCTGATGAAAATAATCCCGGTACCGAAGTACCGGTAATACGTAGAACCCCTATAAATCTAACAAGCTCTGATCGTTATGGGTTTGAATTTACCCTCACATACAGTCCTTCAAAAAAATGGCGATTAAATGGTAATTTTAATGCCTTTCAGAACAGCGTAAGAGGCGAAAATAATGGAGAGAATCTGGATGCTGATATTTTCAGTTGGTTTGCAAGAATAAATAATAAGTTTACCTTACCTGCCAAAATTGATTGGCAAACCAGTATTTTTTACAGGGGTCCAACTGAAAATGCCCAAACCCAAAGTGATGGTATCTTTAGCATGACACTAGCATTTAGCAAGGATCTATTCAAAGAGAAAGCTTCGCTTACATTTAATATCAATGATGTTTTCAACTCTAGAAAAAGAATGAGTACCTCTACTACTCCAACATTTATATCTGATAGTGAATTTCAGTGGAGAGAACGTAGTTTCAATCTTTCATTTACCTACAGATTTAATCAGAAAAAGAAACGAGGTCGTTCACAAAGAGACTTTAATGGTGATGACGAGTTTGAAGGATAGGAAAAAGTACTAAAACGAAAAAGAGGCTGTCTAAAAACATTTAGGCAGTCTTTTTTATTTTAGTTTATTTTCTATTTTGGAGTTTTTGCTTTGA
>CANMDH010000062.1 GCA_947496555.1 uncultured Aquimarina sp. | reverse complement strand
CAAAGCAAAAACTCCAAAATAGAAAATAAACTAAAATAAAAAAGACTGCCTAAATGTTTTTAGACAGCCTCCTTTTTGTATATATCTCCTCCTAGTTAAAATACTTCGTTAGATTCCTTCAGTTTCTCGGTATTTTCAACTAATTGTAATTCGTCAATAATTTTTTGGATATCACCATCAATAATATTACCCAAATCATACAACGTAAGTCCTATTCTATGATCGGTAACACGCCCCTGTGGATAGTTATAGGTTCTAATCTTGGCAGATCTGTCACCTGAAGAGACCATGCTTTTACGTTTTTCAGAATCTGCAGCTTGTTTCTTCGCTAATTCTAAATCATAAAGCCTAGAGCGTAGTACTTTTAGTGCTTTTTCTAAGTTTTTATGAGAAGACTTTTGATCCTGGCAACTTACAATCATCCCTGTGGGTTCGTGATGCAACTTAATAGCAGAATATGTCGTATTAACCGATTGCCCTCCTGGACCTGTAGATGTAGTTCTCTCTATCCTCACTTCGGTCATATCGAGTTCAACATCGAACTCTTCTGCCTCTGGCAACACCATCACTGTTGCGGCACTGGTATGCACGCGACCCTGAGTTTCGGTTTGTGGTACACGTTGCACGCGATGCACTCCTGCCTCAAATTTCATAGTACCGTAAGCATCTTCACCGTTTACCTCAAAAATAATTTCTTTATAACCGCCACTGGTACCTTCATTAAGATCCACTACACTGGTGCTCCAACCTTTACCTTCACAATATTTGGTGTACATTCTGAATAGATCTCCAGCAAAAATACTGGCTTCATCACCTCCGGTTCCGGCACGTATCTCGACAACACAGTTCTTAGCATCTTCGGGATCTTTTGGCACTAACATAAAGCGAATTTTTTCCTCGAGATCTGGCAGTGCTTCTTTTGCCTCTTCCAGCTGCATTTTGGCCATTTCTACCATTTCCGCATCACTTCCGTCGGCAATAATTTCTTCTGCTTCCTTTAAATTGTTAGTAAGTTCAATATATCGATCTCTTTCATCCATCAAAGCTCTGAGATCCTTGTATTCTTTATTAAGTTTTATATACCTTTTTTGATCGGCAATAATATCAGGCTGAATGATTAAATCACTCACCTCATCAAATCGTTGCTTTACAATATTTAATTTATCAATCATAGCAGTTCTATTCCTAATCTGTAGAATTTACAAAAATAAGGTTTTTTGCACAAAGAACCTATCCAACAGAAGTAATCCAAACCAATACTTGATTTTTTATAAATAAATTAGATATTCTAGCCAAAAACGCTAAAATTATATGTAAATTAAGAAGTAAACCAACTTAGTAAATTACTACAATGAACTCTAACATCATTCCTAGGGTAAAACCTCATAACTGGCTATGGGGTAGTGTTAAACCTTATCAAGAAGATACGCTTGGGTTTCTTCAAAAAAGTATCGAAACATATGGTGATATCTTTCAATTCAGAACGGCACATAAGAGAATTACGGTTCTGAACAGGCCCGAATACATTCAGCATGTTTTACAAAAAAATCATCGTAATTACAAAAGACATTTTGCCTATCGCGTTTTAAAATTATTACTGGGTAATGGCCTTATTTGTATAGATGGCGAGAAATGGAAAAAAGAACGTCGTCTTATGCAACCTCATTTCCATAGGGAAAGTATACGGTCTTATTTCACTATTATTGACCAATCCACAAAAAAAGCTATTCAGCAATGGGCCATGCGACCTGAGGTATGGTTATTTTCGGAAATGACAGAATTAACATTAGATATTATTACCAATTGTTTTTTGGGTGGCAGTGTCGCCCAAGGAGCCTCGGTAGTTGAAGAAAATCTCCCATTTGCGCTGCAAACCATAATAGATCGTATTCACTCACCACTACAGCTTCCTCTCTGGATACCGAATGCACGAAATAGAAAATTTAAAAAATGTATTCAAAATCTGGAAATACTTGTAGCCAATATCATAAAAGAAAAAGAAAAAAGCCCTATCGGAAATGACCTAATCACCATGTATCTTTTACTGGAAAGAAAAGGAGAAACTATTACCAAACAACAGATATTTGATGAAATTATCACCATTTTGACTGCGGGACATGAGACCACTGCCATTGCGATGTATGGGCTTATTAAAAATGTATCTGAAAATGATATCGTAAAAAAGAAAGTTATTGAAGAATTTGAACAAGTTACAAAAGGAAAACCTCTTACTATAGAACATCTTGGTCAACTTAAATACCTAGATCATGTAATAAAAGAAAGTTTACGACTTAGTTCACCTGCCTGGACTATTGGAAGAGAAGTTATTGAAGATGATATAATAGATGGGTACTTAATCAAAAAAGGAGATTCTGTAATGACAAGTCCATATTTAATACATCGAAACAAAGATTTATGGTCGGATCCATACACTTTTGACCCAAATCGTTTTGAGAAAGAACTTCCTCATAAATTTGCATATTTCCCATTTGGAGGTGGCCCAAAGCTTTGTATCGGAATGAGTTTGGCGGTTATGGAGATGCAAATTATTCTTTACCATGTATTGCAATCGGGGTTTGAAATGGAATCGTTATCCGAAAAGAAAATTGATTTTGAAGCATCCATTACCTTACGGCCAAAAACAGATATACGTCTTTTAAAATCTTCGAAAAAATCGAAAAAAGTACTCGAATCGTCATAAAGGGTAACCATAAATAATTTTTAAAAACTTACCTTTGTGTATATTATGAAATTATTTTCTATTACATATCATAGACTTTTACACTGGTTCTTTGCCATAACGATTCTATTTGGTTTTGGTGGGTATTCGAATTATACTTCTCCAAAAAGTAAGGATATAACCACAGAACAGTTAGCTCCTACTCAGGTGCATACTAAAAAATCTGTTTTTTATCAAAATCTATTAAAAAAGAAATGGGATTCTGGTTCAATTGATACAAACGAATCCTTAATATGTATAGAAGTTTATCATTCCAGACTAACTCGTACTACATCCAAGAACCAATCTATTTTTATTTTCTCTTCAGAAAAACGGCATATAACTTCAATGCACATTAGTTCTTATGCTGAAGAAGACTCTTTTCATTTCGCAATAGGATAACTCCTATTACCACTTTTTGCCTTTTTAGGCATTTTTCAACAATTCATAAATAAATCATCATCCTTTTTGATTAGGATGATCGTACTCTTTATCAATTTAAAACATGAAAAGATTCAAAAAAATAATAAGGCGCATTGCCTTTATCCTACTTATTATAATAGCATCATTAATTCCAGCTCCCATTTTTATTCAAAAAAAAGAAGGAAAATTTAATGATGATAACGGTATAGAATTAGTAGAACAAGCCGAGGATAAAACTGAAACAGCAACCAAAAAACTAGATCAGGAACTTAAATCCTAATTAGCACCAGTAATTTGTCCTAATTCGATTACTTCAAAATTTTCTAGTAATACTTGCTGCAGGTTCCTAAGGTCATCATTATCCCAATTATCATTGGGCGCCCCTGTGATGAACATATCAGAACCTACATCAGCAAGCATTAAACCATATTTTTTCATCGCTCTTAGGATAATCTGGTTAGTTTCAGAAAAACCACTGATATCGTAATCTGCTTTAAGGCGTAATCTACCCCCAAACGGTAATAGCTCGTTGCCCGTAGCTCCTGAGACTAAGTGACGGGCAGGGTGTATATATCCTTCGTATATTTTATTGCGGCTTATTGTAAAACGGATAGGGTGATCTATTTCTCCTTTTTCTATTTCGGGATGACGTACCAATAATGGGAAAATTGGAAGCCCGGCAGCATCAGCCGAAGTCCAGCCATCTGGTCTAAATTCAACTGTATTTAGATTAAAAACTGCCGCAGAAGAAGCTTCGAAACCATCACCTACCTGATCTGTATTGTACAATTCATATAGCATTCCATTTTCTACATCTACAGCTATAACATGGCTATCTCCTGCTCCATTCCCTTCTATTGGGGCGTTAAGCGGTATTGGAAACGGCCCTTGATCACTTTCGCCCCCATAATTATCATCATAATCATTAGCTCTAAAAGTGATCGGTACCTTGGGTTGATCGTCATTTACTACTACGTACGGAATTCCGATAGGCGAACCTTGGTATAATCCACTTCCAAAATCGGCAAAGAGATTTTCATCCAATCCAATATTGTTTAGGATCAGATCCGAATTTGGATCGACAGGGCTATTAGAAATGTCTATGTTTAACGGATGATTAGCAGGAAAAAGTTGAATATTTTCTGCGTCGGCAAGATCGGTTCCTGTAATATCAGGATTACCCAAATCATCACTTGAATCATCGGACGAACAAGAAATGACAAATATAGATACAAGAAAAACTAATAAAATATATGATATTGGGGCTCTCATGATATTAAACTTTAGAATATCATAACGTCCTAATCCAATAATTATTTTTTAACACTATTTGTATTAGCTGTAAGTATAGTCTCCAAATTCACTATTGATAGTAAGCTTTTTTTCTTCAGAAGTCTCTACTTTACCAACTATCTGAGCATCAACATTAAAGTTTTTTGAAATGGAAATAATTTCATCTGCTATCTCTGGAGAAACGTACAATTCCATACGATGTCCCATATTAAAAACCTGATACATTTCTTTCCAATCAGTACCAGAATTTTCTTGAATTAGTTTAAACAAAGGAGGAACATCAAACAAATTATCTTTTATAATATGTAAATTATCCACAAAATGTAAAATCTTGGTCTGCGCTCCCCCACTGCAATGTACCATACCGTGGATAGTTTCACTATCAAATCTTGATAGAATTTTCTTGATAATTGGCGCATAGGTTCTTGTTGGAGACAGCACTAATTTACCGGCATCTATAGGTGCATCTTTGACCGAATCAGTAAGATTTGTTTTACCAGAATATACAAGATCCGATGGAACCGAGGGGTCAAAACTCTCGGGATATTTTTTGGCCAGATTTTTACTAAATACATCATGACGGGCAGAAGTAAGCCCGTTGCTTCCCATACCACCGTTATATTCTTTTTCATAGCTGGCTTGCCCAAAAGAAGCCAATCCTACGATCACATCTCCGGCCTGTATATTTGCATTGTCAATTACATCTTTACGTTTCATACGTGCTGTAACCGTAGAATCTACAATAATAGTGCGCACCAAATCACCAACATCTGCCGTTTCACCTCCTGTTGAATGAATTTGAACTCCATAAGATTTCAATTCTTCCAACAATTCTTCGGTACCATTAATAATAGCTGAGATTACTTCGGCCGGTATTAGATTTTTATTTCTTCCGATAGTGGATGACAACATAATATTGTCGGTTGCTCCAACACATAGTAAATCGTCGACATTCATGATCAAAGCATCTTGAGCAATTCCCTTCCATACAGAGATATCACCTGTTTCTTTCCAATACATGTAGGCCAAAGAAGATTTTGTTCCTGCACCATCGGCATGCATTATCAAACAATATTCGTCATCATTGGTTAAATAATCCGGTACAATTTTACAAAAGGCTTTTGGGAAAAGACCTTTATCTATATTCTTTATCGCACTATGCACATCCTCTTTGGACGCAGAAACACCACGTTGCGCGTAGCGTTTACTTACTTCTTGACTCATTATATCGAAAATTAAAGCACAAAGATAGCTCAATTTAGTTCAAAGACTAAATTGAAAATACAAAATTCCAAATTCCAAGAAATAACTGATTGGAATTTGGAATTTAAACTTTTAATGGTTTAAAGAATTACTCCCAATCGGGCATAGAAGAATTCTCCAGCAACGTGGTTCTATCACCTAAATCTGAAAGGCGAACTACCTGAATATTTCTCGCAGAAATCCCATCATTTGAAGTATTCACATAAATTACACTAGCCTCATTGGGTGAAAAACGAGGATCGAGATCATTTGTCCCCGAAGTTTTATCTACGGATACATCAATAGTAGGATTTCCATTGAAATTATGAACAAATATATGCGAATCCAATCTTCTATACGTCGTATTTTCTAAACCAGATACATCTCGAGTATAAAGTAATCGCGAACCATCTATTGATAAGTTAATGCCACCAGCGGCGCCATTTTGTCCCGTTAACACAGTATTTTGTACAACACCAGCGGTATTAATTGTAAATATTTCTACAGAGTATCCATTAAGGTCATTGGTTTTTAATGCTATTATACCCGTATTTTCATTTTTATCTACCTCAGTAATCAGATTGCCATTGGTGGTTTGATAAACAATGTTTAATCCACTTCCTGTAACATTTATTGAATACAGTTTATCCTGATTTGGAAATAATAATTTGGAGCCATTTGCATCCCAAGAGAAGTCTACTTCTTCCAAATTAAACCCTGAAACACCTACTTGTGAGGTAACTTGCCTTAGATCTGAGCCATCTTCATTCATTGTAAATAAATGTGTTTGAGAACCAACCGATTGTAAAAATGCAATCTTACCTGTATTTGCATTTCTTCTTGGCCTAAAACTATTCTTTGATGTGGGCGTAAGTGCTATTTCGGTACCACCACTTTCATCAGCCGAATAAATAACACTATTGCCATCTACAAGTCTGGTAAAAACGATCCTGTTATTTGGTGGAATTGTTGTAGTAAATGCAAAAGTCGTACTATTTACAGGATCATTAATTTCATCATTAGAACTTACCTGCCAAAAATATTTCGTTCCGTAAGAAAGCCCTGTAATCGCATAGGTAGTATCTGTAATATTTTCAAAAACTTCTATAGTATCATTATTCTCATTTCTAAGGGTAACTGTAAATTTGAGAGTATCATCAACATCGGGGTCATTGGCGCTCCAAACTAATTCTAAATCTATCGGAACATCTACCGCATTATCTGTTGGTGTAAGAAGTGTTGCGGCATCTGGTGGGCGATTTCCAGCGGTTTCCACATCCATTTCAAAAACTACTTCTAATTCTCTATCTGCGATTACCGTGATACCCTCAAAAACGGCCAATAGCCCTTCTCGTTGTCCAGAAAGAGAATAATCTCCTGCTGGCACATTCTCTAGCAAATAAAACCCTTCGGCATTAGTAAAAACTGTACTGGTACCGGGGTTTGTAGATATTTTTACATTTTCGAGAGGTTCGTTTGTTCCTACTTTAACCGCTCTTCCTCTTACAGATCCTAAACCCTCTAAATCAATCGTGTCTTCGCTACAAGAAACTGCACCTAACACGGTCAAGACACTAACTATTTTAATGATAAATCCTTTCATCAGTTTACACATATTATTTTTTTCAAAAATCTGATGGAATTCGCCATAAATTATTCCGATACTATTGGCTTAATTATAATGGCTCATTTCACCGTATTTTGATTTTAGTTCCCGTTTAGTAAACGGGAGATATTTGATCTTTCCAAAAATTTTCAGGCAACCTAATTGCATGCTATCCTTTGGACTTTAAATTTTCCTTTCTAATTCTTCGATTTCTTTCTCTAAGCTCTTTTAATTCTGCATTTTTATCTTGCTCCTTTTTTCTAGCTTTTTTATTCATTTTAATGGCGGTATCAAAATACCAATTAAGTCCGAAGGAAAAATTAAAATATTGATCATCCCTTTTTCCCTGGGCCAAATTATCTAATTTATCTCCCAATACAACATTATGAGTTGCATTGAGTGACACCCCAATATTGTCTGAAATAAGATACTCTAATCCGCCACCGTATTGAAGTTTAAAAAATGTTCTGTCAAAATCATCGCTGTTTACGTTCCCCATTCCTCCAAAGAAAAATGGCGATAGCTTTTCGAAAGGGAGCAAGGTGATTTCTGCATTTAGATCAATCGCATTAAATCCCTCAGAAAACGCATTTTGATTATTAAGCTCGAATTTGTTAATACTTGCATTTACATTCAAAAAGGGGTTAAAATAATACCGCCCTCCTGCTCTTATTGAATAAGACAACTCTGCCTTATTATAATCTCCACTGATTAAAGCTGTACCGCCTTTTACAAATATTGATTTCTTACCTCTTCTTTCTTTAAAATAGCGTTCATACAAGGCTGTGTTTTGCGCCTCATCCTTTTCCATTTTATAATCCGCAATTAAATTGTTTATGGTTTGAACATCTGCCTTTGGAGCCCATAATTTATCCTCAATCCCTTCAACAATTAATGACTTCACCGCTTTTTCAATGGCTTCAGATACAGCCATTTGTGCAGGTTCATTTTTTGTAAACCCTGTTTCAGCTTCGAGAAGCCTTCTAAACCTTACATATCTAAAGAAATTAGCATCAAGTGCTTGAGAAAGTATAGTTTTGGAAACATAAACAGTTTTCAAAATCTTGCCACTAGAAGTTGAAACAGCTCTTAAATATACGGTAATACGATCTTGCCTATATTGTGTAGAAGCCCCTACTCCAAAATATCTTGCTCCTAGACCTCCGGTAATTATATTAGTGTCATAGGATACAATTCCTCCTTCCAGAATTATTCCTGCATATAATAATGGTGGTAATTGAGGTTCGTTAGGGTTTTTACTTTTTCTATATTCTTTTCTTGTGGATCGTATTATGTTTCGTTCGTTAAGCAGATTACTTAAATTTTCTCTTTCGATAGGGACAAACCATTTGGAGTCTTCAAGAGCTTTAATCAAAATAGTGGTTGCACCTTGGGTAACGGCGGTACTAAACGTACTACCGGCTTCAGTAGGCTTATATTGGCCTGTTTGATCTCTAAATTTATATACCCCAACAACTACAGGCTCTACAGGAGAAGGAAAATCTCTTAGAGTTTTGGTGACCTCGCTATCCTCACCTATTCGTGCATTTTCTATAACAATGGGTTGATTGAAGTATGCTCCACATCCTGATAATAAAAGTGCGCAAGAAATAATTGCGATTACTTTATAAAATTTATAATGCATTAAAAATTAATTAGGAATTATTACTTGGGATTGGTCGCCGGTGCTTGTATCGAGGATATTGATAACCAGACCTTCCCCAGAAGGGAAAATTTCTATAAACAAAGTTCCAAAACTAAAAGTTCCTTCGGTTAGGCCATCATCTCCAAATTGTTCATTGAACAATGATCTAGAAATCTGACTAAGCAATTGATTGTTTAAACTTTCGGTAAATCTTTCAAGGTCAGATCGTTCGTCTCTTGATTCATCCTCTTCGGTAAATTTATTTTGAGCTTCGGCGGAGCTTAATAACCACTGGTAATTAAAAGTATCTCCTCCAAATGCTGGGTTTACCGGTCTATACACCAAGTCTTGTCCCATCGAGAGATTACACGCCGCAAAAGCAAAAATTATTGTTATGATAAATGGTTTCATTCTTATAGTTCTTAATATTGAAAGATATCGTTTTTCTGCTTTTTGAGGTCTTTAAAATATTTATACACCTTTCGAATTGCAATTTTCGACACTTGTTCTAAATATTCCAAATCGGGTTTCCCAATAAATTGATGTATTACATTATCTTCTATTTTAACCTGAAGTATGGTAGTACGTCCAAAACTTAATGTTTCATACACTCCCACTATCTTATTTCCATTTATTTGGTTAAGCGTATAGGAATTATAAAAAAATTCGTAAAAATCCCTACCTGGCTTTGTTTTTGTTTCTTCTATTACAATCCCTTTTAGTTCTATTCCATCATCTGATGAGTCTTCTAAAACTTCTTCGGGTTGTGGTTTAGCTTCTTCATTAAATGCTAAACGATCTTTTGCAACAATTTTATCATCTTCATAAATCAGCAAAAGAACAATAATTTTGTCAGGATCCTTACTACTCATAGTACCCGATGACAATTCTTTTGTTTCATTTGCCTCTAAGGTAAACCTTTCTTCCTGGATGTTTTTGGATAGGTTATTTTGAGAATCAGTTCTAAAAACTGTAAGTGTATAACGTAGACTCTTATATATTTCGGTTGTATTGGTTGCAGTGGCTACGGCAGTAATAGCTTCATCCACTGTTTCTACTTTAATTTTTGCAACTACATCTGTATTAGTGAATTGCGCAATCGAAACCTGAACAAACAACACAAAAAATATAAAAAGTCTAGGTTTCATAGGCACTTATACTGCATCCAAAAGACTAAAAACTTCTTACAATAATAGTTTTGGCATCTCCAGTCATTTTAAACTTCAAATTTTTTGAAAGCTCATTAGTACCAAAACGTTCAAAAATCAAATTATTTCCTTCTTGAATTAACTCTAAAGATGTTGAAATATCAGGGTTAATCGAAAAATCAACTACTGTATTATTATTTCCTGTTTGACTAATAAATTTTTCTGTTTCCTTTACAAATTCTTCCAATTCAACTTTATTATCATTCCCCTTTTGAAGTATATTGATATTTGAATATTCTGCAGTAATATTGGATTGTATTATATTATTGGCACCTATTTGTTGAATAAATACTGAATTTATAACTTCAGAAGATAGATCTCTATTTTCCTGAGATGGAACATTATTTACCTGTGATAAAGTAATGAACTTCTCTTGATCAGAAACCAAAACCTCATTTTCCTTATCAGAATCTTGAGCATAAGACAAGGTACTAAACAAAAATGCAAGTATGAATACTGGTATCAAACGGATGTTATTGTTCATACATTCAGAATTAAAAATTAAGAAAAGAGTTATGCTCATTAAAATAAGCATAACCCTTAACTTTAAAATATTAAACTTTGTTAATTCTTATCTTATTAGAACCCAATTTGAGTAACCACAGCAGAGTTATTCGTTCCAACCTGAAGAATTGTACTACTGTTTAAGTTTCCTCCTTGAGTAACAAAAGTAGAGTTACCTTCTCCTAATTGTACATCTTCTGCAAAATTCCCAGCTCCTAATTGGAAAATATCGCTAACATTTCCTGATCCATTTTGGTCAGAAATAGCTACGTTTTCATCACCTAATTGGAATTGAATAGCTTCATTTTCACCTCCAAAAGTGGCTAAATTCTGTACTGCGAACCCAACGTTACCATTTCCTAACTGAGTTTGAGTAACTTCATTGTCATCTTCTTCATGTCTTGCAAAAGCATCATTTCCTTCACCAGATTGTGATTGGTTTATTGTACCTCCTCTAGAAGTAAAGAAGAGTCCTCCTTGCACCGCGGTAGCAATGTTTCCGTTACCATTTTGAGTCTGAATAGCAAGGTTTTCTGTACCTGATTGTGTTACACTACCGTCGTTCTCATCTCCACTTTGGAATTGATCAGATACGTTGTTACTTCCGTTCTGCGAAGCACTTGCAATGTTTCCGTTACCAAGTTGCACTTGAACAGCAAAGTTGTCGCCTCCAAAAGTTGCAAGATTTTGAGTTGCACTAGCACTGTTAGCGTCTCCATCTTGCCCTTGGCGGATTGTATTGTTATCCTCTTCATGATTAGCGAAAGCTGTATTTTCGTCTCCTATCTGTATTTGCTGTACTTCTCCTCCTCTAGAGTCAAAAATACTACTACCTTGTAAAGAAATTGCAGAGTTTCCTCCACCTTCTTGATCCTGAATTAAAACATTATCAGTACCCCACTGCTCGGCATTTGCGTTATTCGCTTCACCTAATTGGATTTGTTGTGCAGCATTAAAATCTCCTACTTGTGCAATAGAAGCAGAGTTAAAGGCCCCTTCTTGGCTGATATCACTAAAATTAAATAGCCCTTCTTGTGTAGTAGAAGCCATATTACCATCTCCTACCTGTGCCTGGAAAGCCGTATTCAATATCCCTTCCTGGGATACAGTTGCAGAATTTCCGTTTCCTTGTTGAGACTGCTCTGCAGCGTTTCCTCCACCAAAAAGTGCTAAATTTTGTGTAGCAGTAGCAGTGTTCCCATCTCCTATTTGAGATTGAAATATACCATTTGCATCTTCTTCATGCTGTGCTGTAGCAGAGTTTTTGTTTCCTACTTGTGTTTGCTCCACAACACCGTTTCTGGAATCAAATGCATCACTTCCCTGAATTGCCAAGGCATTGTTTCCCATACCTTCTTGTGAAGTAGCTGAAGAATTTTCCGTTCCTATTTGAGTAACATCAGCAACGTTATCGTCCCCTGATTGGCTAACATTACTCGTGTTTGACTGTGCAATCATCACTGTTGCACTCAATAAAGTTGCTAGACTAAGAATTACTGTTTTCATACGTAATATAATTAAAATGATTTAATGAGTTTACTATTTTAAAACCTACATAAGAATAATAAAGATTAGAAAAAATCTAATCCTTAAATTACATTTAAGTATAAAAGTATTTTTGGGGAGCTCTAGGGGGTTGAGTTTAAAAAAAACTTTTTTTCAAGCGTTCACAAATTTATGAAAATATAAAGGCTATTATTGCGAATTTTTCAACTATTCGATGAAATACGTTACGGAAAAACCGTAAAAAACGATATCACTAAAGATTTTTTAAGGATTTAACAGAAATTAATATTTTGTTAAGAATCGCTTTCAAAAACCAACCTAGTAAGTTTATTCCTACTTTATCTAGTAAATAGAAGCTCGCGGTATTTTGTTAAGGGCCATAATTCGTCATCTACCAACAACTCTAACTTATCACAGCTGTATCTAATTTCGTCAAACAATGGTTTTACTTTATTGCAATAATCCGAAGCCTTTTTTTCTAAGTCTATAAGTTTATTGGCTTTCCTTCGTTGTTCAGTCATTTCGTTAACTTTCGTATTTATCTTACCAATATGGTGGGAAATATCCTCAATGATTTCCATTTGTTCCTTAGCATACTTTTTGAAATCTTTTTCATAAAGTTCTTTTAAACCGGATACATTATTGATTAACATATTTTGGTACCGTATTGCTGTAGGGATGATATGATTGCGTGCAATATCCCCAAGCACACGTCCTTCGATTTGTATTCGCATTACATATTCTTCAACTTCAATTTCATATCGTGCCTTGGCTTCAATCTCATTCATCACGCCCATCTCTTCAAAAAGTTTTAAATTCTTCTCTGAAATTTTGGCTTTTAGAGCTTCTGGAGTTGTTTTATTATTACTTAAACCTCTTTTCTTTGCTTCTTTTTCCCATTCTACACTATATCCATTACCTTCAAAAAGAATATTTTTGGATTGTTTAATGTATTCTCTTAATACATTAAAAATAGCCTCATCCTTTTTCAATCCTTTTTTATCAATTAAAGCATCAACCTCTTTCTTAAAGTCTATCAATTGTTTGGCCACAATAGTATTAAGGATAGTCATAGGGTTTGCACAATTCGCTTTAGAGCCTACCGCTCTAAACTCAAATTTATTACCTGTAAAGGCAAAAGGAGATGTTCTATTTCGATCAGTATTATCTAATAAGATTTCTGGTATTTTTCCTACTACATTTAACTTAAGATCTGTCTTTTCTTGTGGTGATAACTTACCATCGGTTACTCCTTCTAATTCTTTAAGAACTGCCGTTAACTGTTCACCAATAAACACCGACATAATTGCAGGAGGAGCTTCATTTGCGCCTAATCTATGGTCATTACTGGCAGAAGCAATACCGGCTCTCATTAATTCCTCATTTTCGTTAATAGCTTTTATAGTATTAATAAAAAATGTTAAAAACTGAAGGTTACTCATAGGAGTTTTTCCTGGCCCTAACAAATTCACCCCTGTGTTTGTTCCCAAAGACCAATTATTATGCTTTCCAGATCCATTAACCCCGGCAAATGGTTTTTCATGCAATAAGACCCTAAGATTATGTCTTGCCGCAACTTTACCCATAACATCCATCAAAAGAGAATTGTGATCTACTGCCAGGTTTGTTTCTTCATAAATAGGAGCTAGTTCGAACTGATTTGGTGCCACCTCGTTATGTCTAGTTTTTACAGGAATTCCTAATTTCATACATTCTACTTCCAAATCCATCATAAAATTCAAACCTCTAGTAGGGATACTTCCAAAATAATGATCATCTAGTTGCTGTCCCTTTGCAGAGGAATGCCCAAGCAATGTTCTACCAGTAAGCACAATATCAGGTCTTGACTCTACCAAAGCCTGATCTATCAAAAAGTATTCCTGCTCCCATCCCAAAGAAGCATTTACCTTTTTTACATTCTTATCAAAATACTTTGCAACTGCAGTTGCCGCTTCATCAACAACATGTAACGCTCTTAATAGCGGTGTTTTATAATCCAAAGCTTCACCTGTATATGCTACAAAAACTGTAGGAATACATAGCGTTGTGCCATAAATAAAAGCCGGCGACGTAGGATCCCATGCGGTATACCCTCTAGCTTCAAATGTATTACGAATACCACCATGAGGAAAAGACGACGCATCTGGTTCTTGTTGTACTAACTGCCCTCCACCAAACTTTTCTATTCCCTGTCCATTTCCAACTGTCTCAAAAAAAGCATCATGTTTCTCTGCTGTGGCTCCTGTAAGGGGTTGAAACCAATGTGTATAGTGGGTAACTCCTTTAGACAATGACCATTCTTTCATCGCTGAAGCAATTTGATCTGCTATTTTACGATCTATTTTCGACCCATGTTCTATAGCATCCATTACACTAGCGTAAGCATCTTTGGTCAAATATTGAAGCATTGTTGTTTGATTAAATACATTTTCACCAAACAAGGCAGAGCGTCGTTCTGATTCTGTAACTGTCACAGAACTACGATTTAACGTTTCTTTTAAAGCTTGAAATCTGAGTGTAGACATAATTTTGTGAATTTTACTGCAAAGATAATAGAAGTTTCTATTGTTAATATGAAAAATAAATTCTTTTAAAATTGCTAATTTTTGAAAATACCCCCAAAAAAAGTAGGGTGTTAATAAAAATGAGTATAACTTTTGTTTAAATACCCCTGTTTTTTTTGCTTATACCAAAAGAAGAATTAATTTTGGACCATAAGAGTTCAATTTATAAAGTATTAATTATGAGTAAAGCTAAATTAGAATACATTTGGCTAGATGGTTATAAACCAACTGCTAATCTAAGAAGTAAAACAAAAATTGAAGAAAATTTTAGCGGAAAGCTTGAAGATTGCCCAACGTGGTCTTTTGACGGTAGTTCTACAAGACAAGCTGAAGGTGGATCTTCTGATTGCTTATTAAAGCCTGTTGCTATCTATCCAGATCCTACAAGAAGAAATGGATATTTAGTAATGACTGAGGTTTTAAATGCAGATGGAACACCTCACGAATCTAATGCAAGAGCTACAATTGATGATAACGATAATGATTTCTGGTTTGGTTTTGAGCAAGAATACTTTATCATGGACAAGAATACACAATTACCATTAGGATTCCCTGTTGGTGGTTATCCTGGCCCGCAAGGAATGTACTACTGTTCTGTTGGAGGAAAAAACACACATGGCAGAGATTTTGTTGAAGCGCATGCGGATCTTTGTATTGATGCTGGGCTTAACTTTGAAGGTATCAACCAAGAGGTTGCCAGTGGACAATGGGAATTTCAATTGTTCTCTAAGGGAGCGAAAAAAGCAGGAGATGAAATATGGATAGCTCGTTACCTATTAGATCGTCTTACTGAAAAATATGGTTACTACATCGATTACCATCCAAAACCTATTAAAGGAGACTGGAATGGATCTGGTATGCATGCAAATTTCTCTAACACAGTATTAAGAACATGTGGATCTAAGGAAATTTATGAAACTATCTGTGAAGCATTCAGACCTGTAACAAAAGAGCACATTGAGGTATATGGTGAATTTAATGATCAGCGATTAACAGGTGAGCATGAGACACAATCTATCAATCAATTCTCTTACGGAGTTTCTGATAGAGGTGCTTCTATAAGAATCCCAATCATCACTGTAGAGAATGGATGGAAAGGATGGTTAGAAGATCGTCGCCCTGCATCTAATGGTGATCCATATAAAATTGCCGCAAGAATTGTTAAGACAGTTAAAACAGCAGATGTTGAAGCTATGCTGGCATAAAATAAAAGCAACTAACTACCATGTTGGTTAAACGCAAAAAAACCTCCGAGAAATTCTCGGAGGTTTTTTTATAGACTCATTTACATCTTTTACTTTAAAAAAACCAAAGCAATAAAGACACAATATGCCACAAAGATCAAGAAGCCTTTTGGGCGGCCCAAGATCATTTTTTTAGGAACAAATGCCAACGGAAGTAAAATGATTGCAAAACCAAGCATCCAATAAATATTTACACTCATTAGAGCCTCATCTTTAACAGAGATAGGCTGAATAAGTGACGTCAACCCCAAAACCGAGGCTATATTAAAAATATTAGAACCAATTAAATTTCCTAAGGAGATTGCTTTTTCCTTTTTTAGTGCAGCTATTACTGACGCGGCAAGTTCGGGAACACTGGTCCCTACTGCAATAAGAGTTACTGCTATAACACCTTCACTTACACCCAATTTTAATGCAATATTCTCTGCTCCTTTTACCAATAATTCGGATCCGAAATATAAGGCCAATCCTCCTATTAACAACCAAACAACAATTTTAAAATTAGATGTCTTTTGTAAAGAATCATCTACCTCCTCTAGCATAGTATCCGAAAATTTTCTAGCCCTTCTAATCAATAAAAAAAGATACAACAATAAGGAAGAAAACAATATACCACCCTCAAATTGAGTTAAAACACCATCATTGTCCAAAAGTAAATACAAAGCAAAGGACAACAGTACCATGACCGGCCAGTTAAACTTATAAAAATCTCTATCGATTGCCAGAGGGCTTATTATAGCAGTAATACCCAAAACCAATCCTATATTGGCGATGTTAGAACCAATAACATTTCCCAGCGATATGTCGGACAACCCATCTAGCGCCGCTTGAATACTTACCAATAGTTCTGGAGCAGATGTTGCAAAAGAAACTACTGTTAAACCAATAACCATTTTGGACAACTTTAGTCTAAAAGACAAGGCAACCGAAGATCTTACTAAAAACTCTCCTCCTACCACAAGAAGTACAAGACCAATTAACACATAAAGTATGCTCAAAAACATAGGTATATTATTTGGTTGCGAATATAAAATAAGTATCCGGTAGTTCGACAAACATCAAAATTATTTTTACCATTTCTTTGATTAAAACGACTTTCAAAAACTATAAAAATAGTTAAATAACTATAAAAATAGTTGTATAACTAAAAATATAGTTATATGTTTGAATATGTTTAATTTATTTTCTCATGGAAAAACTCACAAACAAAGAAGAAGAAATCATGCACGCCTTATGGAAACTAGGAAAGGCTTTTGCAAAAGAAGTACAGGCAGAACTTAATAATACTGTTCATTACAATACGGTATCCACCATTATAAGAAATCTTGAAGACAAGGGATATATTGGTCATCAAGCCTTCGGAAAAACCCATCAATACTTCCCCGTTATTACAAAAGAACAATATCGAAGCCATTTTGTAAGCAAGGCAATGACACAGTACTTTAATAATTCGTATAAAAATATGGTGTCTTTTTTTGCCAAAGAAGAAAAAATCACTGCAGAAGAGCTTCGTGAAATTTTAGAGGTAATCGAGCAAAAAAAATAAGTCATGGAAGCATTTTTAATCTACCTATTCAAATCAAGTATATTGCTATCTATTTTTTATGCAGGTTATTACTTTTTGCTAAGAAAAGATACTTTTTTTACAATAAACAGGCATTATTTGTTAGTAGGCATTATCCTTTCACTACTGTTACCCTTTTTAGAATTCACAACCGTCAAGTTTATCGAAGAGCCTAATTTTTATAATGTTGAATCAACTTCAACAATAGCATTAAATACCGTTATACCTTCTACTAATTGGTGGCTCATCGGCACCGTGCTCTATGCGATTGGTGCTTTCCTATTTATACTGCGTTTCATCATACAGCTTATTTCTCTTAAAAAGCTACTAATTAATAACCCCAACAAAAAACAAGAAAATTGTATTCTTATCGAAGTCAAAGAGGATATTGCACCTTTTTCTTTCTTTAATTACATAGTTTACAATCCTACTTTACATTCTGCCGAAGAATTAAACATGATTCTTAAACACGAAAAAATACATATAGTACAATATCACACTTTTGATTTACTGGTTATGAACTTTCTTATGATTTTTCAATGGATCAATCCTATTGTTTGGTTATACAAAAAAAGTTTAGAGCAAAATCTAGAATTCATAGCCGATAGAGAGACTATTAACCAGATATCATCAAAAAAAGAGTATCAGTTAACCCTAGTAAAGGTATCGTCAAATAACTATGCCTCTATTGCTAATAATTTTTATCAGTCATTAATCAAAAAACGAATCGTTATGTTAAACAAAAAAACCTCTCAGAATAGGAAACTATGGAAGATTACCCTTATTCTTCCATTAATAAGTCTTTTTTTATGGAGTTTTAATACCAAAGAAGTAGTAAAGATTAAAGAAAATAGCTCTTTTGATATTAACAACTCGAGAAATGTAATTTTTCAGAAAGAAGATCAGAAAGTAATAAATTTTATAGTCACTAAAAGTTCAACAAAAAAGGAGCTTGAAAAAATCAAAAAAACGTTCAAAGATGAGTTTGATGTAGATGTTAAATTCTCTGATATCGAAAGAAACGATAAAGATGAAATCACCGGAATTAGAATTGCGATTACCGCACCAAAAAGTAGTGCGAATTATGCATTAAGCAATGACAAACCCATTAGTGCTTTCGCGATTTCGTATAATGACGAAACAAATCAAATCAATATTGGGCAAACGGAAAATCACAAAAGCATCGTGTGGGTCGACGGAAAAGGCAGTGGAAAAAGTAAGTTTGTAGAAATTCATACAGATCATGACGATGATCAAGAAAATGAGTTTATTTTCTCTGGTGGAGGAAAAGATAAAATTATTAAAATCAAAGCTAAAAACGGAAAAGTTACCCAAGAAGAAATACGTGGCGAGTCTCATGATAATGTTTTTGAAATAAATACTGAAGATGATAAAACTTTTGCCTTTATTACTGGTACTGACGGAAAAGAACCTTTAATTTATATTGATGGAAAAGAAGCTTCCAAAGAAAAAATGAAAAAATTAGATTCTGATAAAATCGAAAGCGTCAATGTTCTAAAAGGCGAAAGTGCCATTAAAAAATATGGTAAAAAAGCCGAAAACGGAGTTATTGAAATAACAACTAAAAAGGATTAATCGCACTTAAAATCAACAAAAAACTCGCCGGAATTGGTGAGTTTTTTTTATTTTCGCAGTATGAAAAATATCCTATTTTCAATCCTAGCCAAACTCAATAAACTAATCCTCCCTAGTTTTACCAAAAGACGTTTAGATTTAAGTAAAGCCTCAAAATTACAGTTACTCATATTTGGCTGGAGACTATATGTTACCAAAAGAGCTTTACAATAGTTCTTGTTCGTCTTAGTATAATTTCTTGCAACACCTACTACCATTTTTCGTATTTAAAGATAAAGTTCAACACCCTTACATAAATAACCAAAATATAAAGGATATGAAAAAATGGATCATTACAGGAGTAGGCATACTAGGTATGTTTTCCTTAACGGCCTTTACATCGACCTCATATACACAACAAACTGAAAAGAATATACAGTCTGACGAAATTACTGCTATAATCAACAAAAACACCACAGAAAAAGAGCTTGAAGATTTAAAGACTTTTTTTGCCGAAAATGGTATAGAATTACTCATTAAGAAGATCGAATATAATGACAATAATGAGCTTACCAGCTTAAGCATTGTGTTAAAAAAAGGGAAATCCAAAAGTCAATACTCTTCTTCTTCTAGCACTCCAATTTCAAAAATTGAACTTGGTTACAAAAATGGGAATCTGTATATCAATAATTCAGGAATTTTTGATATCACAGCCTTTAGAAACAGGACAAGCTTCAACTATCCGCAAATCGACATGGATAGTCTTATGAAAAAACACAATTTTGCTTTCAATTTTGATTTTGATGAAGAAACAGATTCTTTGTTTTTTAAAGGTCATATGAATGTTCAAAAACTGAAAGATCAGATCATGAAATCTTTTACTTTTGAAGAAGACGAAGATGGTAACTTCATTTTTAACGGTCGCCAAGTGCATCCTTTCCAAGGTTTCAACAAGCAAAGGTTTAATTTTATTGACAACCCAGATATTGAGAAGTTAATCATTATCGATGGAAAAGAAGTCGATTTTGAAACCCTGGATAATCTTGCAAAAACAGATAAACTTGATGAAGTTGATTTTCTGAAGCCCGAAACAGCCGTTAGCATTTATGGAGATAAAGCAAAAGACGGTGCCATTATAGCTACTACCAAAAAGTAAGTAGTTCTTATAGAGTTTGATGAGAGCCTCATTAAATATGAAGGCTTTTTTAATTAATACTTTACTAATGCAGATACTGGTGAGTTTAATTTATCCCTACCATTCAAAAAATCAAGTTCCATTATAAAATTGCACTGTACCACTACTCCACCTAGCTCTTCTACCAACTTGCATACTGCATTGGCAGTACCACCCGTTGCCAATACATCATCATGAATAAGGACTTTTTCGCCTTTTCCTATAGCATCAACATGAATTTCTAATGTATCTTGACCATATTCGAGACCATAATCCTTTGATTTTACTTGATATGGAAGTTTTCCTTTCTTACGTACCGGTACAAATCCCGCCTGTAAACGCTCTGCAATCATTCCTCCAATAATAAAACCTCTTGATTCAATACCAATTACCTTATCGATCTTTATATCTTTTGGAGAAAGATCGGCCAACTTGTTTGCACAACCTACCAAAGCATCATGATTTGAAAGTAATGGAGTGATGTCTTTAAATAAAATCCCGGGTTTTGGAAAATCAGGAATATCCCTGATAAAGTCTTGTATATTCATTGGTCGAAAATAATGAAAATTCAAAAAAGAACCGTAAAAAAACCAATATTCACTCCCAAAACAAGAATATCATCAAAAAAAATCCTTGACTCATTATAGTTTATAATCCTAATCAATATTTTAAGTTTAAAAAAATAACCTATATCAAGGCTATCGTATTACACTTTAGAACCAAATATATGTTTACATCTTACAAAAAAATATCATTTTCATGGATTTTGGCTAAAAAATTTTGTCAATAATTTTCCTTCAGATATATTGAAAAAACAATCAGCCAATTGTATCAAATTATAAACTATAAAACTTTAGAAATCATGTAAACAAAACTACTTCTTCAGGTAAGGGAACAATTATCAATTAATCATTTTTAAAACTATTCAATATGCTAACATTTTTAGGAATCGTTATGATTCTTACAGGAATCATTATATTCATTATAAAACCAATTTTTAGTACATCAAAGATCTTAAACTGGTTCACGAAACGGCGTACCTTCCAGATGATCGGGTTGGGACTTGTACTAAGTGTCATCTCGGGTTTATTCTTTTACGCAGAGCCTGGTACAGCGTATGCCGTTCAATATCCATGGGGGACTCAAAAAGCCGTGGTTAATCAGGGGATTAATACCAAAATGTGGGGTCGTTTGATCCCAATACAATTTGAATTACCAATTAAATATGTAATCCCCGATAAAGAAGGTGAATTGGGTGAGCAAAGTAAATATGCAAACGTAGATGTTGCCAAATATTGGGCGTTTAGTGATGCGGTAAAAGCTAGAATTGCAACTTCGGTAGTAATTAGTATTAATACTGCAGACGAAGACCAATTTTTATCGGTAGCAGATCGTAACAAAACTGAGAGAAACCTGATTCGCTCGCGTATTATACCCAATATTGACCAATCTATTAAGAATACCTGTAAGCTTATGGATGCACAGGATTATATCTCGGGACAAGCTTCAGATTTTGATAGATATTTTAAGGATCAGCTCGAAAACGGTATGTATGTATTAGAAGAGTATATAGCCAATGAAAACAGAGAAACCATTGGTGATAGTACTACAGTGCGAACCATTGTAAATAATGAGTCGAAGCAAAAACGATTTAGAATCAAATATCATAACGGTGAGCCGGTAAGAGAAAAAGGGAATTCTTTAAAAGCCTATGGACTTACAGTGGTACAAGCTGTAGTAACCGAAATTGATTGGGAGTCTACTTTTGATAAACGATTACAGTTACAAAAAGAAGAAGTAGCCCAAACACAATTAGAAAAGCAACAGGCAGAACGTGAATTTTATCGTGCACAAAAAGAAACTGCAAGAGGTGAAGCCGAAAAAGCGGCAGAACGCGCAAGGCTTGAAAAAGAGCAAATTCAAAAAACTATCGAGGCCGAAACCAAGGCTAAGGTAGCCGAGTTTAATCTTATTGAAGAACGTAAGAATTATGAGGTAGCACAGTTTAAAGCAAAAACTCAAAAGACAATGGCAGATGCGCAGTCTTATGAAAATGCCAAGCTCGTAACTGCAGGTCTTACGCCTCAGGAACGAGCAGAATGGGACTATAAAACTTCTGTAAATATTGCTAGAGAGCTTAAAGAGTTAAAATTACCAGAAATCTACATACAAGATGGTGGCAAACAAAGTAATGACGGAAATTTATTACAGTCCTTGATTGGCGCAGATCTTGCCAAAAAGATGATGTCTAGAAAGGCTCAATAAGTTTATATAATTGTTAATCACAAGGCTACTTGAGTTATGTTGTACAGGATAATAATTCTGAAAGCAATCAAGTAGCTTTTTTT
Source organism: uncultured Aquimarina sp. (assembly GCA_947496555.1). Taxonomy (GTDB): domain Bacteria; phylum Bacteroidota; class Bacteroidia; order Flavobacteriales; family Flavobacteriaceae; genus Aquimarina. The sequence continues at coordinate 369 of CANMDH010000062.1, read as the reverse complement.
ATAAATAAAAGTCAATATAAATTTTGTACACAATATAAAAAACGATTATATTTGCACCCGCAAAAAGGCCTCGTAGCATAACTGAATAGTGCACTTGATTACGGCTCAAGAGGTTGCAGGTTTGAATCCTGCCGAGGTCACGAATGAATCACAAAAAAGTGAATTATAAGCGAGTTTCAAAAATGAAGCTCGCTTCTTTTTTTGAAAATTGTGAAGTAATTCTTTTGTGATTCTCAAAGCGGAGTTTTGTCTGGAAAGTTATTAATCAATCCAGCCGAGGTCACTTAAGAACGGAAGAGGCTGTCTAAAAAGGCAGCTTTTTTTTTTGATACGATTTGTGTTGTTTGTATTTTTAGATATGAAACGCAC
>CANMDH010000061.1 GCA_947496555.1 uncultured Aquimarina sp. | reverse complement strand
AAGCAAAAACTCCAAAATAGAAAATAAACTAAAATAAAAAAGACTGCCTAAATGTTTTTAGACAGCCTCTTTTTTATTTTGGAATGAACTTCATTTATCTATCTTTAGAATGCAGATAAAATAGTTTGGCATCAGATTTGTCTTCAACATAAAAGATAAAATAATAGACATGAAGAATTATAAGATACTGTGTATTAAAATATGTATCCTATTAGGTTTTGGTACATTTACCCAATGCGCAAGCAGTCAAAAGATGGATAAGATAGCACCCATAGAAATAAAAAACGCATATTTCGAGAAATGGAAATCAGATAGCGATAGTGGCTTCACTATTTATATTTCTGTAGATGAAAATTCTACCGTTACCTTAAAACATGTATATTTCAAGCACAAAAAGATAGTATTGGTAAAAGAAAACAATACCTCTTCATATATAGGGAAACATACATATACAAAAAATGATAAGGATCTCATAATGGCCGCAGATCCCAAAAAGGAATTTGGAAATACACTTCCTGCCGGAATCCAGAGAATACCGTATAGACTTAAAGCTAACGAATGTGTGATAGTTTATACCAAAGAAGGTGTCGAAGGGCATTTCAAAATAGAAAATGTGCCTGAAAAAAAAGAGTAATAGGGATCGATTAGCCTGGGTGATAAAAATTGTACTTTCAATTGCACCCAAAGCGTTATTTTTTTGAATCTTTTAATACTTTGGGACAACCTGCGAATACTGAAGTATTAAGAAATTATAATGGAAGTCACATCAATATTTCTTGCACATAATACCGATTGTTACCAAGGTACGTTTTACTTAAAACTGGTTATGGGTTTTTTTAATTGTGAATACGATAAAATTGGCACTTGCCACTAAAGGAAGTGGGTTTTCTTGGTTTTTATCTTTATATATTCTAAAACTTTCTTTTTTCGCGCAACCTTCAGGCATAATGCAGTCTAAATGAGTAAAGAATGTATAAATACTTGAAAAATGAAAAAATTAAGTTTTTTAATAAAAATTAAGGGTGTGTTGCTTTTTATTACTCTTCTTTACGTTACAATTTCTTGTTCTGATGATGACCGCACTTTTAGAGATTTTCCGCGTAACATTACAAATTCTGGCAATAACTTTAAATGCGGCATCAGTATGAATGATAGTGTATTACCCAAGATAGGAGACATAAGAACGTATTATGTTATCACTGATTTGACAGAAAAACAAGTGATTTGGGGAGCTGGAGACTCTATTTGTAGTGTATTACCTTTTATAAAAGAAGAAAATTTATTAGAACATGGAATCCAAATTCTTAGTGATTCAAATACAGGAGACTCTTTAAAAGTTAATTTTGTAGAAGGATATAAAGGATTGTTTATTGGGTATAAACTTTTTGTAGAAAAAGACACACTTTGTTGTGCGGCAATGGGAGAACCTAGAAAGAATTAGTTGTTACAAAAAGGGAGCGAGTAGATGGTATTATTTCATCAGGTTTTTGGCTTTATTCCAAGTTACAAAAGGTATCTTTTTGTCAAGGTTTCAGTCCACCAATATTGATTATTGCTGATTTCGATCTGACCACTAAAAAACAATAAAATAAATAGATCAAAAAAGAGTAATAGTAATCGATTAGTCCGGGTGATAAAAAATTGTATTTTTACAATGACAAGGACACCAGCAATTGAGCATTTTTCAAAAACTATTTAAACAGACTTTTATTTACGGACTGGCAACGGTGTTGCCACGTATGTTGTCTTTTCTGTTGGTTATTGTTCACACTAAGTACCTCGAGGGGCCAGTATCTTATGGTCGGGTAACTATACTGTTTTCGTGGATAATTGTTTTTAATGTTATCCTCGCCTACGGAATGGAAACTTCCTTTTTTAGGTTTTTAAATCAAAATAAGTACAAGGATAAAGTTACAAGCACATCTGCGATATCGATAGTTATCACCACAGTTGTTTTTGGAGTTTTAGCCTTTTTATGTCAGGATATAATATCATCTCTTATTGGTATAGAAAAGGAATTCTTAACATATGTTATTCTAATTTTGGTACTTGATGCATTGGTTATTATTCCTTTTTCCGATTTGAGAGCCAACGAGAAACCAGTTAAATATTCGGTTATTAAGATTGCCAATGTTATAATTTATGCCGGTCTCAATGTGTTTTTCTTGATTTTTTTACCAGGGCTTTCGCAAAAAACAACTTGGTTACAATCAATATACTTCGAAAACTTTGAGATCCAATATGTGTTTTTATCCTTAGTAGTTGCTAGTGGAGTAACACTGATCTTGATGTTGCCTTTTTATTTCAGAATCTCGTATCAATTTGATAAAGAACTATGGAAAAAAATGATGATCTACGGGTCTCCCATTTTGATTTCGGGATTGGCTTTTGCGATCAACGAGCATTTTGACAAAATATTACTAGAATGGATGTTAGAGGGCGAGGAAGGCTTATTTGATTCTGGAGCGTATGCCGCGTGTTATAAACTTGCATTGTTTATGACTTTGTTTGCTACTGCTTTTAGATTGGGTATAGAACCTTTCTTTTTTAGTCATGCCGCAGATAAAAATGCGCCTAAAACATATGCGACCATTACTCAGTATTTTGTGATTTTTGGATCCATTATTTTATTGGGAGTAATCACTTTTTCAGACTTTCTTAAAGAATTTATGATCAAAAGCCCAGAGTATTGGGAGGCCATGGTGGTAGTTCCAATCATCCTACTTGCCAACCTATGCCTCGGGATTTATCATAACCTTTCGGTTTGGTACAAGATTACCGATAAAACCAAATTCGGCGCCTATATTTCGATAGTAGGAGCTATAATAACCCTTGCACTTAACTTCTTGTTAATTCCAAAATACAGCTATCTAGGTTCTGCCATTGCCACGCTGGCTGCCTATGGTATAATGATGCTATTGTCCTGGTACTTCGGAAGAAAATATTACCCAATTCCCTACAACCTGAAAAAGATAGGAATGTACCTTACCTTATCCATAGGTTTCTCAATAGTATCTTTTTATGTTTTTGATAGCAATTATTTGATTTCTATCCCGTTGTTACTACTGTTTTTAGTAATTTTGTACGCCTCCGAAAAAAGAGAATTAAAACAAATTTTAAAAAGATAAATACTCATAAATTCTGAGTACCATAATAAATATGCAAATAAAAATTATCAATAGGTCATCGCATGATCTTCCTAATTACGAAACCATTGCCTCGGCGGGAATGGATCTAAGAGCCAATATTTCAGAATCTGTAACGTTAAAACCTCTTGAAAGAACGATTGTAAAAACAGGTCTTTTTATAGAATTACCAGTGGGGTACGAGGCACAGGTGAGACCCCGTAGTGGTTTGGCTGCCAAAAAAGGGATCACCGTACTTAATGCCCCGGGAACTATTGATGCAGATTATAGGGGAGAGATCGGAGTAATTCTTGTAAACCTTTCTAATGATGATTTTACAGTTGAGAATGGAGAGCGAGTAGCACAATTGGTGATTGCAAAACATGAACGTGCCGAATGGATAGAAGTAACCGAATTATCCGAAACGTCGAGAGGCGAAGGAGGATTTGGAAGTACAGGAGTAAAATAGGTGTGAGGTTTTAGGGAGGAAACTTGAGGACTGAGGTGTTATACTGAGCTTGTCGAAGTACTCTCGAAGTCCTATGGTCGAAGTATGAGAAAGTAAAAATTGAACTTCTGAAGAGTTCTTTGTAGTAAAAATTTGAAAATCCTTAATTCCCCCTTTGAAGGGGGCAAGGGGGATGTATTTATAATCAATCAAAATAAAAAACCAACCTAGAGAATGAAAATTATTGTACCAATGGCAGGAAGAGGTTCTAGATTAAGACCTCATACACTAACAATTCCTAAACCATTAATCCCGGTTGCCGGAAAACCTATCGTACATCGATTGGTGTCTGACATTGCCAATGTGTTAGGAGAACCTATCGAAGAAATCGCTTTCATTTTAGGAGATCCAGCTTTTTTTGGAGATGACGTGGTAACTAGTTTAACAAAATTAGCAGAAAGCCTTGGGGCAAAAGCGTCTATTTACAGACAAGATGAACCTTTGGGTACTGGCCATGCTATTATGTGTGCAAAGGACTCTCTTTCGGGTCCTGCTGTGATTGCGTATGCAGATACCTTGATTAGAGCAGATTTTAACCTGGACAAAGAAGCAGATTCTGTAATTTGGGTAAAACAAGTGGATCACCCAGAGGCGTACGGAGTGGTAAAACTAAATGACAAAAATCAAATAGTCGAATTGGTAGAAAAACCACAGGAGTTTATTTCAGATAAAGCAGTAATAGGTATTTACTATTTCAAAAATGTTGCAGTTTTAAAGAACGAATTACAATATGTTCTGGATAATGATATTATTAACGGAGGAGAATACCAAATCAATGATGGTATTAAAAGAATGATGGCCGATGGTAGCGTTTTTGTGACAGGACAGGTTGATGAGTGGATGGACTGTGGAAACAAAAATGTAACTGTAGAAACAAACACAAGAATGTTAGGGTTTTTACAAAATGATGGCGAAGAATTGGTAAGTAAAAATGTTATTCTCGAAAATGCAACGATTATACCTCCTTGCTATGTTGGAGAAAATGTTGTGTTAAGAAATACGACTTTGGGACCCAACGTTTCGGTAGGTGAGGGATGTAAAATCGAAAATTCGGAAATCAAAAATAGTCTAATACAGACTAAAACTGTCATAAAAAATGCTAACTTAGACAATGCTATGATAGGAAATAATGCAGTGTACGATGGGAATTTCAAAACGGTAAGCATAGGAGACTATTCTGTTTTGGAATAATTTATGATGCAATAAAAGTGTTTTAATAGGTTTTATGAGCAAATGTTGGAAATATATCTGTTTTTTATTCATATTCTTCGGAATAGCAAACACTATTGCCTTTTCTCAGGATATAGAACCAAAACAAGATATAAATATTGATGATTTGGGAGATGTTTCAGACGAATTTCAAGAGAATTTTTTTGAAGCGCTGAAGCAAAAAGCTATTACCAACTACGATAAAGCAATTGAAGCTTTAGAAAAATGTATTGAAATAGATCCTGAACCAAATTTCATCTATTCAGAATTAGGCAAAAATTTTCTGGAGCTGAAAGTATACGAAAAGGCAGAAGAAAATTTTAAAAAAGTTCTCAAATCCAAGCCCAATGATAAGTATGTGCTTGAACTTTTATACGAAGTGTATTTTCAGCAGCGCAAATACAAAGAATCGGTAGAAATAGTCGAAAAACTGGTTATTTTTAACTCAATATTCAAAGAGCAATTGGCCAATCTCTATTTTCTTGAAAAACGATATGATGATGCATTGGCAGTATTAGATGAGCTTAATGAAGAATATGGTGTTGATGCATATCGCAATCAGCTTCGTAAGAGAATCGCTTCAAAAATCACAAATCCTAGCAGCAGAATTGCCCTTTTAGAAAAAAGGATAAAGGAAAACCCCAAAGTAGAACAAAATTACCTTAACCTCATTTATATCTATAGCCAGAATAACCAAAATGAGAAAGCATATGAGACGGCAAAACTTCTGTTAAAGAAAAATTCAAAATCAGAATTGGTTCACCTGGCTCTCTATAAATTTTATTTAGAGGATAATAAAGTTGACGAAGCTATCAAGTCAATGAAAATTGCTTTACAAAGTTCTAAAATTGATACTGAGGCCAAATACAAGGTGGTGAACGACTTTTTACCGTTTCTGAATAAAAACCCTAAATACGAACCCCAATTGGCTGAAATAATGTCGTTGGTTTCAGGAGGACAAGATAACTCAAAAGTGTTTACAGAGCTGGGTCATTTTTACTATAAAAAAGACCGAAAAGAACAGGCACTTAATTTTTATGAAAGAGGTATAAAAAGTAATGCAAGCGATTTTGCACTTCTGAAAAGGATTTTACTCCTTCAATTAGATCTAAAGCGATACGAAAAAGCAGAAATTGGAAGTCAGTTAGCACTAGAAATGTATCCTGCGCAGCCTATTTTTTACTTGGTCAATGGAGTATCACTTATCAATTTAGACAAAGCACAAGAAGCCATCGAAATATTATCTTCTGGAATTGACTATGTGATAGATAACCAAAAGATGGAATCAGATTTTTACAAGCAGATTGGTATGGCATACCAAAAACTGGGCGACGAAACAAAAGCTTCAGAATATCAACAAAAGGCAATTCAGCTTCAGAAAAATCATAACGGTTAATGAACAGAATAGTATACCTACTGTGTTTTTCTATGATTGTTTTGAGTTCTTGCAAAGGAACCAAAGCAACCACCGGAGTAAGGATTAAGAAATTAAGCGCCGAGAAGGTAATAGCAAATCATTACAACAGATCTTTCAATTTTGAAACACTTAATGCCCGGGTGAGAGTGAAGTATGATGATGGAAAAAATTCGTACAGCCCTTCTGCGACTTTGCGCATTGAAAAGGATAAAACGATTTGGATAAGTGTAAAGATGTTGGGAATCACCTTGGCAAAGGCGTTGATCACTCCGGAAAAGGTAAGTTATTACGAAAAAATAGACAATACCTATTTTGAAGGTGATTTTAAAGTGTTGAGTGAATGGTTAGGTACCGATGAGTTAGATTATGATAAAGTACAGCAAATGTTGGTGGGGCAAGCATTGTTTAATTTAAGAGACGACAAGTACAAATCTTCTATTTTGGATCAAGGGTATAAGCTACAACCCAAAGCCCAAGCTGCCTTGTTCGAACGATTATTTTTAATCCGTCCGGATAGCTTCAAAATGGCCTCTCAGCAACTTAAGCAACCTATAGATAATAGAAATCTTACGATCGATTATAGCAGCTATCAAAAGATAGGAAATCAAGATTTCCCCAAGGAAATTAGCATCAAAGCAATGCAAGGAAATCAAAAAACAAGGATTGGAATAGAATATAGGGCGGTAGACTACAATCCACGAGTAAGTTTTCCGTTTAAAATACCATCAGGATATAAGGAGATTACCATTCAATGAGGTTTTTAAGAGCTACATATTTTATTGGTTTATTGTTGATTTGTGTGCCGTCTTTTTCACAAAGCGCAAAACAGCAACAACTTGAAGAAGAACGACAGCGTCTTAGAGATGAAATTGCACAAATGAAAAAGCTTCGGGAGGATAATAAACTCAAGGAACGCTCTGTTCTGGATGAAGTAGAAACGATTAAATCTCAAATAAGCACACGAGAAAACCTTATAAAAATTACCAATCAACAAGCTAATTTATTAACCCGGGAGGTCAATGCCAATCTAAAAAAAATAGATGTATATAGAACCGAGCTCAAAGTGCTAAAGGAAGACTATGCTAAGATGATTACCAAATCATACAAAAGTAAATCACATCAGAGCCGAATTATGTTTTTGCTTTCGTCTTCAGATTTTGCTCAGGCATATAAACGATTGCAATACATGAAGCAATACAATGAGCACCGTAAAGAACAGGCAGAACGTATTGAAAGCAACACAATGGAGCTTCAAAAATTAAATAGAGACTTATCGAAGCAAAAAGAAGATAAGCAAACACTAATAGTTGAAAATCGAGAAGCACAAGAAAAGCTGAAAGAAGAAAAAAAGGAACAGCAAATTTTAATGGCTTCGATACGTAAGAAGCGAGGCGTGTATACCAAACAAATCAAGAAAAAAGAAGAGCAGGCCAGTGCGATTGATAAAGCTATCGAGAAATTGATTCGCGAAGCCATTGCCAAAGCCAATAAAAAAGCGGGCAAAAAAGTCACCAATAAGGGATCTGCTACCACTTTTGCCTTAACGGCCGAGGCTAAAATACTTGCCGATAATTTCACTTCAAATAAAGGACAACTACCATGGCCTGTGGGAACGGGTAGAGTAACCAAAAAATTTGGCCGTCAACCGCACCCCACGCTTCCGAATATACAAATCAATAGTAGCGGTGTAGAAATCGAAACCAGAAAAGGAGAAAAGGCCAGAGCAATTTTTGAAGGCGAAGTAATTGCTATTCAAAAATTAAAAGGAGCGAGCCGTCTTGTGCAAATTAGACATGGTAATTACATCACCACCTATTATAATATCGAGAACATCACTGTAAAAGAAGGCCAAAAAGTGGACACGAAGCAATCTATTGGTGAGGTACGAGTGAATCCAACTACCGGTAGGGCGATCATGAAATTCCTGATCTACCAAAATGCCAAAAGATTGAATCCACAAAGTTGGATTTATAGGATGTGATTAGCCGTTAATCAACATTGGCGACCCCCTCAAACTTATAAATATGATAAGGAGCATTTTTTGCAATATGCTTTTTGCTTTGTAACATCTGGTTGGGGATATCACTATCGGCCAGATAAAAAGTACCACCATTGGTGATTGATAATCCATCGGCCCATTGTACTCGTTTATCTTTGATTAGAGTGAAACCTTCACCTTCGGGTGTAACTACATAAACTCCTTGGTGTTCGATATCTGTAATGTATACATTACCATTAAAATCGGTTCTAATGCCGTCACTTAGTGGTTTATCGGCTACTCGTTCTACTGCTGCTTCAACCTCTTCTTCAGTTTTGGTAAAATCTGCGATTATATGGGTTGGTATTCTAAACAAGCCACTGTGACCCATAGGAGCATAGTAAATGTATTTTCCGTCACGACTAAAATCAATACCATCAATCCCGGTAAGCAAATCAATGACCCCACCAAAGAACCTCATTTTCTTTGTGGGTGTAACTGGCACATATTTTTCGTGCTTCACACTTGAGTGATTTTCTAATTGATTTTTGCTTTCACCGGTCTCCAAATTGTAAATAGCAATACTTGGTTTTTTTCCGAAGAAACTTACGTTGGCTACTGCTAAATATTTCCCATCAGGAGATACCGATAAATCATTAAAGAATGATAGTTTTTTGGCAACATCAACAGGAAAAGAATACTCGTGCACGAGAGTGTTACTCGTCAAATCGAAGGCTATCACTTTCACAGGATCAAAACCGTGATTTCCGTGATCGATAATCCATAGCCGATTTTGTTGATCGGTAAATACACCCAAAATGGTATTAAACTTTTCTTGAAAAGAAGCATCAGGATAAGGGGTGGCCTCTCCATCAATAATTTCCATTAGTTTATTAGTTTCTGGGCGACTCTCTGGATGAATGGTAAAAAATACGCGCGTAGTTTGTGTAGTATCTTTGCTGGCCGCTACGTTTCCAATAGGTTCATTAAAAGCGATAACTTCTTGTAATTGTGAGGAGCTATATTTAGGGGCCGTAGAAATATCGGTATATTCTTGACCACCTCCATATCGCAGTCTTAAAAAGATAATGATGGCTACGATCAATCCTATTAAGGTTACAACGACCGATATCGTGATTTTTTTACCTTTTTTCATTTTATAATGAATTTTTATTCATTATAAATATAAAGAAAAAGTACCTAATTACTTTGATTTTAGGAGTTTTTTAAACTAAATGAGGTTATACAAAAAGAGCTTTTAGCTCTGTGGCGTCATCTGGTTTCATTTTACCAGCAAGCACCAAACTAAGTTGTTTGCGTCGCAATGCAGCATCATATCGTTCTTTTTCAAGATCGGTTTGAGGTGCGATAGGAGGGACCGGTACTGGATTTCCGGCATCGTTTACGGCTACAAAAGTGTAAATGGCTTCGTTGGCTTTGGTTTTATCTCCACTTTGTCGGTCCTCGACCCAAACATCAATGTAGACTTCCATCGAAGAGGTAAAAGCCCTTGATACTTTTGCTTCTACCGTGACAACACTCCCCAGGGGAATCGCTTTGTTAAAGGCCACATGGTTTACAGAAGCAGTTACCACCACTCTTCTAGAGTGTCTCCCAGCTGCAATACCAGCAGCACGATCCATACGAGCCAATAACTCACCACCAAATAGATTGTTTAAAGAATTAGTCTCTCCTGTAAGTACAAAATCGGTAAGTATTGCTAGAGATTCTGATGGGTGTCTGGCTTTCATAAACTAAATAATTTTTGGCAAAGATAATCACGTAAGAATAACTAACACTATGCTGTTGAATAAAAGTGCATTAGAGGCAAAAGCAACAAATTGTTAATTTGATGAAGTTTTTGTTCTAAAACTAAAAATGATAGAACTAAACAGCGAAAAGTATTAGAAATAATGAACGATAAGACGGTTTTTTTGAAAGAAAAATTTTAGAATACTATGGTTCCTGAACCAATAACCATGCTCTGGGACTTTCTTCTTTCTTAATTTTACGAAGCGCCCGTAGTGCTTCTATTCGATCTGAATAACTTTGATACACTACTTGATGAAGACCATATTTATTTACCCCTATAAGACGAGCATCAAAACCTTGGATTTTTAGTTTTCTTACTTTTTTATCTGCATTTGATGCAATCCTGAAGGCACCTGCAACTATATGATATTTCCCAGATAGTTTTTCTTCAGATTCTTCTGTTACAAGGGTAGCTGTTTCTTCTTTTGTGAGACTAAGATTAATTGTGGGGAGTGGGCTAGTAATCTCAAATGTGGCTTCCTGGATCCTGTTTTCAATTTCGGTATTGGCTTCTTTCCACTCCTGATTGTTATAGCTTATTGTATTGTCGCTAATTTGTTTCAATCCAAAGAAACCTCCAATTCCTAAAACTATCACAGCGGCAGCTGCATATTGTAAATAAGGACGTTCACTACGTTTTTCTGGTGTAAAGGTCAAAGGAACAACCTCTTCGATTGCTTCGACTTCTTCCTTATACTCCTCACGTTTTATAACAACCTCACGGTTAATTGCAGGAGACACAAAAGTATTAAGTCCAAAAGCTTCGGTAAGATAGTTTACCTCTTGTAACGGCTCAAACTGTAATGTATCTTCTACAGAAGTAAAGAAAGAACCAATATTTTGGAGCTCAATACGCTGTCCTTGTGCCATTTTATCGTTAAGAGACAACACATATCGTTGTATTTTGGCAACGGCATCGGTATATGATATTTTTTCTGCAGAAGCAATATAATTGGCTAACAAACCATCATTATTCTGTAATTGGCGGTTAAAAGAAATTAACTTTTTAGGAGGGAAGAACGAATTGGTAGCTTCTTGAATAATCGCAGGCTGGCGTCTTGTTAAAAACGCTCCAAAACCTGGCAAGATTACACATTCATACCTATATAATAATTCGCCTATGTATTTTGCTGTATTGTTCATTTACCCCCTTATAAATATACTGCCCGGGCAGTGTGTGGTTAGTTAAACCAAAGGTATGAAAAAATGAAAATCGTAAAAACAATAGCGAGTTAATTTATCAACAGTTTTGATTTTTTTTGTTTCTTGCGCTGATATACAAAATATTACATGAGGATTGAAAAACTTATAGCGTTACTTACCCTTAAAAAAGCGGCAAATCTGGGAGATAGTTCTATCAAAAAACTAATTCGCGAAGTAGGTTCTGCAGAACTAGTGCTTTCTGAAAAAGTTAATAATCTTCTCAAAATTGATGGGATAGGAGCAGTAAAAATAAAAGATCTGCATAATCCTGATCATCATAAGGCTGTCGAAAATGAATTAAAGTTTATAGAGGAGAACAAGATTAATTATTGGGGGTATGATGAAGCCAATTATCCGCAAAAATTGAAACATTGTATCGATGGCCCTGTAGTATTATTTGGCCAAGGAAACATTGACTTAAAAAACCGAAAAATCTTGAGTATTGTGGGTACTCGACAGGTAACAAGGTACGGAGTCCAGTTTTGTGAAGAATTAATAGAGTCCTTGGCGCCTATCAACCCCGTTATTGTTTCTGGCCTTGCTTATGGAGTTGACATTACAGCACAACGAGCAGCTGTAAAACATGGCTTACAAACCATAGGTTGTCTTGCACATGGTTTAAATCAAATATACCCCAAAGCACACAAAAAATATGTAGCACAAATTGGAGAGAATGGTGGGTTTTTTACAGATTTTTGGAGTACAGATACCTTTGATCGTAAAAATTTCCTGGGACGTAACCGAATTATTGCGGGACTTAGTGAAGCTACCGTTGTCATTGAAAGCGCAGATAAAGGAGGGTCCCTGGTTACCGCCGATATTGCAAATTCGTATAATCGCGAAGTTTTTGCAGTACCTGGCAGATCCAACGATTCTCTTAGCAAAGGTTGTAATATGTTGATCAAAACGCAACGGGCACACATGCTCACCAGTGCAGCTGATTTAATTTATATGCTTAATTGGGAACTAGAAGAAAAACAACAACCAGTAGTGCAAAAGAAGCTATTTGTTGAACTCGAGGGAGACGAAAAGAAAATTTATAATTTCTTAAATAATAATGGAAAAGAATTATTAGATACCATTGCCCTACAATGTCAGATCCCAACTTTTAAAGTAGCCTCTGTTTTATTAAATATGGAGTTGAAAGGAGTAATCAAACCTTTGCCGGGAAAATTGTTTGAGGTTGTTTAAAATGTTATCTGTAAAAAAATTGCTCCTTAATGATCTTGTTATTGTCAACTTCGTAAATAATAATTTCATCAATACGTACGTTTTGTTCATTTTTTAATAGTACATCGGTAATCATATGGATCGTGAAATGATTCTTACTTATTAAGGGTTCAGAGACTTCAAAATGATTCCATTTTTTGATATTAGAGAGAAACCTTTTCTCTTTGACCATCATCCCTTTTAATCCAAATACAGATCGTTCTTTATACAACTCAGGTTCCTGGTTTATTGCATCTATGGCAAACAATTGTTCCTGAGCTTCTAAAAACCGTTTTTCTCGCAGTAATGCTACTAACTGATGTGCTATGGTTTTTATCATGATTTGTCTTTTTTAAAATAAGAAGGCTTCCATACTAGGTTTCCGAAGATGATCCTAAACCGATCTTTCCAGGTTCTGCATCGTTGCACATCATTCCAGATGTTTTGATATTCAATAAAATTGATGGTAATGGGATTATTAGAATTAATATTTTTGGTTAAACCGTATATCACTTTCTCTTCCTCCCTTTGAAAGGTTCCAAATAATTTATCCCAAAGGATTAGAATACCTCCGTAGTTTTTGTCAAGATATTTATCATTAGAACCATGATGTACCCTATGAACTGAAGGTGTATTAAAAACCTCGTCAAGCCAACCTAGTTTAATAATACGTTCGGTATGGATCCAGGTTTGATATTGTGCCACAAACACCAGGGATATGATCGCCTGAAAAGGGTTGAATCCAATAAGGATCATGGGGATTAGAAAGATCCACTCAATGGCACTTTCTATAATACTTAAGCGCATCGAAATCGTAAGGTTATAATCTTCAGAAGAGTGATGCACACTATGGTTTGCCCATAAAATTCTATGTTCATGCTCGATGCGATGCATCCAATAATATGTAAAATCGGCTGCAAGTAAACTCAGTACCCAAGTCCAGCCATTCATTGGGATTTCTAATGGAGTAAGATGATAAAATGGTAACAGACAAATAAGCCCGATAGAACCAAAAATCGTTTTCTCTAATAATTGCCCTAGAAAAAAGATAATGATGTTTGCTCCGGTATCTTTCCATCGTCTTTCTTTGGGGGTAAAAAGATCTAGAAAAATTTCAAATGTGACAAGTGAAATGTTGATGATAAAGAAGTAACCAACATAGGTTAATAGGTCCGAGGTTTCAAAAAGCGCGATAATTTCTTCTACGTTCATTTCGCCGTTATTTTTTATTTGGTAAAAAGTATAAAAACCAGAAGAACCATAACAGGTTTAATAGATCCCACAAAGATCCTTGGCCTTGAAAATAATCAATTACAGATAGGAATTTATAGAAACCAACGAATCCTAAAATCCCCAGGCACCAATGTTTTTGAAATGTGATATTGCTCATATTTCTGGTTTATGTAGCAAAAGTAATCTCAATACTGGTGGCAATGTTTGTCAATTTTGGACAATCTACTATTGAATAGGAATATAGATTTCGGTAAGTAATTCGTCCTGGGGAGTGTCTTTCTCATCGTTCAGAAAAAATTCTAGAGTAGGTTTATCTTCTAATTCTAGATGTATATCTGTTAACCAGTTAGAGTAGATATAGTCATAGGTGAGTAACGAGTCTTCATGACTGCCTTTATGCAGAAATTTGGCATATTTTTGGGGCGTAATGGTTTTAGTTCTAAAGAGTGCTTTCGGTTCAAATTTTAAAGGAGTTTCTACTACAATACCGGCATTATATCGACAATTTAGGCTATCAGTGATCTCATTGTCATCTAATATCTCTGCAAGAAATATACTGTTATCATCTATCAACTTCTTTTTAAAAGCATACTCCATGAGCTGTTTCCAGACTTGTTTTATAGCATTAATATCTTCAAAAGAACCTTGATATGTCAAATATAGAATTTCAAGACTGGGGAGCTCTTCAATTTCAAATGCAGGAGAAGGTTTTTGACTACTTTTATTTTCAGCTATTGCTTTTCGAATTATTTGCTGTTTGAGTTCTTGTGTTTCTCTAAATTGAGAAGGAGCACAATTAAATTGATTTTTGAAGGCTTTACTGAAAGCGGCAATATCACTATAACCAACCTCAAAAGCAATATCTGAAATCGTATTGTCTGAATATTTAAGATATTGGGCAGCTTTTTCTAGTTTTATTCTTTTTATGTATTTTCCGATGGTTTCATGGTGCAAGGCAAGAAAAATTCGATTAATGTTTCTGTAGGAGTAATACGAAACCTCTTCTATGTCCTTAATTGAAATATCCTCCTTAAATTTTTGATCCAAAAAGTCCAGTAAAGATTTATATCGATCAAGTTGTGTGGGATTGCCCATAAATATTTCTTTTATGAAAGGTAAGAATCCAGGAATAAAATACTATTGTCAATTTTGGACAATTATCTTTGAGCTATTTTAAAATCTCTTCGACTATGGGAAGCATTTTTTCTACCCATAAGTTATACTGATAGCCACTAGGATGTAAATTATCAGCTGCAAGCGCATTATCTGAAGCCCCAAGGTTTCTGGAAATTGTAGTAACATCAACAAAAGCTACCTCGATATCTGTACAGCGCTGTTTTATGTGTGCATTATAATTATCAAGTTCGTTGGCTATCATTTCACTGTTATTTAATCCAAAAGGAGTAACGCCATAATCTGGTATTGAAACCACCATTACCTTTTTATTAGATTGGGCCAAATCAATAGCAATATCAAGTAACCTATCAAACTCTTCCTGAAACTTTGAAAAACTACCTCCTTGAAATTGATTATTTACTCCAATAAGCAAGGAGACTAGATCATGATTCGACGGTGATTGTTCTTGTATGGCGTTTAATAAATTGCCGGTGGTCCATCCTGTTCTTGCAATAACTGTAAGTTTTTCAATTCTTCTTTTAGAAGCTTTTGTAGCATTTTTTAACTGAAACGGCCAACTTTCTGCTTGTTCAACTCCTTGGCCAATGGTATACGAATCTCCTAAGGCTAGAAAAGAAAAAGTCTTTACCTGATCATTTTCTATTTCGCTTTCAGGTTCGGTTAATTGAGATTCAGAATTGGATGAACAACAGCAAAACAATAACAATATCCCTGATAAAAAAATAAATGCTTTTTTGGTCATATTCAGCAAATTTAATAGCTAATTCTTCATACGCTCTAAAAACTCACCCATTTTTTGATGTACTACTTGTATGGCTTTTAATGGTCGAACCATTACTTTAATATCCTTCAATTTACCTTCACTATCAAAAGTAAGCATATCCACGCCTTCTACGGTAACTCCATCAATTATTGTAGTAAACTCAAGAATACTATGTTCGTTATTACTTACTTCGCGCACATATTTAAAATGGTCATTGGCAATAATGCTGGCAGCCGCTGTAAGATAAATGCTTACAATTTTCTTACCTTTTTGTGGTGTCCATACTACAGGCGAATGTAATACCGCATCATCTGCGATAAGATCGCCTAACCTAGATGTGTCTCTATTACTTACAAATTGATGCCATAGGGCTAGTTCTTTTTGATTATTCATGATGTAGTTTTTGTCTTTTAGAAGATAGCTCTGCTAAATAATCCCCGCACAAACTTTTAGTCTCAGGATTTTTTTCACAGAGGCTATAACTTGCTTATGATATTCTGGATCCTTTTTGATTTCTTCAAGGATAGAATTCATAGTTTTTCTCTCGTCTTGTGGCATCAATATCATATCGCACCCTGCTTTTGAAGCTAGAAGCGGTGCATTGTCCAAAATAGTAACTGCTTTCATGATATTAAGGGCATCAGAAATCACGATACCTTCAAAACACATTCCGTCTTTTAATAAATCGGTAATGATTCTTCTTGAGCAACTGGAAGGCAAACCATCGGTCCCAAAAGTATCATTGTTCACCACGGTAATATGAGCCACCATAATAGATAATACACCATCTGCTATAATGGGTTTGTAGTTGTCTATTTCCTGTAATGGACCATCGATATAAACACTCTGTTTATGGGTATCGCCTTTTACCAATCCGTGGCCAGGAAAATGTTTGGCGGTTGCAATAATACCTCCTTCTTGTGTGCATTTTATAAAGCGGTTGGCAAGATTAATCACAGAATCTTTATTGTTTCCGTAGCTGCGAGATTTGATGGCCTCATTTGCCGGGCTAATATCCAAAACCGGAGCAAAATTATGATGCACGCCAATTTCTTTAAGTTCCTGGTTAATGATGTTGACTACAGAATCTGATTGCGCATCAGTTTTAATGTCAATGGTTTTGCCTACATTTTGGGCTCCTTTAATTCTGCTGGCAAATAGGCTAGGTTCTGCGTCCATACTAAAAATGAGAGGTAAAGCTTTATTTTTCTCTGAAATGCTATTAAGCTCATTGATCGTTTGTGAATGTGTCTTTTTACTTCCTTTTAGAAAAACAACCCCACCAATAATATCATCCTGGGCCATTTTTTTTACGGTAGCTTCAGATTTTCCAAGTTCTCCTGTACAACTTATAATCATTTGAGCCACTTTTTGCCTATCCGAGAGTCTATTAAAAATGGAATCAACCTTATGATCTAGCATTGGATTATCGGAATAAAAATCGTCTAAGCTAAATTTTGAGTTTTGCGCCTGGCTAAAGAAACAGAGGGTTAAAAATAGTATAAGTGTAACAGGTAATTTTTGTTTAAACAGGAATTCAAAATATAACATTTACTTTCTATTATTAGTATTCCCTCTCCTTGGGGAGAGGGTTAGGGTGAGGGGAATTCAAAAAACACCCTCACCTTAATCCTCTCCCTCAAGGGAGAGGAGACATTTTTCTTTAATAATTAACTCGTAATAGGTACACCATTAAGTTGTCCCCATTCACTCCAAGAACCATCGTACACCGATACATTATTGTATCCTGCTAGCTCTGCAGCTAACATGATAATGCAGGCCGTAATTCCCGAACCGCAAGTAAAGATCAGTTTTTTATTGTCAATATTAAAATCTGCAAGGATTTCTTTTAGCTCATTAGTTGGTAACATTTTACCATCATGTTGCACTTGGGCATAATGCAAATTCATAGAATTTGGAATATGACCTCCTTTAAGATCATCTCTGGGTTCGGGTTCTTGTGCTGTAAACCTACCCGGTGATCGGGCATCTAGAATCAAAATGTTGTTGTTGTTTATTGAATTGAGAACCTTTTCTGAATTTACTACCAATTTTGGTTGATAAGCAGCTTTAAAATTGCCTTGTGGATAGTTATTTTCATTAGTCGCTGCTTCACAAGGAAGATCTGCTTGTTGCCAGGCTGGTAATCCACCGTCAAGCACAGCTATCTGTTCGTACCCCATCGTTTTAAACATCCACCATACTCTGGGACTCGAATAGATGCCAAGTTTATCATAAACAACAATTTTATGACTCGAATTGATCCCCAGGTTTCTGCAAGCTTTTTCAAAATCTTTTGCCGAAGGAAGCATGTTTGGAATATCGGTGCTTTTATCAGAAAAGGTCTTCTTAATATCAAAAAAACGAGCATTTTTGATTTTTAGGTCAGAAATATCTTCACCATCTTTTGAAGCCACTTTTTTGATAGTGGCATCCAGAATGATCAAATCGGGATGATTAATATGGTCCTGAAGCCAGGAGGTAGTTACTAATGGAGTGTTGATTTCTAATTCTTTCATGGTACTAGTCTATGATTTGATTTCATATTTATCCAGTAATCGATTAGATCTATGTTGTAATTTTTTTTTGAAGTAAGAAGTGCCGCCTAAGGTTTTTCCTTTCCAACCCATGGCTTGTGAAGCCCATCGCTTTAGACTAAAGTGATCGATATGTTTTATGATTTTGCCATCTTTAAATTCAAAGGACGCGTTTACTCGGTTAAGTACAGGTCTTTTTCTTTCACCAAAAGTGTATCGTGCTTCCCAATATACAGATCCTTTATTCTCCTCAATTTTTATATCTGAAAATTTTGCTGTAAGATCTTTTCCGTTTTCACAGAGCCAATACCATACTTTTTTGGCTTTTTCTGCTTCTAATTTCCCAAAGATGGGATCCTCAAAAATAACATCTTCATGATAACAGGTCATCATCGTATCAACATCATGATCGTTTAATGCAGTGTAAAAGGTTTCGATAAGCTCTTTCATATATCATATATTAATGATCAGGAAGGTATAAATTTATCGAGCATTTGGTTGGTTTGTTGGATTAATTTTTTCTTAAAAAATCCAGTACCACCTAATAATCTACCTTTCCACCCAATGGCCTGTGATGCCCATTGGTGTAGATTAAAATGATCGGTATGTTTTATGATTTTACCATCTTTAAATTCGAATTGAGCATCAATTTTATTATGAATCGACCTTCCTGTTTTGCTGAAAGTATACCAAGCCTCCCAATGTGCAGACCCGTTTTGATCGTTGGCTTCAATTTTTGAAAATTCAACTTTGAGATCTTTTCCATTTTTACAAAGCATGCGCCACATATTCTTGGCACGATCTCCTTTAAGGGTACCAAAAGCGGGATCTTCAAAAACGATATCGTCATGATAACAAGATACCATAGTATCGGCATCTCGGTTACTTAAACCGGTATAAAATTTTTCGATGAGTTTCTTCATAGCATTGTGATAAAACAAGGGCTATGAAGATACGGATAATTAGTCTAGTTTTTCGGCTAATTTTTTGAATATCTTTTTCGGATTTTTGTTTTCATAAAGTATATCATGAACGGCATCGATAATCGGAGTTCGCGTTTTACTAGTCGCGTCTAATTCATAAGCAGTTTTAGCAGCATAATACCCTTCAGCCACCATGTTCATTTCCATCTGGGCACTTTTTACTGTGTAGCCTTTTCCGATCATATTACCAAACATTCTGTTACGCGAGAAAATTGAATATCCCGTAACGAGTAAATCTCCCAGATACGCTGAATTGTTGATATTACGTTTCATTTTGTGTACATTTTTGATAAAACGTTTCATTTCCCGAATGGCATTACTCATCAAAACACTCTGAAAATTATCTCCATATCCCAGACCATGTGCTATACCTGCAGCAACGGCATAAATGTTTTTTAGAACGGCTGCATATTCGGTACCAATGATGTCATCGCTGGTTTTACATTTGATATAATAACTACTTAAACGGTCTGCCATGATTTTTGCTTTTTCCTCGTCGTTTGAAGCAATTGTGAGGTAAGAGAGACGCTCTAATGCAACCTCTTCTGCATGACAAGGGCCTGTAATTACACCAATATTATTAAAAGGGATACCATACTGGTCATGAAAATGTTCTCCTACAATTAATCCCGTTTCTGGAACAATACCTTTAATGGCCGAAAAAATAACCTTATCCTTTAGAGAAGCAGTAAGTTTTTGCAATTCGCTGTGCAAGAAAGCCGAAGGAATTGCAAAAATCAAATAATCTGCATATTCTACAGCTTCATTAATATCGTTGGTAAGTTTTAGCTGTTCCAACTTAAACTCAACAGAGCTTAGATAATTAGGGTTGTGTTGTTGTCTTTTTAAATGCTCCAAGGCATATACACTGCGCATATACCAGCCAATTTCGTCCAGGTTTTCGGTAAGCATTTTTACAATAGCGGTAGCCCAGCTACCGCCACCAAGAACTGCAAATTTTAATTTTTTTTCCATTGAAAAGATTATGATTTCAAAAATAAGTAAAATACATTTCAAATTAAAATATTGATAATCAGATTATTGTAAGTTTGGCATGTGTTTTGGTTCTCATATTCGAAATTGAAAACACACAGCTTATGAAAACGCTTAAATTACTTTCGGTTATTTTATTCGGGTCTATGTTACTAACTTCTTGTGTAGCAGAAGTGGTAATTGAAGAAGATGTTTTTATTGATGAACCAGCACCAGGCATTAGCCTAAATGCATTGCTTAGTGATTACGAGATCTGGTATGTTGATATTGAACGTACTACAGGTAATGGAGAAGTACCGTTTTTACAAAAAGCGTTTACGGTTTCTTTTAGAAACGGAACATTTTATGCCAACAACAATTTGGTAGGAATGGGAAGTAACGGAAATGGTTTCGGGCTGGATGTTGGATTTTATGATGCCTATAGAACAACAGTAGATATCGATCATGATATTGACGGAGTGTATCAACTTGCCGTAACGCAATTATCAAGTAATCAAATCGAATTATATGATGGTGTAACGAATACAAGTTATTATTTGATAGGACATCAAAGAAGTACTTTTGATTATGACAAAGTATTTTATGATAATATTCATTATTTCCTTCAAGAATATCGAGTTTGGGAAAAAGTATATACAAGCGAGTTTGGAGTATTAAATGAATTTGACGAAGAAAACTATCTTAAGTTCGAATATTTTGGAGCTGGAGAAAACTTTAAAAGTTCGCAAGATCAAAATGGACTTCCGATCAATGATGTTTTCTATGATTACACAGGATATTATGAAGTAAATGATATTGTAAATGATTTTTATAGGAAAACTTTAACACTTAGTTACGATTACCTGGGCAATGAATTCTTTGAATTGACCGTTATAAATGACAGTAAAATAGAATTGTTTCACCCTTCCTCAGAAACTGTTTACGAATTCGTAGGAAGAGGACGTATACAATTCAAGAGTTCTGAGAATGGTAAGCCTACTCAGAATGAAACTAAACGATATAAAAAAGCCGATTTCTTAACACTTAAAAGTAAAAAGTAAGGATCGCGCTAGACAATACTTAACTTTTTGGTTGGTTATTTAGTTGGGAATCGCTCTACAAGAGAAATCTTGTTGGGGCGATTTCTTTTTAATGAGACTCTTGGTTTATGAATAAGGGGGATTTTCATATCCCTTACCTTGGTATTTTCATACAAGGCCAAGACTTGATTTTTATTCGAAAACATCCATCCATATTGATGTACTTACGGTAGCCCAGAGGAAGAGGAAACCAATATTTGGTCAAAAAGAATTCATTAAAAACTTCGCTTGACTCGATAATCGAGATTTAAATGCCCCGAGACTTACCTCGATTTTTTAAATACTTTCCTAACGAATGCTTTGTGGGCTTCCTCCGGGGTAGTTGACTGCTCAAAACTTTGTAGCAGTTTAATAAACTATTCCTCGATCTCAACAGGCTTAGTAGCTGTAGATTTTTTAAAAAGTACTTTCTTAAATCGTTATCATGGTCTTAATACTTCGTGCTCTATACTAACTTCTAGTTTTCCTTATCCCCTAAACAAAGTATAATATCCCATTTCTAAAGGAGTTGGGCACTAATTATTGGATATTTTCTTAGTGTGGTTGTTCTTGTATTAATTAATATTCAAAAGTGATAAAAACAAGCCCATCATGAAAAAACAAGTACAATTAATAATAGCTGCCCTCTTTTTAACGAGCCTTACCTGTTATGGGCAACAAGTTGGTGATACTTTTAATACTTTTACAGGGGGTGGTTCCTTCACAACATCTAGATATATAATTACATCGACAAATCCAAAAACTGTCACGCTCGTTGAATATATTGGTGATAACGGGGTTGTGCAGACAGCCGTAACCATCCCTCAAGTGGTCAATGGTTATACCATAACTCGTATTGGGAATGACGCTTTTAGAAACAAAGGCCTGGAAAGTGTAACCATACCCAATAGTGTGACCCATATTGAGAATAGCGCTTTTCAGGACAACAAATTAACCAGTGTTGTCATACCCGATAATGTGACAATGATAGGCGACTTTGCTTTCAGGGAAAATCAAATAACAAGGATAACGTTGGGGGCCAATGTTGACCAGATTGGCTATGGTGCCTTTAGGTTTAACCAATTGGCCAATGTTGTTATTCCCAATGGTGTTGTCAATATTGGTGGAGAAGCCTTTGCCAACAATCCGATCACAAAAGTAACGGCACAGGGTGTTGCTACCGTGCCCATCATTGTGACCGCTCACACCTTTTCAAACCGTTCTCAAATAAATGTGCTCGTACCCAGGGGTACCTTGGGGGCATATCAATCCAGTGGCTGGACAGACTTCAGCTCCATAAATGAACAAGCCCCCTTCATCACCACCTGGGCGGTAGATGCCGCAGACCTATCGATCACCATCCCCACCAGGGGTGGTGGCTACAACTACGACTACATCGTGGATTGGGGAGATGGTACTATAACCGCAGGACACACAGGAAACGCCGAACATACCTATACCACTGCCGGCGAGTATACCATAAAGATCTATGGGGATTTCCCCGGGATTCTTTTTAACAATACAGGGGACAAAGACAAGATACTGGAAGTACAGCAGTGGGGCGATATCCAGTGGTCGAATATGGTGGATACCTTCTGGGGATGCACCCACCTGGATGTAACCGCTAACGATGCCCCCGATCTGCAAAATGTCACCGGGATGTACGGTATGTTCGGTGACGCCACATCACTCACCGGGACGTCGACCGATTTCAACAGCTGGGACGTGGGCAATGTCACCAATATGGCTTATATGTTCAATGGTGCCAGTTCCTTCGATGCGGACATAGGCGATTGGGACGTGGGCGAGGTGGCTACTATGCATCAGATGTTCAATGGTGCCACTAGCTTCAATAATGGTGGTCAGCCCATGAACTGGGGGTCTAAGACGGGCAATGTCACCGATATGGCTTGGATGTTCAATGGTGCCACTAGCTTCGACCAGGACATAGGCGATTGGGACGTGGGCGAGGTGGCTACTATGCATCAGATGTTCAATGGTGCCACTAGCTTCAATAATG
>CANMDH010000060.1 GCA_947496555.1 uncultured Aquimarina sp. | reverse complement strand
TGCGTTTCATAACCACAAAATACAAATCACAAAAATCTATTCAAAAAAAAAGCTGCCTTTTTAGACAGCCTCTTTTTTTTGTTATAGTATTTACTCCACTCAAATCCAGTAAACATTTTAAAATTCTAAAAAAACATTTGGTTAATTCAATTTACTTGTTTAGTTTTGAGGTGTACTAGATAACTAATACACTAGATATGATTGAAATTAGAAGCTTGCAATTTCATTACCCAAAAGGAAGAATAGTGCTTGATAACACCTCACTAGACTTTACACCAGGTAATATTTATGGCTTGTTTGGCGAAAATGGAGAAGGGAAGAGCACGTTGATCAAATTAATGGCTGGTTTACTGTTTCCAAAAGCGGGATATTGCCAAATTTCAGGAAAAGATGCTTCCAAGAGAAAAGTTGAAAACCTACAGGAGATTTTTATAGTACCAGAGGATTTTGATTTGCCAGGATTAAAGATATCTGCCTTCGAAAAAATAAACTCTTCGTTTTATCCAAAGTTCTCAAAACAAAGATTTTATGATTTAATAGAAGAATTTAAGTTATCACCCAAAGAAAATATTTCAACTTTGTCATTTGGGCAAAAAAAGAAGGTGTTAATTGCTTTTGGAATAGCCACAAATACCAATCTGTTACTTATGGATGAACCAACAAACGGATTGGATATTCCCTCAAAAAGCCAGTTTCGGAAAATTATGGCTTCTGCAGTAGACCAAGGTAAGTGCATAGTAATTTCTACGCATCAAGTAAGGGATCTGCATAGTCTTATAAATCATGTTGTTATTCTTGGGCAGTCAAAAGTGATATTTGATCAATCTCTTTCCAAAGTTTCAGAAAATTTGTGGTTTGGGAGACCTAAACAAGGTAATGAAGAAGCTACGCTGTATTCAGAACCGTCTTTTGGAGGGAAAGCAGTTCTTAAACGGCAAGATCATGAAGAAACCGAGGTTGATCTTGAGCTTTTGTTTAATGCCGTAGTAAGTGATCCAGAGAAAATTAATAGGGCAATAAAAAATACCTATAGTGATGCAAAAGTTTAATGCTAAAAAAATAGGCAATCTTATTTATAGGAATGTTGTGTTATTGAAGGGAGGAATAATTACGACATTACTGGTGGCAGGAGGTCTTCTACTTGTAGGTTCTTTATTGAGTCTACGAGGGGATCATGTGGTGAAATCCAGCGAATTTATTGGGATGTTTTCACTACTGTTCCTTTTACTTGGGGTATTATTTACTTTTGCCATTTTTAAAGAAATGCATAATAAGAAAGTGAATCATTTTTACTTTTTGCTGCCAGCTTCTTCTTTTGAAAGAATTATTGCTTCATGGTTGTTGTCTAATGTAATTTATATAATTGTATTCACTCTTTTTGCCTTTATAATTGGGCAATTGGCAATAATAATATGTAGTGTGTTCCCAAGTACAGATATGCATGTTTTACCCATTTTTTCTGAAACATATTGGCAGTTGATTAAGTTTTATTTTTTTGTACAGCCTGCTTTTCTTCTAGGGGCAGTTACTTTTGCCAAAAACAGAATAGGAAAAACATTGTTAGTGGTTCTTATTATTGTTTTTTGCATTTTTATGTACAACCTGATACTATGCTTCATGTTCACCGGTGGAGCTTTTGATGTGTTTACTTCTGATCCCTTTTCTACCGATGCTTTTAGTTTGGCTCAGGAAGACTTATCGGGAGTTGGAGCATTGCTCTTCAGTATAGTTTTGGGTCCTATGATGCTGTTGGTGGCCTATTTTAAGATAACCGAAAAGGAAGTTTGATAATGGATTTTGATAATGGTAAACCTATATATCTGCAGATTGTAGACTTTTTTTATGAGAACATTCTCATAAGAAGGTGGCAAGAGGAAGAAAGAATACCTTCTGTTAGAGAGGTTGCCGTAATGGTAGAGGTAAACCCTAATACCGCAATACGAGCTTTTAACCATTTACAAGAACAAGAAGTAATATATAATAAGAGAGGAATAGGATATTTTGTTGCTAAAGATGGTTATGATACAGTTTTGGAAATCAAGAAAAAAGAATTTATGGGAGTAACACTTCCCGATGTATTTAAAGAGATGATGTTACTAGATGTAGAATTTGAAGAAGTTAAAAACTCATATGAACTATATGTAAAAAGTACTAACGATGAAGAAAAGTAATTTAGTTTTGGTAATTGCCCTTTTGCTTTTAAGCTTTTTCTTTTTGGCTTTTCAGGCGATTATGCATGATTATATGGATAAAGTTGATAGAAGAAAAGTGGCAAGCAAATTTGTAGAAGAGATACGTACGGTTTCATCGTTTGAAAGAATATATATCAGTCAAGACGCCCTGATCTTTTTTCAACAAGATAGTATTACAAAGATTAAAATAGAAGCCCCAGAAAGTCTTTTGCCTCATATTAAAACCGAAGTAAGAGGGGATACTCTTATAATTGATAAGACCAAAGAAATAAGAGAGAAGGATAGTGTGAAAATAGTTGTTTCCAACTCAAATTTAGATGAAGTAAATATAAGTTCGGGAACAAGTTTTGAAACAATCGGCCGGATTTCTGGCAAGAATTTAAACCTTGTTTTTAGTGATGAAAGTACAGGAAACCTTGATCTATCCTATGAATCTGTTACCTGTAATGCGATATCTGGTTCAAAAGTAAAAATTAAGGGAGATTCTCATAAAATAGATTTCTCTAATGAATAAAAAAACAAAGCAAATGAAAATATAGTATGCAGTAAAAATCATCAATCATCATCGATCAATCATCGATCAATCATCAATCAAAAAACGAACATTATGAATTTAGAACACAGTGCGGCTATTGTGCCAGAATCCGGTACCTATAAGATTAAA
Organism: uncultured Aquimarina sp.; assembly: GCA_947496555.1. Lineage (GTDB taxonomy): Bacteria > Bacteroidota > Bacteroidia > Flavobacteriales > Flavobacteriaceae > Aquimarina. Next base: position 21,409 of record CANMDH010000060.1, on the reverse strand, counting down.
AAAGTATCTAAGTTTAAGTTATACGCAATGAAATTTGTGTATCTACTTACCTTTGTAGCCTTGGGGTATGATGTGTGGTCCGAAATCATAAATCCCAGTGAAGTTTGGGGAGCTTATGACGGAGTAGTCTATAGTTTTTGGGCCGCCTATACAATACTAATGGGATTGGGCATACGATACCCCTTAAAAATGTTGCCATTACTGCTATTGCAATTATTCTATAAATCGGTATGGCTACTAGGGATTTATCTGCCTTTAAGCCTTCAGGGACAATTAGATACTGCTTCGGAAGGATTTTTGATGCCCTTTGCAATTGCCGTCCCGCTAGATCTTATCGCAATACCATGGAAGTACGTTTATAAAAATTATATCCAAAAACTTTTCAGATTTAACTAGCGGAAATTATTTGTGTGTATTCGAGCATTTTAGCTTGAATCAGAGTAAAAAAATTACAGCATCAATCAAAAAACGAACATTATGAATTTAAATCCAAAAACCGGAAGAATTATTGGTTTCTTATTTCTAGCTCAATTTATATTAGGTGTATTGATCAATATGTTTTTGTTGGGACCTATTATTTTTGATGAAGATTTTCTTACGATAACATCTTCAAATACGACAACAGTAATTACGGCTACGCTACTTGGAATTGTGTTGAGTGGTGCAGGCCTTGGGATCGCTATTATATTAAAACCTTTTTTAAAAGCTTACAGCAACAATTTAGCGCTATGGTATCTGGGATTCACTATAATAAGTTTTACCATAACTATAGTAGATAATACTATTATACTTTCGATCCTATCCATGAGTAAAGAGTATGTAAATGCTAATATTCCTGAAACCGAATACTTACAAAGCTTAGGTAGCTTACTTTATGAGATGCGAATTTGGATTCATATGATGGATATGCTAGTGGGTGGACTTTCTCTTACGGTTTTGTATTATGGATTATATCAAACAAAATTAATTCCTAGAGTATTATCTGTTCTGGGTTGCATAGCTGTCATAATAATGCTGGGTAATGTTTTGTGGTCGATATATGACACTGGTTTAATGATACTTTATCTCCCGGTAGGCCTAGTTCAAATAGGTGTCTCGATATGGCTAATAATTAAAGGTTTTAACCTAACTCATTTAGCGCCTTATAAACAATAAAAGTTTTATCATTTATCAATCATCAATCATTAATCATTAATCATTAATCATTAATCATTAATCAAAAAACGAACAAAATGCATACAATCAATAGAACAATTCAATTCGGAGAATATGTAGAGGGATATACGATCCCCGTATTAAACGAGCGAGAAATAAGAGCAGCGGCAGGAATCCTTTTCCTAATCATGTTTATTGCAATACTAATCGTAATTTTTACAGGTAATTTTGTTATGCTGAAATATGCAGTAACTATTTTCCTTACTGATATTATGATAAGGGTTCTTATCAACCCTAAATTCTCACCATTTTTAATACTAGGGCGCCTTATTGTACGCAATCAGGTGCCAGAGTATGTAGGAGCACCTCAAAAAAAGTTTGCCTGGAAAATAGGATTGGTATTGTCATCACTCATATTTATTTTATCCAATGTGGTAAACTCCTATGGTCCAATAACGGCACTTGTTTGTTTAATCTGTCTGGTATTTTTATTCTGGGAAACGGCTTTTGGTATTTGTCTTGGATGCAAGTTTTATGCAAGGTTTTATAAAGACAAGGTGCAATACTGTCCAGGTGAGATTTGTGAACGAAAAGATAGACAGGACATACAAAAGACTTCGAGAGCTCAACTAATGATCATTTTTGGTTTTATTATCTATATTTTAATAATGGTTTTCCTATTTAATGATATTTATAGTGAACACCCTAGTAATTTATGGGATATTATCAACGGTACTGTAGAAGAATAGCCATGGAACAGTATTTCTTAAAATATCACGATAATATAATTGGCCAGAATCAAATGATAAAAACGCCGTATCATGATTCGATTCGGATAATCTACGCCGATTGGACGGCTAGTGGAAGAATGTATCAACCTATTGAAGAGCGAATGCTTAAGGACTTTTTTCCTTTTGTAGCGAACACACATACCGATACCAATCATACCGGATCGACTATGACGTATGCGTACCATAAAGCACAACAGATCATCAAAAAACATGTAAATGCATCATCAGATGATGTGCTTATCTCTTCTAATTCGGGAATGACAGGTGTTGTGAACAAACTTCAGCGAATACTAGGGCTTCGGGTTCATGAATCCTTCAAAGATCAAATTAAGGTATCGGAAAAAGATAAGCCTGTGGTTTTTATTTCACATATGGAACATCATTCTAATCAAACAACCTGGTTAGAAACAATAGCAGATGTAATAATTATTCCGCCGAATGAGGAAGGTTTGGTTTCCGTTAAGAATCTTGAAATACTTATCCGGCAAAATGCACATCGAAATAATAAGATTGTTGCAATAACATCATGTTCTAATGTTACAGGGATTATTACTCCGTATCTAGAAATCGCAGAACTTATACATCAATACAACGGTTTGTGTTTTGTTGATTTTGCTTGTGCTGCACCTTATATTTCTATTGATATGCATCCAGATGATAAAAAAGGACGTTATATTGATGCTGTTTATTTTTCAGGGCATAAGTTTTTAGGTGGTCCGGGGACTACAGGTATATTGGTTTTTAATAAAAAGTTATACACAAATTCAATACCAGATAACCCTGGAGGAGGTACCGTTTCCTGGACCAATCCTTGGAGTGAACATAGGTATTTCGAGGATATAGAAGCTAGAGAAGATGGAGGCACACCCGCTTTCCTGCAAACCATTAAGATGGCTATGTGTATGCAACTAAAAGACGAAATGAACATAGAAAATATTAAGAAAAGAGAAGAAGAAATTCTGAATATGATATGGAAAGATTTTGAACGAATACCAAATTTACACATTCTAGCCCGGGAGCATAAGGAACGATTAGGTGTCGTTTCTTTTTATATTGAAGATCTTCATTACAATCTTGGAGTAAAATTGTTAAATGATAGATATGGTATACAAACTAGGGGTGGTTGCTCCTGTGCTGGTACTTATGGGCATTATCTTCTTGGGGTTACCCCAGAAAAATCACGTAAGATTACCAATGAAATTGATCAAGGCAACTGTTCAAATAAGCCCGGATGGATTCGCATGTCTATTCACCCTACACATACAAATCAAGAAATTGAATATATTTTGAATGCCATAAAACAACTTGCAGCTGATCATTTAAAATGGAGAAAGGATTATACAATAGATTGGGCTAAAGGAAGCATTAAACCAAAAAAAAAGACTTCTTCTTTAGAAATGCAGCAACGAATAAATAGAAGTTTTACAGCATATTTTAATAGGATAGGTGAAGCATGTTGATATAACAACCAGTCGATATGGAATTACTTTTTTAAGTTAAGAACAAACCTGTCTAAATCATCGATAGGGTATTGTAGAACACCCTTTACAACAGCTATGGGAACACCAACGATATTTTTGTCATGCCCATCTTTGTTTAATAGTTCCCATAGGTAATCCCTGTATCGATTTTTGGTATCGATATTAACTTCTCTGAATTTGATGTGTTTTTCTTTCAGTTTAGAGATTAATACTGTACATTTTTCACAATCAGTTTTAGTGAAAATAATGGTTTCTGATCTCATTATTGAAGAAACCGGAGCTTGTTTTTGTGAAGCACTATTGCGATTTACTTCCATGGTTTCTAACTCTTCATTTACGATGAGGTCATAAGTATAATAAGATTCTGCATCAGTCAACGGGATCAGGATCATCATTTGCACCTTACCTTTTGCAGGAATATTTTTGATGATAGGTTTGTTGGCGCTACGTCGATATCCCGTGGGATTTACCTTTAGAAAAACACTCTTTTCAGTATCCGTATCATTTTGCACATAGAGGATAGTCCTCTTTTTTTGCTTCTCTTCAATTAATCTAACAGGTTTTTCTTGAGTGTAACTAGCAAAACCAAATAAGAAAATAAAAATTAGTAATGTAACGACGTTCTTTTCCAAGGACATAACTATTTATGATAAATATACAAGTTTTATCCTCTGAAAAGAAAGAAACGATCCTTCATGTTTTCGATTTCAGAATTTTTGTTGGTCACTATGTAGTCAATAGCTTCAGTTGTAAATTTTTTCCCTTTGTTAGTTAAAGAAACAATATCATGATCGATAGTGATCATGTTATTTTTTAAAGCGAGATCTAACACTGATTTGGATCGTACTTTTTGCCAGTTTATATGTTCGTTAAGGTGTTTTACATGTCGTTCTTCTTTCTCTTTGTGATTTCTGAGATGAAGTAGAAATGTAAGTAGTGATACTTCAATACGTTGTCGTTTTTGACGATATAGTACCGAAAACAACCCTTTTTCTGGGGCAAACAGATACACTAATAAAAAAAGGAGCCCTAATACCGTCGTCATTGATCCTGAAATAGAAGCATCCAAAACATGAGCTACCCAATATCCGGTAAGAGCACTTGCAACGCCAAATACAACGGCTAGAAACAACATTTTTTTAAGATCATTTGTTAATAAATATGCGGTTGCTGCTGGAGCAATCATTAAGGCAATTACCAGAATGGCCCCGACGGCATCAAAAGCACCTACGGTTGTGATCGAAGAAACGGTCATTAATCCATAATGCATTACTACAGGAGACAAGCCTAAAGCCGAAGCCAGACCAGCATCAAAAGTGCTAACTTTTAATTCTTTGAAAAATGTAAATAGTAATCCCAAGGTAATAATCAAAATAGTGCCTATGATCCACAATGATTTCGGCCCTAGATCAGTGTCTCCAATACTTAGTCTATCAAAAGGAGCAAAGGCAAGTTCCCCCAGTAATACCGCATCTACATCCAGATGTATATCATTCGCATTTTTTGCAATTAAGATGATACCGATACTAAATAAAGCTGGAAAAACCAGCCCAATAGCGGTGTCTTCCTTTACCAATCCAGTTTTTTGAATGAACTCAACCAGTACAACGGTAAGAACTCCACTTGCTGCAGCCATAATAATTAATAAAGGAGAGGATAAATCATGGGTTATAAAAAAACCAATTACAATCCCGGGTAGAATAGAATGACTTATGGCGTCTGTAATTAATGCCATTTTTCGTAAGACCAGAAATGTACCCGGTATGGCACAGGCAATGGCAACCAGACTAGCGATTAACTGTATTTCAATTTGTGCATTACTCATCTTCTTCTTTTATTAATTGATCATACAAGTTTGCAGCAGTGTGGTATCCTTCTTTGGTCATCGACCACATACTTCCTTCGATTTTTACGTAATCTTTATTTTCTAATTTTTGAAGTGATTTTCGGGTAAACCCCTGAAAGTTATTCAAAATCCTAATAGCATGTGGATGAGAAATGTCTTCATGTGTTTTGGCGATATTATACATAAAAGACAAAGTTTTATGTAATTGCAGATCGTTTCTGTTTTTTCTGAAACGTATTTCTCTAAACAATAGACCCCGTCCCGGAGAAAATATAAATGAGAATAATACAAATACTCCAGCTACCAATACGATTACAGGTCCAGTAGATAGATTATTTTGGCTGGCACTTATGGCGGTACCAAAAATACCAGAAAATGCACCAAAAATAGCTGCCAAAATTACCATAACGGCTAGGTTGTTCGTCCATTGCCTTGCCGCAGCAGCTGGTGCTAAAAGCATGGCGCTCATCAATACAACTCCTACCGTTTGTAATCCTAATACGATCGCAACTACAATAAAGGAAGTGATTAGGATATCTAAAAACTTAGTATTAAAACCAAGAGTTTTTGTGTAATCGGCATCAAAAAGCAATATTTTAAGTTCTTTCCAGAAAAGTAATAAAATAACCAGGCTAATTCCGGTTACGATTACCATTAACCAAACATCACTTTCTAGTAGTGTTGCAGCTTGTCCAAAAAGATAACTCTCTAATCCAGCTTGATTAGCATTTGGCATTTTTTGAATATAGGTTAGCAGTAACATCCCAAACCCAAAGAATAAAGATAGGATAAGTCCTAAAGCCGTATCCGATTTTAGATGAGTTTTCCGAGTGATTCCTCTTATCCAAAAAGTTCCGATTAAGCCACTAATCAAGGCTCCTAGTAGGAAAATAGAACTATTTTTTGTTTCGATTATTAAGAAAGCAATTGCAATACCTGGTAATGCTGCATGAGAGATGGCATCTCCCAAAAGACTTTGTTTTCGCAATACAGCAAAACTCCCCAGCATACCACATATAGCACCTAATACGGCTGTACCCAACGTAATTGTGCGAAGGGTATAATCGGTAAAAACAAGCTCTATATATTCTTGTAAGTCCATTCTTTAGTGAGTAGAGGGTAGTAGTTAGTAATTAGTTTTTTTGTTTATTTTTCAAATGTTTTTGTAGACTGGTTATCATTTTAGATAATTCAGCTAATCTTAGTCGGGCTAGTTTATTTTGATTTTCTGAAATATACTTTCTTCTTTTTGCAATCGTAGAGCATACAACACATTCTCGAACTGAGTCTACAGCCATCTGAAGATATCTGTTGAATTGAGCATCTGTATTCCCGGAACCTTCAGAAATATTCATGGCAACTGAATTTGCTGCTCGAATATATTGAGATGAGAGTCTATACATTTCCTGTTTGGGCAGTTGCTCACAGGTATTATAAACTAAATCAACAAAGTCTAAGGCTTTTTGATATACAATTAAATCTTCAAAATTAAATTTTACCTCTTCCATTTAATAATTGTTTCTTGTTATTTCACTTTACTATTAACTACCCTCTAACTACTACTGACTTACAGCGACTTTATAATTAATTCCATAAGTTTTAGTCAAATTATCATCATTAAAAATGTCCTTGACCGGCCCTGTGGCAATCTTTTTTACGTTTAAAAAAGTCACCCAATCAAAATACTCGGGGACAGTTTGCAAGTCATGATGCACTACAATTACTGTTTTTCCTGATTTACGAAGCTCTTTTAATATATTGATAATTGCTTTTTCGGTGGTTGCATCTACCCCTTGAAAAGGTTCATCCATAAAATATATGGAAGCATTTTGTACCAAGGCTCTTGCTAAAAAGATTCGTTGTTGTTGCCCACCAGATAGTTGACTAATTTGCCTGTTTTTAAAAGCAAGCATACCTACTTTTTCTAAGGCCTCGAGGGCTGCTTTTTTTTGTTTTTGACCTGGTCTTTTGATCCAACCAAGACTTCCGTATGTCCCCATCATAACCACATCGAGTGCTGTGGTCGGAAAATCCCAGTCAACGCTTCCTTTTTGTGGTACGTAAGCTACGAGGGATCGTTGTTTTTTATATGGCTTTCCGTAGATCTGAACACTTCCCGCAATGGGTTTTATGATATCTAAAATCGATTTGATCAAAGTTGATTTTCCTGCCCCATTTGGTCCTACAATTGCCATTAGTACACCTTCTGGTATTGCAAGATCTATATCCCATAATACAGGTTTGTAATTATAGGCTACGGTAAGGTCATCTATTTGAACAGCGATTTTTTTACTCATTACTTCAATGCGTTTATAATAGTATTTACATTATACTCGAACATGCCGGTATAAGTTCCTTCTTTTGTTCCTGGATTACCAAGAGCATCAGAATACAGTGTTCCTCCAATTGAAACTTTGTGATCTTTGGATTTTACAGCTGCCTGCAATGCTTCAATCGTTCTTTTTGGTACCGAACTTTCTACAAAAATGGCTTTTACCTCTTTTTCAATAATAAAATTAGCTAATTTCTGTACATCTTGCACTCCGGCCTCGGTAGCAGTTGATAACCCTTGAAGACCAACTACATTAAAGTCATACGCTTTTCCAAAGTAGCTAAAGGCATCATGTGCAGTTACCAGAATACGTTTTTCTTTTGGTAAAGAGGCAATAACTCCTTCTAATTTAGTCTCTAAATCGTTCAACTTTGATAAGTAGGTTTTTCCATTTAATTTAAATGTTTCAGCATTTTTTTGGTCTATTACAGAAAGTTCTTTGATAACAAATTCGGTAACAATTTTCCAGTTTTTTACACTAAACCAAATATGAGGATCATAGTTGGAAGCAAAATAATCTGAGCCAATCAGCGTACTTTTTTCTAGACTTTCACCTATTGCGATTGTTTTGATATCTTGGCTTTCCATTTTTTCAAATACCTCTACCAATTTACCTTCAAGGTGCAAACCGTTATAGAAAATGATATCTGCATTCACTAGCTTGCTTACATCACCTTCACTCGCTTTGTAGAGGTGAGGATCAACACCACTTCCCATGAGTCCGTTAACTTCAATGGCATCACCACCAATATTTTTCACCAAATCGGTGATCATGGATGTTGTCGTAACTACATTAAGTTTTTGATTCTCCTTTTTGATTTCCTTTTTGCACGAGAATAAGAATAAAAATATCAGTAGACCTATGATAGTGTTTTTCATGAATTATATAGTTTATCTAAAATTTTGTTTAATTGTTTTGCATTCAAATAAGAAGAATGCTGAAAAATAATTTCGTATTTGTCGTTAAGTATTGTCAATGTTGGGTATGAAACCTTTCCGTCTACTGTCCCCAATTGTACTGCTAATTCATGTATGCCGGTTTTTCTACCATTGGGAATAAACTTAAAATTGTAATTCATAAAGCGTATTGATTCGCGTGATTCGGCATTAAAAGATATGAAGTAAAAACTGTTATTCAAGGCTTTAATAATTTCTTCATTTTTAAAGGTAGTATTTTCCATGGTGAGACAATACTTGCACCAATCTGTATGAATGAATACCACTATAGGTCGAGGCTCTTTTTTTAGGATTTTTTCAATCGATTCAAAATTTTGCTCATCAATTTGAGCTGATAATTCTGAACTGATCAAAGCAAAACCAAGTACTAATACTATTTTTATATAAATTTTCATATTAAAGTAATGTATAACGCAGTCCTAAAAATCCTCTTATACCTTGATTCGAAGCGTAGATATACGTAGTGTCAAAATCTGGTCCAAAAGGATCATCTGCTCCAGCAATTAAAAATGGATTTCCTTTAGAAGGAGTCCAATCCAATAGGTTTTTAACTCCGCCATAAATTTCAAAGTTATTATTGGATTTATGAGTGATTTGAATATTTTGAATACTAAACCAAGGAGAATTTTCTCTACGTGGATCGTCGGGACCAGCAATTGGTAGTCGCATTGGCCCAAATAGGTTTCCGGTATAGTCTGCTGTAAGACGGATTGATGGAATTGAATAACTGATTCCCCAATTTCCTGAAAATCTTTCGGTTAAAATTTGCCTGCTTTTTACACCGTCTTCTTTGTTAGAAACATCCATAAGACTAAATCCCGCAAGGACTTTAAGGCCGTTGGTGAAACTGATATCTGCATTCAGGCTTATTCCCTGAGAAACAGCATAACCGTCAAGATTACCGTATCTAATTTCGTCGGGATTGGTTTCATAATCTGGTATGATGGCATTTGTAAAATAGGTATACCATGCTGAAGCATCCAGTCCGATAAATGTTCCATTTTCAAGAAATATTTTTTTTAAGTAGTTAATATTCACATTGTACGATTCTTCGGGATCTAAATCTTCTTCTATTACTACGGTTCTTGAACCTGTAAGGGCAGCATGATCTTCGGTAAAGAGATTAACAACTCTAAATCCGGTCCCTGCATTAAACCTGAAAATATCACTCTTATTAGGGCTCCATTTGTATGCTAATCTTGGTGTAAATATCGCTCCGTGGCGATTATCGATGTCCAATCTTGAACCCAACAATAATTTATGTTTTTCGGCTAAAGTGATTTCATCCTGTAGAAAAATCCCAGGAATAGTGGTTTCTTCAGGGTCAGTAGTGCCATTTATATTTTCTGTTGCGGGAGTATCATCATCATAAAATTGATATCTCATAGCAAGTCCAGTCAAAAGATCATGGTTTTTTATAGTTGTATCCCATACCAACTGTGAAAAACCTATTCTTTGTTTGGCTTTATAACTTGTGGTACCGTAAAACGAATTTTGATCATGATCTGTATAAGAAAACGATAAATTAATAGATTCTTTAATTGGTAGTTCATAACTTCCTAATACTTCATACCTGGCAGTGTAGATACTTTCTCCATAAATCTGATCACTTCCTCTAAAAGTTTTATCCCAATTATTTTCTCCGCCCCAACGATCTTCATAGTAAAATCTCGCTGCTAAAGAGAAGTTTTTGTTACTTTTTCTTTTGAAATTCCACTTATTAAAAATCGAAATTCGATCCTGAAGCGTAAGATCTGTAAAGCCATCATCATTGTTATCAATAATTTGGTCATAATAAAAATAATTTACCCCGAGAATCGTGGTGGCATTACCAATTTTTCCTTTTACCCCAAAATCTATATTGGTTTCACCCCATCCGGTTGCAAAAACATCGGTACTTAACTCTGGCGCGGCTTCAGGGTTTTTGGTAATAATATTAATAAGTCCACCTACGGCTTCACTACCATATAGGGAAGAAGCAGGTCCTTTTACGATTTCCATTCTGTCTATTAAAGAATTAGGGATACCTGATAAGCCATATACTGTAGACAATCCACTCACGATTGGCATACCATCGATCATTACCAAAGTGTAGGGGCCCTCTAATCCATTTATGTGTATGTCGCCGGTATTACAAATGCTACAATTGATCTGTGGACGAACCCCATTTACGTTTTGCAGTGCTTCAAAAACACTTGGAGTTGGATTTTTCTTGAAAAAAGTAGGTTTGTAAATTTCTACAGGAACAGTACTTTCAGACCGTATGACAGGTTTTAATGTTCCGGATATTACAACTTCATCTAGGGAAGAGCCTTGTGTTAAGGTAAGATTTACTTTATTGTTACCAGAATTAATAAGTATCTTTTTTTTAATTGAAGTGTATCCAGTAAATGAACTAATAATTTTATAGGTCCCTACTGGAATATTGACTATTTCAAAAAGTCCATTTTCATTGCTTGAACTGCCTAATGAAGTTCCTTCTATAAATATATTAGCAAAAGGGAGTGGTCCGTTTTCGTCATAAATAGTTCCTTTTAATACTCCTGTCGAATGTGTTTCTTGAGAAAATATTGTACTGTAAATCAAGCAGTTTAAAAAAGCAAGTAATATGATTCTACTTATTATCATTAGGTTTAGTACTTTTGTTTTATTATTACAGCAAAACTAAAAAAGTTAGTTATGACTAACAAATTAAATTCGAATAATTTAACAAAAAGCGAAGAAGATTATCTAAAAGCCCTTTTTCAACTGCTTATTGAAGATAATTCTGCAAAGGTAGGAAACAACCAATTGGCGGATTATCTAAAGGTCTCTCCGGCATCTACTAATAATATGATAAAGAAGCTAAAGGCTAAAAATTATGTGGTGAGCGAAAAGTATGGAAAGCTCGATTTAACAGAGGAAGGGAAGTACATTGCAGTACGATTAATCAGAAAACATAGATTGTGGGAGACCTTTCTTTGTGACTATTTGAATTTTACCTGGGATGAGGTACATGATGTTGCGGAGCAATTAGAACATATAAAATCTCAGAAACTGATTGATGAGTTGGATCGATTTATGGATTTTCCTAAAAAAGATCCTCATGGCGAGTTGATTCCAAATGCAAAAGGCGAGTATTCAGTATTACCAAAAGTAACTTTATCTTCTCTGACGGAAGGAGATTTATGTCAACTTGTTGCAGTAAATGATGGATCTGTTCAATTTTTAAAATACGTCTCAGAGATAGGTTTAGCATTGAGTAGTGAGATTAAAATTCTGGAAGTCCGAGAATTTGATAAGTCTATTCGTATACAATTTAATGACGTTATAGAAACGGTTACAAAAAAGTTTGCTGATAATGTATTCGTTAAGAAGGTAGTATAATTTTTGCAAATGTTAAAATAGAGTTAGTCTATAAGAATGTTAAAGAATTGCTGTTATCTTTGAGTATTACACAATCAATTTATGGAGCTTAATTTAAAAAAACCGATATGTTTTTTTGATCTTGAAACTACCGGTGTAAATATATCTAAAGATCGAATTGTAGAGATTTCTATTCTGAAAATATTTCCAAATGGCACCCAGGAAAGTAAGACCTGGCTGGTGAATCCTGAGATGCCAATTCCTCCTGAAACAACTGCTGTGCATGGTATTGATGATGCTAAAGTGGCTAATGAGCCAACGTTTAAGCAATTGGCTAATAAGGTTAGCGAAATGATTAAAGGTTGTGATCTTGGAGGTTTTAATTCTAACAGATTTGATATTCCATTATTGGCCGAAGAGTTATTAAGAGTCGGACTTGATTTTGATATGAAAAATCGAGTGGCTATCGATGTACAAACCATTTATCATAAAATGGAGAAAAGAACACTGTCGGCAGCCTATAAATTTTATTGTGATAAGAATTTAGATAATGCGCATTCTGCCGAAGCAGATACCTTGGCGACATATGAAGTATTAAAAGCACAATTAGATAAATATCCAGAGCTCGAAAATGATTCTAAGTTTCTTGCAGAGTTTAGCTCTAGAAAGCAATTTGCAGATTTCGCAGGATTTATTACATATGATGAGAATGGAAGAGAAATTTTTTCCTTCGGGAAGCATAAAGGCAAATCGGTAGAGCAGGTAATGGAAGAGGAGCCAGGATATTTTGGATGGATCCAAAATGCAGATTTTCCTTTGTACACTAAAAAGGTACTTACTGCAGTACGACTTAGAAAGTTAAATAATAGCCTAAACCTATAATCATTTCCTTTATTATTTCAGAACCATGAAGCTTATTTGCATAGGACGAAATTATACGGATCATATCGAAGAGTTGGAAAATGAAAAACCAACAGACCCTGTGATTTTCATGAAACCAGATACCTCTATTTTACTAAAAAAGCAACCTTTTTTTATTCCTGATTTCTCTAGTAATATTCACCATGAGGTCGAGATATTGATAAAGATTAATAAAGTGGGTAAATATATCAACAAGAAATTTGCTCATAAATATTATGATGAAATTGGTTTAGGAATAGACTTTACGGCAAGAGATTTGCAAAGTCAACTTAAAGAAAAAGGACTGCCCTGGGAAAAGGCTAAAGCCTTTGATGGGGCAGCAGTTATTGGTAAATGGGTTGCAAAGGAAGAATTTTCAGATGTGGATAATATCGATTTTCGTTTAGAAAAAAATGAAGAGGTGGTTCAACAAGGAAATACAAGATTTATGTTATGGAAGATCAATGAATTGATAGAATATGTGTCAAAATATTTCACTTTAAAGATAGGAGATATTATATTTACAGGAACACCGGCTGGCGTGGGAGCTGTAAAACCAGATGATATTCTAACCGGTTATATTAGCAACAAACAATTTTTTTCAATAAAAGTAAAATAAATGAGCAAAGGATATAGTTTGAAAAATGTAAATGAATTATCGGGAGGCGATGATGAATTTATAGCTGTTTTGGTACAGACTTTTTTAGAAGAAATACCGCCTGATTTGGATAGTATGGTCCAAGCAGTAGATTCTGATAATCCACAAATGGCCTATCAATATGCTCATAAGATGAAACCAAATCTTCAATTATTTGACATCGATCTTTTACCTCAGATTAAACAAATAGAAGCCTGGTCCCAAACCAATAAGGCCAAAGAACAGATAAAACCTGTTTTGGATGATATTGTTACTGTGGTTAACAACGCTATCGAAAATCTAAAAGAAGATTTCAGCTAATCATGTTTGCCGAAATAATTACCATAGGCGATGAAATTCTTATTGGGCAAATTATAGATTCCAACTCTGCATTTATAGGTAAAGCACTTAATAAGATTGGAGTAGATGTTTATCAGATTACTTCCATAAGTGATACCAAGCAACATATTCTTACGGCGCTGGACGAAGCAAAAAAGCGAGCGGATATTATAATCATAACAGGAGGACTGGGACCTACCAAAGACGATGTAACCAAACATACTATTTGCGAATACTTTGATGACGTTTTGGTGCAGAACGATGATGTTCTTAAACATATAGAAGAATTGTTTGCAAAGTACATTTCTACCCCAATTTCTGATATTAATCGACAACAAGCTCTTGTGCCAAGCAAAGCAACAGCCTTGATGAATCACTATGGTACTGCACCTGGTATGTGGATCGAATCAGAAAATAAGGTATTTGTATCTATGCCTGGAGTTCCTTATGAGATGAAAGGATTGATGAAAAATGAGGTGCTTCCTGGATTACAAAAAAGATTTGATCGACCTTATATCATTCACAAGACTGTACTTACCTACGGTCTTGGTGAAAGTGCAATTGCCGAAAAGATAGAAGATTGGGAAGATAACTTACCTTCCTTTGTTAAATTAGCTTATTTACCTAATCTTGGAAGAGTGAGGTTACGTCTTTCTGCTCGTGGAAATGATAAGAAGCTTCTTGAGAAAACAATAGAAGAAAGAATACAACAACTGCATCATATTATAGGGGATATTATTGTTGGGTATGAGGAAGATGAAACAATTGAAAAAAGAATAGGGAGTCTTCTTGAGAGAAAGGGTATGACCGTAGCTGTAGCAGAAAGCTGCACTGGCGGGAAGATTGCGCAATCATTTACCGCAAATGCAGGCTCTTCTGCTTATTTTAAAGGAGGAGTCGTTACCTATGCTACTCAGTCCAAGGTTGATATTCTGGGGGTGGATCCAAAAATTATTCAAAAATATAGTGTTACCAGTGCTGAAGTAGTAGAGGCCATGGCCGTTAAGGCTAAAGAAAAATTTAATACAGAGTATGCGATAAGTACTACGGGAAATGCCGGTCCGACAAAAGGAGATGGTGATGTAGAAGTAGGGGCTGTTTTTATAGGTATAGCAACTCCAGATACCGTTTTTTCTAAAAAGTATACATTTGGTAATTTAAGAGAAAGAACCATAGGAAAAACGGTAAGTAAGGCTTTTGAATTACTTCTTAACGAATTGTTATAGTGCACTTAGCTTAATCTGAAACGATAATGTCATCTGCCCAAGCTATAGCATCATCCAAATTGTCAAAAACACGGGTTGGCCTATTAGTGAATAATTTCTCTAGTTCAGCAACCTTTTGGCTAACCGTGTCATAAGTTACTATAGCATAGCCTTGAAAATTTGGAAAAATATTTTCTAATTTATAATGTTCGGTCGGTTTAACTGAATATGAGTGAATCCTATTAGAGATGTAAACGTAGGGAACTACACCTTTATAATAATCAAGAGCAAGTTGAAATAACTCTTTTCCACTCTCAAAAGTAAGGTTGACATTTTCTTTTACCTCCGCGACGATAAAATTTTCATAGAAATAAAATAATCCAATATCTAGCTCGTGCTTATTAATAAGCTTTTTATTTGTCTTGCCAATCATAATATACAAAAGTTGGTATATCTAAGATAAAACAATGATTCTTAAAATTCAATGAATATCATTGTTTTTTGGCCAAAGAAAAATGACTACATGTGTATTGTTATACTATTTTTAAAAGCTAGTATAGAATGTGAATTAACATTACGTTGTTATTTTCTCTACCCAGTTGATAGCATCTTCAAGATTTTTGAAAATATGAGTTGGCATATCGGTAAAGGTTTCTTCGAGCTTTGCGATCTTTTCGTTAACAGAATCGTAGATGACTATACCATAACCTTTAAGATTCGGAAAGTTATCCTTCATAGCATAAAGCCGAGTAGGTTTGAAGGAATAAGAATTCACCCTATTAGAAATGTAAACGTATGGGATTGTTTTTTTATAATGGATTTCCATTAGTTGATATAATTCTTTTCCACTTTCAAAGTTAAGATCCGCTCCAGCAAAAACTTCGCCAACAACATAGTTTTTATAAAAATAGAATGTACCTATTTCAGTTTTATATTTTTTGATAAAGGATTTGTGAATACTATTGACCACTGCTAAGGGAATTTTCCTACAAAAATACGTAATAATTGTTAAATTTAACCATTTTATGTACAATCACAGATTGTGTTTTAAGAATCAGGGCAAAAACGTGATATTCTCATTTGATAATTGCAGGAGAAAAAAACTTTAAAAAGAAGAAAAAAATTACCAAACTATTATTGGTGGTTCGCTAAATAATTCGTTAATTTGCACCCTGTTTTGAAATAATACCAAAATTAAGAAGAGATGTCAAGAGTTTGCGAGCTTACAGGTAAAAAAGCAATGGTAGGAAACAATGTTTCTCACGCGATGAATAAAACAAAACGTAAATTCAATGCGAATTTGATCAAAAAACGTTTTTATATTCCAGAAGAAGATAGATGGATCACATTAAAAGTATCTACTTCAGCTTTAAAAAATATAAATAAAAACGGGATCTCTGCTGTTTTAAAAGAAGCAAGAGCAAAAGGTTTTTTAACTAAATAATCTCCTTTTTTAAAAGATACTACAAATGGCAAAGAAAGGTAACAGAGTACAAGTAATCTTAGAATGTACAGAGCACAAAGCTTCTGGACAACCAGGTACATCAAGATATATAACTACAAAAAATAAAAAGAACACTCCTGATAGATTAGAGGTAAAGAAATTTAACCCTATTCTAAAGAAAATGACTGTTCATAAAGAAATAAAATAATTAGAGATGGCAAAGAAATCAGTAGCATCGTTACAGACAGGATCAAAGAGATTAACTAAAGCCATTAAGATGGTAAAATCTCCAAAGACTGGAGCATATACTTTTGTAGAATCTATTATGGCTCCAGAAGCTGTAAATGACTTCTTAAAGCAAAAGTAAACTCAATAAAATATTTTAAAAAGAAGCCGTTTCAATTGTATTGAAATGGCTCTTTTCTTTTTATATTTAGACGTTTAATAAAATCATTTGAGTTTTTAGTGTATTAATTAATATAAATGGGACTTTTTAAGAATATATTTTCTTCAGAAAAAAAGGAAACCCTCGATAAAGGGCTAGAGAAATCCAAAACCACTTTTTTTTCAAAATTAAGTAAAGCAGTAGCCGGTAAATCCAAGGTTGACGATGACGTTTTGGATGAACTCGAAGAAATATTGGTTACCAGTGATGTTGGGGTAAAAACTACCATTAAAATTATCGAAAGAATTGAAAATCGTGTCGCTCAGGATAAATACTTGGGTACCGATGAATTAAATCAGATCCTACGTGAAGAAATAGCGGGTTTACTTTCTGAAACTAATGTTGGTGAGGCTACAGATTTTGAAATACCCAAAGACAAAAAGCCATATGTGTTAATGGTTGTTGGTGTAAACGGTGTGGGGAAAACTACCACTATTGGTAAATTAGCTCATCAATTTAAAAATAAAGGCCTAAAAGTTGTATTAGGGGCTGCAGATACATTCAGAGCAGCTGCAATTGATCAATTACAAGTATGGGCAGATAGAGTAGATGTACCTATTATAAAACAATCTATGGGTAGCGACCCTGCCTCAGTAGCTTTTGATACACTTAAATCGGGGGTAAATCAGGATGCAGATGTGATTATCATCGATACAGCAGGGAGATTACACAACAAGGTTAATTTAATGAATGAGTTGACCAAGGTGAAACGTGTAATGCAAAAAGTTGTAGGCGATGCTCCTCATGAGGTATTATTGGTTTTAGATGGCTCTACTGGGCAAAATGCTTTTGAACAAGCAAAACAATTTACTGCAGCTACCGAGGTAACATCGCTTGCGGTTACAAAACTAGATGGAACGGCCAAAGGAGGTGTGGTTATCGGAATAAGTGACCAATTTCAAGTTCCGGTAAAATATATAGGTATTGGAGAGGGTATAGATGATCTTCAAGTATTTAATAAATACGAATTTGTAGATTCATTTTTTAAATAGAACATAGCGTTATAAAATAGTTAAAAAGGCATTTTGATTTTATCAAAATGCCTTTTTTTATTGATTTTTACATATGGGGTACTATTATAAACATATGGGCCAGGTCATTTTATACATATCTTTTTTATTATGTTAAGAAAAATTAATCTCTTAAATCTATTTGTTGTACCCTTGTTTTTTGTTAATAGCTATGGTCAGAATCGGTTAGGTACAGATGAGCTTTTTTGTCGGATAATAAATAAAGATACAGAAGAAGCTGTGTTTTATGCTACCGTGAAACTGGCAGGAACCAATAGAGGATTGATTGCAGATGATAAAGGAGAATTTAGATTACCAATCAATTTATATTTGTCTGATACTCTGGTCATATCTGCAATTGGATACAAAAACAAGAAACTATCGATTAATACATTATCAGAGAATGAAGTGAACCTTATTTATTTAGAACCAAGTATTGAGAAGCTAGATGAAGTTAAATTGATATCTGAAAAGAATGAGCCTCTTACGGCAAAGCAAATTGTGATGAAGGCCATAACTAATATTTCAAGAAATTACCCTAGAACTCCTTCTTCCTATATAGCGTATTACCGAGATTATCAGCAACCAATTGATAGTATATATGCCATGTTATCAAATCAAAACGCAGCTGTAGAATATATAAACCTTAATGAAGGTATTGTTGAGGTTTTTGATGCAGGATTTGATACAGATCAACTTCTGGATAAAAAGAATCAAACGCTTCTTTATACGTATCATCCAAATATGGATTTTACGAGAGATAGTATATTATCTATTCCTTATGATAACTATAAGGATAAATATTTAAAGAATACAGTTATCCCACCCTTAGGTGGTAATGAACTTAATTTGTTGCAACTTACTAATGCAATAAGGAACCATAATAAGTTCTCATTTTCTTTTGTTGATATTTTTAAAAAAGACTTCATTAAAAATCATAAATTTAGTTTGGAGGGAATTAATTACCTTAATGAGGTGTCGATTTATAAGATTAATTTTTCTACAAAGTATAGCATCATAGGAGATCCACATTTCGCAGAAGGCACAATTTTTATTTCAAAAAAGAATTATGCCATACATAAATTTGATTATGAGGTGTACTATTCTACAAAAAGGAATTTGTTGTATGCTATTGCTATCGAATATGCACGTATTAAGGAAAAAATGTATTTAAACTATATAACTTTCAATAATCGTTTTCAGGTAAATTCGAATAATTATTTTGATGTAGAAGAAGCTGTTTATGATGAAAAAGAAAATGTTGTAATTATTTATTTTAATAGAGATCTGAATCAAAACTTAGTAAAAGGGTATCGCAAAAAAATTAGACTGGCATATAAAAACCGAAAGATTAAAATTGAAAAAGTAGTTGTTTCAAAGGATTATATAAAAGCATATTTGGATAAACAACAGATGTCCTCTTTAAGTAATTTCGACTTGAGTAATTTTGTGACTAATTTGCAATTAATGATAAAAGGCATAAAGGATACTCAAGGAAATAAGATCAGAGAAATGCCTAAATTATTTTTGAATCAGTATAGAGAAATATTTGTACAGGAAGTTTTCCCGGGAAAAAAAATAGTGGAAGATGCAAAACCTATGAATAAATCTTTACCGATGTTTAAATCTGAGGTAAACATTTTTGATAAAGCAACTAGTTATTGGGAAAATACTCCTTTAAAACAAGAGAAAACAATTAACTAGTTCATAATTTAATCTAATAATACTTTTTTAGGAATACCATTGTAAAACCAAAGTTACATTCGCATGAAAAATAGTATCGTATCTTTTTTTGTACTTCTAGTTCTTATTTCTTGTAAGGAAAACAAGAAGACTGAAGCATTACCAGAGAAACAACCCAGAATAGTTTGGCAACCATATGATGAGACAAATGATTTGGCTGCGACTCAAAAGCTTGAAAAAACCAGGATGCATCTTAAGCTTGTCAATTCTAAGGTGTCTAATAAAAATGATATCTGGAAACTTTTAGAATCTGAATTAGATTACTTTTCGCCACAACAATATGATGATTTAAAGGAATTTATTTTAGAAAAAGATATCCCAACCATTCAGCAAAATGTAAAAGATGGCAAGCTAACTTATGAAGAGTTAACCCTTTTTTATATTTATAGAATAAGAAAGTATGAAAGCGATAATGGGCTATCATTAAATGCTGTAATATCTTTGAATCCAAAAGTAATCGAACAAGCCAGGGCTTTGGATAAAGTAGATAAATCCACCATAAATATACACTCGGTTTTTGGAATGCCAATTTTGCTTAAGGATAATATCAATACCAAAGATATGCCTACTACGGCGGGGGCGGTAGCTTTACAAAGTAATGCGACCGATAATGCTTTTATTACGGAAAGACTATTAAAAGAAAAAGCTTTAATTCTTGGAAAGGCAAATCTAAGTGAATGGGCCTATTTTTTATGTTCTGGATGTCCGGTTGGATATAGTGCAATTGGTGGCCAAACATTGAATCCTTACGGAAGAATGATCTTCGAACCTGGTGGATCAAGCTCTGGGAGTGGTGTTGCCGTAGCGGCTAATTTTTGTGTTGCGGCTGTCGGGACTGAAACCAGTGGATCTATTTTATCACCATCTAGCCAGAATTCGGTAGTTGGTCTTAAGCCTACCATTGGGTTGTTAAGCAGAACAGGGATTGTTCCTATTTCCAGTACGTTGGATACGCCAGGGCCAATGACCAAAAGTGTGATCGACAATGCAATCGTAATGAGTTCTCTTATTGGAAAAGATAAAAATGATGCAGCTTCTGTAGATACAGATGTTGATTTTGTAAATTCTATTAAGGCTGTTACTTTAAATGGAAAGAAATTTGGAGTTATTAAAGAGTTTTTGAAAGATTCTCTTTATAAGAATGCAATTAACAATATACAAAAAGGGGGAGGCGAGATTGTTGAAATAGAGCCAGAACAAACATCCTTACCTGGTTTTTTGAGTATTCTTAATATTGATATGAAAAATGATCTTCCCAAATATATCGAGGGCCATGCCGGTAGTAATGTTGCCATCAAAGGGATAGAAGACGCTGTTTCTTTTAATCTAGAAGATACCTTAATAAGAATTCCTTACGGGCAACAGTTATTTCTTGGCATTATGAAGGATAGTACTTCTACGGAAGAATTGAAAAAAATTAAAGAAAATCTAAAAACAATAGCCCGTAAATATTTTGATGAACATATTGATGCCTTTAAGCTTGATGCAGTATTATCAATAAATAATTACCATGCAGGTTATGCTGCTGTGGCTAAATATCCAGCCTTAACGGTCCCTATGGGGTATACCAAAAAAGGAGAGCCCAAAGGACTTACATTTATTTCTAAACCTTTTTCTGAGGCAAAACTAATGCAATTAGCGCAAGCATATCAATTGGAAACAGAAGAGCGTAAGATCCCTTCGAATTATGCGGATTAGGAAATAAAAGAGGCTGTCTAAAAACATTTAGGCAGTCTTTTTTATTTTAGTTTATTTTCTATTTTGGAGTTTTTGCTTTGA
>CANMDH010000059.1 GCA_947496555.1 uncultured Aquimarina sp. | reverse complement strand
ATAAGATTGTATATTACTCGTGATGTTCAAAAGAAAAGAAATGAAGCTGATATTGGGAAAAGGCTCAAAGAACTTACGATTAAGAGCGAAGCATACTTATTGACACTAAGGAACGGAGACATAGAAAAGTCAAAGACATTTTTATCAGAGCGACTGATTGACAGAGTAACTAATCAGCAGATAGTAGATCTAATAAGTAATATTGATTTTAGCCAAGAGTTAAAAATGTATCATCATGGGGTTCAAATGACTATGACCGGTGATACTTATTTAAGCTTATTCTATCGA
Organism: uncultured Aquimarina sp.; assembly: GCA_947496555.1. Taxonomy (GTDB): domain Bacteria; phylum Bacteroidota; class Bacteroidia; order Flavobacteriales; family Flavobacteriaceae; genus Aquimarina. The sequence continues at coordinate 24,230 of CANMDH010000059.1, read as the reverse complement.
TATAAAAAAGATACATTGACTCCACCCAAAGAGATGATCAAAATTTTGTTTGATGAAACTGATAAAGTTATTGGTATTCAGCCTGTGAAATTGCAGTAGATAAAATAGACTTACTTTGGAAAGAAAATAGGCCTTTAAAGCGAAAGAGTATTGTAAATAGACTTTTCAATAACAATAAGCTACCGTTTGAATCGAAGTAGAAATTTGAAAACATAAATGAACTCATTTAGATGAAAAGAATAATGTTAGTTGTTGTAATGATTATACTTGGAGGTTGTAGAAAGGGTAATGAAGGCAATTCGAAAATAGAATCAAAAAAGAGTGAAAAACCAATTTCAGAAACTCAAGAAGTAAATGATCAATTTCAAGTTTTTATGGATCAGTTCCCAAAGGTTGAGTTACCATTAATAATTAATGGTTGCTTAGATGAAATACTTGAATTGCCGAAGCTTGATTTTGAAATAAGCTCAGAATACTCGTCTGATGCAAAATATGAACATATTTATGGAATAATTCCTTCTAATGGGAATTACATTACTACCATCACTCTTGGATCAGCAGATTGTTTCATTCCAATTATAACAACATACAGATTAAATGGAGAGCGTATTAACTCAAAGCCTATTTCTATAGGTTATTGCGGCCCAGACCCATGTTATGAATGTATAGAAAGTATGACAATTAAAAGTGACTATAGAATTTATGTGGCTGATACTATTAAAACTTATGATTGCGATAAAAATTATAATGCTATTGTTGGTACAGAAAGAATCAAAGTTGTCTATAAGGAGGGTAAACTAAATGAAAACGGGGTCATTGAATTGACAGAAGAAATAACACAAAAAATTAACTAAAGTAAGATAGTTTATAGATTAGTATTATTACAATTTTAGATTAAAGGAATACAGTTTACTCGTCTGGGGGGCGCGGAATACTTGTTTTTATAACATTAACTATTGGCTCAGAGTCAAAATTATTATTGGACATTATTAAAGTGTGTTCAGTGAATAATTATGGTTCATTTATAGTCACCAGTAGTCCTACCTTAAACCGAAACTGGTCAAATTGGAAAACAAAAGAATACTAATTCAACACAAACATCTTACTGTATGGAGTATATGGATATTCTGTATCGTATTTTTCATGATGATTTGCGACCTGGGGTATCGCAAATACCAAGAGAAGAACTATATTCTTTTCTCATAAAAAATAAGGTACAACTTAAGGCTAGACACTATCTTGAATTGAAAAAATCTTTTATTGGAGATTTTGATTTGGAAGAACTTTCATATCAACATCTTAAGTTTTACTACTATGATATCTTGATACAATTAATCTGTAAAAGCATCCAAAAAGAATTGTACACAGATTTCTTCGAGAATAACAGAAATGTAAAAGACTTTAAAAAGACAGTACATGATTTACAGATGCTCATTAATGGACACTTAAAAACCATCGAACAGCATTATTTTTATGATGAAGACAGAATATCTGTATTTCAAATCTCTGATAAAAAAAAGACACAAGATATCTATAAGATAATCTACACCAATTTAAGTTATGTGTTAGACTTTATAGAAAACCATTATCCATCATATATGGACAAGGACTTAGAAATTTCATATACCCAGCAGCTGTGGTTTATCGCTTCTCATCAAAAAAAAGTGAGAGAACTAGTAAAAAAGCTTAGAGCAATCAATTTGCCGGACCAAATTAATGAAGAGTTAGTCCATTTTTTGAATAAAACGATTCAAGATAAGAGAAGTTTTCTAACCTATAATAATAGACAGTATTACTCTATATTTATTAATGCTCTATATGAATTGCTAAACACTGAGCCTAAACCTTCTATTGAGAAGTTGGTTGAATTTTTTATTAGATACGATTTCTATACTTTCAAAATCTATTTCGGTATTATTGAAGAGATCAAATCTCAACTTGAAGAAGAGGTAAACCTGAATATTTATCAAAAACAGTTATACGAATACCATAGGAAATACAAAAGTATAATAATAGAAACCGAGGTAAGATTCAATCCAAAATTACCCCACTTAAAGACGAGTATAATGGATTATTTGGTCAATGAAATCGAGCTTACAAAAAAGATGGCAGAGTTAGAATCAAAGGATGATAACAATACCCAAAAATTTAAACTGAATATGACCGTAGAGGAGATAAGCCTATTTACCAAACTCTGCTACGAAGCAGGTATCACTCATGGAAAGAAAAAAGACTTGATAGAATTTGTTTCCAGATCTTACTACAATGAAAGTACAAAGAATATATCAGTAAAGAATCTAGATAATAGATATTATAATGTATCTGATATTACTAAAGAAAGAATGCGGGGTTATTTGCAACACATGCTTAATGATTTAGGTAGGATGGAGTAATTAAATTATTTCTCACTTAACAAACTAATATCTCCATAAGTATCCAGCACTTTCAGGAGGTCATATAGACATAGATAAGAAAAACCTTCTAGTTTAAGAAGGGCGGGTCCCCCTATATCCACCAACTGTTTAATGCAAGTGTACCCTTTTTGGTCCATAAATTTCCTCAGATGCTGACCAATTTCAAGTTTATCCAACGATTCCACTAAAAAAGGGGGTTGCTTTAGGGTGGTTTTCTTGAACGAATTTTCTAATTTCATGGCCACAAATATAGACCATCCTTTTATTAATTGTTCAGTTTTAACAATTTTATTTGTCTTGAAATCAATTAGTTAAAAATTATTTTGGGGTGGTCCATCCTTTTGCCACTGTTTTAATGCTTTTCAAATCCTTCTCTTTACACCGAAAAATAAAAAATCGAGGTAAATGTCTTTAAAAAATCATTGTAAACAGCCTATATCAGACTTTGAATGTTTCTTTATTGATAATGAAATAATTAGCATTGGGAGTGAATCATTTCGGAGATTGAACACAATTTTTCCTTTGAGAAATCTTATGACTGTTTATGATGGATATGTTCTAAGACAAGAGATACTTCAAAAACTGGAAAGATATATTTATGGAAAACATTAAAGAACTACCATTAGAAGAAAGTGGAAATTTCCCTAAAGAAGATCGAGTAAAATTAATTGTACTAGAATCTGATGCTTATAGTGAGTTGCTTAATGATTTTATTCGTTTAATGAAATTGGCCGTGAGAGATGCAAAAATTGAAGCTATGAAATCTTTTTCGGATCCTGCAACAGATTGGATTGATGCCGAAGAAGCTAAGAGTATATTGGGTATTAAGAGTAAGTCAAAACTACAGGAACTACGTGATTATAACGAAATCACATTTTCTCAGGCAGGAAAGAAAGTAATTCGCTATTCGAAAAAAAGTATCCTTGAGTATTTAGAAAGAAATATTGTCATGTAAACCTGTAAACACTATACTATGCTCACCCTAGACGAACAAATCGTTTTCTTAAAAGAAAGCCGTAAACAAAAAACCAAATTCTTAGAACATGTAAGTAAACAGTTTGGTGAAATCAATAAACAGATGTTTACAAGGCAAATAGGTCATACCATCTTTTGCTATGATTCTATTTTGCAATCTATCCTAGAATTACAAGCCTTAAAAAGCAAAACCCATGGAAAATAAACCCAAGAGACAAAACTATGATTTTGGGAAGCTGTTTAAGGCAACCAAATCCTTTATTGATACCTATAATCAAAACAAACAAGACATCAAAGAACGTCTTAATGCCAACCATAGGGCTACCGCAGAACTGATTACAAGATTATATGCCAAACAACTAAACAAAGCCATACAATTAGGTGACGCTTTTGAAAATGGAATACCCGGGTTTAGAACCTATAATCCAAGTTTGGCAAGTTGTAAAGGATGCACGGTTAGGACGATTATGAATCATAAAGAGCGATTAAAAGCCGCTGGGTTTATCATCAAAGAAGTTCATCATGGAAAATCAGGCATCGAATTATGGATCAATACTGAAGTTTTTTCTGAAAGAGTGAAAAATTTACACCCATTAGTTCATGTACAACAAGAACAAATAAATAATAATAGGGATGTTGATATGTTGACAAATGGAGAAGAAGGAGTTCGCCCAGAGGCTCACAGGCAAAATAATAACTACGTTACAGGAACCCTACAAGAACAAGACATGAACACGGAGGAAAGCCGAATTTCCGACTCAAAATCACAAACCAGGCGCAAGAAAAATTCAAGCACCGGTGAGTTGGAGTCGGCTTTTTTACACAACCTGGTCAAAGATTTCTGGAAATACGGCAAAGCGGTATTGTATCCTGATATTTTACTCAGCAAACCCGAAGAAAATGATATCCTGAATCAGATTTGGGCCTTGGTATATCGAAAATTCAAGATCAAAGGCAGCAAAAAGGATTGGAAAATCTATCAGGAAATTCTCTACAAACGAGTAGATATGGTATCCAGATGGTTAGAGCGAAATCCTAATCGGTGGATTCCTCCTGCCCACTTGTATTTTCATCCTGAAAACAAGAAAAATGGATTTAATAAAACTTACGAGTGGTTTATCAAACAAGAAACCTTAAAAAGAAATATCAGGAACCAGATCCTAATTCAAAAAACCGAAGCCGAATGGTTCGCACATCATAAAGGAGAAGGAAAACACAAACACAAATCCCGTTTACAATTGTTCAGTTTACAACGTAAACGCATTGCCAATTATGGAGATGAGGCCCTTATAAAAGCCTATGAACAAAGTTTACACCAAACACTTATCAAATTGTCTACACAATGATGCTAACAAACCTACCTCAAATCGCCCTTACCAAATGCGTAGTATACTTTTATGATGGAAGCTCGCGTACTTTTTACTCCCTAGATCGAAGTCACCGTAACTCTAAACCCAACATAGCTCTTGGAATGAGAAGGTTAAAAAAAATGTTGCTTCAAGGAAAACTAAAAGGTACCTGGGAAACGGCTATTATCTATGAGAATCGATTTAAGGGTGCTGAGTTGGTTAAGTTTAAGAATGGGGTAAGAGTGAGTTGATTAAGAATAAAATTACTCAGTCCCGAAAAATGAAACTGGGATGTTTTACATTTGCGCCAATTGAAAAAGATTTACACGACCGGAATATATATTTTATACCGTATAGCCACAAGTTAAAAAGAAAATATGAATAAAAACAAATACTTATTAGCAATTTTAAACTTAACTGTTTTACTCTTTTTTTCGTGCAACTCAGATGAAGAAAATGGCCCTTTTGACATCAATCCAGAAGTCATAACAATAGATGCAACAATTGGTAATATTGGAGGAGTAAGGCTATTTGGAAGTTATGTTCCAAATGAAAACGCAATCTCAGAGGTAGGCTTTGAGTATGCTCTTGATAGTTTTTTCAATAATGGGATTATTCTTAATTCTAATATGAATTCTAATAATGAAATAGAGGTTTTTCTTGCCAATGGAATAGAAGAAAATGTGGAATATTTTTACAGAGCTTTTGTGAAATCATCAGGAAAATTATTTTACGGGGAGACTAAAAGTTTCATATCAGATGGTAGCGTAACTCCAGAAATAACTTCAATTTCGAATGACTTTGGTCACGTAGGAGATACGTTAGAGATATATGGGAAATACTTCAAAGACAACAGTTATGAAACGATAGTTAACTTTTCAGAAACTAAAGGGCAGATTATTTCCCTAAGTGATACTATCATTAAATTTAAAGTGCCACCAAATATCAATAATGTTATTAATGATATTGAGGTAAGAATCAATAATAGAATAGATACTTATTCATCCTTTACTCTTTTTGAACCAACTATTGAAACCATCGAGCCTATTAACAGTGTAATTGGGGATACCATATCGATTAATGGAACTCATTTCGACATTGTTAATTCTAGAAATAAAGTATTTTTCGGAAATATTGAATCCAAAGTTATTGAGTCAAATAGGGAAATGATTAAAGTTATAGTGCCGGAGAATATTGAAAATCCTTCAGTAACAATTTCAATAAATGCACAATTGCAAGATGTAGTATATGGTATTTCAAATTTTCAATTATCAGCTCCAGAGATAAGTTCGATTTCTCCATTAGATGCAACCTTCAGGGATGAATTAACAATTTCCGGTGATAATTTTGATTTTGAAATTTCCAGAAATAAAGTATATTTTGGAAATATTGAAGCTACTATTACCTATGCAGATAAAAATATATTAAAAGTTCTTGTTCCAGACGACTTAGAGAGCAGCTCAGAGTCAATAAAGGTGATAGCGCAATTACAGGAAGTAGTGTATAGTGAAAACTTCCGGCTTATTCCTCCTAGAATTAATTTTGCCCCTCAAAATGTGAATGTTAGACAAGACATTACTATTGAAGGGGCTTATTTCCATCCTATTTTAGATCGTAATAATATTACTATTGAAAATATAGTTGTAAATCTCACATCTGGAAATACTGAAAGTCTTGAAACCAAAATACCTTTAGGTCCTTTTCCCAGAAGAAAAGCAGTAGTTAAAATAAGTTTATTAGATCTAATTGTGGAATACGAAATTGAGCTTAATATTCTTGACAAATGGATAATGGTTTCGAATGATCTCCCATTTAGGTACAGGAGAGGGCCAAATAATGCTGTGGTTGTAAATAATATAGCATATGTATTAGCTAGAGAAAAAAACAATTTTACTGATAATACAATATTCTTATGGAGGCTTAACGTTACCGATTATACTTGGGAGAAAATAAATACGGACGTTCCCGAATATGGCTCCTCACCGAGTGGAGTGGTAGAAACAGATGGTAACGACATCTATTATTACACGGCTAACTCCTCGAATGAATTTTGGAAGTACTCAATAAATAGTAATAGTTGGGTAAAACTTGCAGATTTTCCTGGAGGTAGAAGAGATTATTCGTCTCATTTCACTATCGGAACGGATATTTATATCGGAATTGGAAGCGATATTGGCTCATCAAACATAATAGATTATACTGATCTCTATAAATACGATGTTTTAACTAATCAATGGGCTCAGATAGGTGATATACCATTTGATATTTTTGGAGGACAAAGAAGAACAGGCATGGCCTCATTTGTTATTAACGATATCGCATATTTAGCTGGAGGTGCTTCAAATACAGGTGATAAAGACGCTTGGTCGTATACTCCAAGTACGGATTCTTGGACACAAATTGCAGATTTTCCTACTGCCAATAGGGAGTCTGTAGGATTCAGTATTAATGGGTTAGGATATGTTACTGGAGGTGGTCCTATTGGAGGTGGCCGACGTAGTACATCTTGGGTATATTCTCCAAGTAATAATTCATGGCAGGAAAGTGATGATATTATCGAAGGTAGGGGATGGCATTTTTCTTTCGTAATAGACGGGAAAGGTTACATTGGAGGTGGCGATAACTCCTCAGGGGGAAGTGGCTTAGATAATTTTTACGAGTATATCCCATAAAATATCTTTATGTTCTTTACTAATACTAAGTTCTTTTCAAATAACTAAAGATTTGGAAATTTCCAAAAGTGAAATTTGGATATGTTTTTACTTATCCAATATAATAGCAAAGAATATAGGCCAACAAAGTCAGATACTAAGAGGAGCAGGTGGGTTTAACGGAGGAATCGATGATGTTTATATCTATAATAGGCAATTAGACGCAGACGAAATAAAAGAGCTTTATGCTAAATAAATACATAATAAGAATAATGAAAATGAAAATCAGAAATATTATAACTTTAATTTTAATAAGTGTATTCCTTTACAATTGTTCCAATGATGATGACTCTTCAGGACCTCAATCATTACGTTCAGAAAATATGATTACCCATTTCAGCATTTCAGTTGGAGAAGATACATTTATTGGGGAAATTGATCAAGATGCTAAAAAAATTATCGTTTTAACAAGTGATATAGATTTACCAGATTCGGTAATTCCAAACATAGAATTTTCAGAGGGAGCTCGAATATCTCCTAATGCATCTCAGGCTCAAAATTTCAACAATAATGTTTCTTATGTTGTTACTGCTGAGAATGGTAATAGGGCAACTTATGTTGTGAATATAGTAAGATCAAGTAATAAGATCCTGTCATTTAATATTTCTTATGATGATAATACCTATGTCGGTAAAATAGATGAAAGTTCAAAAATTATAATAATTGAGACGTATGGTTTAGAAGTTCATAATTCAATTGTACCAGATATTACGATTGCACCTGAAGCATCAATATCACCGAGTGTTTCGGCTTCTCAAGATTTTAATAAAGAGATAGTGTATACGGTTACAGGCCAAAATGGAGATAAAGCGGTATATACTGTTAAGAGCATAAATACTCCGTTATCATCAGAAAAGAAGATTCTTGACTTTCGATTAAACATTAATAATAAGCAAATTGAAGGGATTATTGATCACGAAAAACTAACTATCACCCTTGAGTTGACCAATGAATATGTATCATTCATTGTGCCAGATATAGAAATTTCAGATAAAGCAACGATAACTCCGGACCCTAATGAAAATCAAGATTTCAACTTACCTGTTGAATATACCGTTGTGGCAGAAGATGGTAGTTCTAATACATATACAACGAATGTAATTAGAAAAGCCGCGATATACTATCTTGGTGGAGTTACTCATAATGGAAGCCCGTTTCCTGACACAAAATATTTTGTTAGATCAACTGCTTATGTCAGAGGAATATTGATTGATTTGGATGTACAAAATTCAAAAGTGGTTCTGGAAAATAACATAAATAGTTATGAATTGGTTATAGAAGAATATAGTTCGGAAATTGATGAATATGGTGTAAGACAAACTAGTTTTAAGACAAATTTTCCTGAGAATATTATTACTGCTACAGACTATAAACTGAAGTACAAAATTAATAATGAGACGATTGTAGAATCTGATTTTTATGTTGATATTTTGTCTGAAAATGCTCCCGACATAGTATCTACCAATCAATCTACATATAGTTATATGGACACCTTAATTATAGAAGGAAGTAATCTTATACCTGGTTTGAGAATACCAGTTGAGTCAGCAATTTATCAATATAACGAATCTTATCTTTCTGTTAATCCAGAAGGTACTCAATTACAATTTGAAATGAATTTAAATATTTTAATGTTTCCTTCTTGGGCTGGTAGACCATCGCCACAAAAAACATCCATTATTTTATATAAGGATGGGAGATATGGAGAAACAATTATTGTAGATTTTGATTAGAAATGAATAAGGTTTGACAATTTATTAAGTTAAATTTATCAATGGAATTTCATGAATGTAATTTAAATATAAGATTGAAAAACAATGGAAGCTTGGAATAGAATTTTAGAGGTCTTTTTACTTTTTGGATTTATTTTTCTTTGGAACCGTTTTGTCGTAAAATATATGATTAAATCTGTTGGGAATTTTCACAAGAAAAATAACTCGAAAAACCTAAATAAACAGCCAATAAAGTTTTTTATTGATAATGAAGATAGTATCCATAAGGTATTTTCAGCTTTTTATTGGTTTGGAGGTATCGTAATTGCGTATGGGATTTTATTTGATTATTAAAACCTTTACGTTATTCATTCATTAGCGCCATCAACTAGGAATTCTTTTTTTAAGCCAGTTAATATATCGAGTATCAGAAAATGAAACTGGGATGTTTTAGTTTTGTTTTAATCAGAAACAACGAAAATAATGTTGAAATTGAAAAGAATTGAATCCATTGATATACTGCGAGGTATAGTCATGATTATTATGTGCTTGGATCATACAAGAGATTTTTTTCAAGATTTGCAGATAGCAGGTTCTCCAATGAATCTTAAAACTACCACACCAGCATTATTTTTCACAAGATATATTACACATTTTTGTGCACCGATTTTTGTGTTTCTTTCAGGCCTATCAGTGTATTTACAATCAAAAAAGAAAACAAAAAAAGAACTGACCCGATTTCTCATTACAAGAGGAGTATGGTTAATTTTTCTAGAAATTGTATTGAATAATTTTTTATGGAGTTTTGATATACATTACTTTTTTATAAGTTTTCAAGTTATATGGGCAATTGGAGCATCAATGGTCATTCTGGCAGGTGTAATACATTTAAATAAATACGTAGTATTGACAATTGGGATTGCTATTGTAGCTGGACATAACTTAATAGATGTTTTTAATGTGGACAAAAAAATGTTCATATATAGTGATCAAGTAACTTGGGATTTTCTTTGGTATCTATTTCATCAAAGGGGGATAATGCAAATTAATGAGTATCATTATATAAGAGCCAGTTACCCGATGCTTCCATGGCTTGGAATCATGATTCTAGGGTATTGTTTTGGGCATTTATATGCAAAAACAATTGACCCAAATACACGATTCAAAAACCTCGTATCTATTGGTTCTTTAATGTTATTTCTATTTATAATATTACGAACATTTAATTTATATGGAGATCCTCAATGGAGTTTTGATGTTCAAGATTCTTTTTTTGAATCGATGGTCTCATTTCTTAGGATTACAAAATATCCTCCTTCTTTCCATTTTGCTTTGATTACCCTAGGAGTCTGTTTAATTGCTCTAGCTTTATTAGAAAAGGTGAAAAATCGGATCACAAACTTTTTACTGGTTTTTGGCAGGGTTCCCTTCTTCTTTTATTTTCTGCATATTGCAGTTATCCATATTTTTAGTATGCTTCTAAAACCACTATATGGAGACGCTATGTATTCTACTATCAATAATTATGAAAATTATATGAATAGACAGCATAGATATCTTGGCACAGACTTGTTTGGAGTATATATTGCCTGGATTTTAATAATTGCCGTACTTTATTACCCTTGTTTAAAGTATATGTACTATAAAATGAATAATAAAGAAAAGAAATGGCTAAGTTATTTATAGGAGAAAAGTTTACAATTTAAAGATTTTGATTTTTTAGAATGGAGTACTGTAAGTTTCTCAAAATAGTTCTCATTATTCCGATAAATAATATACTTGAATCATCCCTCCACCCCAAACGCCTTAAACACCATCCGTACCTCATAAGGATACAATAATTGCCTTCGTCCGGTATCCAACCCTTCAATTTCTTTTAATTTTAACCGTAGGGTCTCACGACTGATGCCAAACCGAATGGCAAGTTCTGCTTTACTCCAAAATCTCATTTCCATCGTATTATTTTAGCTTGTTTTCAATTTTTTTAAGTGTCAAGAACCAAGATTTTACAATAGGAGTAAACAAGCTCCTTGTACACCGCCAAGCTACCATAAATACTACAAAAAACCATAACTGAAACAGGCTTAAACAAGCTCATTTGTAAGCTGTTGTGTAAACCTATTCCTTTGATAAAAAACAAGGAAGTATGTTTAAATGGATTGCCGGAGGATTGGCGGCTTTTTTTTCGATTCGATACTTATCTCGTTTACAAAAAGCGAGTACCAATATCACCTCAAGGATCCGGGTAAGGATCCATAAGGTGAACCTAACGGGTATCGAACTAAAAGCAGAAGTTACCCTTCAAAATCCAAACCCGGTGAGCTTACGAATACAACATCCCTTTATCAAGATTTTATTCAAGGATAAGATTCTGGGAACTTCTGCAGTAGAAAATGCAGTGATCCTGGTAGAAGAAAATAGCGAAAAAAATTTTGATCTCACCATACAATCGGCAAGTTGGCTCACCTTGATTCAAATTTTAGGAACCAAAGTGGTGAGTGATATCCGATCCGGAAATCCTATCCAACTCAATATTCAAACTCAAGTAATCACAAGAGTCAACGGGTTGCCTTACGAAAAACAAGAAAACATCCTCTTACAACTCTAATGCAAGCACAAGCACTACGAAATATCAACCCCGGAAGGCAATATGATACTCTGATCCCAAAGAGCATTCAAAAAGACTCGGTGATCAAAGGGTCGGGAAAGGCTCAGCTTAGAGATACCCTAAAGTTAATGCAACATGTGATTGAAGAAACGCTATCGGATACCGCTTTGCTAGCCCAAAAGCTAAAAAGTAACTCTGTTATCCAAACCTCTAGAAATATCTGGTATTTCGTCTATGCTCATATTCAATACAAAATGGATAAAAGAGGGATAGAACAAGTTCGTCGACCATCCCGAACCTGGGCTGATCGCAAAACCGGAGTGGATTGTGATTGTTATACGGTGTTTATCGGCAGTATTTTATCCAACCTTGGTATTCCTTACAACATCCGAATCACTAAGTATGGTGGAAAACAACATTTTCAGCATGTGTATCCGGTGGTCAAAAATGGTGGTAAAGAGATTATCTTGGATTGCGTCACCGACCGATTTAATTATGAAGTTCCCTATTCAGAAAAGAAAGATATCCGTGTCAAAAACACTTTAAATATAAAAACCATATCCGAACTCAGTGGCGTAGATACCATTGCTATCGGACTCAATGCCTTAGAGCAGCCTCGTATTCCATTACACAGGATTTATACACCTTTAGAAATTTTCCCAAACTCGCGAGGTTGCTCTATTCCAAAGGCATTATCAAAAAAGGCAAAACAAGGAAAAGTACTATCTCCGTTCCGATTGAATAGTGGAGAACCTACTGGAAAGATCAAACGAAGAGATGACGATTTAGGACTATTGGATCTTTTTCTGGTGACTACCATTTCGATAGCGGCAGGAGCAGGTGTGGTACGATGGTTTACAAAAAAATCAACAACAAAAACTAAACCCATAGTAAAACCAAATACCCCTTAGGCTTTGGAATTTGGGCTTTGAATATTGAAAATTTTATAGAGTTATGGAATTACATCGATTAGATGGCTTGGATGCCGCAGGAATAGATCATATGGAAGTTATGGACACAGACAATTTTATGTTAGAAGGCATCGATGATGCACCGGAAATTGCTTATGAGATCTTAGATGAAGATGGAAACGTGGTATTGTATGCCGACGCGGAAGAGAATATCTATGTGATTGATGGATTAAGTGGATTCTTCCGAAAAATTGGAAGAGGCCTAAAAAAGTTCACCAAAAACATTGGTAGAAAAGTGATCAAACCTGTAGTGAGAACCTTCAATAGATTTTTAAACCCTGCGACCATCCTTTTACGAAATGGATTCTTACTTGCGATGAAAGCCAATATGATGAAGGTAGCTAGTCGATTGCGATTTGGATACTTGAGTGAAGCCCAAGCAAAGAGGATGGGGATTGATATGAATAAGTTCCGAAAACTTAAAAAAGCGGTTTCCAAAGCAGAAAAGATCTACCGGTTAGCAGGCGGACGAGGCAGAAATCTTCGAAAAGCCATTTTACGAGGAAAAGGAAACAAGGACCGAAAAGTGCCATTGAGTGGTTTTAGCTTAGGGGCTATTGATAATGAACCTGAGATATTTAACGATCCTTTCGAAAAATTCGTAGTCGAATCTGATCTGGATACGTTTGAAGCCTTTTTAAATAATGAAGTACAAGTTAATGGATTAGGAGCTGTGGCCACTGGACCTGCCATGGCAGCTGCGAGTGGAGCTGTGGCCAGTGTATCAGCGGTGCTGAGTAAGATAGGTAATATCTTTGGCCAGGCACAACAGGTAAAGCAACAGGCACAAACCTTGTTTCAAAAACCAAGAAGATCGGTTCCTGCATTGCCACCACCACGAATCAATACGCCCATAAGATCCAATATTCCTAGAACCTCACAATTCAGGCCCTCACCTTTTTTAAGAAGAAATAGGCCTACTTCCGTAGTTACCACTCAAAACCGTGTGGTACGGAACCAAACGACCAACACTCCCACAGAAAAGAAGAGCTGGATCGAACGTAATAAAACCCCATTACTTATTGGAGCGGTTGGATTGGTGGCTGCAGGAGGTGTGGTGATTGCCATGAGATCGAATAAAAAATCAAGCAAGCCCGTTTCAGGAATTCCAAAGAGGTCAAAATCCAAAGGAAGAGATGCGTTAGGCAGATTTACCAAAGGACATACGATTGCCAGAAAAAGGACAAGAAAGAAAAAAGCCCCGGAAAAATTAGTTCCCAAGGCGTTACTATAAAATGCTTTCAGGGTGCTTGACTAATTCTTCGGAGCAACACAATACTCTATAATATGACACCCAAAAGTATAGCTTTCATAAAAAGCTTAGATGAACTAAACATTAAATAATCATGAAAAAAGCAAACGCAAAAGATAGTCTACTGGAAGTAGGAAAACACCTAAGCTCAGGCGTACTAGGTATGGTCGCTGGGTCATACGTAGGCAGGCATTCCCTCGTTATTGGTGCGCTCACCATTTTCGGGGGAGCCTACTACGGCAAGGACTGGATCACCTCGGCAGGAGTGGGCATGGCCTTCTCCAATGGATTTTCAAAGAAATCGGAAACTACCCAAGGGATTGACGGGATCAAAGACGATCTGGAAGAAGCCAAAGACAGAGCAGTTACTTCCTTAAAAGCGATTGGAAAAAAGCTCTATTTAGACAAACTGTCTCCATCGCTAGCTCAAAAATTATCCTTAGGCAATATTGAAGATCGTCCATTAGTCTTTATGGGATCTGAAGTGGTGGATCAGGGTGATTTTGATACCCAGGAGGTAGATGATATCATTCAAAAGATTGAAGCAGGAGAACCGTTACCTACAGCCGATATCCAACAAGATTTTGTAGAAGGATTGGAAGGCGATATGGAAATGGAAGATATGGGCAATATCGATATCGAAGCCTTAAACGGAGCAGAAGACATAACAGAACTTAACGCGGTAGCGTGAAATAGTACAAAGTCAAAAGTACGAAGTACTTGAAAGACTTGATTCTCATTACTCAATACTAACTACTTAATACTGATAACAATGAAAACAATGATAAAAAGCTCAAGATCTCAATTTTTAGAGATTGTCAATGCACATATCTCACTTAGAGATCAAGCCAAAAAACACGATCCGGCTATGGTAAAAGTGGCCATGGATATCAAAGAAGGAAGATTACAATTGGCGGATGCGGCCTACTATTCCATCAAATTCGCAGGGAACCGTGCCAATATCGATATGTTCGAAACCCAGGATGCCAAAGAGATTGGGATTACCAATGTCACCCAAGCCAAACTTCAGAAAGACCGGTTGTTTTTATGCAATCGAATCATCCTGTTAGCTGCAGAGATCGAAGGAGACCTTCCAGATAGCGATTCACAACTCAAAAGAGTGATTAAACAGACTGATTTTGGAAGTATCAAAGAAGTGTCTGGATTACAAAACGGAGTCTTCTCATTGGTTGCTAACAAAAAGACCATTATTGATGAGCGCCCTATGCAGGAATTTGTTACCGATAACAATTTAATGAGTAATCTGGGAACCTACTATTTGGAAAGCCCACGATTTATAAGAGACGATGAAGAATTCGAATTCAATATAGAACTGGGAGAAGATGCTCCAGAGAAAGCCTTGATCAAAGTAGTATTGGCAGGTACGGTAACCATCCCAGCTTAAAAGATCCTGATCCATGGAACAGAAAACCAAAGAAACTCGGATTACGTTTCCATTTCAAGTCATTAAAGCCAACGGTTTGGTAACAGTAGACAATCTGGAACTACCTAAGCATACCAAGTTGGTGAAGGGATTACAATTAATCTCGGATTACCCGGACAAGCTCTATTATAGAGGAAGTCAACGTATTGAAATTGGTGGTGAAGAACTGTTTCCGGATGGTTTTGATAGTAAGATCCTTATGGCTTCGGTAAGTGTAGCCCCAAGAGAACGATTCTTTGATTTGGGTGAGGTGTTACCAGGTGATCTTTTAGTGAAGATCCGGTTTGAAGATAAAGATCATCCTAAGGCACCTTTCGAAGAAGGATATCGAATAAGCTTGGTAGTATTGATTGAAGAGACCGCATAGCGGCCATTAAACGTTAATCTATGAAATGTAAAATCCATACACACAATAAAAAGGAAGCAAAAGCGGTTATAGTCCGCAGGAAGTTTGTCCCAATACGATTTAAGATAACCAGGGAAAATCAATTTGTAAACGCAGCGGCCAAACTTCCTTTTACTTCCAATGCTGTGATTGGGATGCTCACAACCAACCAAGTAAATTCTTGCAGTGATGCCCCGGTTCCTTCTCGATTGTATTATGGAGTTTCGAATGCTCAAATAACAGATACAAGTTTTTTGAATCTCAATGAAGGAGAAGTGTATACCAGCAGGTATCCACCCGATGTGCGAATTCGACAAACGGACAATAAGAATACCTGGTGGTATTATGCCCATCCGGTCACGGATCAGTTTCCGTGGCTCTATGCTGATGATTTTATTGATCAATTGCGAGATCCGATCAAATTAGAGGTACAATATCCCGGACACTGTGATCCTATACCCTATTATTTATGGAGTGACTGGATCATGGGATTTGCGAGGATTACCTATTACCCAGAAACCTAATCAAAATGGTCCTAGGAGTTTTATCATTATTTCAGAAAAGAGGATTGTTCTATAGTGAGCAAGAAGTGCATTCTACCCACAGCTTTTCCAATATGGACATGCAGGAACTAGAAAAAGTTACCGATAAGTTTTTGGATTTTAAGAATCCTACAAAGCAATACAAAGTACACCCGACAGAAGAATCCGGCAATACCGATTATATCACAGCCACTTTTGAAGATCAGGGAGACGCACAGTATCCTTATGAAGTGACGGTATGGCTCCTTATTGAGGAAGCACCAGAAGAGGTACAAGTGAAAAATGAAAAATGAAAAGTGAAAAATAAATTATTAATCAATCACCCGTAAGAGTGAGATAAAAAGACACGCTATGCGTGAGGAGTTTGCTTTAGAATATGCTCAGAGAAGAGCTAAGGAACGAGGGTATGATCAGTATCGAATTGTATATCGGGAATTTATCATTCCACCGAACGGAGCCTTGAAGTTCCAGGCCTATAATGAATTATGGTTGGTCACTTATATTGCTTGGGGATTGGTGGTAAAATCAAGTTATGGAAAGTATACTAACTGGTACACCCAAGGGATGACCGAAAACAGCCATGAACATGGAGACCGAATTGAAATTATCAATACCCGGAAGTACCAGCGAACGATTCGATTTATACAAGTGATTCTAAAAACCAAAGACGATGGAAGCACGACAGCGAAAACCGGGATCGGTGAGACTAACGGATGAGCAATACCAGGAGATGGACCGACTGGGGATTGATAATGAAAGTGCCTATGTAAAGTACAAATTGAGTGCTGCTCAAAGCAAATTAGCCGTTCTAAAACCTGATCCGGAAGTAGCTCAAATCAAGACGTTGCCAGTAGTGCCTAAAAGAGCAAATGACATACCTCAGGTAGAAGATAAATTGACGATTCAACGGTTGGTGTTAGAGAATCAAAGTTTGAAGAACAAGCTGGAGGAGATTTCAGAAAACAATCAACAGACGTTAAGTGGAGTCAATCAAAAGGTGCATGCGATGCTTCAAGATGAGCTGATGAAACGAGATTTTGAAACTCTTAAAAAGCAGAGCACCCAACAAGAAAAGGAGATCAAGGTATTAGAAGAAAAGTTAGAAAAATCAAATAAAGACACAGAAGCCAAACAAGAGGAGATCGAAGCCTTGGTCAAAAAATTAGGACTGGTTGAATTAGGTAAGGCCTTGCTTCCTGGTGCTATCTCTGGATTAGCCAAACAGTACCCCAATCAAATGAAAGGGATCGCAGGAACACTAGGAAGCATAGGTCTCGGCTACAATGTGGCAGATGAAAATGAAGAAGATAAGGAGTATTTGCTTCAAATTTTAAGTCACCTCACTGAAGTATTTACCGAAGCACAATTCGAACAGGTCATGCAGTTAATGATACAATTAGGAGAGCAAATCAAAGAAGATGATACACTCCTTCAAAAAATAGGATACTATTTACAACAACTTAAAAAGAAAGAGAAACAATGATCACTCCCATAACCGTAAATATCGATGTAAAAGATAAAGCCGAAGCACATCAAGTAAAAAAAGCTTTTGAAACGATGAACAAACATTTTAAAGCCAGAGGCATTATTAAGATGGAACAGCTATTTCTGAATGATGCCTTTATCCGAAACCTGGTGAAAATGAGAATTAACAAACGATAATCATGGCACTTCCCGCAGCAGCACTAGCAGTGCAGGCGATTAAAAACAAACCCAAAGTCAAGGTAAATTCGAAGGTTACTGCGGTAGTATTATCTACAGCCTTAGGATTAGGAGTGTTCTTTGCAGGAAGAGCTCTTTGGCGATCGCTTAAAAGAAATATCAGGGAAGGCCAAATCTTGAAAGAAGGAAACCCGGCGTCTTTTGCTACACAACTTAAAATGGCCTTTGAAAATGATAATGCCTTTGGTTGGGGAACCGATGAAGAAGCCGTGTACAGAACCTTAGAGCAAATCCCAGATACATCCATGATGCGAAGAGTGCAAAGAGCCTATAAAGATCTGTTCGGAAAGAATCTAGCCAGTGATTTAAAAAGTGAACTCAGTACCCAGGAATTTGCCATTGCTCAGGAGATCATAAATGCTAAACGATAAGTGATGAAAAAACAAACTACACTAAAAAAGCAACCTAAGAAGAACCCAATTAGAAAGAAAGATTCCCAAAAGAAATATGTAATCTATGGTCTGGGGATTGCTGCTTTATTAGGAGGGGGATATTTGGCCTATAGCTTTTTTAGAAACCGAGCGGCACAGCAACGAAGTATACAAGAACCGATACCCGCTCCAACACCAAGAGATATTGTTACCCGACCCATACTTCCTGTGGCCTCCTCAAGCAGTTTCCCATTACGAAGAGGGGCAAGAGGATCTTTAGTGCAAATGATACAAAAAGCACTGCTAAACAAAGGAGGACAAGCAGCACTCATCATCAAAGAAACCAGTTTACGAGCCGGGCAACCGGATGGGATCTTTGGTAGAGGAACCGAACGCGCCTTAAGAGCTGCAGGATTTCCATCAGCCTTAAGTCAAAGTCAGTTTACCAGTTTGGTTGGAAAAGCAAAAAGCACTTCTGGATTTAATCCTGGGATGATTGCCAACGAGGTTATAGGAGCAGCCAACAAACGAAATCTTTTTGGCGTACTGAAAGGGTTAAAGAAGATTCAAAATGTAAGTCAATATCGTCAGGTGAGTACCTTTTTTCAGAATGTTCGAATCTTTGGGGTACGCGTAACTTCTTTAGTGAATGCTCTTTTAAGCGTAGCATTTCGACAAAAAGAACTTGAGAAGGTCAAGATAAGATCAGAATTTCGAAGAATGGGACTTAAGCAAAACACTAGAGGTGTTTGGTTTGTTCCAAGCCTTAGCGGTATTGAAGATTTTGATACCGAAGAAGACCAAATAGAAAATGAATGGAATTTGGCGATAGCAAGAAAACCTACACTATTGAAATCACAAGATGGCACCTTTATCGTCCCTGAAGTATTACCCCAAACCGTGATTGGATATATTACAGGGATAAAAAACGGAACCACCCAAATACTAACACAATCTGGAGAGACTGTATTTGCTCCTGCCCAAAATGTAAGTACGCTATAAATTGTGAATTGATGTTATCCAAAAGTCTACAGATTTTACGAAGTAAAAAGTACAATATCTATCAAAAACCCTATCAATTAAATATTGTAGGATATCGAAGTCGTTTTGTACGCAGCAATCGGTTTGATGATGAGATTCATGTGTTCTATACGAATGATCTTGGGAAATGGGTATATCATATCTTTAGAGCCACTACAGATCCTGGACAATATTGGTTAGATAATCCATTACATCCTCAAGGAACAGCATTCCTCAAAAAAGGGCAATATCAAAATGCCTACGGCATTGGTTTACATCGAGGTGTGTATCCAGCTTTGGTACAACAAAAGGATGTGAATGTGATCAGAAATTATGTTCGTAAAGGACTCTTTAAATGGTTCGAATCCGGAGTAGAAGATAATGGAAGATTTGGCATCAATATTCATCGCGCTAGAAAACAAGGAACCACCAAAGTAATTGATGATTTCTCCGCAGGTTGTTTGGTGTTTGCGAATGCCGAAGATTACAATTTGTTTATGAATTTGACTAAGGAACACCAAAAACGATATGGAAACTCTTTCACAGTAACCCTAGTAGATTTTAGAGATGAGCGAAGAAGAAGTTTGCAAAAGATAGCTTGGGGATCATTGATCGCTGCAGGAGGATTATTAGTTATAAATCGTTTGAACTAAAGATGAGATTATCCAAAAACACTAAGAAAGCAGGATTAACATTAATGGGAAGTATGCTTGGATTCATAGTAGCCAAGAAATATGCACCAAAGGAGACCTATCCTTTTATTCTTATTGGTGGGTTTTTAGGAAGTGTATTGGGTGAGGAATTAATTATAGAAGAACTAAGACAAATTGGGAATAGTTATGAAGAGTTCTAATGCAACAATCTATTTTGAAGGCGAGCAACCTACCAAGATCAGAGCCTATTATAAATATGAATTAGCGGCTTTGTATAATGTTTGTACTAAAACTTTCTCTTCCTGGATTCATACCTATTTAGAAGAACTCTCTCAATTTGGTTATAAGAAAAGTACCAAGCTTCTAAGGCCAGAAGTAGTACGTTTTTTATTTGAACGATTGGGGGAACCTTGAGAGTTTTATAATTCGCTTTTCTGTGGGCATAAAAAAACCTCTGTGGGGAGCAGAGGCATTTTGTAGGTTAAATTCGGGGTAATTTTGGGGTTTTGGGGTAATTTTATTTTGACGTTGTGTTCTGTTGAACCTTAAAATTAATGTTGTTATTTACTTACAATTCAAAAGTACATTAATTCATCAATTCATTAACTTTATGTTAACATATATAAACAATAAACACGATAAAATACGTATTTACACGTCAAAATACACAAATGATGTGTGTTTACAGTTGATTGCTTCTTAGATTTCTAGACTAGAAGTGGTTCGTATTTTGTTTGAACGATTGGGGGAGCCTCGATAAATATTAGATTATTCTCTTCAAAAGTTTACTAGATTGTGATAATTTCATATCACTATTTATAATATCACAATTTTAAAAAACCTTCTAATGACTGAAAAAACTTTAAAACCTATTTCTTTGATTATTCCTATTCTAGTAGCTATGCATTGGTATCTTTCATTTCGATGGCTTTTTGTTTACCTTAAACAAGTTAATTTGGAAATGTCTGAAGTAATTACAACCAATGATGTGCTATTTCATTTTGGAGACTTGAATCAATCCATCGTATTTATGGCATTATCGGGGTTTATAATGGTAATAATTGCAAGGTTTGCAGTTTCAGAAAAAACATTTAATAAGCTTAATAAGAAGACTATTCAAGGTTTTAAACGTACAATTAAAAATGATATCGATTTGTTTACGGCAATTAAGAAACGAAGGACGAAAATTATAATTCTTATTATTTTATATGCTGCTTTATTCGTTTTGATTTTTTTATTGACAAGAGAGATTCTGACGATAGAATTGGAAGAAGTTAGTCCATGGGCGTTCATTTTTCTTATATTATTTTACATAGCTCCAATCGCCTATATTTTTTGGGTACCAAAGCGAAATCTGATCGTTTTTGTTTCGCTATTACTTTTATTAAAATTTGCAAACCTTTTAATTGATGAATCCGTTAATAGTGCAATAAATAAAGAACCTAGTAAATTTGTTGAAATGTCTTTCATTTATAATGGAGATCAAAAAATTCAAACTGATCGAGACGGCGTATGGTCTTTTTATGAAGGTTACAGATATATTATTCTTAGAAACCCTAAGAATAATGAAATTTTCAAATATGAACCTGAACTTATCACTAATTTGAAACGTAAAGTTATTGATTTCGAAATTAAGAAGCCTAATTTAAAAAATACAGTGATGATACCTCCATTAAATGGCTTTGGCAAAACAACCAAAACCCCAATTACCTATTATGGAGGCAAACAAGTATTGACTAAGCTCATCCTTAGTTTAATTCCCAAGCATAACTTATACTGTGAACCTTTTGTAGGTGGAGGAGCTGTCTTTTTTGCCAAAGAACCCAGTGCTGCAGAAGTAATCAATGATTTGAATGGCAACGTTGTTAATTTCTACCAAGTATGTAAGCAAGAGTTTTCAAAATTAAATAGTCTAATCCAAGCTACTCCTCATAGTCGAAAACTGCATAAAGAAGCTGCAGCGATTTTAAAGAATGGGAACGAAAAAGATAAAATCAAAAAAGCTTGGGCCTTTTGGGTACAAACCAATATGAGTTTTTCGGCTAGGATATTTGGAGGCTATGCCTATGAAAAGAAAACTAATGGAGTATCCAAAACCATCTTCAATAAAAAACAATCCTTTACAAAAGAGATCTGTGACCGATTAGATCTTGTGGATATTGAATGCAACGATGCACTTACCGTCATTAAAAGTAGGGATACTAAAGACACGTTCTTTTATGTAGATCCTCCCTATTTTAATTCCGATATGGGACATTATAAAGGATACACCGAAAAGGATTTTATAGACCTATTGGAGCTTTTAAGTAAGATAAAAGGGAAGTTTTTATTAAGTAGTTATCCTTCTAAAGTTTTGGATGCCTACAAGAAAAAGTACAAATGGGATCAACATATTATAGAAAAGAAAGTTGCTGTAACCAAGCAAACTGATAAAAAGAAAACGGAAGTATTAACCGCTAACTATGATATCCAAAAGAAGATATCAAATTTATCAGGGGTCTCCGAATTGGAAAGAATGATGGTAAGGTCCAGAGCGTTAAAATTACGCTTACAAAATTAGGCCCTAGCCAGAATGAAACAGAACGATCCCGAAAGCAATATGGTTGCACTAGGTAGTATTGTTTTATGGAAAAACAAGCTATTACGTTCGATACCTACCCACAAGTAATGACCACTATAGAAATCCAGAAACTACCCAAAATTCTACAGGAAGGGCATCAATTTTTGATTGATGCCAAGGATTTTTATTATACCGAACCCCTTATCAAAGAAACCATTGATATCTATCTTGATAAGTTAAATGCCCATATACCCAAAGAGAAGAAGCAAATAACGCTGGATGGTATATCAATAATTGAATTAGAATTTATCAAACGTTTCCTGGAGATGCACAGAACTATCCAATCCAGAGATGAATTGAAACAATACATTTTCGATCTTCAAAAAGCAATCTCAAAAAAGGAAATTAGTAAAGATTCTCCAGCTGCAGATCACCTGATGCTGATCCAAGAGAAATTAATTGTACAACACAACAATCTTATTTTAAAAGAACAGGTTAGAATTGTGATCAATAGGAAGTGGTTAAGACAACTTAGAAAGATGCTTAAAAATCAATCTGATTCTAATCAAGAGTTAGGAAATATATCAATCAAGGAAACTACACCAAGTCTATTCTCTCCAATAAATGAACAGCCTTTAAGTCGTTCGACCAACACATTTAAACTTCATGGAGCTTTAGGAGAATTACTAGGTGATTTAGAACGATATGAATTAGCCATAACCATCGAAGGTGACCAAGGTGGTGGAAAAACAAGGTTTACCTATCAATTGGCGGATGCTTTTGCAGAGATTGGAAATCGAATCGCTATTTTTTCTCTAGAGATTGGGAGTCGATCTGATTTGATCACTCGTATGAAAGAAGAATACCTACAACCCAAGAACCAAAACAGCATATTTATAACAGATCAATTACCCGAAGGCTACAAAACCATCTCCAAAGCAGCCAAATATTTTGATGTAATTATTATTGATAGTTGGAACAAGACAGGATTACTATCTCAAGATTTTGATCGATTACGAAAACAACATCCCGATACTATTTTTATAGCCATTTTCCAGCGTACAACCCAAAAAACCATTCGCGGCGGTACAGCTCCTCTTTTTGATGCAGGGATTAATATTGAAGTGGTAAAGGTGGATGATACTTTCGTAAATAACTATGCCATTACTACTAAGAATCGGTATGGGGTTACTAGGGTTAGGTTTAGTATTCATGAAAAGAAAATCAAAAAAACTTTACATGAAAATTAGAACGTGTAAAGAAAATACGATTATCTTTACATGAATATTAAATGTGTAAAGAAATTTCAATAATTTAATCATGAGTTGGAAACCCTCTTTTTTACCCTATGATAGAGATCCAGAGACTAAAAAGGTATTAAAAACTCTTACGAGTGCTCATAGAGCTTTAGCAGAGCTTAAGGGAGTTGCTCAATCGATACCAAAGCAGGAAATTTTGATCAACACATTAACTTTTCAAGAAGCAAAAGACAGCTCTGAAGTAGAAAATATTGTAACCACACATGACGAATTATATAAAAG
>CANMDH010000058.1 GCA_947496555.1 uncultured Aquimarina sp. | reverse complement strand
ATTTTAAACACCAATTCCTCTGGGGCTAGCCCCAGAGGAATTGAAACAACAGACAGAGTTTAATTTACATATCCTATCAAAACTATTAACGGTATTCAATAAAATTTTTTGTTATTTTCAAGAATATAGTAAAACGTATATATAAGAATTTAGGCTTAGTAAACCTATTTGGTAAGTCCTTTGGGAAAGTAGTTTTCATGTGCTTACTTGCGTATTTGGCCTTTGTTATGGAAGTCACGGATTTTGCAGATTTTGCTATTTTTTGGGCTACTTTAAGACTTTTTTCTTTTTATGGCTCCAATAATCTACACATTGTATATTTTAACAAAGTAAGGGGCCTGGTCGTAGATGAAAAAAAATGGCCAAGAGAAGTATCTGCAAATATAATCTTTACTTTTCTGATCTTTTCAATAGTATTTCTTCCTATATCTTTCTTAGTCTTTAAATCCTATTCTTTAGCATTGATTTTGTACCTGTCATCATTTTTTTTTATGACAATAAGATATATAGCAGAGTATTCTAAAATCAATAACAATCTCTTTCTTTCAATTTTTATTGAAGATATTCTTTTTAACATTTTATTATTTGTGTTGTGTTTAATGGCCACCCAATACCAAAACAACTTGTTTTATGTTGTTGCCGCAGTTCTTTTGGCATTGATTATTACCGCAGTTGTAGGAATTATAATGTTTATTAGAAAATTTGATCTTACTCCTAAACTAAGTTTGATGAATGTTTCAGAATTTTCGAAACCTCATTTTATTTCAGGACTCAATTACTCAATTTTAAGAGGTCATGAAGTGCTTTCTAATTTTGCCATTAGATATCTTGGAAAACTTTTTTATGGAAGCTTATTTGTGGCATATGCACATGTGTTGTTTCAATTTTACAATATATTCTCTATTCTTACTATTTCGGTGATTTCAGGTTTTCAGTCTAAAACTACAGTTAAGTACATAGAAAAATTTGATGGGAAATTTATTATGGGATCATATAAGAGAATGATCAAAACTTTACTACCATTTATTTTTGTATTGGTTTTTGTATTGGTAGTTTTTGGGCACCATATTTTACAGCTTATGTTTCCTAAATATGTTGAATATTACTATATGCTAATATGGATCTGTGTTGCAGGGTTAATTTTTGCTTTTATACAACCTTTTGTTTTTATCTTTATCTACAACAATAAATTTAAGGGTATTAAAAGAACAAATTCTATACAGTATATTGTTTTAGCCCTATTACTGGGGGCTCCTATGTTAGGATTACATCAGGATATTTGGTTGTTCTTGTTAATATCAATATTTGTAACGATACAAGGCCTTATAATATATTTGCTGACTAAAGATTAATAATGATTTATTTATTCATACTTTTATTGAGACTGGTCGCTTATTTAGAAGGACAAGCTAAAATTTTTTCTTTTATAGGAGTATTCTTGGTTATGGTCTATTCTATAATTAAAAGAGTACCACTAACAAGGGTAAACAAAGTTCTTAAGATTCATTTTTATGCATTTACACTTTTATTAGTAATAATCACTCATAGTCTTTTTTATGGTAATCTTGTATTACGAGACTTTGCGGTACTCATAATCTACTGGGCCTGGTTTGTTTTCACTTTTGTTTATTTTAAGGATAAAACGACAGATCAATGTCTTAAATATATTCTCGTTACATTTTTAATATATAATGTATCTAATTATATTTTTTACGATCTGTATTTTTCTCATGAAGTAAGAGGGATAAATACTATTTTAAGATTTTTTGGAGTAGATGGGGTAAGAGTATATTTTCCTTTATCTTCTGGAGCAAATGTATTTACATCTCAATTGGCTCTCAATGCTTTGATCTCTTTGTATTTTATAAAAAATGAATCCCGAAAACTAATCTATATAGTAATATATAGTTTTTACATTTTTATGTTAATAATGGCTGATTCCAGACTTATTCTGTTATTCACCATGCTGTTTTCGGCAATTTATTGGTTTTCTTTAAAGACAATTCTATATTATTTTAAGAAATACTGGTTGCTTTTGTCTCTTATGATAATTGCTGTGATGTACATTTTTTATTCGACTTCAATTTTTGACGAATTCAAAAGGCCAGGAGAAAAAACAGGTGCGGCATTATCTAGAATTAAAATTTGGAAAATAGCTTTTCAGGTTATATTCGATGATTTTAAAATGTTTATTGGACATGGCCTAAACGGTTTAGAAAATAATTTACCAACAGACTCAAAAGAAATCTTTGAGAATCAAGGCCTCCAGACATCGCATAATTTTATTATTCAGAGCATTATTGATTTTGGATTTATTGGAATATTAATAATTTTGGTATTTGTTTTTAAGCTTTTAAAAATGATGTTAAAATTAAATTCGTATATAGTTACTATTTTAATTATTATGCTTTTATTTATGGGTGGAACAGAATCGATACCAACTTTCTACTCATTTGAACCTACTTTATTTTTTATCGCTTTGGTATCTATTATAATTATACATAATGAAAGAGAAGTTACTGAATCCAATTAGAAAGATTACATATTATCCAAGAAAAGCATTGGATGCTTTGATTTATAATTTTTATTTAAAACGAAAAAACAACTGGCAATTACTTCAAGAATATGCAAATAAGCCCGTTTTGGTAGTTGGAAACGGGCCAAGTTTAAATAAAACACCACTAAACAAAATTGGAGATGATATTGTATCAATAGGGATGAACAAAATTAATTTGTTATACAAGAAAAGTTCCTGGAGACCCGAAATTATAACTTGTGTTAATGGATTAGTACTTAATCAAAACAAAGATTACTTTAATAAAACAAAGGCAATTTTAATTGTGCCCGTAAAGGCCTTTTATTTAGGTGTAAAACCTAGAAAGAACGTTTTATTTGTGAATTTAAAGGATCAGGAAAAAGTAGAGCCCAATATAGAAAAAGCACTTTCTTCTGGGTGTACAGTTACATTCACTGCGCTGCAAGTAGCAGCATATTTAAACCCAACGTCTGTAAATATAGTAGGGGTGGATCATAGTTTTGTTCATAAAAAAGAAGAAGCCTATCAAGTTAAAAAGTTTGAAGGTGATGATGTTAACCATTTTAGTAAAGATTATTTTAAAAATAGTTATTGGGGAGTTCCCGATCTTGATGGCAGCGAAAAACTATATGAGATCACAAGACAATACTTTGAAAGCAAAAAAATCCCAATTACCGATTATACGGTTGATGGAAAATTACAAATCTTTAAAAAAGGAGATGTAAATGATTTAATTTCCTAGTGATAGCTGAATTGAGTAGGTTTCTGAAAATTTTCTAAGATTTCATAAGCATTATTTTGGCCTGTAAACAGAACAGATTAAATTAAGTATTTTTCAACTAGTTATTTATAAACGAGTGAAAGACGAGGTTGTATTAAACAATATAATTTTATTAAAACCTTGGTTTCCCAAGATTACATAACCTCCATCTTCGGTTTGGATTGCATCTACTCCTTGGGTATCTTCGATATCCGGATTTTCTAAGTCAAAATCGTACAGCATGCTAGATTCTCTATTTCCGTTAATGTCAAATTTACGGGCAAACAAATACATATTATTATTAAAATTTGAAAAATTAAAAGTCCCCGTACTAACATAAGAACCATCTGTTACCTCAAATATTGATGTGTTTGAGGCAACACCTATATTTTCCTCTGTGTGATCCCAAATTAAATCTCCATTAATGCCAGTTTTTATTGTGCTAATTGTACTAAGCGTACTGTAAGTGCCTTGATATTGATACCACCCATGCCCAATAAGAACCAAGCCATTATCATTGGTCTTAATTAACTTTTGCGGAAAAGATACATTTCTATATGTTTTTTCCCATAAAGGATCACCATTTGCATCAAAATTTATCAAACAAAAGTTTAGCGAAAAACTAGGCGGTCCACCAGAATAAATATCACCCCAAGTTGCTCCTGAAGTCTCTTTACTACCAAGTAAAACATAAGAATTATTTGAAAGCTTCACACAACTTGCTGCTCGATTAAAGACAGATTCACCTAATAATTTACTCCATAGAATTGAGCCAGAATTATCTATCTTATTTATATAAATCTGTTCTGCCGTATTGGTTTGGGACGCAATTGAAGCTGGATACTCATACGTACCAACGGCCATAAATTGTCCATCATTGGTTTCTATAATATCATTAATTGCACAAGAATTGGCATCTTCACACTGCAAATAGGTGACCCACTGCTCGTCAAAATTTTCATCAAGTTTTATAACAATATTGAAACTAAAAAAAAGGTAGCCATTGGTAACCTTTTTTAAAACGGTGTTTTTAGAATCAGTATTGTAGTATTGCGTTCGTCCGGGAGTGTAATTGTATATTCGATGAAACAACTCATTCCCATCTTTATCAAGTTTTATAAGCAAAAAATTATTTACCCCAGAACTATAAATAGTACCCCCTATAATATACCCATTATCGGTATCTTTTAGCAATGAGTTTCCCACTATAGAAGAATTAGGATATTCTACTATGGTATTAAAAAGAAATAAGGTAGTTTGAAAACTAAAGTCACTTTGTGTTGTATTGCCAGACTCATCGGTAGCAAGAACATATCCGTTGTAAGCTGTTGATGCTTTTAGATTAGACATATCGTAAGATAACTCTGTAATATTATCTATGACTAATTTATCATCAAGAAAGATGCTATATTGTACGGTTTCTTCTTCTGGATCTTTGGCTTCCTCCCAAGAAATCATTGCCGAATTGGATTTGATCTCATCTACAGAAACCAAAAAAGTATCAGGAGACAGGTTTTACTGCTCAACAATAATTGAATCGTCTTTAGAACAACTTAACAAAATTGTATAAAACGCAAGGACGACTAGAGCTTTAAGTTTCATAGAGGTGATGATTAATAATAACAAATGTAGCTATTTGATTAAATACCATCTAAATTAATGTAAGAAAGAATTTTATGGTCTTCTAAAGATATTATCTTTGCATCAGCTTAATGATAAGGGTAAAAAATGAATTCGTGTTTTAGTTCGTTTTACAAACTTAAAATAATCAGAAGAAATTATACATTTTAACTTTTATTTGAGAGACCAGATAGGTAAATAGTAATCATAGAGTCTCTCTTTTTTAGAAAAATTTAAAAATGCATTAAAGGAGATAAAAATTGTCAATAAAAAAAATAACCTTAATAGGAATAAACTTTTATCCAGAAGATACAGCAATAGGATTGTATTCTACTGATATGGTAAGGTATCTTATAGAAAAAGGACATACCGTAGACGTAATTACAGGTTTTCCTTATTATCCCCAATGGAAAATTAAAGACGGTTATAAAAAAAAGAGCTCATTTTATCAAGAGGAAGTTGATGGAATAAAGATATATAGATATAAACAATACGTACCAAAAAGGCCGAACTTCATAAAACGAATTGTTCATTTACTTGATTTTACGTTTGGATCATTTTTTAACCTATCTAAAATAAAAGAAACAGATATTATTATATCCGTGGTACCATTTACAACTTCGATCTTATTGGGTTGGATATTAAAGAAGAGACGCAAAGCAAAGCTATGGGTTCATGTGCAGGATTTTGAGTTTGATGCCGCATTGCAATCAGGAGTTACCAAGTCTAAAAAAGGAATTAAAGCAGTCGTGTTTAAAATGCTTTTTGGTATAGAAAAGTGGTTGTTTTCTAAAGCAGATGTATCAAGTACTATCAGTAACACGATGCTCAGTAAATTAGAGGAAAAGACAAAAGCAGCGTCTTTTTTTCTTCCAAATTGGATAGATTCTGATAAAATTGATCCCAAATCATCACAAACACATTCCTTTTTAAACTCTAATAAATTCAAGATTCTTTATTCGGGAAACATTGGCGATAAACAGAATTGGGATTTTTTTATAGAATTTGTCAATGAACTTGATAAAGAAAAGACAGAGGTTGTAATTGTTGGTGATGGTGCAAAAAAAGAGTGGTTGCTCGATAATATTAAAGAGTACGATTTCGTCAAATACTTCCCACCAGTTCCATTTGAAGAATTATCAGATTTATTATGCAGTGCCGATTTACACATTTTATTTCAAAAAGAAGATGTTATAGATACAGTAATGCCATCAAAATTATTGGGAATGATGGCAAGTGCTACACCATCATTGGTAACCGGTAATATTGAATCAGAAGTAAAAAAAGTACTAGAAGAATCAAAGGGCGGTTATTATTTGGGGCAAGCAAACATAGCACAAACAATACATGTTGTAAACACTTTTATTGCAGAAAAGAAAACATCTCAAGAGATGGGGTTTCAAGCAAGAAAATATATTGTAAATCGATTTTCTAAGAATAAAATTTTAGAAACTTTGGATAGTAAATTAAAAGAAATCTAATTAGAGTTCTTTCTTTATAAAAAATAAATCAATGAAAATCTCAGTAATAGGAACGGGATATGTGGGTTTAGTAACGGGAACTTGCCTTTCGGAAACTGGTAATGAAGTGGTCTGTGTAGATATAGATGAACAAAAGGTTCAGAAAATGCGAGATGGTAAAGTTCCTATCTATGAACCTCATCTAGATGTATTATTTGAAAGAAACATTAGGGCTGGCAGGTTGAAATTTACAACTTCTCTTAAAGAAGGCCTGGAACATGGCCAGATTATCTTTTTGGCGTTACCCACTCCAGAAGATGGAGACGGTGCTGCGGATCTTTCTTATGTTCTTGGTGTTGCAGAAGAAATTGGCAAAATAATTACTAATTATAAAGTAATAGTTGATAAAAGTACAGTTCCTGTGGGGACAGCTGAAAAAGTACGTGAGGTTATAGCAACAAATGCAAAATGCGATTTTGATGTAGTCTCAAATCCCGAATTTCTTAGAGAAGGTTTTGCAGTAGACGATTTCCTTAAACCAGAAAGAATAGTTGTCGGCTCTAGCGCAGAAAGGGCGACAGAACTAATGAGAAAACTCTATAAACCTTTTGTAAGATCAGGGAACCCAATTATTATAATGGATGAAAAATCTGCTGAACTTACAAAGTATGCAGCCAATTCATTTTTGGCAACCAAAATCACTTTTATGAATGAGATTGCCAACTATTGCGAGAAAGTTGGAGCAGATGTCGATAAAGTTCGAATAGGAATGGGTACAGATTCTAGGATAGGAAAAAGATTTTTATTTCCTGGGATAGGATACGGGGGGTCTTGTTTTCCAAAAGATGTTAAGGCATTGCATAAGTCGGGAAAAGAAGATAATTATAACTTTCAAATTTTAGAATCTGTTATTAAGGTTAATAAGAGTCAAAAAATTGCACTCATTCCTAAGATTAAAGAATATTTTAATGACAACCTTCAGGGTAAAAAATTTGCAATGTGGGGATTAGCTTTTAAGCCAGAAACAGATGATATAAGAGAAGCCCCATCATTGGATATTATTGATGTTTTATTAAAAGAAGGAGCAAAAATTAATGCTTTTGATCCTGAGGCAATGAGAAATGTTAAACGAAAACTAGGAGATGAAATAAGGTTTTCAAATTCAATGTATGATGCTTTACAAGGTGCCGATGCACTTATTATATGCACAGAGTGGAGTATTTTTAGAACACCTGATTTCGGCAAAATAAAAGAAAACCTTAAAGATAGGGTGATTTTTGACGGAAGAAATCTTTATGATCTACAGGATATAAAAAATGAAGGAATTTCTTATTTTTCAATCGGAAGAAAAGATATAAAACTATAAACATGCAAAAAATACTTATCACTGGTGCAGCGGGATTTTTGGGATCACATTTATGTGATAGGTTCATAAATGAAGGATTTCATGTAATAGGAATGGATAATCTAATCACAGGGGATCTTAAAAATATTGAACACCTTTTTAAACTAAAGAATTTTGAGTTTTATCATCATGATGTTACAAAGTTTGTTCATGTGCCTGGTAAATTAGACTATATTCTACATTTTGCATCACCGGCAAGTCCAATAGATTATCTAAAAATTCCAATTCAAACGTTAAAGGTAGGTTCTTTGGGAACACATAACCTTTTAGGTCTGGCGAAAGAAAAAAATGCAAGAATTCTTATTGCATCCACCAGTGAAGTTTATGGGGATCCACTAGTGCACCCTCAAAACGAAGATTATTTTGGAAATGTAAATACGATAGGCCCAAGAGGAGTTTATGATGAAGCAAAACGTTTTCAGGAGTCCATAACTATGGCATATCATACATTTCATGGAGTAGAAACCAGAATTGTGCGAATTTTTAATACCTACGGACCAAGAATGCGATTAAATGATGGACGTGTGGTACCAGCATTCATTGGTCAAGCATTAAGAGGAGAAGATCTCACAGTTTTTGGAGATGGATTACAAACACGTTCTTTTTGTTATGTGGATGATTTGATCGAAGGGATTTACAGACTTCTCTTTAGTAATTATGTATATCCTGTAAATATTGGTAATCCTAAGGAAATTACCATCGCAGATTTTGCTGAAGAAATTATTAAACTTACAGGAACCGACCAAAAGGTCATTTACAAGCCTTTGCCAGTTAATGATCCCCTCCAAAGGCAGCCCGATATTACTAAGGCAAAGGAAATTTTGAATTGGCAACCTAAAATAGACAGAGCAGATGGCATGAAAAAGACATTAAAATACTTTAAAAGCCTTTCTGTAGAAGAACTTCAAAAAAGTGAGCATAGAAATTTTTCAAAAAAGTAAAATTGAATGAAGAGTAGTAAAATAGGAAGATATTCTGTTTATATAAAACCACTTTTTTGTTTGGTGGATCTTGTGATTCTAAATCTTACAATATCAATTTTTCAAACAAATATTAGCCTTAAGCTTTTATTTTCTATATATATATCGGTTTTATGGATGATACTTTCTATTAAGAATAAGTTTTATGATACAGAGCGATTTTCTAATGTTATTCAGACACTCGCTTCCTTAATCCGTCAATTTTTGATTTTTGGGCTTATTTTGTATGCTTTTATTGGGTTTTTTAAGCAACCAGGGATAAGTAGATTAGAAATGGCTAAGTATTTTGCTGCATTAACGGGCTTGATAACGATTACAAAATTTGCATTACTTTTTTTATTATCTAAGTATAGAAAGGTTTTCGGGGGCAATATTCGTAAAGTGGTAGTTATAGGAGATAATAAAAAGACCAACCAACTCATTAAGATTTTTAAAGACAAACCGGAATTTGGGTATCGCTATCAAAAGAAATTTGCAGTCAAAGATCAGGATTTTGACTTAGAATCATGTTTTTATTATATCGTAGAAAATGAAATTGACGAGGTATATTGTTCTATTGCCGATTTGTCAAATGATCAATTGCGCCAGGTGGTTAATTTCACCGAGAATAATTTGAAAATATTGAAATTCATCCCAGACAATAAAGATATTTTTACCAAAAAATTAGTTTTTAACTATTATGAGTATATACCGGTATTATCTTTTCGTGAAATTCCAATGGATGATTCTATAAATAAGTTTGTAAAGAGAACTTTTGACATTGTATTATCCCTTATTGTGTTAATCGGTATTTTATCTTGGTTAACTCCTCTTATCGCATTTTTTATTCAATTAGAGTCTAAAGGACCAGTATTTTTTAAACAGCTCCGAAATGGGTTGGATTATAGAGAGTTCTACTGCTATAAATATAGATCTATGACACCTAGTACAAGTGCCAACCAAGCTACTAGAGGAGACGCTAGAGTCACCAAAGTAGGAAAGTTTATGAGAAGAACCAGTATAGATGAATTGCCGCAATTTATAAATGTTCTAAAAGGAGATATGTCTGTAGTTGGCCCTAGGCCACATATGGTAAAGCATAACGAAGAGTTTGCTCAAAAAGTGGATAAATTCATGGTGCGTCACTTTGTAAAACCAGGAATTACGGGTTTAGCACAAGTAAGCGGTTTTAGAGGCGAAATAGAAACCAAAAAAGATATTATTAACAGAGTCAAATATGATATCTTTTATGTAGAAAACTGGTCAATACTTCTGGATATAAAAATTGTGATTCTTACCATCCTTAATGCTGTTAAAGGAGAGGAAAAGGCATATTAATTATACCTAGAGTTATAGAATGCATATCCTCTTAACTAATTGTTTTAATATAAATCAGAATAATTTATAATTGAATGATTCGTTTATAATATCCACTTCTGATATAGTTGCAAAAATCTGTTAATATGAAATCTACCGAAATAATATCCAGAGTTACTGCGATGTTTTATAAAGACGAGGGTGATCTTGTATTAACCATTTTTTGGAATAGTCTTTATACTGCTTTCTTCCTATTACCGTTGGGAATTAATCTTCCCACACCCTTTTTTATTATTTCGATTATTCTTGGACTTGTTAATATATTTAGATCTAAGAAGAAGCTTATTTCTGATGATAGGGCGTTATTACTTTTTCCAGTGTATTTTATTATAATGGCATTTAGCCTAATATATTCAGATAATATTTCTGCAGGAATAGATTTACTACAACGATCATTGTCATTATTATTTTTTCCGATCATTTTTCTTTTTGTAAAAGAAGATGCTTCTACCGTAAAAAAATTATTTGAGTTTTTACTTTTAGGGTTGATTGTTTCTTTTTTTATTAATCTTTCGGTTGCTTGCTATAATGTACTATTGATTGTAAAAGGAAATTTCACCTCTTTTGAAGCTTCTTTAGAAGGAATCTCCTTGCTTTTGGAGTCTTTAAATCAAGGATGGAACTATTTTATGGGAGCAGAATTTTCGGGTTTGGTGAATCCTAGTTATGTTTCCTTATATATATTGCTGGTATTGAGTTATTATCTTAAGAACAAACTTCAATCCAGGACACAATTATGTATTACAATCATCCTATTTGTATATCTCTTTCTGTTGGCCTCGATTGCTGCCTATCTGATTTTAGCAATGATGAGCATATTGTTAATTTTCAATATTTCAGACAAAAATCAAAAATATACTATGGTCATCGTATTTATGTTGGGGCTTATTGTGTTTTTACAAAACCCAAGAGTCTTTGATTTTTATACCAATGTAACCGATACAAATC
The DNA here is from genome assembly GCA_947496555.1 of uncultured Aquimarina sp. GTDB lineage: Bacteria > Bacteroidota > Bacteroidia > Flavobacteriales > Flavobacteriaceae > Aquimarina. Next base: position 14,400 of record CANMDH010000058.1, on the reverse strand, counting down.
ATACCCTTGAAATTGATAATACTACTGTAGAAAAATCAAGACTACTAACCTGGGATGCCAGTGTAAAGTTAATAGAGGAAGCCCCATTTTTTGGCTATGGAATTGGAGATACCAATGATGTTTTGATTGAAAAGTATAAAGAATTAAATTATATTTCCAATTATCAAAATAAATATAATGCGCACAACCAATTTCTTCAGACATTTCTACAAACCGGAATTTTTGGTTTTGGCGTATTGGTAAATGTTTTTGTCCTTTTGGCAATGCGAATGAAGCGAAGTAGCAACGAAGTGGCCGTTTTTGTCATTCTTTTTATCTCTCTCTTTTTTGAATCTATGTTGGTGCGATTTAATGGTATTGTATTTTTCTCGATCATCATCCCCTTATTGCTAAAAAAGCGAAGTATTTTAAGTAGTAGAATAATTCGTAACGAATAATTGAACAAAAGACAACCGTTTTTAATTATCTAATTTCAAAGTTTTATAAAAATTTTTTCCGAGTTTCAAAAAATGAAACTGGCATACCTTATTATTGCGAATAAACAATTCAATTAGTTACTTCATGTTACAACTATATACTAAAAAAACATGTAAAAATATGATAGTCAACAAAATAAAAATTAACAGAAAAAATCTTTGAATTAATAAATTATTAACAATCAATAAGTCTGCTATGAATCGATCTCAATATGTATATATTTGCCACTTCTTCTTGGCACCTCAGAATAGAAGATTTTTTTCCTTTTTAATCAATTTACTATGAAAACAAGCTTTCTAATATGCATAGCTATACTGCTATGCGGAATTACTTTTGGTCAAACAACAAATACATTTCCAGATGATGGTAATGTGGGAATGGGAACTACTTCACCGAAATCTAAACTCCACATTTCTAATGGCACTTCTGGTGGCAATACACATAGTTTTTCTGACCTCACGATAGAGGATGATGATCACGTTATGGTCAGTTTATTGACCCCTGCCGATAGAACAGGTTACTATGGTTTTTCAGACACCAATGATGATTTTTTAGGAGGTATACAATACGAGCACGCCACAAATACATTAAGATTTAGGACAAATAATCATGAAAGTGATTTGGCTATCAGATCAAATGGTTATGTTGGGATAGGTGTGGTGACTCCTAAAACCAAGTTTCATGTTTCCAATGGTACTTCTGGTGGCACTACGCATAGTTTTTCTGACCTCATGATAGAGGATGATGACCATGTCATGGTTAGTTTATTGACTCCTGCAGATAAAACGGGGTACTATGGTTTTTCTGATGCTAATGATGATTTTTTAGGAGGTATGCAATACGAGCACGCCACAAATACATTAAGATTTAGGACAAATAATCATGAAAGTGACATGGTTATCAGGTCAAATGGTTATGTCGGGATTGGGACTAAAACCCCCGACTCCAAACTCACCGTAAAAGGAAAAATACATGCCGAAGAGGTAAAAATAGACCTTAGTGTTCCCGCACCTGATTATGTTTTCAAAAAAGACTATGATCTGTTGACGATTGAAGAAGTACAACAATATATTCAGGAAAAAGGCCACTTGCCTAATATCCCATCGGCAACGATTATGGAAACCGAAGGAGTGGATCTGGGAACTATGAATATGAAGCTGCTCGAAAAGATTGAAGAGTTGACTTTGTATACGATTGAGCAAGAAAAAGAGATTCAAGAGCTTAAAACATATAAGAGCAGAGTAGAAATATTGGAGAAAAAAATAGAAAAACTCGTACAAAATAAATAAACCATCAAACTCATGAAAAAAATACTGCTTTTATCTGCTTTCCTAATTACAGGGATACAAACATTTGCACAATGGACTGATTATGGTAACAAGATAAGCACTTCAGATAGTGTGGGTATAGGTATTAGTTCAACAATATCCAAGCTGCACGTGGCTGTTCGAGAAGATGCTCTTTCCTGGCCTGTAACTGTAAATAATACGTTTAATAGTAGTTCAGTCTCCGGTTATGGTGTGGGAATAAAACTAAAACATTCAGGGAATACTGAAGGATATAAATGGGGAGGCATAGTTTCAATTCAAGAAGAACAATGGGCTAATTCTTCAGGACTTGCATTGTATGCTAATGAAAAAGAATATATACGAATTAGACATGACGGTAATGTTGGAATAGGCACTACCTCTCCGCAGGCAAAACTTGAAATAAGTTCTACTACTTCAGGAGATGCCATATTAAGAATAGAAGCAGATGAAGATAATAATAATGAAGCCGACAATCCTTTAATACAACTAAGACAAGATGGGGGGCAATTAGGAATCAATATGGGTTTTTCTGAGGAAAACTTTGGAGGAAACATTTTCGGTATAGGTACATTATACACAAATAAAGAATCCTGGAAAACGTTCGTAATAAATACACAAAATGGTAACGTAGGTATAGGAACCACTAATCCCGCAGCTCAATTACATGTTGCATCAGGAGTGCGACTTAGAAAAACTGCAATCGGGTTAACTTCTGCCTCACAAGATAACTCTTGGATAAGAGATGAATGGCTTACAGGTAGCTATGGGCCTGCAAAATGGGATCAAAGCAAAAAAAAATGGATTCGCCCCGGAGGGACTTATAATGATATTGGAGGTATTGTTTTTCAGGATGAGGGAACCTATTTCTTAAGAGAGAAGGCTGGGACAAAATTAGAGTATACAAATGGTGAGTTCTTAAAGACGGCATTCATGTTTGCCAATATAAGCAATGGATATGTAGGTATAGGCACCACCACCCCCGACGCCAAACTCACCGTAAAAGGAAAAATCCATGCCGAAGAGGTCAAAATCGATCTAAGCGTACCAGCTCCTGATTATGTTTTCAAGAAAGACTACGATTTGTTGACCATTGATGAGGTACAACAACACATTCAAGAAAAAGGGCACTTGCCTAATATCCCATCAGCCAAGGTTATGGAAACCGAAGGCGTGGATTTGGGAGTGATGAATATGAAATTACTTGAGAAAATTGAAGAGTTGACTCTTTATACGATTGAGCAGGAGGAAGAGTTAAAAACCCAAGAAGAAAGAATAAAGGCCTTGGAAGAGAAACTGGAGGTACTACTAAAAAATAAATAACGAAACCATGCTAAAAAAATCCATATTAGTTTTAGTGCTATTTTCGTCAATATTGACAAATGCACAAACAAACACATTTCCGACTTCAGGAAATGTTGGTATTGGGACTTTAGAACCTAAAGAAAAACTACAAATAAATGACGACTTTGTTTTTCATACTGGAGGTCACAATGTGCTCTTTTTCAATCATTCAAGTGCCGCTGGTGATCTTGATCCAAATCTATATTCAGGTGATTTGAGATTTGATCCAGTAAATGGTGGATTAAGTTTAGGGGTTTCATCAACCACCACCAATGCGCCAAGTTCTCAACTTTATATAAACAAGAATGGAAGTGTTGGAATAGGAACAACGTCTCTTTTGGGAAGGTTACATATCAACGGAGAAACTTATGTAACTAATGGTTGGTTAAGAGTAAAAGGCCAAAGGGGTATTTATTTTCACGACTACGGAGGTGGTTTTTATATGAAGGACAATTCTTGGATACGAACCTTTGGGAATAAAAACTTTTACCATAATACGGGTGTTATGAGGACCGATGGAGTTCTTCAAGTAGGTGGAAATGGTGCTAGATTTATTGTTGACGGTTATGGCAAAGTCGGGATCGGAGTAACTAACCCAAAAGAAAGACTAGAAATAGGAAAAGCATTCACTTTTCATGATGGAGGTCATCAGGTATTATTCTTCAATCACTCGAGCGCCAAAGGAGATCATTTTGATACCAAATATTCTGCTGATTTAAGATTTGATTCTTTAAATGGAATCATGAGTTTAGGAGTTTCATCTACAAAAACAAATGCTCCTAGTACAAGATTAGCCATAAGGAAAAGTGGAAATGTAGGCATCGGTACAACCACCCCCGACTCCAAACTCACCGTAAAAGGAAAAATTCATGCCGAAGAGGTAAAGATTGATCTAAGTGTTCCTGCCCCAGATTATGTTTTCAAAAAAGAGTATGACTTGTTAACAATTGATGAGGTTCAACAACACATCCAGGAAAAAGGCCACTTGCCTAATATTCCTTCGGCTAAAATTATGGAAACCGAAGGCGTGGATCTGGGAACCATGAATATGAAATTGCTTGAGAAAATTGAAGAGCTTACTCTGTACACGATTGACCAAGAAGAAGAATTGAAGATTCAAGAAAAGCAGTTGAAAAGCCAGGAAAAAAGAATAAAAATACTAGAAGAGAAATTAGAACTTTTATTAAAAAATAAATAAACCTAACATGATAAAAACAATTTATACCATAGCCTGTTTTCTGATAGTTCCGATATGTCTTTGGGGACAAACAGTGAATGTTTCTTATCTAAACCCAACTCATGGCAACGGCAACCCATACAAATTTGTAAGATTTGGTACTGCATCAGATTATCAAGCTGGTTTTATGTGGAATAATACCTCAACAGATTATGGTGATGGAAATGATTTTTCCATTTTCACTTATGGCAATAGAGATATTTCATTTAGAACCGGAACAGGTAATTTTATTGTGTTTCCCAGTAGTGGTGGTAATGTTGGTATAGGCACTAAAAATCCAATCTCGAAACTACAAGTAAATGGAGATTTTTTCTTAAGTGGAACAGAATCGGTTAATGGATGGGGAATTACTCGTTTCTTCTGGAAGGGACATTCTTTGGTAATGGGATCAGCCAAAGGAAGATATGCTCATAACACCATCGAGTTGAAACCTGGGGGATCTACCAGAGGTGAATTAATTTCTACACTTCAGTTGTTTCAAGCACTAGGGGAGGATAACCACGAAGAAAGAGTGAAAATCACATCCAGCAAATCACATCCAACTTATTTTAATGGTGGTAATGTTGGTATAGGGACTAAAAATCCAATCTCGAAACTACAAGTGAATGGAGACTTTTTCTTAAGTGGAACAGAATCAGTTAATGGATGGGGAATTACTCGTTTCTTTTGGAAGGGACATTCTTTGGTAATGGGATCGGCCAAAGGAAGATATTCTCATAACACCATCGAGTTGAAACCTGGAGGTTCTTCTAGAGGTGAATTAATTTCTACACTTCAGTTGTTTCAAGCGCTTGGGGAGGATAATCACGAAGAAAGAGTAAAAATCACTTCTAGCAAATCATATCCGACCTATTTTAATGGTGGTAATGTTGGTATCGGCACTACGACCCCCGACTCCAAACTCACCGTTAAAGGAAAAATCCACGCCGAAGAAGTAAAAATTGACCTAAGCGTTCCCGCTCCGGATTATGTATTCAAAAAAGACTATGATTTATTGACTATTGACGAGGTACAACAACACATCCAGGAAAAAGGACACTTGCCTAATATCCCTTCAGCCAAAGTTATGGAGACCGAAGGAGTGGACCTAGGAACTATGAATATGAAATTGCTTGAGAAGATCGAGGAGTTGACTTTGTATACAATTGAGCAAGAAAATCGAATCAAGGAATTAGAAAGTCAAAATTCAAGAATAAAAATAGTGGAAGAGAAATTAGAACTTTTATTAAAAAATAAATAAACCTGGCATGATAAAAACAATTTATACTACCCTATGTTTTTTAGTGGTTCCAATGTGTTTTTGGGGACAAACAGTGAATGTTTCTTATTTAAACCCTACTCATGGCAACGGCGACCCATACAAATTCGTAAGATTTGGTACTTCATCAGATTATCAAGCCGGTTTTATGTGGAACAATACTGCAGCGAATTTTGGCGATGGAGATGATTTTTCAATTTTCACTTATGGCAATAGAGATATGACCTTCAACACTGGGACCGGTAATTTTATCGTTTTCCCAAGCAGTGGGGGTAATGTGGGAATAGGTACAAAAAACCCAGTTTCTAAGCTACAAGTAAACGGAGATTTTTATTTATACAGTAATGATGCATATGATACAGGATGGGGAAAAACTCATTTTTATTGGAGAAGGCATTCGTTAATTATGGGATCACCTGTGGGTACCTATTCTCACAATACAATAGAATTGAAGCCCGGAGGTTCTACAAGAGGGGAATTGTTCTCCTCGCTTCAGTTGTTTCAAGCACTTGGGGAGAATAACCATGAAGAACGAATCAAAATAACCTCTAGTAAATCCCATCCAACTTATTTTAACGCAGGCAAAGTGGGCATTGGTACTAACAACCCAAGTACAGTATTAGACGTAAACGGTAAAACAACCGTGAACTCTATAAAAATTGACGGTTACAATCAGGTGTCTTCAGTAAATGGATATCAAAACAAAATTGAATTTACAGGAGGAGGGCATGGTGCCATAGTTTTTAAGCCGGGAGACGCAAAAGAGTTAATGTTTGGATTTCATGACAATGGTAATTTTTATTGGGGGACAGGAAGATCAGCCACAACACCTAACTATTATGCCATGTACTTAAATGGGAGTAAAGGACATCTAGGTGTAAAGGGTAAAATAACTTCAAGCGAAGTAAAAGTAAAGATAGGTGGTTGGGCAGATTACGTATTTGAAGAGACTTATGAGCTTCCTACTTTGAGCGAAGTAGAAAAACATATCAAAGAGAAAGGGCATTTACAAAACATTCCGTCTGCCAAAGAAGTTGCAAAAAATGGGATACAACTAGGTGAAATGAATATGAAGCTGCTTGAAAAGATTGAAGAGTTGACTTTATATACCATAGCGCAAGAAAAAGAAATACAAACCTTAAAAGCGGTACAAAAACAAAATACAACTTTAGAAGAACGAGTTGAAAATCTTGAAAAAATAATAGCAAATCTACTTAACACACAAACCAATGAAAAATAACATACTTAGCATAGCATTTTTTCTGATCACAGCCTTGGGATTCTCGCAATCAAAATTGGTGTTTACTTATGATACCGCAGGCAACCAGGTAAAAAGAGTGTACTGTAAAAATGGGGATTGCGATGCCTCAAAAGAAGCCGCAACCGAAGAAGTAGCCGAAGAAGAAATCAAAGAAGAGACTACGGTTACTACGCAATTTGACAAAAGTATTGCTGTGTTTCCGAACCCAACCAAAGGGCTTTTAACGATTAACTGGAACCAAGAATACAGCAACTCGATCACAGAGATCGTACTAATTGATATTGCATCCAAAGTACATCGTGTAAAATATACACCCGGTGATCACGAGGCCAAAATAGATTTGTCTACCTGGCCTGATGGACTATATGTGGTAAGATTCTTCCTTACCGACGGAAACTCACTAACCAAAAAAATTATTAAAAAGTAAGCTTGTTCGATATGCAATTACATAAATATTTTTCTACAGGACTATTTCTTTTATTCTCTATCATTGCAAGTTCGCAACAGACGAGAGATGAGGTATTACGAAACTCTGCCACCCTTGTTGATATCCCTTCTACGGCTATCGACATATCGACACCAACCTTATATTCGGGTTCAGAGAACAGCACTGCCAGTAAATCATTGGCATCGACAAAGAATTTAACATTATCAGGCTCAGAGGCCGGAGCCACTCCGGGGGCGTTATCTGTTTCTGCTTCGGGAGGAGCCAATTACACCATTCCTATTGCAATTCCGCCTGGGATCGGAAATGTAGCCCCAAGCGTTTCTTTAACCTTTAACAGTCAGGCCGCCAATGGCTTGGCAGGTTGGGGATGGAATATCTCTGGGGTATCCACCATCACCCGGCTGCCTTCGACAAAGTATCATGATGGAGAGATTGACCCGGTTGATTTTGATAATAAAGATCGCTATGCCTTAGACGGGCAGCGATTGATGCTCAAAACGGGCACCTATGGAGCCGCGAATTCTGAGTACCAGACCGAGAATTTCTCTAATATAAAAATAAAGGCATACGGTACACACCCCAGTGGGGCTGCTTATGGTCCCTCATACTTTATTGTGTATCATCCCAACGGTTCCAGAGCCTGGTATGGTAATGCCAGTAGTTCAAGGGGAAAGTTAGAATGGGCCATCTACAAACTACAAGATCCTCAAGGGAATTTCATTCAATATTCCTACTCCCAGTCCAATGGGCTGCTTAGAATCAACACTATTTCCTATGGTTCTAGAACAGGAACATCCGCACCTAATGTGATTAGTTTTACGTATAAAAATAGAAAGCGCATCGAGTTATCTTTTGTTGGAGGACATAGTTTTAAAAGAACTCAAATTCTGGATAAGATTGAGGTCCATAGTGGTGGGTCATTATTCAGAAAGTACCAATTGACCCATTCATCCACCCTTAGAGGAAGGTATGAAAGGTTATGGAAGGTTCAGGAAACCAATGGTGCAAACAAGTCTTTTACTCCTATTGTATTTAATTATGGGCGTGATAGCTCTGATGATTTACTGACTCCAGTATATAGTTCTCCTGCAGTGATTAGTCCAGGAGCACGATCAGATCTTCATGGCGTTGTGGCTGGAGATTACGACGCAGATGGAAAAATGGACTTTGCTACCTATAAAAAGGATAAACAAGGAGAAGTCAATTTACATTGGCGATTCTTTCAGGGGTATAATGGTAGTGCCCCAGCTACTCTGGGCCGCACATATAACTTTGGTAAGTTTGATGATATCTTTACCAGTACCTTTATGGTGTATAACAGCCATGAAAACAAGCATAAAGTAATGCCAGGTCAGGCATTTACTATTGTTTCAGAGAACAATGCCGGTAGTGGGGGTACCTCTGAGGTACGTTTTAGATCTTACCAGGTCGGAGGAGCAGCCGGATTGTATGATGGAGGGCAAAAGGTGTGGAAGGCTCCAAATTATGTACACTATGGAGATGATAATTATGGAGACCCAAGAACCATTAGTTTTACCAGTGATATCAGCGGTGCTGCCGTTAGCAGGTACAAAGATTTTATTACGGCGAACCACAGGGTATATAACAATGCCAATGTAACCTATAATGTGTCTGAAGAATTAACCCTTAAACCAGGGTTTCACACGGCTGCAGGAAGTACTTTTCATGGAAAAATGGACTTCAGGGACCGCAGAAAAATCCCTAAAGAATACATCACCGGTGACTTTAACGGCGATGGGATCATCGATGTTTTAGCGATTCAGAAAAATTATGAAGTTGGCCTGGAGTGTCATACCGTACAAGATCCTTATGAAAATTATGAAGAGGAAGAATGCTACCCAGTAGAGGTAAGTGATCCCAAGGTATATTTCATTGATTTAAATCGTGCCAAGACTCAAAACTTCGTGAACCTGGCAGGAACTCTTCAAAGCATGCTAAGCTCAAAATACCCAACATTATCTGGGGATTTTGATGGCGATGGAAAATCAGATTTATTTCAGTTTAGTCAAGGGAACCTTAAAGTATATACCTTAAATAAATCCAACCAATTGGTATTACGCGCCAATATTTCAGACAATTACATCAAAGACAAGCAACCGATACTTTTAGGGGACTATAATGGCGATGGTAAAATGGACTTTTCCACACCTACGGCCAAAAACTCCAGCTCATGGCGATTTTTCTTCTCTACCGGAACTTCGTTTAGCAAGTATAATACCGGGGGGCCTTACTACCAGGAAGGCTATGGCACCAATAATACTGGAGTGAGTGAAAACGGTATTGCCGCACCATATGTAGAATATCATTATTTTGCCCAGGACATCAACGCCGACGGTAAAACCGATATTATAAAACATAAAGTCGTTACCCCATACTCGGCTACCGATCGTTCTTATGATCATATTATGTATTATGCCAATACAGGTATTGGTAGTGATGGAAAAGTAGACTTCTACAGCCATAATTACATCATAAGAAATCAAGGGAATCAAAAAAATGGAATCCCGGTATTTTTAGATACTAATATCAGCGGAAGTAATTTTGAGTATGGATATATAGGAGTGAATAACTTTTTTGCCTATCAATTCAATGCCGATAATCAAAAGGACATGCAGCTCAACAGCATTTCTAACAATGGTCTTAGCCAAGAGATTACCTATAGTGCCGTGGGAGGAGATGACTATTTTGGAGCGTATACCTCTGGTTATGATGATGGGTTTCCGTATATGAATATCCACTCTGCACCGGGATTAAAACTAGTGAGCCAAATCATAGAAAATGCTTCTGGAATCGAAAGAAGACAGCTCTTTAGCTATGAGAGTGCCACCACGCACCTGGAAGGGTTAGGATTTCAAGGATTTAGAACCGTAAAAAGGACTAATAAGTATGGTACGGGAGTTAACCAAATCTGGAATATCTCCAGGCATAATCCGCAGGAACGCGGGTCCATGGAGCTAGAGTGGTCCTCAACCAGTCAATCTTCATATGGAGACCCTACCAATTATATTACCAAGTCAATCTATACCTATACCTCTTCACTTTCAGGAAACAAGGTGTTTAATAGCATTCCTACTCGCATCGTGACTGATAATGATTTGCAAGGAGTAAGTTCTACCAAAACATATACTTATGATGCATATAACAATCCACTAACGATCAATACAACCTTCCCGGGAGGGTCCAACAGGGAAACCTATACCTATTATAATAACGCGAGTGTATTTGATCAAAATTATCATATAGGTAGGGTACGTGCCAAAGTAACAAGTTCTACCATGTATGGTAATACCTTTAGTAATGAAGAAGAGTTCGCCTATAACAACAATCTTCCGACCCAGATTAAGAAAAAAGGTAATAATACCGATTGGCTTACCGAAACTTTTTCGTATGATGGTTTTGGAAATGTTATTTCTAAGACTTTAGCAGGACAGGGAGTTACTTCCAGAACGGTGGGGTTTGAGTTTGATACCAGTGGTCGATTCTTAAAAAAAATGACAAGCATAGAAGGGTTGGAGACAAGTTACACCTATCATCCTAATGGGTTTGGTAATATAAAAACTACTACAAATCCCTATAACCAAACCACTGAATTTACCTACGACGGCTGGAACAGGGTGACACAAACTAAGGACTATCTTGATAAAGTGACAACCACCTCGTATCAAAGTGAGTCTGGAGACAATTTTGTATCGATACAGACCAACTATCCAGACGGGCGAAAACAAAAAACCTATGTCAATCGATTAGGTTGGGAAATAAAAAGTAGTGCGCTTAGTCTCAACAATAAATGGGTATCCCAAAGTATGGAACACGATGCCCAGGGGAAAGCAACTCGGGTAAGTGAGCCGTATTTCTCCTCGGCCTCCCAATGGAATGTGACAGGATACGATCAATATGGTAGGCCAACAACTACCCAATTGCATACAGGTAAAACCATTACTACTACCTATAGTGGGTTATCAACTACGGTGAATGATGGTACCAAATCGGTAACGACCACAAGAGATGCAGCGGGTAATATTGCAGAGGTAACTGATCCAGGAGGAACTATTGCCTATACCTATTATGCCAACGGGGTGATGAAATCCACCAATTATGACGGACACCAGATTGATGTGGATATTGATGGATGGGGGAGAAAAACCCGATTGCATGATCCAACAGCAGGAGTATATACCTATAGTTATAATATCCTGGGAGAAGTGTTAGAAGAAACCACTCCTAAAGGAACCACTACCTATACCTATGATGCTTATGGTAAAGTAACGCAGAAAAGTATCGATGGAGACAACACCAAACTGCAGCTTTCCTATGTATATGACACCAGTACTAAGCTTCTTACCGGAATTAATGGGCAGGATACCTTCTTTAACCAATCCTATACCTATGGGTTGACCTATGACGGGTACCAACGTCCTAAGAAAATTACAGAGAACACCGGGATGGCGCAATTTGAAAAGAGCTATACCTATGACACCTATGGTAGAATCAGTGAAAAGAAAATAATATCCGGTAGTGGTGGACAAACCAGCACGGTGCATACCAAGAACTTATATGATACCGCTGGGATCAGGCATGAAGTGATCGATGCAGCGAGTGGAGGAAGCCTGTGGAAACTGACTGAAGAAACAGAGCGAGGTCAGGCATTAACCGTCGAGCTAGGTAATGGGGTTGTAAAAACCCGTGAATATGATACCTACGGGTTGGTAAGTAAAATGCAGGACACCCATGGCGACACTAATGCCAAAGCAATGCACATGACCTATACCTTTAATGCTGCCAGGGGAACCTTAACCGAAAGAAAAAACCACAGTTTTAATTGGGAGGAAAGTTTTAGTTATGACAACCTGGATCGTTTAACCAATATCAGTGGGGCAGTAACCAAAACTCAGACTTATGATACCCGTGGTAGAATTACCAATAATTCTGATGTAGGTAGCTATACCTATCAAACCGGTAGTACTTATCAGTTAAAAGATATAGGACTCAATACCAATGGGGATCAATATTACGAGGAACATGCGCCACAACAGATTAGCTATAATGCCTTTAAAAAACCGATAGATATTGTTGAAGAAGGTAACGGAAGAGTGAGCTTTGAATATGGCCCGTTAACGAATCGTAGTCACGCCTGGTATGGTGGATTACAAGAAGACAAGTTACAACGACGTTATCATAAGCAATATTCTGCCATTACCCCGGTAGAGATTGTACATGATACACAAGACAATAGCTATAAGATCATTACCTATGTGATGGGAGATGAATATACTGCACCAGTGGCCCATATCAAAAAGAATGGCAGTAATGCAATCAATGAATATCATTACCTGCATAGGGATTATCTGGGGAGTATCCTGGCCATTACCAACAGTGCTGGTGAGGCGGTAGAAAAACGTCAATTCGGAGCCTGGGGAACGGTAGACAAGTTCTGGGCAAAAAACGGAACCACAAACTTTGGTTATGAGAGTTTGCTGGGTAGAGGATATACAGGTCATGAGCATTTCTTTAGTGTAGGGCTGATCCATATGAATGGACGTATGTATGATCCTCAACTGGGAAGGTTCTTATCACCAGATAACTACATCCAGGATCCATACAACACCCAAAACTTTAATCGGTATGGATATGTGTTGAATAACCCATTGATGTATATTGATCCAACGGGTGAAATGACGGATTGCACTTGTAGTGGATCCGGTTGGTGGATAGATGGGGAATCTATTAAACAAGCTTGGGACAACTGGGGAATCAAGGACTGGTTTAATAATGCGTTCAGTACTTTTGGTACAGATCTTGGCAAAATAGGTACTGCAATAAGTAAACCTTTTAGAGAGATAGGACGATTCTTTAGGAGATTATTTGGAGGTAGTAGTCGCCGATCAGGACCTACAACCATACAAATCCCGACCAATACCATAAGTATAGATGGGTCAATGTCATCAAGCCCAATAGTACCACCGGTGATGACAAGTAATGGGATGAATGGAGGAGGTGTCCTTACACAAAGAAAACCAGGTACTGTGCCCGAAAATTTGATTGATACGGAGCCAATAGATCGAGCATTTAGTAAGGGATTTTGGCTTAAAAAACTTTGGGATCAATACGGATACATAGAATTGGGAGCTAATACTGTGAAAGGAAAAGGGTTTGAAGTTAAGCTTAATAAAGCCTATGCCGTAGAAATTTCTCCTAATAAACAAATTCCATGGTCTTGGAGTTGGAATAACCGAGATAACGAAGCAACGGTAATAAAAGGAGTTGAAAATCATCCAACATCGTGGGAGTTTGCAGCTGGTTTTGAAACTGGTATTGGATATTCTTTAGCATTGAATCCCGATGGAACAAAACAAGCTACAATTGGAGTAGGTCGGGAAGCCTTAACTGGAGAGGTTGTATTGGATGTTGTAAGAAAAAAGAGCCCTCAAGATTCTCCTTTTAGACATAATTCTACATTTATCGGAATTGATCTTACTCCTGGGTTTGCACTTTTTTATGGGGTTGAAGGAACATTTAGAATAGGATTTTTAATAGATTAGCCAGATGAATAACAATTTGACAAAAATATCCACATTTGGAAAACAGAAAATTACGTTTATAGCGCAATCAATTATTGTTCTGTTCGCATTTGTAATCTTATTGTCAATTCATGACAGTACAGGAACAGGCTTATTTTTTGTTGGTTTTATAATATTAGCGGTATATTTTGTTTTTATTTTTTTTAAGGCCAAGAAATATGTGTCAATATATAGGGACAAAAATGAAAAATATTTGTTAAAGAAGATTTTCCCTTTAACTAAAACAGTCTTGTCTCCAGTGGAATCAATTGAAGTTAATAAGATAACCTTTCTTTCTATATATAAAGTAATTGTAATTTATAACGGTAAAAGAAAGGTATATTTCACGTATTCATATGAACCTCAAACTTGAAAGGAAATCTTTATAACTCACAAAATAAGATGATAGACTGAAAACAGCCACGGTCTTGTATAAAGATGTGGCTGTTTTCTATTTATAATTAACGATCAGTTTCAAAAAATGAAACTG
>CANMDH010000057.1 GCA_947496555.1 uncultured Aquimarina sp. | reverse complement strand
GCTTTTCCATATTTGAAAACATAAATAATAATGAAATTTGTATAAATTAGACCGTAGCTAGTTTAGGGGTACTTACAGATTCACGTATTTGTCTGTCATCTTTAGTATCTTTATAAAACCTCTTCTTGGCATGATTACAAAGAAGACATACCTCTTTTTATAATTATTTTGAAAGTTCGCTAAGTAGATATTATGATTTTTAGTCTAAAATATAAATTAAAGAAGGGGTACATTTAGATACTACTCCTTACAACATTACCCCACACATTTTTTAATTTAAATACTATAATATTATGAGTACTCTTTTTTTAGGCAGTTGTGATATGGGACGAAAACCTGCCGATGCAAAAAAGTTTTTAGCACCGTATCATTATCTAGGGGTTCTGAGAGGCACAAAATCATTCAGAGATGATGATCGAAGTAAGTGGCGTAGATTTAGAGAAACGCATGGTACCGAGGTTGCAGATTTACAACGATTTTTGTTTGAAGCGGGCTTCATGCCTAGAGGTGTCGTTGATGGTATTTTTGATTATGTCACGCAGGCATCTGCCCGATTATTTCAAGAATATGTAAGAACAATAGAAGGAGAAAATACTATGATCCCCGACGGAATTATAGGACAGGTTACCAAACAACATATTAATCGTTGGAAAGCCTCGGGGAAAGTATCAGAATGGGGGAAAGCCTCTATTTCTAATCCTTCTGAAGAATATAAAAAATGGATGAATCTACTTAATAAAGCGAAGGTTCATTATCAGCAAAATCCTAATGCAATACTATCACAAATAGAAAATTTTGGTAGAGCTTCAGATACCAGAAAGGTAAATAGTTGGGATTTTGATCCTAATGAAATCCATCTTATTGGTATTAGAAGAGCTCCTGATCGTTCAAGTACCAGGCGAGAGAACGATGATATTTTTGTATTACTTATTAACGGTATGGTTTTTAAATTTTGGGGGTCTACTGATCCAAGTCAGGCGATGGCAGGAGATCGATTAGATGAAGCATTTTTGGTAGAAGGACAGCACAAATACCGATTCGGTTGGCATAAGATATCGTCTGAGGCAAAAATTTATAGGGCACTTAGACCTTATCAACATGGGGTACTGGTTTTTCGGGATCGAGATGATGATAACGCTCTCACCGAAGCTGACCTATCAAAGGGTGTAGATCAAAGACCTAATAACACAATCAATATTCATTGGTCGGGTATTGGTGTTGCAAACTGGTCGGCCGGTTGCCAAGTATTGGTAGGGAAGAGCTATATTAATAACTTTGGGGATGTCGTTGATTGTTCGAGCTTTGCAGCAAAAAATTATAGTACGCTTAATGATTCTCACGGAAAAACAAAGGGAGCCTATAACCTTTGTGCTGATCTTATTTTAAGTTATGCAAGAAAGGGAGTAGATTATATTTATTATACGCTAGGAAGAGAATCCTCCCTGAATTTGGATACAAATCTTGATCCTAATTATGCCGTGAATACACTTAATAAAATGAAAAACTTGTAATAAATCCAGAACGGATTGCAGTAAGACTGAAAACAACAAATAGAATCTGATCAAGCTAGACAAAAAAATCCGAATCGGCTCATTCGGGTTTTTTTAATGAGCATAGGCAGAGACTATTTTCAATTCATTCCTTACAAGGTATAAATAGATTTGTTATTTAGAATGCTATTTTTTGAATCAACAGCCTTTCTTATCATTCAATCTAATTTTGTTTTCTAATCTGTTTATAAGATGTTATTTGGGTGTTTTTTCTAGAGCTCTTTCCAATTTCCTTGCAGATTATTGACCTCTCTAATTCTACAAAGCTTGATTTTAAGGCTATATATTTTTATTTAATTCATATTAAGAGGTGCCAAATTATAATCTGACACTCTTTTCTTAATATTCTTGTATAATTTTCCATTTCAAAACTCGAAAAACCGAACCAACGTCTTTTCAGCAGTTGCAATACCCACTCAAAGAAGTCTATGGGTTGGTTTTAAGTTTTCTTTTGTCACATAAATTGTAATTATCTCATGAAAATGAAATTACTCCAAATCGTAACTCTAATTTTACCTATAGTTCTTTATTCTTCGGGAAAGGATTCATTGGCTATTAAAACAATAAAAAAAGATAGAACCTCAATTGAAAATAGCATTGTTTCTCAATCTTTTCAATTTCCCGAACTCGATAAGAAATTTCCTTTAAAAAGAAGTATAAATACCATAGGTAATCTTGAACTTTCTTCTGATAATATAGCCAAAGAGTTTCCTCAAATGCCAGAAAGCGTTAATGATGCAAGATCAGAAGCTGCTGAAGGTTTCAAGGAAATCGATAGTACAGGAAAATGGATTTCTTCTTTTTCCAATGAGGATATTCAAGTCTTACCAGTTGGAATAAAGCATAAGATTAATGAAATAGAGTATCAAATTGGTTTTATGAAAGCCAGTTTCACAAAAGATTATACAGAACTACTTGTTTTTGTGAAGGTGATCTTACCGCAAACCGATAAAGAGGGACTACCGGTTGAACTTTTTTTTGGTGCTAATGATATAAAGCTTTCTCATCAAGGAGGAATTATAGGAGGCGGAGACCTCGTATTACTTGGGGATATATTTATTCCTTTTAGTGGCGGTAACTGGTTGTTACTTTTAAAAGGCGGATTTGATTATGAAACTAGTGATGTTGATAATCGGTCATACGTAACGATTGATTGTGATGGTGTCAAAGAAATGAAGATTGAAGGTGAAGTTCAATTTTCTAGAAACTTGATATTACCCGTTGATGAAAATGGTGATGTAAAAGAAGGGAAGAAATCTTATCATGGTGCTCTTAAAGAACCTATACAAATGCCTCATAGAGTAGCAGGTGAATTTAGTGCGACGGCTTCTGGGTGGGATGATTTCATTGTAGAGATTAGCCTTACTCCTTTTGTTATAAAAGATCAGGAAGATAGATTTGTATTCTCTGCAAATAAAGCGATTCTTGATTTTAGTGAAATAAGAACAGAAGGTGTCAGTTTTCCTCAAATTTATCACGATAAAGGATGGTTATTCCCTACGGAAGATAATTGGAAAGGAGTTTACGTAGAATCTCTTGAAATTGGTTTGCCAAAAGCCTTTAAAAAAAGAAATAACAGTAACCGTATATCTTTTGAAGCAGCTAACCTTTTAATCGATAGTCATGGTGTTTCAGGTAATTTCTCTGTTTATAACCTCATTACTATCGACGAAGGAAGAACTTCTGAATCAAATGCCTGGGCATATTCTGTAGACAAAATGTCTATAGAAATAGTATCCAACCATTTAGCCGGTGCAGAATTTGAAGGGCAAATAGTGCTGCCAATTTCTGATAAGGATATCAAAGCAATTCAAGGACAACAGGATAGTGTTCAAAAAAACAAAAAAGGACTAAAATATCATGGTCTTATCTCTGAAGATGAATATATGATGTCTGTAGAAACTATAAATACTATAGACTTTGACGTATTTAGTGCGAAAGCCCAATTGCTTCCAAACTCTGCAATAGAATTAGCAGTGGTTGACGATACTTTTAGGCCTAAAGCAATTTTAAATGGAAGAATGGCAATTTCTGCAGATCAAAAAGAGTCTTTGCAAAATGAGGGAGACGAATTTGAGATTGAAAATGAAGAAGGTAAAAAAGAATCAAAAACGGTAGAATTCAAGGGTATCATATTTGAACGTCTTGTAATACAGACAGAATCTCCTCTTATTTCTGTAGATAGTTTTGGATATAATGACAAATTAGAACTCGCAGGTTTTCCGGTTTCTGTTGCGAATATTGATTTAAGTACAAGCGATACCAGGGTACAATTGGATTTTGATTTGATGATCAATCTTATGGGAGAAGAAGACAAAGGATTCTCTTCTGATACACGATTGGGAATTAAAGGAAGAAACGATACGGCAGAGTCTAAACAGAGCTGGAAATTTGACGGGATAGAATTGTCTGAAATAAGGTTAGATGCCAATTTAGGTGCTATAAAGTTTGAAGGAACTCTTGTGATTCGGGATAATGATGATACTTATGGTGATGGTTTTGCTGGCGAAGTCAAAGCTGAATTTGGTGGATTTGGTCCAATTGAATCAACTGCGGTTTTTGGAAAGAAAGATTTCAGGTATTGGTATGTCGATGGCGCAGTGCATGGTCTAAACGTACCATTTGGCCCAATGCAAATCTCGGGATTTGCTGGTGGTGCATTTTATAGAATGACACGGGCGCCTGGAACCGAAAAAGTGTTTGCCCCTTCAGGACTATCCTATATTCCAAGTAAAAATTCAAGACTCGGTTTAAAAGCTGCAACATTTGGCAAAGTTGGAGATGAAAAAGCAATTAGTTTTAATTCAGGTTTCGAGATATTGTTTAATAAGAACGGAGGGGTAAATAGACTTGGTTTTTATGGAGAAGCACAGATCATGAAAGATTTTGATTTTACCGATCCTTTAAAAGAACTGAAAGGTGAACTGATGAGACTTGTAGATTACGATATCGTAAATGAGACACTTGAAGTGGCAAATCAAATAGAGGATCATAAAGTAAGCAAAACATTTTTAGATAGGGCGACAGAAGAATACGAACTAGAACTCAAGGGTGAAGCAGCCATCAGTGGATATATGGGGATGGAGTTTGATTTTGCTAATGATTCTTTTCATGCGACACTTGATTTGTATATAAATGTAGGGAAATTTATAAGAGGCACAGGAGAAAGAGGAAGGGCAGGATGGGCAGAGATGAAAATATCTAAAGATGAGTGGTTCTTTTATCTGGGAACTCCTAAAAATCGTATTGGTCTTAAAATGGGGGTTGGTCCTATTTCTGCAAGTGTTTCTGGTTATTTTATGACGGGTTCTAAAATACTGGATAGCCCACCGCCACCGCCTCAGGTAGCACAAATTTTAGGAGTCGAGGTTAGTTCATTAAATTATATGCGCGACGAAAATGCATTAGAAGATGGACGAGGATTTGCTTTTGGCTCTAATCTTCAAGTTGATACCGGCGATATACGATTTCTAATGTTTTATGCGCGATTACAGGCTGGTCTAGGGTTTGATTTAATGTTAAAAAATTATGGAGAAGCCGAATGTTCAAATACAGGAAGAAAAGTAGGGATTAATGGTTGGTATACTAATGGACAAGCGTATGCGTATCTGCAAGGCGAGTTGGGGATTAGAATCAAAATATTTCACAAGAAAAAGAAGATTTCCATATTTAAGGGAGGAACGGCAGTACTAATGCAGGCCAAACTTCCAAACCCTTTCTGGATGCGAGGTTATATGTCTGGAGAATTTGATGTGTTAGGTGGGTTAGTAAGTGGTCGTTTCAGGTTTAGGGTGACTATTGGTAAAGAATGTATATTCGAAAATTCATCACCCTTAAATGGAATCAAAATGATAGCCGATGTTTCACCTGTAGAAGGCGATGATGAAGTGGATGTTTTTACAGCGCCCCAGGCGACTTTTTCTTTAAAAGTAAATCGGCCTATCGTAATTCCTGAAGACAATGGGGATAATACCTATAAAGTACTTCTTGAAAAATTTATCGTAACCAACGAAGCTGAAGAAGAAATTAAAGGAAAATTAGAATGGTCGTATGGTTATGACCGAGTTACTTTTATTTCTGAAGATATTTTACCACCCGCCACCAAATTAAAAGCGACTGTGGTAGTTAGTTTTCAAGAAAAGATTAATGGTATTTTTGAAACAATTCTGGAAGACGGAGTCAAGGCCATAGAAAAAGAAGAAAGAAACTTCACAACAGGAACAGCGCCAGATCATATTCCGCTACGCAATATTCAATATTCTTATCCAGTAGTAGATCAACGGCAATTTTATGCTGACGAATATGATACAGGATATATCAAACTTCGACAGGGACAAGACTATCTTTTTGAAAGCTCAAAGTGGCAAAGTGTTGTAAAGTATGTTAATAGAAGTCGTGAGATTAAGGAGTCCGAACCTAATTATAATGCTGCAGATAATAAGCTCTATTATAAAATTCCTGATACAAATAGAGAGACGGCATATAAAATGACCATTACAAGTTTTTCTAAATTGTTGAAAGATTCAGATACAGCCAATACTGCTACCGAAAAGCAGAATTATGGAGACGAAAATATAGTCGAGATTAAAAGAAATACAGCAGAAAATGTAATTAATGAAGGCGAAATAGAAAGACTCACTTATAATTTTAGAACCAGTAAGTACAAGACTTTTGCAAGTAAAGTTAATAGTATTGATGTAGTAGATGATAATTGGGGTAAGATAACTTCAGACGTGATTTATTTATCCTCCAAAATCAAAAACCATGAAGGGTTTGACCTCATAGAGTTACAAGGTAGCTCTTATACAGAAAACGCACCCTTAGTTGATGTAGAATCAGATCTTAAGGACACTTATTTTACAAACGATATAGATCCTATACTCTATCAAAAATTCCCTTTAGGAGGTAAATACAGTGTTAACAGAGATCCATCAATTTTAGGATTCCGACCCAAAAGAGCCTTACCTGTTTTGAGTAATTATTTAACGAGTTTAGAGAATCATGTCAATCTTGATTGGAAAGCTACAAGATTTCCTTATCGATATAACTTACCGCAGGCATATTATGACGATTACATCAATATACGAGATAGAGTTATTAATGATTATGTAGCACAGTTGATACCTAGTGATGCTCCAGAGTTAAGTATTATGAATGAGGACTATAAATTAATGCTCTATGGAAAATATAACATCAAATTACAATATACATTACCAGGAGGAATAACGGGAACTTCTGCCAATTATAAGTTTAAAAATCCTCTTTCATTAAGATAATAAAAGAAGGCTTTAAAAATGGTTTAAAAACTAGGTGAATTTAAGAAAACATAAGATTCGAAAAACAAATAGTGTTTTGATAGCAATTGAAAAAATAGATCGTAAAACAGTATGCATATTCCTCGGGGTATTCTTGTACTATAGTATTGCTTTTCAGGTGTTTTCTCAAGAAAATGTTGAAGAAGCGGGTGTAAAAGTTATGGCTCGAGTGCAAGGTGATACAGTTATGCTAAGATGGGGAGTTACGACACCATCGGCTTGGTTAAAAGCAAATAAACATGGGTATCGTATAATACGTTATACAGTATCACGAGATGGAGTATTAATATCACCTCCCGAAAAGAAATTATTGACACCTTCTCCTATTCTTCCAAGTGTTTTGTCAGCATGGGAGGATGTGGCAAATAATAATGATTATGCAGCTATTCTTGCACAAGCTATTTATGGTGAGAGTTTTGTTGTAGAGGGCATGCAAGAAGAAGGTGATATAGGGCGAATAGTAAATAAATCCAAAGAAGCCGAACAACGCTTTTCATTTGCATTATTTGCTGCAGATATGAATTTTGAAGCAGCAAAAATGGCAGCTTTAGGATATGAAGATACAACTATACAATCTGGAGAAGAGTACTTGTATAAGATTGAAACTGCAATTCCGGGCACCCTGCTAAAGGTAGCTCCCGGTTCTGTTGTGGTAAAATCTGAAGAGCCTCAACCTTTGCCCGCTCCTTTGGATCTAATAACCGTTCCCGATGACAAGACTATTTTATTGACATGGGACTATGAAATGTTTAAATCCATATTTACTTCTTACTATGTTGAAAGATCTGAAAATGGAAATGACTTTAACCGATTGGGCAATACCCCGTTGGTTAATCTTAATAATAAACCCAATACCCAGACAAAGAGAATGCAATATGTAGACACCTTATCACAAAATGATAAGATGTATTACTACAGGGTTAAAGGTATTTCTCCTTTTGGGGAAGAAAGTTTACCATCGGAGGTTGTTTCGGCAAAAGGATTTAAAAAACTTTCTGCAATACCACATATATCAAAATACAACATTGAAGAATCTGGTAGGGTTATTATTGAGTGGGAATTTTTAAAAGAAGCGCAAAATGAGATTACCAGGTTCGAATTGAATTGGTCTACGCAAGAAGATGGACCATATAAAGCAGTAGAGACAAATATTCTGCCCAATTCTCGAAAAACTACCTACAATGGAGGGTTAGTGGCTTCTAATTATTTTAGGATAGCAGCTATCGGAAAAAATAATCAAAGAACCGAATCTATGTCTGCTTTTATACAGACGGTTGATTCTATACCTCCGGCTCCTCCAATTGGTCTTGTGGGAACAATTGACACATTAGGTATTGTGGAATTAAAATGGCAGGCTAATGCAGAAAAAGACATGCTAGGATACCGGGTCTTTAGAGGTAACCTCGAAAAAGAAGAAGTATCACAAATAACCATCTCTCCCATAGCAAAAAATAGCTTCAGAGATACGGTACAAATCAAATCGCTAAATAGTAAAGTTTTTTACCAGATAGTCGCAGTTGATAAACGTTTTAACATTTCAGAATATTCTGAAAAAATAATGCTCAAAAAACCTGATGTAGTACCCCCATCGTCACCAATATTTTCGGGTTATAAAGTTATGAAGGATGGTGTTTTTCTCCAGTGGATCAATAGCAGTAGCGATGATGTAGAGTCTCATCAATTGTATCGTCAAAACGCATCAGAACCAGAAAAAGGTTGGCAACTGATTTTCAAAACAGATACAGTGACCTCTTTTACAGATGATAAGACAAAAGGTAAAGTAAAATATCGCTATGCAATTTTTGCAGAAGACGATAATCAATTAAGATCCTCACCATCAACGCCTATAACAGTAGTTTCTCAAAATTCGACCTCGGATAATAATCTGATTAAAGGGTTTACACTAATCGCAGATAGAGAGAACAATAAAGTCAACTTGAATTGGAGAAAAATGCCATCAGAGGTCTCTGAGATTTTGATTTACAAGTCTAAAAAAGAAGAAAAACCGGTATTGTGGAAGCAAATTCCGGGATCGATCCATAAGTTGGAGGACAAATCAGTATCTCCAAATAATATATACGTATACCATATAAAGGCTATGACTATACATGGCCTTCATTCTGATATTAAAACCAAAGAAATAGAGTTTTAAATTATGGAAACAAATAGCAAAAATTTACTGTCGTTTCTTTTTATATTATTTTCTTATGCACTGTTTGGACAGCAAACAAGCATACGAATAAATGATTACCAATACAGTTCAGAATTTAAAGATAGAAAATGTGACGAGTACCTTAGGGTAACGGCATACTTTAGTACTGGTGAAGCGCCTAGAACTTTTATAGATTACACAGGTGGTAACACTACAGCAGAAGATAGGGAGTATAACATGGCAGGTGTGGTGGATCGGTTGGTGGTATCTGTTTATGCCAGAGATCGAAGAGGGAGGAATTCTTTTTTAGGTTGTATTGGAGGTAATGAATTTATCAGAGAAACGTATGAAATACCGATTGATGGCAATTCTTGCGATGTCAATTCTATAAGTCAGTCAAATGCCTACGAGGATGAGGTTACACAATCTTTTTCTTTTGATTATCAAGTAATTTCTGTGCCTACAATAACCCTTGATGGAGCTTTTAACATTGAAGATGATACCATCGGATATGAGGAATTACTGTCCTTAAGCGCTTCTGAAGGTTTCGATGAAAGCTCATATCAATGGCAATATAGTCTTGATGACGCCAATACATGGATTGATATACCTAGACCCCCAAGTCGTAACTTGGATATCAGACTAATAGATTTTATAGATCAATCGGTCATAGGTCAAGAGGTTTCTTTTGGTATAACATCTTGTAATGGAACCGGAACGTCTAATATTATTCGTAAAAGAGTCAAAGAGTATGGTCCACTGACAAAAATTAATATTAGTAATTGGGACTATAGTGTTCGATTTGATGATGGTAGGTGTGAAGAAGAGGTTAGGCTAACTGCTTACTTTAGTGACGGCACCTCTAAAAGATTTATAAGATATAAAAAAGGAAGGTTTACCCTTGGAAGTAATCAAGATACAGAATATGTATTAGAAGGTGTAGTAGAACGTGTAGATGTATTCATGTATGCAAAAGATAAGGTTAATCTATTCATTGGAAAACGTTGTGCAGGTGGGTCTACTGGCGGAAGAGTTAGAAAAACGTATCGTGTAGGGATAGATATGGATCCCTGTGATAGTGGTTTTTTTTACAAAAGGCAAAGTGATAATAATAATTATATAGGTGGAAATGAAGTACGACAATCACTCTATTTTGATTATGAAATCACTCCGATGCCAAAAATCTCAAGGCCATCACAATCTAATCTTATGGGATATGAAGACGTACTCTCATTAAATGCACAAGAAGGTTTTAAGAATAGCGTATACAACTGGCAATATAGTTTTTTAGAAGGAACATCACCATTTGAGTGGGCTGATTTGCCAGGACCATCTAGTCCAACCCGTGAGATCATTCTTGCAGATTTATTTGACGAATCTATTATTGGCAAAGAGATTTTTTTTAGAACTTCTGCCTGTGACAATATAGGGACACAAAATGTAGTTGGATATGAGATTAGAAAATCTGCGCCTCATATAGTTGGGATATCTACAAAACCCGTAAGCTGCTATCAGGATACTGATGATGGCGAAGTCATGCTAACATTTGACAGACCCCTTATTACAGGAGATCTCTTTGGTTTTAGTATATCCGACCGATCAGATCCAGACGGAGATGTTATTGCTAATGAAAATAATGTTACCTCTTTTGAAGATGGAAATACACTAACCATTAGAAATCTTCCATCTAGTACCACCGATTTTCTAATAGAAGCTTTGGGAACTTACAATGGCCAGGCATATTATACAGAAGCAACAAATCACTCTGCAATTTTTACAATAGAAAGACCCACACCGGTATCTTTTACAGATGAACCCAGCGATAATGCTGTAAATGTATTTTGCTTTGAAGGGCAAGATGGTTCGATCACCTTAAATGCTGCGGGAGGTGTAGGAGATTATGAATATTTGTTGAAGAAAGAAAATGAAACCTGGGATGAAAATCAATGGACTTCTTTTTCTTCTGCCACAACTCATACCATAGAAAACTTATTTCCAGATACCTACGATATTAAAATAAGAGATGGCAATGAATGCGTAGCGAAAATACAAACTTTAATAGATGAAAAAATAGTGTTGGGTGATGAGATTATAAAGCGTGTAGTAATAACACAGCCAGATGCTCCATTATTTATTACTACCGAAGTTTTAAACCAACCAACTGCAAATGGTTTTGAAGATGGTAGAATCATAGCAACCGTAACCGGCGGTACAGCAATTGATGGCGATAGTTACGAATTTGAATGGAGAGACCAAAATGACAATGTAATTACAACTACGAATACCGTTTACAACGAAGGTCAGGGGTATTTGGTCACTTTGCATAGTATAGGAGAGGGTGAGTATACAATTACGGCTAGAGACGCAAATTATAATGATGCGATCAATAAAGAAGGTTGCACAATGACAAGCGAATCTGTGCCGTTAAGACAACCATCACCAATAGAAATAAGCATCAACGCAGTTCCTATTTCGTGTAATGCAGCCAACAAGTATTCTGATAATATTGACACCAATTTTGATGGGGTAGCCGATCAGTTTCAGGACGGAGTTTTGGTAGCAACTGTAACTGGCGGAGTTCCATTCGATGTGGAAAATCCTGATTATAGTGCAGCAGTTCCAACAAACGGTAATGGAGATTTAGTCCCCTATTTTTACCATTGGAAAATGCAAGTAACCGACGGAAGTTGGCAAGAGCTTTCAATAAATGATAATCATATTGATTTTCTGGATACTGCAACCAATTATTCGCTAAATGTGAGGGATAAAAATGGTATAGTTCTCGGAAATTACATTTCACGGATTGGAACAGACGGCTCGCGCAGTTATGAGTTATCAAAAACCCATGATGTAGTAGAATATTTGCCACAACCTGACACATTAGAGCTTACGTTTACCAAAACCGATGTTACCTGCGCAAGCGGTAATGATGCCAGGGTAGAAGTTATTACTGCTGGTGGTGTGGAACCATATACTTACGAATGGAGTAATGGAGATACTTCTGCAAGTATTGATAACCTGATTGCAGGTACTTATGTAGTTTTTGTAAAAGATGCCAAAGGTTGCCAGGTAGAAGCAAATATAAGAGTTGAACAATCAAACAATATAGAAATTGAACCATTATCAGTCGTTTCTCCAACATGTTTTGAAGGTGAGGATGGCCAAATCAATATCAATGTTAGCGGTGGAGTACCCCCATATAGATATTTGTGGAACACCGGAGTTTCCACAGCTGGGGTACAAGGATTAACTTCAGGTACTTATACACTTGAAGTTACAGATGCCAGTGGTTGTAAAGCGTTTTACGAAGAGGTGTTAGTTGATCCGGATCCTATAGTGGTTGATTTAGAAAAAAAACGCTCCCTTTGTGGAGAACAATCGCTAGCTCTTGATATAGGTATAGACGATCCTAATGCAATCTATTTCTGGTCTAGTGACACCGGTTTTACCAGTTCAAATGCTGCTGTTACCCTTACCAAAACAGGTATATATACGGCTACAATTACTACGGGATTAGGTTGTGTAGGCATAGGAGAAGTTATTGTAGAGGCTTTTGATAGACCAATAGATTCTGATTTCTTAATTACCACCCAAGCATATACCAATGAGGATGTAGTGCTCATTAATGTAAGTAACCCGATGGGTGAAGCAGTAGATTGGACAATTCCTGAAGGAATTCAGGTGATTTCTGAAACCAGAGAAGAATTAATACTGAAGTTTGAAGAAGAAGGAATCTATGATATTAATTTAAGATCATATCAGGGAGCTTGTTATCAGGACTTTACCAAGACTATTTTAGTCCAGACAGCTATAGAAGCTCCTCAAACAACTACTTCTTCAAAGAAATTCATAGAAGAATTTATTCTATACCCTAATCCTAGCAATGGTGCCTTTAAAACTAAAATTAGCCTTGGATCAGCATCTAACATTAACGTGAAAATTATAAATCTTATCTCTGGAGCTACAATGCATGAGCGTGCAGAAGAAGATAACCAGGAGTTTTTACTAGACTATGCCGTTTCAATGCCCACAGGAATATATCTGATGTTGCTAGAAACTCCTAACGGATCTGAAACACGTAAACTTATAGTGGAGTAGACCAGTAAATACAATGTGCTTATTAGAATGATTGAAATACTAAAAATTCAAATGAAAAAAACACTAAATATAATTGTTCTACTTCTTCTTTTTGGTTGTGCCAAAGAAGAAGCAGTACCCGTTATTGTTGATTTTGATTTTGATGTTTTCAATGAAGATTTTTCAATACCCGTTCAAGTTGTCTTTTTTAATAGAACAGAGGGTGCCGAAGAGTATGAATGGAGATTTGAGGGGGGGTCGCCTTCACGATCAGGGAATCGCAATCCGGGAGTAATAAGATACGAAGCAAAAGGAGCCTATGAAATAGAACTTATAGGCACTAATCAAGACGGTTCTCGAGACAGTAAGATTCTAGAGATTCAAATTGATGATCCTGTAATAGTAGATTTTGAAATTACTAATCTGGTAGATAATTTTTCTCCGGCTGTATATACTTTTCAAAATAATTCCACTGGAACTGATAGCTATGCCTGGACATTTGAAGGAGGATCGCCATTTAGTTCTATGGATAGAGACCCTGGAGAAGTAGTATTTACTGAACCAGGAGATCATAAAATCACTTTGGAGGTTAGTAATGGAAGAGAAACATATGAACTTCAAAAAACAATTACCGTTGCACCTCTTTTGGTTTCAGATTTCGAATTCCAACCCGCTTTTGAAGATGATGATTATCAGGTACCGGTTCGTGTACAACTTCAGAATAATGCTATAAGTGCAACTTCTTATGAATGGAGTTTTACAGGAGCAAATATCTCAACGTCTACAGAAGAAACCCCTGAAGTACTATTTACAGAACCAGGTGTACAAACAATTACTTTGAAAGCATCTAACGGTAAGGATGTAAAAACAATCGAAAAAAATATTGAAGTCTTTGTAAATACAAATCTTAGAACTTTTACAGATATCAAATTAGGGATTAATACAGCTCACACCGCAAACACTGTAGGGAGTTTCTTTAGTATTTCAACACGCCAGGTATATACAAGTAATGAGATAACTAATGAAATCGAAAAAAATATTGATTTGGTGTTTTTTGGTTTAAATGAAAATTTTACACGTAACAAGTTTGTGAGCCCTGATCAACTATCCGAGACTACTTTCATAGTATTACAGGAGTCCAAGAGTACAATTTTTATTAATTCTCAGGAACTATGCAATTGTTCGGCTTCACTTACTGCTCAAGAGTTTGATACCATGCAAGATGATGTACGCTTAAAAGATTTAATCATAGAAGAAACACCAGGAGGGCTACAGAATTTTGATAAAGAAACGGTGCCAAGAATTATTCTTTTTCAGACTCAAGAAGGTAAAAAAGGAGCAATTAAAATAAAAAATTATGTACAGGGGGGACAAAATTCATACATCCTCGTAGATATAAAAGTACAAAAAGAACCAACTCAATAATGAATTCACACAAAAAATAAGCGTAAACAGATGAAATCATACGTACAATATTTTTTAGTCATTTTATTTTTCTTTCCACTATGGATAAGTGCTCAGGTTTTTCCGGTACAAGCAAATCCCCAAATGATACCGCCTTATAGCTTGAAGCTTTCAGAGTATGGTACTGCCAACTCAGAAAAACTAATCCTAAATCTGTTACTTACCGATATTACAGAAGCTAACAGACAAGTACAATTAAAATTATTTATCGAGAATAATGCTGGACTTTCAATACGTAGTAGTGAGATCGTGATGGGCGCCAATCCCATTTTTTTGGATGGGGGCGTTCCGTTACGATTGAGTAATTTGGATTTGCAACCCTATTTTTCTTTACAAAACCTTACAGGGATTGCTCCACAACAATATAGTACTCCTTTGCCCGAAGGATTATATCGTTTTTGCTTTGAAGTTTATGACGCGCTGTCGGGTCAACAAATCTCTCGTAAGAGCTGTGTACCTGTATATCTTGTGCTTAATGATCCTCCGTTTTTAAATCTGCCTTTTCGTGGGGAACAGGTATTAATGCGAGAACCTCAAAACATCGTTTTCCAATGGACTCCTCGTCACCTTAATGCGACCAATGTGTCTTATGAATTTACATTGACCGAGTTATGGGACAATCAAATGGATCCGCAAGCCGCATTTTTAGCGGGTAGACCATTGTATCAAACCACTACATTTACGACTACATTATTATATGGCCCAGGAGAAACACAATTATTACCCGATAAAAAATATGGATGGCGTGTACGGGCAATGGTGAGTGACGGAATTAGTGAGACGTCTGTTTTTAAAAATGATGGATATAGTGAGATATATTACTATACATACACTGGAAGTTGCGCCGAACCCGAAGCTATATTAGCAGAAGCAAAAAATAATACCACCGAAAAAATTTACTGGCAAGGCGTAAATCATAAACTATTTGATGTGCAATACAGAAAAAAGGCTTCTGATGGTGGTATTTGGTTTAATGCGAGCACCTTAAACGAAAATACTACAATCTACAATCTCGAGCCCGGCACTACTTATGAATTTAGAGTGGGAGGACAGTGTATAGAAGATGGGCCTTTTACCTACTCACAAATTTATGAGTTTACCACTACATTATCCACAGATAGCGATACTACCTATAATTGCGGGATTACTCCTGAGATCGTAATTACCAATCAAGAACTTTTACAAAGTTTGGTGATCAATGAAACATTTACGGCAGGAGATTTTCCGGTAACGGTTAAAGACGTAACCGGCGGAAACGCAGTGTACGAAATGTCAACTCCGCCAGACTCAGAGGCTGAAGAGGATGAAGAAACGCCAGTATTACAAGATGATAATGCCCAAGGAGGAGGAACTTTTTCTGGCTGGGGATACATTGTAGTGCCTTATTTGAATGATACCAGAATCAAAGTAAGTTTCGAAAACATAAAAATCAATACAGATTATCAGCTCATAGAAGGTATCGTTGAAACCGATTATGACAAAAATTGGGGAGGACTTGCATCGGTTAACGAGGTTTTAGATGTTTTTGAAGGGGATAATGACCTCAGAAATATCAACCTTGATTACGACATCACTATAGATAATATAAGTATTGCCGATGATGGTAGTATAGTCATAACTCATCCTGTTAGTGAGTCGACTATTGAGTATCCAGGAGGAGACGATGTGGTTATTATGGACACTAATCCGGATGGTAGTCGAGACATATTTCATGTAGATGCCGATGGAAATATAAGAGAAGGGGGGCAAATGGCACAGGGAGGTCCTATTAATCCACAAAGTACGGCAGGTGTAGATAGTAATGGCGAGGTAACCCAACTTACTGCAGAAGGTATTAAAGTTGAGTTTTTAGAATATACAGACTATGCCTACGGTTTTGATAGAATCCCAAGTGGTCAAGAAGCAATATTAAGTAAATATTATAAACAGATTAAAGACGCCCAAGGCAATCCTTACAATATTATCAATAAATCTGTAGGCAACGGGGATACAGATATCATTAGAGCAAGAGTAACAATAAGTAATGCAGATCTATCGATTAGTGACTTGGTAATAAAAACCATACATGGAGAGAAGGTAGATTATGAAATCTCTGGAGATGGTATAATCCTACTAAAATTAAAAGGCTATTATACTTTTGAACATGAAAACATTTATGCCACGATACAACCCAAAGATAGTAATAACGATATGCAAACCATAGCTGGTGTCTTTTCACAATGGCATTTGGCTAACAAAGATGTTAATGTTACCATTGTACCAGTCAATGGCGCTGAATTACCAAATGCTAGTGTGCTTGGTTCACAGATCAACAATATCTTCAAACAAGCAGCGGTTACGTTTAACGTCAATATAGCCGGAAGCATAAATATAGATAAAACTAAATTTGGCGTTGGTGAAAGTGGAAATCTTTCCAATTACACCAGCGATCAGAAAACACTAATCAATCTATTTAAAGCAAGTCGCCCGATAGACCGTAAATCGTATTATGTATTTGTTTTTGGTAATGACATACGCCCTAGCCGAGCTAGTGTTGCCGGGTTTATGCCATTAAAGCGTCAATTTGGCTTTGTGTTTTCTGGTAATCTCTCTCAAAAAGAAGAAGGAAAATCATCCTTGGCGGGGACTTTAGCACACGAATTAGGACACGGAGCTTTTGCACTACAACATCCTTTTAAAAAGCTTAGTACTACCCAATCAGGTACCGATTGGTTAATGGATTATGGTAATGAAATGCGACTATCTCATATAGATTGGTCACAAATACATAATCCAGAGTTCAGATTGTATTTGTTTCAGGATGAAGAGGACGCTGCTTTGACGGTTTCAATGTTGGCACCAAACGGATATCCTATTACCTACGAAGGCGAAGGAGGGATCGTTTTTACCGAAGAAATCCCAGCTTACAGTAATGGAGCCGCATTTGCCATTTTTGAAAATGATAGGTTATACGAATGGGATGCTAATAAAGGAGATTATTTTTTCGAAGGTACTAGAAACCCTAATGTATTTGAAGCATCAACTGGTGCAGCTATACAATTATATTGGCATAAAGGTAGTTGTGAGAATAATGAAATTTATCAAACAACATTCGAAAACATCAGGCAGAACTATTTAATCAATAATCAAATTCAATTAAACCTTAATGTATCAAAAGATAACTTACCACAAGGGATCTCTTATGTTGGCAAAGCAGGTTGTACAGATGAAGACTGTGGCAATATTGCTATTCCAGAAGTGTTTTTGTTACAAAACCTGGCTAAAGAGATTACCATTTCTAATGATATGCAACTGGCTTCAACTCCTGATATCATTGCACATATAAATAACCTTAATCAATGTGCCCTAAAGGGGTTAACCTATGAAGAAGTATCAAAACTACTTACAACTACCATGTTACAGAGTGATTTTGGCACACCCCAGCAAACAGAAAGAGCAATAGTGAAATTGCTGCAGTTAGTTCCCTCTAATCAAGAAGAAGCTTTAACGGAGCAACTTTTCAGTATCAATCAGGGACTACCTATTAGCAATGCCATTGCCAAAACAACAAATCAGGGTTTTCCAGAAATCTCAGAAAATAAGGATAGTGTTTTTATCTATCGTTTGTCTGAAATTATCTTCTCTTTATCAAAAGCTGAAAAGTGGAAAGTTTTTAACCTAATTATCAAATATAAATTCAATCAACTGGAAGGAATCGTGTTAGAAGCTCTGCATAACATTTTGATTTCTATAGATGGGATCACTGACAATCAAAAGGCACAAATATCTAGCGTTTTAAATTTATTTGTAGATATGCTGAGGGATCAAAATATTACATCAGTTATTAATGATTTTAAGTTGGTTTATGATATTGCTCTATTAAGAAATGATAATAGAGAGCTATTCAGATCTTTCACAATAGCAGATTTTTTAATTCTTGTAAAAAACCCCAATAATAACTATGCTAACATGGAACCAACAAGTAGTTTTCCAATATCTACTGAGAATTACTCTTGGTTATTACCATCATTAGACGGAGTAGAAAAAGAGGAGCCGTTAATTACACTTCAATTAAGAGAAGGAGATTATATAATTGAAGATAACTATTTACAAAAGAATAGTGCATGGTACAGATTTATAAGGGTCGATAGTTTAGGTGAAAATGCATTAACTACAAATCCAGAAGATTTTCTGAAGACATTTCTTGAACAATTTTCATATTATTTAAGGATTGGTCGAGAGAGTAATTCCGAGTTTTGGAATAGAATTGTTACTGTTAACTGTAGTAATGTTAATGAAGTTATTAAGCATATTAACTTAAATGAAAATTCACAATCGTTACGAACAGTTAATCAAAATACTAGATTTTCTTTTCTAAAAAGCTATTTCAATCAAGAATGTAGGAATCCCTTAAACACAGAAGATGTTGACTATGATTCTCATAATCTAGAGGGTGCAGACAATAGCCTAATGAAAATACTAAGTAGTTTTTCTCCTGAGGATAGAGCTATTTTAGATGAGCTTGAAGATGAAATAGGTTTCGAATCTATTAAAAACAAGCTAAGTACAAAAAAATTCAATGAGTTTGTAGTATGGGTAAGTATGCAAATTAGAACATCAGGAAAAGTTCAGGTCCCAATAAGACCCTATGGTTTAGCCCTAGATGATCCGTCAACTTTATTTCAACTTGAAGCTAACATTTTCCAATTACAAAATTTTAGTGGAGATCTAATAGGTAATAAAATTGAGATACAAGGAGTGAAAATGGCGTATAATCAACTAGTAATGGTATATGTACGGGGTAGTTTTGATTTCCTTGGAGATCGTTATAAACAAGGAACTGTGTTATTAATACCCCTTATTGAAGCTTACGCGATGAGCGAAAATAATCAAAGTACAGTAATTTGGAATACTGCCTTCTTGGCTTTAGATGTAATATCTGTAGCCATGCCAATTGCAGGAGGAGGGATTAAATTATTTCGTTTAGCTGGTCACACGGTTAAAAAAACAATTTTAGCTTCTGATATGGTTGCTTCCGGAGCAAGCGCAATAGTAACTGCCCTTAACGAAGATGCAATTGATCCCGATTTGAGGTTCAAAATACAAATGGCTTCGATGGCAACCTCAGTCCCCACGTTATTTACTAGTTTACCACGACAAGAATTAAATGCTTTGAAAAATAGAATAGATAATGATCTAGATGATTTAAGAAGTTCACATGCCATAAGTGAGAGGTCTAGGGACCTTTTAAAAGCATCTTATAGAACAATTGGTGAGATATCTTCAACTCGAATTCCCGGTGTACCTGACCAATTGGCTAATGCTTTTAAAAGAGATTTCCCTGAACTACACAGGGCAGACGATTTGAATGAAGATTTTTTTAACGGTTGGGTAAAATATAGAACAAGACATCCTAACGGAACTATTTGTCATTAAACGTAATTGAATTTAAAAGAAAGAGAAATTATGTGGAAAAAAATTAAGAGTTATATAGTCTTATTGTTTCTGGTTCTTAATGTCTATCAGGGTTTTTCCTGTGGAGACTGCTGGTTTTCAAAGCTGGAAACCATTTTGGAAGCCCCGGGCAATACTACATTCAAAAATTTTATCAGAAATGATAACGATGGCTTTGCAAAGTTCGAAAATCTATATAAAGCTGTTGGATCCAATAGAATAGATGAACTTTTAGATCCAGACATTTTCCGTTTGTTTGATAGGTTAGACGAAGGAGTAAAAATTAGATTAGTGAATGATCTAAGTAATGCTGAGATCATAAGGTTTTCTGATGATTTTGTAAGGTCTTCAAGCAGCGTAATACGAAAATTTGATAGTGACCCTGCATTGGTCGATGGTTGGAAGAAACTTGAAGACTTAGGAGAAACGACACTTAAAACTAATGTAGATTGGTTAAAAAGGGTAAATGATTGGAGTGATGCGGGAGTACAATTATCCAAGAATGGAAATAACTTAAAACTTTCAGATGCTTCTGGAAATGCTTTAGGTGAGTTTAAGAATGGTTATTTACAACCTGAGAAATATGACTACCCTATCAATATTAGCTCAACTTCTGTTGGAGACGTCAATAATGGTTATCAGGTTTTTAAAGATCGCAACGGAAACCTTTCGGTTAGACGTATTCCTGATAAATCTCCATATAATGCTTCAGAGCTCACTGAATTAACACAACATCCAGATGCACATGTACTTGAAAGACATGGACATGATGTAACAGATGACGCTTTAATTAAACGAGCACAAACTCCAAGTTTTGCACCTGACGGTAGAATGGTTAACAATCCGCCACTTTACAGTTCTAAGTTTAACAGTGCCGATGATTTAAGGGAAGGATTGAATAATACTAAACCAGGTACTACAGCCTTTAAAAATGCTGTTCCGCAAGGCAATACTATAGTGGTTTTATATACGTCAACTAGGGTTTTAGGTAAAGGAGTACCAAGAAACGGAAACTCGTTCGTAAACATGCGGAAAGTTAAAGCTATATACAGAGATGTTGGAGGTGGAAATTATCAACTTATTACAATGTACCCTGAGCTATGATAAATGAAAATAAGAATTTAATAGCAGCCCTTCAACCATATCAAGAAGAATTGGATTTGGATGATAAACAAAGACTTGATTGGCTTCAAGATAATGTAGAAGGAGGTTTTGTGAATATCGAGCATTTAAAACTTGAACTTGAAGAAGTGTTATCTGATAGCAGTTTTGATTGGATAGGCTTTGCTGAATCAAATTCCCTGCTTTTATCTCCTTCATTATATGAACATGAAGAGATAGCTAACTATGTAAAGTTTGTTTTGATGGATTTTCTTTATCCGGAAAAGCAGCTTACATCAGATCAAGTAGACAATTTACGAAAAGATGTCGCTACAATACTTCAAAAGTCTTCTAAAAATGATGGTTGGTTATTTTCTTATGTCTTATATGATGCCCTAAAAGAAAATGAACAGCACCAAGATTTAGAATACTTCAATCTATGGAAATTAAACTTTTACAACTCTGATATCGAGCGAAAACCGATAGAAGAGAAATATCAAGAAATTGGATATTTAAGATACAAAGTTTAGAAAAAATATTATGAGAAATACAGTATCTCATGTATTACTAACATTTTGAGATGAAATTAAGACTGTAAAATCAATAATCCTCGAACTATAAACACCCTTTGCAAAAGCTAGTATACATACTCATGCTTATCTCTAGTATTGCCCAATCGCAATCGCTAGATTATGATGCAATTACCAAAAGTAAGCCGCTTAAAATAAGTGGGCAGTTTTCGGCAAGTGGTGTATACTATGATTCGAACATCAATAATAGTAGAGAACCCTTTACTTATTTTTTGCAAGGAGTCCTTAATGTAAACGTCTATGGTTTTTCAGTACCCATTTCGTATAGTTTTTCTAATCAGGGCGAAAATCTGGGGTATCAGTTACCGTTCAATTTTAATCGGATAAGCCTGCATCCCAAATACAAATGGATCACCGGGCATATCGGGAACGTTAATATGACCTTTTCGCCCTATACGCTTAGCGGTCATCAGTTTACAGGAGCAGGAGTAGATCTTGCCCCTTCGGGACCCTTAAAAATAAGTGTTATGTCTGGTCGGTTACTAAAAGCTACAGAAGATGATGAAGATGCCAGAACGGTACCTGCATTTAATCGTATGGGATATGGGATCAAAACCAGTTATCAAAAAGATAGATATAAGGTGGGTTTTATCGGATTTTATGCCAAGGATGATATTAATTCTTTAGATTCCATACCAGAGGTAAAAGGTGTACTGCCCCAAGAGAATTTGGTAATAAGCCTTGAAGGTGAAGCCAAACTAGGACCGCACTTTAATGTACAAGCAGAATATGCCACTACAGCGATTACAAAAGATACCAGGGCAGAGGAGATTGAAAACTCTGAGATATCACCAATTGCTCTGATATTTAATAATCGTGCTTCCACAGAATATTATAACGCCATTCGCACTCGTTTGGGCTATAATGTGGGCAGAATTAATTTGGGTATTGGGTATGAACGTATAGATCCCGGTTATGAAACGTTGGGAGCTTATTTTTTTAACAATGATTTTGAAAACATTACCCTGGATGCGTCTAACACTTTTTTTAACGATAAACTATCATTAGCCATTAATATAGGATATCAACGAGACGATTTGGATAACCTTAAAGCTAATAATACCAGTCGCACTGTAGGTTCAGTCAATGCAACTTTAGCACTCTCAAAACGATTAAATATAGCTGGGTCCTATTCAAACTTTAGTACGTTTACCAATATCAAGCCCAATCAATTTGATGATATTAATGATGGTGATCTGTTAGATGAGCAAATAGAAAATTTGGATTATAGACAATTATCCCAAACTGCTACAGTAACAATTAGTTATGTGCTTTCAAATAAAAAAATAGCACGTCAAAATCTCATTGCCAATTATGCTTTGAATGATGTAGCCAATGAACAGGGAGGGATAGTAAGACTGGGAGATGCCTCTACTTTTCATAATATGAATATAGGACATACCATCGATTTTTCTGAAAGGAATCTGAATATTAGCACTTCCGTTAATGGAACATATAATACCATAGGAAGAGATGAATCCACTACCTGGGGCCCTACAGTAAGTGTAGGTAAGCGATATTTTGAAAAAACTCTGAATACAAGACTTTCTGCGGGGTATAATAGTTCAAATAGCAAAACTTCACAAACGAATGTTACCAACCTTAGAGGGGCAATAACGTATACTTTAAAAGAACAGCATAATTTTAGTCTAAATGCAGTACAATTATTTAGAAAGGGAGGGAGTAATGGCAATTTAAGTGAATTTACAGCCACTTTTGGATATAACTATGCTTTCGGATTGAAAAAACCTAAACTCAATTTTAAAAAGAAACCCAAAAAACCAAAAGAAGAAAACGACTCGATAAAGATTCAATACAGAAAGTATCGCTACGAGGGTTTACCAAAAGAGATTACACCAGAGTTGTTGATATTGCCCGAAAAAGAAGGTTTTGCCCATATTATCAAAGATCAAAAAGGGAAATTAAGTGAACTGGGAGAACAACTAAAAGAAACCGAAGAGAAAGATAAAAAAGTATATAAAGAGATAGCCATAAATTATCTTAAAGCGATGGATCAATATTTTGACTTTGCAGAGTTTTACAATAAAAAGATGCACGAAGCCTATCTCAAGTTAGTTAGTGAAGCCAAAGAAATTGATCGCCAAATACGAGATGAGTATACTGTCTTAAGTGGTAAAATTAATAGTGCAGAAGAGAAAGATCCAGAAGATCTTAAACAACAAAAAGTACTTGAGAAACGATATGAATCTCACAAGAAACTTTTACGATCACTTATAAAGTGGAACCTGAAGCTTGAAGACATTGAAAAGCCTAAAGAGAATATAGGTACACTTAAAAAGCGAAATGCTTCTAAAGTTTTCTCAATGTATCAAAATGAAAAATCAGAAGAACATGTTGTCAAGTTTATAGAGATACGATTGGCAGATTTATTTCATAATGTTTTGAGAGAATAAGGATATTTAATAATTAGCTATAAGTTAAGATTACATTAAGTGTTAAATAGGTACTATTTAGTAGTACAAGCAAAAGTATGACCTAATAAAAAGATAAGCCGACTCGTTAAAGTTGGCTTATTTGGACGCAGAGAACCTCGCGGCACTAGATCCTAATCTAGTTTTTTAAATTCTAATAAAAACTGAAACCGGCCTTAACCTCTCAATTAATAAGTAATAATAAGGATTTGAAGATAGTAAATGGGTTTTAATAAACCTTTATAAAACTTCAAAATGTGTTACCTATGTGTTACCCTTTTTGTTTAGCTTTGTATAAACAAATAAAAAAGTTATGGCTACATTAAAAACTGTTTTACACTCTAAGATTAATCATAAAGGAGAGAAAATACATCGATTAGCATTACGGGTTACTGTAAACAGACACAGAAGTTATTTATATCTCGGCCATAATATTGACCTGAAAGATTGGGATAAAGAATCTGAAAAGGTAAAACGATCGCATCCTAAATATAATCAGTTAAACAGATTAATAAGAAAAAAATATGATCAAATTGAAGATGTAATATTTGAATCTGAATCAAATAAAGAGATGCTATCCGCAAAACAAATTATTGAAAGGGTAAGAAGCAATAAAAAAGGAAAAACCTTTTTTGAGCTTGCAGAAGAACATGTTTCAGATTTAAAAAAATCAGGAAAGCATAATAGAGCTATTT
Source organism: uncultured Aquimarina sp. (assembly GCA_947496555.1). Taxonomy (GTDB): domain Bacteria; phylum Bacteroidota; class Bacteroidia; order Flavobacteriales; family Flavobacteriaceae; genus Aquimarina. The sequence goes on along the minus strand of CANMDH010000057.1, from coordinate 1,002 downwards.
CTGATAATAGTAAAGTGAATAGAATAAAAGAATTTGTAGGTCAGGGAGATTTGGATTTTAAAGAAATCGATGAAACAATGCTTAAAAAGTTTAAAACCTATTTGATGAGTAATAGGGAGCTATCAGAAAGATCAGTGATGAATATATTTGTCTTGATAAGAACATTATATAATGTTGCTATCAAAGATGAAATTGTCGAACAAAAATTTTACCCTTTTGGAAGAGGTAAGATCAAAATCAAATATCCACAAACTATAAAAATAGGGCTCGAAGAAGAAGAAATTATAAAAATAGAGGAGTTAGAATTGGATCCGGGAACATCAATATGGCATACTCGCAATGTATTTTTATTTTCTTTTTATTTAGCGGGGATTAGAATATCAGATGTATTGAGAATGAAGTGGAGAGATATAGTTGACAATAGAATTTATTACAAAATGAATAAAAATAATAAGGTGGATTCTCTCAAATTACCTCCCAAAGTTATTGCAATACTTGAATTTTATAAGGACACTAAAAGAACTGATTCAGATTTTATCTTTCCAGAACTTAAAACTGTAAATATGAAGGATTCTAAAGCGGTATATTCAAGAATAAAAACTTCTACAAAAAAGTTTAATAACTATCTGGGAGAAATAGGGGGACTAGCTAAGATTAATAAGAAAATTACAAGTCATATAGCAAGACATTCGTTTGGTAATATTGCTGGAGATAGAGTTTCCCCACAAATGCTTCAGAAATTATACAGACATTCCAGTTTATCTACAACAATAGGATATCAAGGTAACTTTATTCATAAGAATACAGACGAGGCTCTTGATGCAGTAATTGACTTTTCAAAATGAACCTTGGGTACTTTGTATTTTTTATAGAATGTTAATGATTTCAAAAGAGACAAAACAATGATAAATACCTTTGTTTTATAGAGAGGCTGTAAACTGAACTCTGTCTGAGTTAAATTTTAATCATTAATTTTATTCAGACAGAATCATGACAAACGAA
>CANMDH010000056.1 GCA_947496555.1 uncultured Aquimarina sp. | reverse complement strand
CCAGTATCGGAGATCGTGCTTTTTACGGTAACCAATTAACCGAGGTAACCATACCGGATAGTGTGACCAGTATTGGGAATCGTGCCTTTGCCTATAACCAATTGACCAGTGTCACTATACCAAACAGTGTGACTAGTATTGAGAGTTGGGCTTTTTATGAAAATCAATTGACCAATGTGACCCTGCCCAACAGTATAACCAGTATTGGGGGTAGTGCTTTTAGGAACAACCAATTGACCAGCATTACCATACCCAACAGTGTAACCAGTATTGGGGGTAGTGCTTTTAGGAACAACCAATTGACCGAGGTGACCATACCCAACAGTGTGACCACTATTGGGTATGGTGCTTTTACCGATAACCAATTGAGCGAAGTGATCATTCCAAACAGTGTGACCAGTATCGAAAGTGTTGTTTTTGCCGATAACCAGTTGACCAGTGTAACCATACCGAACAGTGTGACCAGTATTGGGAATCATGCTTTTAGGAACAACCAATTGACTGAGGTGACCCTACCCAACAGTATAACCAGTATTGGGGTTAGGGTTTTTTTTAACAACCAATTGACTGAGGTGACCATACCCAATAGTGTAACCAGTATTGGGGGCTATGCTTTTGCCGGTAACCCAGGCCTTGCCACAGTGTTGACTGTGGCTACCGTTCCCCCATCGCTCCATGCAAATGCCTTTCAAAATGCCAATCGCAACCAAATAGACTTGATAGTCCCTTCGGGCACTAAAGACGCATATCTAGCTGCAGGGTGGACAGGCTTTAAATCCATTACAGAGGCAGCGATGGTCGTACCGGGTGCTACAACGCAGAACTCCAGTGCTTGGGCATCCACTGTAAAAAGTGAAATAGCACCTGCCCATAGTAATACAGGTAATGAACTCGACAATTTTATGGTTTATCCTAATCCCGTGCAAGATCACATCCACATTAGATTACCTGATAGTGAAGTGTTACAGCAGGTAAACATATACAATACTCAGGGAGTCCATGTGTATTCGACAAACGCCCTGCAAATGGATATAAGTCATTTATCTAGCGGTATGTATATCCTGGAAATAGAAACCAACGCTGGGGAGAGAGTGGTTAAGCGAGTAATGATACAATAAGCCACACTGCCACAGATAAATGAATGAATAAATGAATATTGAATGTATGTTAAGACTCATAATTCATAAGTCACCGTGAATACTGAAACGAGTTCAGCACAGGCTTGTTTCAGTATTCAACATGACGCTAAGATAGAATTATTAAGGATTACGGATATTCAAATTAAGCACAACCTATTTAGTAACTAGATTTAAATGTAGTGCAAAAACCAAATACATAATTATAAACAACAAAAACTAAAATGAACGAAAACAACAGAATTAGTAAGGTACTTACCCGTGAAGAGATGACCAGTGTACAACAATGTCTTACCACGTTAAAAAATCTGAATTTAGCTTTTTATAGAACTTAACCCTCAACGAACGCAAAAATCTACCTAAAATTAATAGCGCCAACAAAATTTTTGCAGAAGATAGCCTCCATATCCCTGAGGGTAGTGAGGTATACCGAGTAGCACTGTTGGTTTATAGCCTTGCCAATGCGGCACGCAAAATGCCGATGGAAGGCGCCCAAAGTGCCTACGAACTCTTAAAAGCCAGGTTTTCTCAAAGCATGAACACCAGGGCCGATACCCCGGAAGATACCGTTGAATAGCAACAGATTGACAAAAAAAGTAGGTACATCGTCAAAAAAGCTGGGTGCATGGTCAAAAAAGATAGCTCGAGGTACAAAAATACCCCGGTAACGTACCAAAAAGACGGGATGAGGTGCCAATCTACCGGGCGCACCTACTACTGCAAGTGGGTGAACTGACAAATCTACCGGGATCTTTAACAATTGAAGTACCCTACCTGACAAATCTACAGGAACCTTTAACAATTGAAGTACCCCGGGGTACTTATACAAGTGGGAGGGGGTACTTATATAAGTGGGGGGTGTATACCATTTGACAGGACTGAGGAATGAATGTTGGGATTTGAAGCTTTGGTATGAATCGTGGTCATTCCTTCTCTCCTCTTGAGACATTCGTTGAAAATTATTTTTTGATTTCGAGGCAAAACTGGGAGCAACTTGCCTGACCTCAGTCAGGTTTAAATCTCGCTATTTATTAACCTCTATATCCTAGAGGCATAATTCTTTAGACTTTTCCTTATCTTCGTGCAACTTTTTAGACTACTACTATGATCAAATCGATGACAGGCTTTGGAAAGTCTATCCTTCAGCTACCTACAAAAAAAATTACGATCGAGGTTAAATCTCTCAACAGTAAAAATCTAGACCTTAATGCCAGAATCCCTTCGCAGTATCGCGAAAAAGAATTGCAAATGCGTAATACCATTGCAAAATCTTTGGTGAGAGGTAAAGTAGATTTTGGATTGTATGTTGAAATCACTGCCGAAGAAACTTCCACAAAAATTAATGAAGCGGTAGTTAAAGATTATATCAAACAGTTAGAAGCTATCGATAATACCGGAGAAAGTACAGAACGATTAAAAATGGCAGTTCGTATGCCGGATGCTTTGAAAACCATAAGAGAAGAAATTAATGAAGAAGAGTTTAAGGCCATCAACAATGCACTTTTGGGATCGTTGAGTGAAATTGATTCGTATAGAACAGATGAGGGGAAAGCCCTGGAGAAAGATTTTAATTTAAGAATCAAAAATATAGGTGAGTTGTTAGAAAAAGTGATTGCTATGGATCCCGAACGTATCGAAGGAGTGCGTGAGCGATTGCATAAAGCCGTTGCTGATCTCAAAGAAGAGGTAGATAAAAATCGTTTTGAGCAAGAACTAATATACTATCTAGAGAAATTTGATATCACCGAAGAAAAAGTTCGATTGGCTAATCATGTTACCTATTTTATAGCTACACTTAACTCATCAGATTCTAACGGAAAAAAATTAGGATTTATCACTCAGGAAATAGGAAGAGAAATTAATACTATTGGTAGTAAATCTAATTATGCCCCTATGCAACAATTAGTGGTACAGATGAAAGACGAACTCGAAAAAATTAAGGAACAATTGCTAAATGTGTTATAAATGAACCAAGGTAAACTTATTGTACTTTCGGCACCGTCTGGCAGTGGGAAAACTACGTTAGTTAAGCATCTATTACACAAAGAAGAACTTAATCTTGGATTCTCAATCTCGGCAGCTTCTAGAGAGCCTCGAGGTGCAGAAGTGCACGGCAAAGATTATTATTTTTTATCCCTTCGTGAGTTTAAAGACAAAATCAAAGCCGATGAATTTCTAGAATGGGAAGAAGTATATCGTGATAACTTCTACGGAACTTTAAAATCTGAAGTACATCGACTTTGGGATAGTGGCAAGCATGTGATTTTTGATATCGATGTGGTAGGTGGATTGGATATTAAAAGAATATATCCTGATCGTACATTAGCTATTTTTATTAAGCCCCCAAGTATCGAAGAGTTGAAAATTCGATTAAAAAAGCGCAAAACCGAATCTGAAGATAAAATCAATATGCGTGTGGCAAAGGCTTCTACCGAGATGGCAACTGCACCACAGTTTGATGCTATTGTGACCAACGATGACTTAGAAAAGGCACAAGAAGAAGTATATCAACTGGTAAAGAAGTTTCTTTTGGGGTAATTGCAGATTGAGAATAAGATTCCCGTCTTCACGGGAATGGAAAAACGAGTGTATCCATGAAAAAAATCGGATTGTATTTTGGAACTTTTAATCCAATTCATATTGGTCATTTAGCCATTGCTAATCATATGGCAGAGTTCTCTGATCTAGACGAAATATGGATGGTGGTTACCCCTCATAATCCATTTAAAAAGAAAAATTCTTTGCTAGACGATCATCACCGATATGAAATGGTATATCGTGCCACAGAATCCTATCCTAAATTAAAACCCAGTGATGTAGAATTTAAACTACCTCAACCTAATTATACGATTAATACATTGGCTCATTTACAAGAGCTATATCCAGAGTATCAATTTAACCTTATTATGGGTGAGGATAATCTAAAAAGCTTTCACAAATGGAAAAACTATGATGTTATTCTGGAAAATCATGATATTTATGTTTACCCCCGCATTGCAGAAGGTGTTGTAGAAAACCAATTTAAGGAGCACCCAAAAATACATCGAATTGATGCTCCTATCATAGAAATCTCTTCTACTTTTATTCGTAAATCGATAGCAGAAGGTAAAAATATACGACCACTACTTCCTAAAGAAGTATGGCTATATATCGACGAAATGAATTTTTATAAATAGCTATCGATTAATATTGCCCAATAGCTCCTTTTACGGTTTTAATAAGACGATGCATTCTACCACTACCCCCTGCAATAATACCTGCAGTAAGGATCACATCGATAGATTGAATAATAGTAATCTGAATTTCGGATAATGTTTCCTCCGGACCGTTAAAAAGAATGCCCGAAATAAGCCGTATTCCTGCAAAAGAAAGCACCAGACCAATGATAAATGCAATCAAGGTTGTTCTTCGATGTCTTTTTTGCCCGCTAACCATCAAAATATTTTCGAGTTCCTTTTTTTCTTTCATCATCTTACCTACTTCTTCTGTTTCAATTTCTGTCTCTTCAGATTCTTCATTTGCAATAGTGGGACTAACAGAAATAGCATGATTTTCCATACGATCATCAATTTCAGCAATGCGGTCTTTACATTGTTGTTTCACCTTTTCGTTAGGATCGTCGATAAAAACCTCTATACATTGTTCTACAACCAGCATAATCACCGAGATATATCCAAGCATTGCAATTACATTGCCTGGCTCAAGACTAGATAGGTCTATGGATGGCAGCTGTTCTTCAAAAAAAACAAAGCCGGCAATAGATAGTACAGCAAGAATAATCGCAATCGGATTTTTATAGAGCGCTTTCATTGATTAGGATTTAAAAGTAGTATTGTAAAAATACAAAAACTCTTCTTGATGATATCGTATCTAATAGATCAACTTTGCATTTGGAGTCAAAATAGAACCCCCAAAGATTTTAAAACCATTGGGGTATAACATATGTAGTTTTAACTTTTATTTCCCCGGAAACGCTGCTTTTCTCTTTTCTAAAAATGCCGAAGTTCCTTCTTTAAAATCCTCGGTACCAAAACAGTTACCAAACTGTTCAATTTCGGTTTTAAAACCATTTACGCCATCCTGGTATGCTGCATTTACCGATTTAATTGCCGCACCAATGGCAACCGAGGAATTCCTCATAATTTTGCTAGCGATTTTTTCGGCAAGAGGAAGCAATTCCTCCAAAGTAGTTACATGATTTACCAACCCATATTGCAATGCTTGATTAGCATCAATCATCCCGGCGGTCATGATCATTTCCATGGCTCTACCCTTACCCACTAATTGTGGTAAACGTTGTGTTCCTCCGTAACCTGGTATAACTCCCAGTGAAACTTCTGGCAATCCCATTTTGGCATTGTCACTGGCAATTCTAAAATGTGCTGCCATTGCCAATTCAAGCCCTCCGCCCAGAGCAAATCCGTTTACAGCGGCTATTACCGGTGTAGAAAGATTGGCCACATAGTCAAACAGCAATTCTTGCCCTTTTGCTGCAAGCTTACCTCCTTCGGTCACCGAAAAATCTGCAAACTCGCTAATATCAGCCCCGGCAACAAAAGCTTTTTCGCCACTACCTGTGATAATAATCACTTTGGTATCGGCATCCAGTTCTGCTACTCGTAATGCGGCGTGTAATTCTTGAATCGTTTCTTTATTTAGCGCATTAAGTTTTGATGGACGATTGATCGTTATATTAGTAATCCCTTGGTTTTGAGATGTAGTTATGTTTGTATACATGTTTTGTGTGTTTTATTCTTTCGGAAATTTGACTTTAAAAACGGTTCCTTTTTCTTCTTGGGAGGTAAAGGTAATACTTCCACCATAGGTTTCAACAATATTTTTTACCATTCCGAGTCCTAATCCCATTCCGCTGGTTTTTGTCGTAAATTTTGGTTCAAAAATCTTCTTTATATTTTCTGTAGTAATACCAACACCATTATCGGCCACTGTAATCACTACCTCGCCATTTTCTGAAAATACATCCACGATGATTTTTGGTACACGATCCTTTGGAATCGCTTGTATTCCATTTTTTACCAAATTGGTGACTACTCTAATAAGCTGTGTTCTATCAAACTTGGCAATAATTTCTTCTTTTTCTGAAGGAAATATAATATAGTCTTCATTAAAAATATCCAATGCCAGTCCAACAATTTTAATAACATCCAAGGTCTCATTTTTTTGTGCTGGCATTTGGGCAAAATTAGAAAATGCCGAAGCTATCGAACTCATCGTGTCGATTTGCTGAATAAGCGTATCACTATATTCCTGTACTTTTTGATGGATATTGGGGTCCTTGGGATCAAATTTTCGTTGAAAACTTTGCACGGTAAGTCGCATTGGTGTAAGCGGATTTTTAATCTCATGCGCCACTTGTTTTGCCATTTCTCTCCAGGCCGCTTCTCGCTCACTTTTGGCCAACATGGCTGCACTTTGCTCTAACTCATCAATCATACTATTATAAGCATTTACCAATGTATAGATCTCTTCACTAGCATCCCCAATATCAATTCGTTTATTACGTTTATCGAGTCGGGTTTGATCTATGGTATCAGAAATGGTTTTTAGTGATCTGGTAATGTACTTTGATAAGAAATATGCCAATGCTATGGCGATAAGAAACATAAATATGTATACCTGCCCTACACGTTGAAGAAATTCTATAAGTTCTCTGGTAATAAGATCATCGTCTTCTAAATATGGAAGGTTTAAAATTCCTAGTGGTTTTGCTCGACTATCCGAAATATAGGTATAAGACGATAAAAATTTTGCTCCATTTTTTTCAGATTTAACCAAGTACTTTTTGTCATACAACGAAGCCAACGTATCCAAAATAAAAGGACTAAGCTGTTTATCGGTAGTGTCTTTTGCAAAAACTCCTTCGGATCTAATTAAGAGTTCTCCCGACAAGGCATAAACATTGATCGGCAATGTATGCTCCTCAGAAATTTGATAAATCCGGTCACGTTCTCTAAAAATTAGCCTAAGGTTCTCTTCATTTACTGGATAGGTGGTGCTCTTAAGAGCATTATTGATCGCAATCTGGATTCTATTTTCTTTTCTTTCTAATCGTTCTTGGTGATATTCTTCGGCCTCTTCCTTATATTGATAAATCGAAACCGCACCAATTAATATCGAAGCTATAAGCACCAATAACGTCATTGAAATAAAAATGCGGGTACGAAGAGAGAGTTTTAATAACTTCATAGTATTCTTTGAGCCATAAATATAACAAATATCAAACCAAAATAGTTCTAAAAAGGAATCTCGAAACGTATTGAATTTGCTAAATTTACCTAGCTTTATTTTTATGAACGATACAACATTACTTTCTGTAGAAAATCTTTGTGTTTCATTTTTCTCTGAAAAAAAAGAAAATCAAGTACTACATGATATTTCTTTTGAGATTCAAAAAAATGAAATATTAGGAATTGTAGGCGAATCTGGTAGTGGAAAATCTGTCGCTTCCCTTGCTATTTTAGGGTTATTACCCATCAAAACTGCAAAAGTCTCTGGAGAAATACGTTATAATAATGAGTCTATTGCTCATCTTAGTCAAAAACAGTATCGATCTATTAGAGGCAACCAAATAGCGATGATTTTTCAGGAGCCCATGAGTTCTTTGAATCCATCTATGAAATGCGGAAAACAGGTCGTCGAAATTCTTTTAGAACACACTTCATTATCAAAAAAAGAAGCAAAAAACGAAGTCTTGTCTTTGTTTGAAAAAGTAAAACTTCCAGATCCAGAAAGAGCCTATAGATCGTATCCTCATCAATTAAGCGGTGGACAAAAACAACGAATCATGATTGCCATGGCGATTGCCTGTAAACCCAAACTGTTGATTGCCGATGAGCCAACCACGGCCCTGGATGTAACGGTACAAAAAGAAATTATTGGTCTTTTAAAAGGTTTACAACAGGAATACCAGATGAGTGTGCTATTCATTTCTCATGACCTATCGTTGGTTTCTGAAATTGCAGACAATGTTTTGGTGATGTATCAAGGGAAAAAAGTCGAATACGGAACCTCTGATCAAATATTTCATCATCCCAAGCAAGAATACACCAAAGCTTTGATCAATGCCAGACCTGATTTGGATGTTAGATTCAAGAAATTACCAACCATTGCCGATTTTTTGGAAAATACCGACCAGAATAGGGAAGTTGTTACCAGACAACAACGAGAAGAACATCACAATAATTTATATAGCAACCCTCCCTTGTTAGAAGTGATGAATGTTGAGAAAACGTACTTCTCTAAAGTGGGGTTGTTTGATAAAAAAGAATTTAATGCTGTTGATGGCGTTAGCTTCAAATTGTATGAAGGCGAGACTTTAGGATTAGTAGGTGAATCAGGTTGTGGCAAATCGACCTTAGGAAATGCCATTTTGCAATTGGATAAAGCAACTGCCGGTCAAATACTATATCGAGGAAAAGATATTACACAGTTGCCCTTATCAGAAATGCGAGAACTGCGAAAGGAAATTCAATTAATTTTTCAGGATCCATTTGCCTCATTAAACCCAAGACTTACTGTAGGGAAAGCTATTATGGAACCCATGCAGGCCCATAAATTATATAGCAATGATGCCGAAAGAAGAGAAAAAACTATTGAATTGCTTAATCGTGTCGGATTGGCTTCAGCTTATTTTAATCGCTATCCTCATGAGTTTAGCGGGGGGCAGCGACAACGCATAGGTATTGCCCGAACCATTGCCTTGCAGCCTAAATTAATTATCTGTGACGAATCAGTGAGTGCTCTGGATATATCGGTACAAGCGCAAGTACTAAACTTATTAAATGAATTGAAAGAAAAACTTGGTTTCACCTATATTTTTATATCTCATGATCTTGCCGTTGTAAAATATATGTCTGATCAATTGTTGGTGATGAATAAAGGCAAAATAGAAGAACATGGAGAAGCTGACGCTATCTATGCCAACCCTATAAAAGAATATACTCAAAAGTTGATTGCCGCTATTCCTATAGGAAAATAGAATTATCTATTTCTAGACGTATACATCTTATCCATAAAAAAACCTGTTAAGCTTATAAGTTTAACAGGTTTCATTCATCGCGACTTGGGGGCAAAGGTTGCGCGATTTGTTAACAACAAAAAATCACATCAACAAAAATACTTTTTTGGCTAAATACATACAGTTAGAAATCAACTCCATTGTAGGTTTAACTGACTTCTGTAGACGATTTATACGCTTTTTCATAATAGGGATAATGTGTGTGGGTTAATAATTTATTTTAAACTTAAAAAACAATGTATATAGGGGCATTATTTTCTAAGGGGATACTAATATGCAAATTATTTTCAATAATGACGTTTAAATGCTTTAAAAATCGACAAAATACACAAAATTTTAACATTTATAACAGTTTTATCAGTTTTTACAGGTTAAAGCAAAGGTTTAAGGCAATACGGAATTAGTTGAAAGTGTAGTATTTTTCTTTCAAAATCGAGTTTGTAAAGGCTTGAAAATAGATAACGTACTTTTAAAAGAATTATTATTCGTTGTGATCCAATTATTATTCGTTCGGGTATTTCCAGAATTAGATCAAAATTCAATCTAAAGACATCTCGGGAATATTCCCCTCAACAATTAGATTTCCTTCGGTTGCATTCTTAATTTCTTCGATACTAACCCCAGGTGCTCTTTCCAAAAGTTTAAAACCTTTATCCGTAATTTCGAGCAAAGCCAGATTGGTAACAATCTTTTTCACACAACGCACTCCCGTGAGCGGAAGAGAACATTTTTTAAGCAATTTGGATGCTCCTGCCTTGTTGGTATGCATCATTGCCACAATGATATTTTCAGCACTGGCCACCAGATCCATGGCCCCTCCCATTCCCTTAACCATTTTTCCTGGGATTTTCCAATTGGCAATATCTCCTTCCTCAGAAACTTCCATCGCACCCAAAATGGTAAGATCAACATGTTGTCCTCGAATCATACTAAAACTTGTTGCCGAATCAAAAAATGAAGCGCCGGGTAAGGTCGTGATCGTTTGCTTACCTGCATTAATAATATCAGGGTCTTCTTCGCCCTCATAGGGAAAAGGTCCCATGCCTAAAACACCATTTTCACTTTGAAATTCTACTTCGATTCCTTGAGGAATATAATTAGCCACTAACGTAGGTATCCCAATACCAAGATTAACAAAGTATCCATCTTTTAATTCTTTTGCAATACGCTTTGCAATTCCGTTTTTGTCAAGCATGATTACCTTCTTCTTATTTTATATGAATTGAATTGATTAGTCGATTTACCTTCCTGAACCCACATTAATAAAGGTATTCCTACGGTTATAGTCCCTACCAATCCAAAATAACTATATAACACCAAGCTAGCAACTGCACTAATTAAGAAAGCAATTAAAATTTTTTTATTATCCGCAACCGCATCAATTCTATTAATATGTTTTTTGTCAATTTTGCCACAATGCCCACAATTTACATCAACTTCATCTCCCACTTTCATCTGCAATTCTCCTCGAGTGGATGTAACTGGTTTATAATTATTCTGCTTCTTACAACTTACACAAGTGTATTCTAATCTCATATAAATATGTTTTATGTTAATTCAAATTAGGTTGCGGCGTCATTCTTAAATAAGGTTTGATCTCTTTATGCCCTTTTGGAAATAAATCGGCTATCTCTTCATTCGTAACAGAAGGTACAATCACGCAATCCTCACCTTGATTCCAATTGGCAGGAGTTGCCACTTTATGATACGCTGTTAATTGTAACGAGTCTATAACTCGTAATAATTCATCAAAATTTCTCCCCGTTGAAGCTGGATAGGTGATAGTAAGTTTAATGGTCTTATCAGGTGCAATAACAAATACTGAACGTACGGTTAATTGGCTATCAGCTTTTGGGTGAATCATATCGTATAATTCTGAAACTTTTCGATCCTCATCCGCGATGATAGGAAAATTGACTGTTGTACTTTGGGTTTCATTGATATCCTTGATCCAACCATAATGAGATTCTAGGCCATCTACGCTTAATGCAGCCACTTTTACATTACGTTTATTAAACTCATCTGTATATTTTGCAACGGTGCCAAGCTCGGTGGTGCAAACCGGTGTATAATCTGCAGGATGCGAAAACAGGACTCCCCAACTATCCCCTAACCAATTATGAAAATCGATCTCTCCTTCAGTAGTTTGTGCTTTAAAGTTTGGTGCTTCATCTCCTAATCGTAATGCTGCCATGATTTGTGTGTTTTAAGGTTTAAAAGTATTTTGAAATTATTCTCTTTTACGAACAGTACGCTGCTCGATTCGTTTTTCGTATTTCTCTCCTTGAAAAATTCGCTGTACAAATATTCCAGGAATATGGATGTGATCTGGATCTAATGTTCCCGCAGGAACTAGCTCTTCAACTTCAGCAATTGTAATTTTTGCTGCACCGCACATACATGGGTTAAAGTTTCTTGCCGTTCCTTTAAAAATCAAATTTCCAGCTTCATCCCCTTTCCAGGCTTTCACAAATGCAAAATCAGCTTTAAATGCGTGTTCCAGCACATACATTTTACCGTCAAATTCTCGAGTTTCTTTTCCTTCGGCTACTTCGGTACCATACCCTGCAGGAGTATAAATTACAGGAAAACCGCCTTGTGCTGCTCTACAACGTTCTGCCAGGGTGCCTTGCGGGATTAATTCAACATCAAGTTCACCGCTAAGCATCTGTCTTTCAAACTCATCATTCTCTCCTACATACGAAGAGATCATTTTCTTGATTTGTTTTTTTTGAAGTAAAAGTCCTAATCCAAAGTCATCGACCCCGGCATTATTGGATATACAAGTAAGGCCTTTGATATTTAGTTTTACAAGTTCGGCAATTGCATTTTCAGGAATACCACATAACCCAAAACCTCCGAGCATTAGGGTCATATTATCTTTTACACCCGACAAAGCTTCAGAAACGTTAGGCACCGTTTTACGAATCATACTATTCTAATTTTAGCACACTAAAAGTACTAAAAAAATAGTTCTACAACGTTTGAAAAGTGATAGTTTTATGAATAATTTAATGCATAAAAAACAACGAGTTATAATGTAAATTCGTCATCAATGTTTTCATCCTTTACATTCCTCTTTTTGAATGCCTCGCAATCAACTTCGATCGTTAATCGTTCTGGTTCTTTAAAAGCATCTTTTGAAACGTTTAATGTTTTATCTGCATAGCATTTTCTCATATACAAAGCCCAAATTGGCAGGGCCATTGTTGCTCCTTGTCCAAACTCGGTATCTTTAAAATGTGTTGCTCTGTCATCCCCACCAACCCATACTCCGGTACATAAATTTGGAACAATACCCATAAACCAGCCGTCACTCTGATTTTGTGTCGTTCCGGTTTTGCCGGCAATAGGATTATCAAACTGATATGGGTGGCCGGTAACTACATTCTTTATAGAATATCTGGTAGATGGTCCTGTTCTTAACCTGGTTCCAGACCCGGATCTGGTAACTCCTTCCATGAGATTAATAGTTACATATGCAGCTTCTTTGCTAATCACATCGCGTGTTTCTGGAACAAACTGATACAATACTGCTCCATTTTTATCTTCGATACTGGTAATCATTACCGGTTTTGTATAAATCCCCTGATTGGCAAATGTGCTGTAGGCTCCAACCATTTCTGATAATTTTAAATCTACCGATCCCAATGCAATAGAAGCCACCTCAAGAATATCTGATTTCACTCCTGTTTTTCTAGCCAGACGGGCGATTGGTTCCGGACCAATTTTGTCCATCAATCGTGCAGAAACTGTATTTACAGATTTTGCCAAAGCTTCTTTAAGACTCATATACCCTGTATATTCTGCATCACTATTTTTTGGTGTCCAATCAGTATCTATTACGCCGTGCGAACCTACAGGAATCGTAATTTGTGACACTGGTAATGTATCACACGGTGATAACTTTAATTGATCGATTGCTGTGGCATACACAAAAGGTTTAAAAGTAGATCCTACCTGTCGTGCTCCTTGATATACATGATCATACTGAAAGTGCTTATAGTCAACCCCTCCAACCCATGCTCTTACATGTCCGGTTTGGGGCTCCATAGACATTAACCCTGATCGTAAGAATTTTTTATAGTATAAGATCGAATCTTTTGGAGTCATGATAGTGTCTATTTCTCCTTTCCAACTAAAGATTTTCATCTCGACTTTTTCATCAAAAGATTTTAATATCTCCTTCTCGCTTTTACCTTGACTTAACATTTTTTTCCTACGTGCCGAGGTTTTGATACTTCTTTTTAGTATTCTTTCTACTTCATCTTTGGTTAAGTCTCTAAAAGGAGAGGTTCTATTATTTTTTTCTTGCTTATCAAACTCCTTCTGAAGATTCGCCATATGTTCTGTTGTAGCTTCTTCAGCATATTTTTGCATTCTGGAATCAATCGTCACATTAATGCGTAAACCATCTCTATAGATGTCAAAATATTCTGTTTCACCTTCTTCATTTTCTCCTTTTGGGTTATTTTCTACCCAATCTGCCATCCAGCTACGTACATATTCTCTAAAGTATGTTGCGGTTCCATCAGAGTGACCCTCTGGAGAATAATCTAACTCTAAAGGCAATTGCTTTAAACTATCTCGCTTCTGCTCTGTTAGGTACCCATATTTCTCCATTTGATTAAGTACCACATCTCTTCTGGTCTTAACCATTTCTGGTCTTCGTAATGGATTAAAAAGTGAAGAGTTTTTGAGCATGCCTACCAATATGGCAGCTTCTTCTACTTTAAGCTCTTTTGGTTTTTTACCAAAATAAATACGTGATGCCGAGCTTATGCCAATGGCTTGATTTAAGAAATCATACTTGTTAAGGTACATGGTGATGATTTCTTTCTTGGTATATTGTGTCTCTAGGCGACTAGCAATTACCCATTCCTGGATTTTTTGAAAGTATTTACTCCAATCTTTTGCTCTCTTACCTGTAAAAAGCAATCTCGCCAACTGCTGCGTAATCGTACTGGCTCCACCTTTTTTACCAAGAAAGACAAATGCTCTTACTGTACCCCTAGCATCGATGCCAGAATGATCATAGTATCTGGCATCTTCAGTAGCTACCAATGCATCTACCAAATGCTGCGGCAAGTCTTCATAATTTATAGGTGTACGGTTTTCTTTAAAAAATGTTCCTATTTGCACCCCATCAGAAGAAATAATCTGCGTGGCAAGGTCATTTTGTGGATTTTCTAACTCTTCGAACTTGGGCATTTCTCCATAAAAGCCCCAGCTTGCAAAAAGAAACAATAGGACAATTAGAAAAATTCCTGATGCAAATGTGATCCAAAACGCTTTTATATACCTTAATGTATTGATTTCTGAGGTTTTCGTATTTGTTCTTTTCTTTTTTGATCTGGGTGTTGCCTTTGCCATATTTCTAAGGGTTTTGAGCATATTCTATTCTAAATCCTATATCAGTAATTCCTTCCAAAGAGTACACACCACTAACTTCTCCATTTTTTCGCATTGCATGCTGCAGCGTAATCGTGTATATTCCTTCTTCGGCAAAAATCACCTTCTCTTTGTACCACAATTTATTTTCTTTAAGATCGGCAAAACCTGTTCCTAACCACTCCCCATTTGGAGCAGCCATATCATACTCTAAGGTGTCGGTTACTACTTTGCCGTTAGGAAATTTCATCTTGCTAATCAAAAATAAATTGCTGTATTTGTATGAGTTGTTATTGCGTATATTAATAAATAAATTGTAGGGCTGTATGGTATCAAGTTCTGGCAAAGAGAAACTAATTTCTTCTTCTATTTCCCAAGCTTCAGACACTGTTTTATATTGATCAAAAACTTGTTTATCGTCACAAGAAATTATACCAATAATTGTAAAAATTACTAAAACAAACCTACGATTTATCATTGTTCCTATTACGTGATCGATATCTTTTGTTACGTTGTTTTTTTGGCTTTCCTGTGTTTTTATTTTCAGGATTTCCTCCTTTTGATTTGTTTGCAGCCACCGCTTGTTTTTCTGAAGAACCTCCTTTACTTGCATTTCTCCCCTTATTACGATTTTTCCTTCTTCTTCTACTATGTTTTGGTTGATCAAAACGTGTGAGGCTGTCTTGTCCTACAACGTTCTCAAACTCTATTTTAGTATCTTCTAATAGTTCTGAAGCAAATTCTTCGAGGCCGGCTACTTTCTCATTATTGTTATTTGCCGCAATGATTTCTTTTGCGTGCTCTGTAGAAATTTTATGCCAGTTCATCCATTCGCCTTCATAAGCATACCAAAGATATCCTTTAAAAATGTCTATTTTTTGGCAAACTGCTGTTCCTTTTTCTGTCTGAAGTTTGGTTTCAGATTTAGGAAAACCTTGCAAAGCATCCAGATAAGCATCTAATTCATAATTCAGGCAGCATTTTAATTTTCCGCATTGACCTGCCAATTTTTGAGGGTTAAGAGATAATTGCTGATATCGTGCTGCACTGGTATTTACTGATCGAAAATCGGTAAGCCAAGTTGAGCAGCATAGTTCTCGCCCACAAGAACCAATCCCTCCTAGCCTGGCGGCCTCTTGTCTAAAACCTACCTGACGCATTTCAATACGAGTACTAAACTCATGCGCAAATTCTTTGATAAGCTGTCTAAAATCAACTCGCTCTTCTGCGGTATAATAAAAAGTAGCTTTTGAGCCATCTCCCTGAAACTCTATGTCGGAGATTTTCATTTGTAAATCAAGTCTTATTGCAATTTCTCTTGCACGAACCTTCATAGATTCTTCTTTATCTCTTGATTTTTGCCAAATATCAATATCTTTTTGCGAAGCTTTTCTGTAGACTTTCTTTATATCCTCACTATCCAAATCTACTTTCTTTTTTTTCATTTGGATACGAACCAATTCACCTGTAAGAGAAACGATCCCTACATCATGACCAGGAGAGGCCTCTGTAGCAACAATATCACCAATGCTTAAAGAAAGATTTTCTGTATTTTTAAAAAAGCCCTTTCTACCATTTTTGAATCGTATTTCGACACAAGAGAAAGGAGCCGCGCCACCAGGAAGTGACATATTGGAGAGCCAATCAAAAACTGTTAATTTATTACAACCATCGGTACCACAGGTGCCATTATTCTTACACCCTTTTGGTTGTCCGTCTTTTCCGGAGGAACAACTACTACAGCCCATATTTTACTACTATATTGAAATTTGCCTGCAACCTTAATCACAGCAAATATGGTTCTTACTATGGTTAAAACCTGTCGGTCTTAACATCTTAATCGTTAAAGATACTATGAAATGGGGATAAAAAAAACAATCTGCCTTAGTATCTTTATCTTTTTGATATTACTTCTTGTATTTCAAGGCTTCAGAACGACCTTTTTTAAATATTTTGTTGCTATTACCCTTACCTTTTCGAAGTGCTTTTTGTTCTTCATATGGTAATCTATTAATTTCCATACATTCAGTAGAACAACAGTTTTCCAGTTCCTTAGCACATTCTTGACATTGAATAAATAGCAAATGACAAGCTTCGTTTTCGCAATTCACATGTATATCACATGGTTTACCACATTGATGACAGTTTGCGATCACGTCATTGGATATTCGCTCTGCTCTTCTGTGATCAAAAACGAAATTTTTACCCAAAAATTTGTTTTCCAGGCCTTTTTCTTCAACTTGCCTGGCATATTCTATGATTCCTCCTTCTAATTGGTATACGTTTTTAAATCCTTTGTGTTTGTAATACGCACTTGCTTTCTCGCATCGTATACCACCCGTACAATACATTACGAGTTTTTTATCTTCTTTGTGGTCTTTCAGGTCTTCTTCAATAATATCTAAAGAATCTCTGAATGTATCGACATCTGGTGTTACCGCTCCTTTAAAATGACCTATCTCACTCTCATAGTGATTACGCATATCTACCAAAACAGTATCAGAATCTTCTATAAGCTCATTAAATTTCTCTGCATCAACATGCACACCTTTATTCGTTACATCAAAAGTGTGGTCATTGAGTCCGTCGGCAACGATTTTGTGACGAATTTTTACTTTCAGTTTCAAAAAGGATTTTGCATCTTGTTCTCTCGCAATGTTCAATCTCACATCTTTTAGAAAAGAAATGCTATCCAGGTGTTCTTTAAAAGTCATAAAGTTTGGTGCGGGAACAGAAAGCTGTGCATTGATACCCTCTTTTGCTACATAGATTCTTCCCAGAACATCAAGTTCGTTCCAATGAATAAAAAGATGATTTCTGAAGATTTCAGGATTGCCTATATGTGCATATTGATAGAAAGATAGCGTAAGGCGATCAGTACCGGCCTCATCTATAAGAGCTGCTCTTTCTTTTGCACTTAATTTATTGTACAGTTGCATGCTATACCAATGTTTTAAGTTAAAAGAATCACTATTTTCGGCAAAAATACAAATACTATGGTTATACACAAAAATCAATCTTGTTTTAACAGAAGGTAGCTCGTATTTGTTTTAAAAAATATTTAGCTGTCTAAATTTTACTACGCCTAACCACTATTCCGGAAAAACATACCTCATTTTCCGGAATGGTAGTCTAATGTATTTGCTTTTTTTCTTTAACTGCCTTTACATTTGTTGACAATTATACTTCTTGCGATATCGCAAGAAGTATATTCAATACCGGGCGTTCACCAATCATCCAGTAATATCAAACAGGATAGTGTACAGACATACATATTGAGTGTCTCTAAATGTTCAATACCAAAATTCTTAAAACATCAAATCATGAAAAGAAAAAAGAAAGTATCAAAACTAGGTTTAAACAAAATTATTATTTCCAGTATTCAGAGTCAAAACATTAAAGGAGGAAGAGGAAACAGTACTAATTGTTACCCGACTATGCAAACTGGTTGTAATCCTACAGGGCTTCCTACTGGAAATACTTGCAACAAAAGCGAGTGTGTATGCCTTTAGTTTTAATTAAAAAAAGTACTGCTTATTTAGACATCTTTTTGTAAAAAAATGCCTTGACATGAATGTCAAGGCATTTTTTGGCTAATTCGTTATATACTAGTTTAACAATATAAAATAATATACTAACGAAGCTAGCCACCTTCAACTATACAATTACTAATCTTAGTAACCGTACAACCATCATGGTGATGCTGTATAATCCTTTTAAGAAATTTCATTGTTCACCTTCTTGCTGTTTGTTCATATATGCTTTTTTGATAGATGCAGAAGTAACGAAAGGGTTGCGCACCGATATATAAAAAATCAAATATTTCTCTGTATTGCAAACCCTTTTTGGGTTGTTAATAACCATTTTAGAATCCATATCACATCTACAAAAAGAAATAGTACTTTAGCAAAAAGTTAATATGAATGTCAAATCCCGATATATTTGAACAACAAATGAGTACAGAGAAAGACGCAAAATTAAAAGCATTAAAACTTACCCTAGATAAATTAGATAAAGCATACGGAAAAGGAACTGTAATGAAGATGAGCGACAGCTCTGTTCAGGAAGTAGATGTTATTCCCACTGGGTCACTTGGCCTAGATTTGGCACTTGGTGTGGGTGGGTATCCAAGAGGTAGAGTAGTTGAGATTTATGGTCCAGAATCTTCTGGTAAAACTACACTCACTTTACACGCTATTGCTCAGGCTCAAAAAGCAGGAGGTATTGCTGCTTTTATTGACGCTGAACATGCTTTTGATCGTTTTTATGCCGAAAAATTAGGAGTGGATATCGACGACTTGATCATTTCACAACCAGATCATGGGGAGCAAGCCTTAGAAATTACCGATAATCTTATTAGATCCGGAGCTATCGATATTATTGTCATAGATTCTGTTGCTGCGCTAACTCCAAAAAGTGAGATCGAAGGTGAAATGGGAGATTCAAAAATGGGACTTCATGCCCGATTAATGTCTCAAGCATTGCGAAAATTAACAAGCTCTATAAGTAAAACAAATTGTACCGTTATTTTCATTAACCAGCTTCGTGAAAAGATCGGAGTAATGTTTGGAAACCCTGAAACTACAACCGGAGGTAATGCATTAAAATTCTATGCCTCGGTACGTCTTGATATACGTCGTTCTACGCAGATCAAAGACAGCAATAGTGAGGTACAAGGTAATAAGACCCGTGTAAAGGTTGTAAAGAATAAGGTTGCTCCCCCGTTTAGAACTGCAGAATTTGATATCATGTATGGTGAGGGTATTTCAAAAAATGGAGAAATTATAGACATAGGGGTCGACTATGAAATTATCAAGAAAAGTGGTTCTTGGTTTAGTTATCAGGATACCAAACTTGGTCAAGGTAGAGATGCTGTAAAGGCACTTCTTAATGACAATCCCGAACTAATGGAAGAACTCGAAGAAAAAATCAAAGAAGCCATTAAGTTGGTGAAAGAATAAAGTTTTCTTAATAAAATTCCCAAAATCCTATTTTGATATATATCAAAATAGGATTTTTTTATACCTTAAAAGCAACCATATACATACTCTTACATCTTAGTAGTAGAATAATTGCATTTGCCCTCAAACCTTAATACAATGAAAAAAGTAAAAATTATTTTGGCTTTTTTTTTAGTAACCATCTTTTTAGGATGTTTAGACGACGATGATAACATTCCTTTTTTTTATGATGCCATTGCTATTGAAGAAGTTACAATTCCGGATCAGTTCACAAGAGGAGAGACATATGAGATTTCTGTTTCTTATTTCAGGCCCTCTACCTGTCATTCATTTTCAGGATTTGATTATGATGGATTTGGAAATGAGAGAACCGTTGCAGTGATTAATGTCGTAATCAACGATGATGCTACCACTTGTGAAGACCTAGGAGAAACCGACCTTGTAGAACAGTCTTTTAACTTTTTTGTAGGACGTGAAGAC
Source organism: uncultured Aquimarina sp. (assembly GCA_947496555.1). Lineage (GTDB taxonomy): Bacteria > Bacteroidota > Bacteroidia > Flavobacteriales > Flavobacteriaceae > Aquimarina. Next base: position 7,879 of record CANMDH010000056.1, on the reverse strand, counting down.
TCTTATGTTTTTAGATTCTGGCAAGGTAGAGATGACCAAGGTAATAATCAGTTTCTAACGGTAGAAGTGCCAGTGGTAGAAACACCAATCTAGTTATTAAATCAAAATTTGAGGTTAGTGGGTTTAGACCAACTCATAAAAAAATGCAAGAAAAAAAATGCCCCAGCACAGGAGCAATTGTACAGAATGTTTAGTAGCAAGTTATTTTCTATTTGCTTAAAATATTCTAACGATTATCCCAGTGCCGAGGATACTTTGCAGGATGCATTTATAACCATTTTTGAAAAAATAACACAATATAAGCACCAAGGTTCTTTTGAAGGATGGATAAAACGTATAACCATCAATACGGCTTTACAGAAATACCGAAAACAAAAGGTTTTTGACATCATTAACGAAGAGCAAATTGAAGAAACTGAAGTAGAGGTCAATGAAGAAGAAATCTCGTTGGATTATCTTTTACAAATAATTCAGCAATTACCAGATCGATATCGATTGGTATTTAATCTTTATGTACTAGACGGTTATTCGCATAAAGAAATTGCTGAAATGTTGCATATCTCTACAGGAACATCTAAATCGAATCTGGCCCGAGCCAGAAATATTTTAAAAACAAAACTCGAAACCAGGCAAGAACCTAGTATTCGAGCTATTGATCAGTAATGATGAATGAGAAAAAAAATATAGACAGATTATTTCAGGAGAAATTCAAAAACTTTGAAGTTACTCCAGACGAAGTCGTTTGGGAAAAAATTAAAAATCGCCAAAATCAAAGAAAGAAGCGAGTTCTACTGTTATTGCCATTTAAGTATAGCGTGGCAGGCGTAGCGGCCTTGTTGGCGATTATCTTTACCATAGGATACTTTTCTAGAAACACAGATCCAGTTGAAGACATAGTAGTAGAAGATATTACAATTCCAACTACCGAAGAGAATGCATCACCGACCAATGATGTAAAGAAATCTAATCAAGAGGAAATCATAGTTACTTCAAACAAAAAAGAAGTAGAGAAACCTACTTCTGGAGATCATAATGATCAAAATCAGACCAATCATAACAATATAACAACCGTTCCCAAAATATTTGATAACATCCAAAAAGCTACAGTTGAGACTTCTAATAAAGCGCCAGAATCTGTAGTTGATAAAACCCAAAAAACGCGCAATCAAGAAACTGTGATTGCCAACAATTCTATAAAACAGGAAGGCAAACCCAATAATTCTATTAATCAAAAAAAGAATGATGTAATTATATCAAATGCGGCCATCGATAAAAAAATCGCTACTCAACAAAATCCTGAAGGAGAAGAGCAAGAAAAGAAAAACAAGTTTTTAGAACAACCAATCCAAACAAACAAAGAGAAACATAGTGGTGTTGCTAAAAACAATGCTACAAATGATCAAAACTCAAAAAATGTAGAAGAAACCTCAGAAAATATTAATTCCTCAGAGGATTCGAATAAAAAATCAATATTTGATGCCATTAATCAGGAAGAAGAGGCCGTTGCTGAACAAGAAAAAACAAACAAAAAATGGAATGTCTCACCCAATGTTGCTCCGGTATATTATAATTCCTTCGGAAGTGGCTCTTCGATTGATGCACAGTTTGCCGACAATAGTAAAAACGGACAAGTAAATCTAAGTTATGGTATTCAGGTTGCTTATAATCTAAATCAGAGATTAAGTATTCGATCAGGAGTAAGCAAAGTAGATCTAAGCTATAGCACACAAGATATAGGTTTTTCTCCATCCAGTCTTGTTAGTCAAAATCTACAAAGTATAGATTACAACTCGAATGCAGAAGCTATTTTGGTTTCAGATATTGGATCAAACGAGAATGGACTTGCAGTTTCAGATATTAATCGAGATGCTATTCAGTCCCAAAACGAAGGATTACTAAATCAAAGAATTGGCTACATAGAGGTGCCTTTGGAAATGAAGTATGCATTAGTAAACAAAAAATTGGGCGTAAATATGATTGGTGGAGTAAGCACCTTATTTCTTCAGGACAATGAGGTTTCTGTAGAGGCCGGAGATTTTGAAACCACGATCGGCGAAGCCAATAATTTAAACGAAGTTAGTTTTACCGGAAATATTGGCATAGGAATTGATTATAAATTATCAGATCAATTTCAGGTCAATTTAGAACCCATTTTCAAATATCAGTTTAATGGGTTTAGTGGTAATACAGAAAACTTTAGACCCTACTATTTTGGTGTATATACCGGGGTTAGTATAAAGTTTTGATATACATAAAATAACAATTTTAGTTGGTTAGGTAGTTATTGCATACAATAAGCAATGATGAACAAAGCCGTTCCTGGGGAGGAGCGGCTTTATTTTTTTCTATTAAGATCCTCCTGTAGTGTCTCTAAAATAATATTTCGCGTTTTTTCTTTTAATTCCTTTTTATTTTCTTGGGTTAATCCGGCAGTTGGAATTTCTTTATGAATATGTGCTCTCATTCGTCCCGGTCCACCGCTAAAAAACACATACGAAAATCGTTTTTTATTATCAAAAAAGGTTAATGGTAGTATCGGAATCTGATGATCGATAGCAAGTCTAAATGCACCATCTTTAAATTCATCTAATACCAGTGATTGATCTTCAGGAACACCTCCTTCAGGAAAAATACAGATACTTGTACCATCATGCAACCTGGCATGGGCGCGATCAAAAACTTCTTTTCGGCTTCTTTGGCTACTACGATCAACCAATATACAAGTACGCTTATAGAAAAAACCAAAAATCGGAATCTTAGCCAACTCCTTCTTTCCCACAAAAACAAAGGGGTGCTTTACACAATGCAGCATAAACATAATATCTGTCATCGATGTATGATTGGCCACCACCATATAACTTTTATCAAGATCTGGCCTAGCTTCCCTACTTACTCTTGGAACAAACCCCATACCGTATAACACAATTCTGGCCCAAAACCTGGCCACCACAAAAAACTGTGGATACCATTGCTCTCTCGAGGTTAACACCAACAAAACGGGAAACATGATTATGATCGGAACCCCCATAAGCACATAAAACCATATACGCCAAAGCAGGGTCATTATTTTTTTCAAAATTGACATGACCCCAAAAATACACAATTGGTTCGAGCTATATAAAAAAGCGGTGATGAGTTCGTAAAAAAAATTACCTTTGCGGGAAAAGCATGATCTTGTGTAAAAAAGTATCGAGTAAGCAGTAAATAGCTGCCAGCATGGCAAGATGTTTCTGCAAACTGCATACTTAAAACTACATAACTATTTGAATTTTAAAGATTCATATTTTTTATTTAGCTAAAGCACAAGGTTTAAATGACAATATAGATCAATTTACTATGTCCAGAATTCTAACAGGAGTACAGAGTACAGGAACTCCACATCTAGGAAACTTACTTGGAGCCATCATTCCTGCTATCGAAATGGCAAATCAGCCTGAAAATGAATCTTTTCTGTTTATTGCAGATATGCATTCGCTTACACAGATCAAGGATGCCAAGACTTTAAGAGAGAACACCTATTCTACGGCAGCTACCTGGTTGGCTTTTGGACTCGACATAGATAAAACCTTTTTTTATCGACAAAGTGATATCCCACAAGTTACAGAGTTATCATGGTATCTAAGCTGCTTTTTTCCATATCAACGATTAACATTAGCACATTCGTTCAAAGATAAAGCAGATCGCCTTGAGGATGTAAATGCAGGTTTGTTTACTTACCCTATGCTTATGGCAGCAGATATTTTATTGTATGATGCCGAAATTGTACCTGTAGGAAAAGATCAATTGCAACATCTAGAAATGACTCGTGATGTTGCCTCACGAATGCATGCCCAAATTGGTGAGCTTTTTGTAATACCCGAGGCACAAGTACAGAAAGAAACTATGTACGTACCGGGAACCGATGGTAGTAAAATGAGTAAGTCTAAAGGAAATATTATTAACCTCTTTTTACCCGACAAAAAGTTACGCAAACAGATCATGTCTATCGAGACCGATAGTACTCCGCTAGAGGAACCAAAAGACCCAGATAGTTGTAACATATTTGCCTTGTACAAGCTAGTTGCCAATCCAGATCAAGAAGCCCAAATGCGTAAAAATTATACTGGTGGCAATTATGGATACGGCCATGCTAAACAAGCTTTGTTCGAATTACTGATCGAAAAATTCTCTAAAGAACGTGAGCGATATAATTACTACATGGAAAATCTGAACGAAGTAGACGATGCGCTTGCTATTGGTGCCAAAAAAGCAACAAAAATCGCCAATGAAGTTCTAGCAAGAGTACGTGAGAAAGCTGGGTATTAGTTAGTAGATGATTGATGATATTAGCAGGAAAAAATCATCATTTTTAAAACCTTACTTCTACCCGATCATTTTTGATAGCAATAGTATAATATCACTAACTATGTATCTATCATTAGATCTCATCCTAGCATATTTACACGAGGTTTTAGATAAAAAACCGGTGCCAAGATCTTTCTGTTGATTTTGGAATCTGATGTTTTTTGAAGTTACTTCTCTTAGAAAACAACAAAAAACTTCCTTTTTGCAACAAATATGCCTGTTTTTAAAAAACGCAAAAAAACCTTTACAAGCCTTCATGCATACTGGGTTAACAAACACGTATTCATTTTTTCTTAAAAAAATTTAAAAATAATTTTAGTTTGTGCTTTATCTACTTATTGCAAGCATAGCAAGGTTTTGGAGCTTCATTTGTGTGAAAAATTGCTTCTCCTATGTGGATTTCCGTAACATGTGTATTCATTTTCTTTTTAGTTTACAACCGGGAAAACAATCGTTGCCGAAAGAGATGTAAAAATTCTCTTAAGTAACTAAAAGTATCATGAGGATAAACCTATATTTTGGGTTTATCCGATTGTTACTTGAAACGTAAAAAAATCATCACGAATTATAAATTTCTGTTCTTTTATGTAATGTTTACAAATCCATTACTTTGACCAGAAAACTCTATATGGTGTTTTTACCGGTCTGTTTTTGAGCCCCCCTCATTTCACATTGTGTAAGTAGCAGCTGGTAAAAACTACAAAGCCTGTGCAATGCACAGGCTTTTACTATAGTCTGGGTAATTAACACTTATTGAACCCTAGCATAAACAAACTTAAGTTTTGTTTTTGGCCCTAAGTCCTTATCCGTATAGGTGGCATAAACGATAAGGTCTCCCTTTTCTATGGTTACAGTTGATCCTTTAAGCATAAGAGCGTTGTTATTGTCATACATGAAGAGATACATACCATTGGCACTTTTTTTCCAGTCTCCTTTTGTATCCTGGCTATCTTTGGCACATTCTCCGGCTATACTTGAGTCTTCATAATAACTTTTCTCTGCAAATCGTCCAAAGCTTAAGATCTCCAAAGTTGTTTCTTTATCACATGCAGACAGTGGAAATTCTTTGAGCGGGGTATCCCCTCCTTCATTATTATATTCTTGCTTTAATTTCCAGGTACCGATAATGGTTATATCGGGGGCCTTTGCACCACTGCTTCCACAAGAATAAAATATTAGTCCCAGCACGATCCACCGTGTGGTATAAGCGCGTAAAAGTTTCTTCATATGTAGCATTTCCAATTACAGCCACAAAAGTCAGTAAAAATCTTACCATTAACAAATTTTTAACATTAAAAAGTGTATTTCAACGTATAAAATTGTCATTTATCGATATTCTAATTGACTCTCTATCTTGTAAAAACATCAATTTTTTTACATAAACAGTTAAGAATTAAGTAGTATTAACTTAAATTATTAGCAAATTTAAAACACTAGAGACCGGATGAACAAAATAATTGGTCCCTACCCCTTTTGATTCTTTAAAAAGTAATTTTATGTAATTTGAAACTAAAATATTAGTTCAAACTAAATATTTAGTTTATATTAGCGCCATCGTTATTATAAAACAGAGTTTAATCTTATGAAGCAACTTACCAAAGCAGAAGAAGATATTATGAAAATCCTTTGGGATATCAAAGAAGGAAGTGTCTTGGCACTTCTAGAAAAATTTACAGAGCCCAAACCCGCCTATAACACCGTTTCGACCATTGTTCGAATTCTTGAAGATAAGAAGTTTGTAAACTATCGAAAGGAAGGGCGTATTCATATTTACTTCCCTATTGTTAAAAAAGAAGAATATAGCAATCAAACCATTACCAAATTGCTAGATGGATATTTTCAAGGTTCTTTTAAAAGTATGGTTTCCTTTTTTATAAAGAAAAACGATATAAGTATTGAAGAGATGGAAGCTGCTCTAAAAGAAATCAATAAAGAAGAAGAATGATACATTATATATTACAAATACTGGCAATACAACTACTTTTTTTGGTAGTATATGATCTGTTTTTAAAAAAGGAAACCTTTTTCAATGGCAATCGCCTATATCTTATTATTGCACCAATCCTTAGTTTTATTCTTCCGCTAATTAAAATTAAATCTATTCAGCAAAACATCCCTCAGGAGTATATCATCCAGTTACCCACGATATTAATTGACGGTACAATGCAAGAAATAACGCTCCCAGAGATTATTTTGGGATCATCAGAATCATTTTTTCAATTTATTACCATCTCTAAATTACTTCAGGCCATTTGGGTACTTGGCATATTCCTAAGCACTACCCTATTCTTTTACAAAATATATAAGATTATCAGTCTTAAAAAAACCGGAATCAGAACCAAAATAGGCAACTTTACCGTTATTTCACTTCCAAATACGAACATGGCTTTTTCTTTTTTTAGAACCATTTTTATAGGTGAAATGCTTTCGGAAGTAAAAAAGACCAATATTCTGCTTCATGAAAAGACACATGTTTCTCAGTATCACTCATTGGATCTTGTTTTTTTTGAACTACTTCGCATAATATTTTGGTTTAATCCCTTGGTATATGTTTATCAAAACAGAGTTGCTACGCTTCAGGAATATATTGCCGATGCCAAAGCTGTTTCTGAAACGAATAAAAGAGAATACTATCAGGATTTGTTATCACAAATTTTTCAGACCGATAAAATTTCATTCATCAATACATTTTTTAATCATTCATTAGTCAAAAACCGAATAGTTATGTTACAAAAATCAAAATCTAAGAAAATTTTTCAGCTGAAGTATCTATTACTTGTTCCCGTTATAGGTGCCATGATGATCTATACATCTTGTACACAAGAACCAAGCGATCATCAATCTGAAGAAGAAATAGCAGAAACTGAAGGTACACTTATTAAAAACATTGAAGCATTAAGACAACAAATTGAAATTCAAGGACAATTGTCTGATGAGGAAAAAGTTGCTTTAAACACATTAGTTAAGAAAGCTTTTGAAAGCCAATCTCTTTCCAATTTTGAAAAAATGCTTCCTGAAACTCTTCTTCAGTCCAAACTCAAATCGGACGGAATTCCATTCGTAGGTCTAGATAAAGTGCCTGTTTTTCCTAGTTGTGAAAATCTTACAGAAGCTGAAGCAAAAACGTGTTTTAATGATAACATTAAGAAATATGTAGCAAGAGAATATAATGTAGAACTTGGCAAAGGCCTTCAGGGAGTTCAAAGAATTTATGTAAGATTTAAAATTGATAAACTAGGAAAAGTTACCGATATTGAAGCTCGAGCACCTCAAAAAGAATTGGGGGATGAAGCCATAAGGGTAATTGAATCCTTACCCCAGATGAAACCAGGAATAAAAGACGGTAAACCGGTAAATGTACTGTATTCATTACCTATTACTTTTCAAATAAAATAATACCTATTGATATTGATGCAAAAAAGCCGAAATAATCTATGTTTCGGCTTTTTTAATAAAGATGTCCCGTCCTGAAATAAGTTGACACAAATTTGACTTATTTATGAAAGATTCAGGAAATTCTAAGAAGAAGCGTACT
>CANMDH010000055.1 GCA_947496555.1 uncultured Aquimarina sp. | reverse complement strand
TCTATGAAAAAAGGGTCCGACTCTAAATAAGTCAAACCCTCGGTATTTTTAATTACACACTTTACGGGATAGTGTCATTTTATACAGTGTTGTACTTTCATTATTTTTCACTAGCTAATGCATAGATTAACCCATCTGAACTCCATATTTGCACCCAAACATTCTCTTTCGATATTTTTTTATCAAAACTAAAATGTTCTTCTTTTTTAAAAATGTAACAAGTTAATAGTTTTCCTTGTTCATTTTTTAATTTTAATTGTGCAGCAATTCTATTGTCAACAGAACAATACCTACCACCTTTTAGTTCTAAAGAATCTGTTATTCTTGATGGGAGACTAATTTTAAAATTTAGTTTATTTAGTTTTTTGCTAAGGTGTTGAATATTATTTGTTTCAAATTCTACAGGTAAAGTTTTCTGATGATTAAAGACGATTTCTGTGGCAAACTCATTTAATATTCTATTTTCCTTTTGCAAAGGCAAAAAATATAAACCATAAACAGTACTTGTTAGTATTAGAGCTATTGCTGCATATTTTATAATCTTTTTAGAAACTGAAAAAGACTTTTTGGTTTTTTGCTGAGATTGATTTATAATCTTTTCTAACTGTTCTTCAGAAAGTGTTTTAGAAAGATATACTCTTTTTATTCTTTTATCTAAATCATCCATATTAAACCTGTATTTCTTGAAGTTGTTTTTTTAATTTTTTTTTGGTTCTATGTAAAATAGACAAAACGGTACCTCTAGGAATATTTAAAATGTCAGCTATTTCTTGTGCCGTATATTCTTGAATAATAGAGAGAAATAAAATTTCTCTATTTTTATCTGGTAACTCAAAAAGAATCCTTTCTAGAAAAGGTTCTACTGAGAAGGTCGGTTCGTATTTTGTTTTTGGATTTAATTTTTGAATCCAATTAAATTTTAATTTTTCTTTACGTTTATAATCTATATAAAGATTTTTTATGGTTGTTATTAAATAGGATATAATTAATGGCTTGCCTTTTTCAACAAGCTTTAAATAACTGCTTTGAACTAGATCAAAAGCATCATTTTCATTATGAGTTAAAGAAAACGCATATCTGTAAGCACGATTTAATAAGTTTTCTAGTTCTTTTGAACAAGCCATTAATTATTCATTTATAAGAGAGAAGTTATTTTATTACCCATTTCCTTAGTGGTTTGTGCTTTGGTAAGCTTTGCTTTAATCTCTTTTGTTTTACTATCAATCACCAAAATAAAACCTGTAGCATTATTATTGGCAACAATTTTTTCAATTCCTATTGTTGATGCTAGTAAATTAGCTTGATGTTTTGTTGTTTTGTTGGTGAAATCTAATTCTACAAATAATATTGGTTTACCATCTAATTTATTTGTTAAATCTTCTAAAGCAGGTCCAATTGCTTTACAAGATCCACACCAGTCTGCGTGAAATTTAACAATTAGTAGTTCAGGTTTTTCAATGTCTTGAGCATAAGTTTTATTAGGAATAAAAACCAATGTCATAAGTAAACATAATACAATTGATAATTTTTTCATTTTTAACGATTTTAATATTAATGATTTATTTAGTTTTTATTGCGAATAATCCTGGTCCAAAAAATGCAGAAATAAGCGTGGCAAATAATAATAACAAATCTCTTTCCAATCCTGCTGTAACTCCTTTAGGTATCTGTACACCTACAATAGCAACAATAATAATGGCAGCCATTAATAAATTGGCCCATTTATTTTGAAAACCTACAAGAATAAAAGATGCACCAATTACTTCAAACCAACCTATAATAGGGCCAAAAAACCCTGGGAAACCCATGCCTTCAAATTTTTGCATTGCTATTTCGATACTGAAAGCTTTAGGAATACCGTGCCAAAAAAAGACAAATACAATGACAAGCCTAAGACCCAACAAGGTCAATCTGTTTAATTTTTCTATTTCAAACATATTTTTCTCATTCTTAATTTATAGAATGAATACGAACAAGAAGAGGATTTGATTGCAGAAAGTATAAAAATTGCCGGAGTTTCTTAATGTTCGCTAAGGGACATGGTTTGCACAAGTTAAATATTAAGGTTTATACTAAATTAGTTTCTAACCTTGTAGATCGTTGTTTATTTCTAAGATGTTTTTCATTTTAATTTAAGGTTTAGTTATAGAATTCAACCACCAACAATTTCTGTTGACATTCCTAATTGCTCATTGCTTTTCATTTCAGCTTGAATTCTTTCGATTTTCACTCCAGCATGTTGATACGCATCCTTACCTAAAAATAAATGTACTAGAGGCGCTTCTTGCTCACTTACCTTGATAAGCACTTCTGCTGCTTTTTCAGGATTATTAGGTTGGTTACCATCAATTTGATTTAAATGTGCTTGTTCTGATTCTCTTGCAGACTCATAAACTGTGATAGGATTAGCAGGAGTTTTTACTGAACCTTTTGAGAGGAAATTGGTGCGAAAGTATCCTGGATAGACCAAGGTCACATGTACGCCAAACCCATTCATCTCTTCGGCTAATGCTTCAGTAAATCCGGCCACCGCAAATTTAGTGGCACAATACAACCCAAATCCTGGAAAATTACCAATATAACCTCCTATCGAAGAGATGTTAAAAATGTGCCCGGACTTTTGTTCACGTAAAAAAGGTGTTGTGTGGCGAATGACATTTAGTGAACCGAAAACATTTACATCGAAACTGCTTTTGACTTCTTTATCACTCAACTCTTCTAAAGTTCCAGTCTGAGCGAAACCAGCATTATTGACAACTACATTAATGGTTCCAAAATGATTGACTGTTTTAGCAATCACTTCTTTGACGTTGTTATCATTCGTTACATCCATTTCTATAGGTAGAAATGTTTCTGAAGCATCACCAATTTCATTGATTAGAGATGCGGCGTTGCGAGAAGTAGCTGCAACACGATAGCCATGTAATAAGAGTTTTTTTACCAGAGTTAGTCCCATTCCTTTAGAAGCTCCGGTAACAAACCATACTTTTTTAGTATTCATAATTTCTAGTTTTTTAATTATAAATACAAAGTTGATTTAAAAGCTCATCTTCTAATTATGCTATACAAATCAAAACTTATCAAAATCAAACATTTCTAAAAGAAGAAGGAGTAAGGGATAGTTGTTGCTTAAAAAATTTATTAAAATGGGTTACTTCGTTAAAACCAAGTGCATGAGCAATTTCAGAAATATTCCATGCGCTATGCTTGAGTAATATTTTGGCTTCCTGCAGAATACGTTCTTGAATAACCTTAGATGTGGACTTTTGTGTAGTGTTTTTTAAGGCCCTGTTTAGGTGATTAACGTGTATCGCTAATTGATCGGCAAAGGCCGCTGGGGTGCGAAGATTTAATCGTTGACGGGTGTCATTTATAGGAAACTGTCTTTCTAAAAGCTCCATAAAGATAGTAGTGATCCTATGGGAGGCATTAGTTTCTTTTTTTTGAAGATTGTTAGAGGGATGGAGTTTCATCGCCTTATGGATCAATTCAAATACAAGTGTTCGTAGTATATCGTATTTATGGGTGTACTCAGAATTTATCTCATCAAACATGCGCTCATAGATTGCACTTATTTCTTCTGCTTGATTTTCTGATATCTCAAATATGGGCGTTCCATTGGGTTGAAAAAGAGAATAATTAGTAAGATTTCCAAACTGATGAAAAAAAGAATCAGTAAACACGCAAAAATAACCAGATTGTACTTTATCAATCTCTTCCCAGTTGTAAGGAACTTGAGGGTTGGCAAATAATAAAGCTCTTTCCTTAATTTCTACTACTTTATCAGCATAATGTACTTTGTTATTCCCTTTGATAAGGCTTATTTTAAAATAGTCTCTTCTACTGTAAGGAACCGGTTTTGCATTGGATCCTACGAAAGGCTCTAGCCTGAATACATTGAAATGCCCAATCTCCTTATGAACACTATCTGGTACCCAGTTAAGTTTGTGTTTATAAAAATCCTCTAAACTTTCAATTGAATTCATAATACAAAGTTATAAAATTCAAATAAGTTTTGCATGTAATCGTAGCAATTAATGAATGCCAGAAATTCTTTTATTGTAACATGGGTGTATATTTCTATTGTTTTATGTGAACTGTACTCTAAACAAGATATAAATATGCTGAACGGTTACGATTTTAGATTAAAAAATGAGTATACCTTAGTATAGTATGCTATTTGCAAAATAAGGCTTCTTTAACATATATTTTTTTTAATTGAGCATAACGCACCCATAAATGCAGTAGTGAGCGCATGCAGGCTATGAACGTTTTATGGTTTGTTGTAGGTCGTTTCACTCAAGATCAAACAGTCCAGATTTGGCAAGTTGTCGACTGATAGCTGGGAGTTGATGCTCTTGCAAATCAGTATTGTAAGTTCCGTAAAATGCAATTACCAAATCTCTCGATGTGGATATATAAAGACCTTGCCCGGCATGTCCCCCTTTATAGAAATCGCCATCATTGTAGATTTCGTCCCATTGATAACCGTTACTTTTCAATTCATCTGAATACCATGACTTCTCTTCGAGATTTTTATTCACATTCAGAATTTTAGCCAAATGATCATCAGAAATTATAGGATTGGGGTTCTTTCTTCCGCTGGGAATAAAAGTAAGGCCAAACCTTGCAAGATCTCGAAGTGTTGATGACATGCTGAAATAGGTAGCAGCTTTCCCATTAGCCTCCAATGCCATCAGGCCGTTGTATTCGGACCCAATCTTTCTCCATATTTCTTGTTCCATGAAATTACTAAATGTGAGATCACTAATTTCTTCGACCAGTAGGGTTAACATGGCGGTATTGATGTTCATGTAGTCATACTCCGTTCCTGAAGGCTTCACAGCTTTAGCAGCTGCTAAAACTTTAATTGGTTCGAAACTTGCATTTGCAGCTTTAAGCAATTGGCTACTGGTAGCTGGATCAATTCCGGAACTCATTGCAAGTATATCGACTATTGGAACGCCTTCCCAACCTGAACCCTTAAGTTCATCAAAGTAGTAATCAATAGGTTGGCTAGTATCGATTAAACCTTTATCCTCCAAAATAGCAATTGAAGTACTGACATAGATTTTGCTAACTGAAAAGTTAATATGAAAATCAGTTGGGAACATCCTTGGATAGCCTTCAAAGACAATTTTGCCTTTATGAATTATAATCAATCCGTCAACTTCTGCTTGCTGTATATATTCGTTTAGTGACAGTCCTCCTCCTGAATCTGAATTCGTTGTGGTAATAAAATTCTTCACATCTTCTCTGGGCATTTCTTCGAGAGTTTTTGGCGTATCTGACCGAAGTATGAGTGAGTGTTTCTCTATTTCTGAGTAGTTTAGAAAATAAAATCTACTAAGATCGCCTCCTTGTCTATGCGAACTACCCCCTTCTAAAAGATGTTTATGAAAAGAGTAAATCTCTTCCTTCGTAAATCCAGAATAATCATAAGTCTCATATTTTGGGCTGGTACCGCTTAAAGTAGCAGGTTCGGTTTTTGGTTCGGTTTTACATGCAATAAGAAGTATTGAAATGATCCAGTAATTCTTCATAATGTTAGGTTTTTTAGTATGGCCTACAACAATTATATACTATGTAAAGCCCTCTCCTAAATCATAGATTAAAAATACGATATTTTTAATTTTTTTATTGTGGCATGGATGTAAATTTTAGTTGTTTTATGGGAACTATACTCTAATAAACCTTCCTCAATTTCTGAATAGTATAAAACTGGTTATTTTTTTGTAGTAATACGTTCATTATGAAAAAGGAGTGGGGATTACCCCATCTCAAGAAGGGGTATGGAGTATCTTATAAGGGGGTCGAGGCCAGCCAGAGGTAGTTCGAGCCTATAAGTTGATGCTTCGAAGTGATATGATGACCCTTCGAGTTGATAATGTGACCCTAATAATTGATGATGTATGGCTTCGAAGGCTTACTTTGTGGGGTAAAAGCAATCCTTTATGGTATCGAGGGCCTTAATGAGGTGGTTCGAAGTACCTTTTTATGGCTTCGAAGGACTTTAATAGATATTAGAAGTAGTAATTTTTCGGGTAACAACCTTTAAAGAAGTGGTTCGAAGCACCTTTTTATGGCTTCAAAGGACCTTGATAGAGATTAGAAGTAGTAATCTTAGGGGTATGAAACGTTAAAGACATGGTTCGGAGTACTTTTTATGGTTTCAGATTACCAAAAAAAAAAGACACCTTAGAATGTTTATATTCTAAAGTGCCTTCAAATCAATAATTAAAAATCACTATGGGGGTATTATTATTATTAATTCTTTATAAAGCGTTTCATTGATCCATTAACTTTTAGCATATACATACCACGTTTTAGATTCGAAACATTTAATCGACCATTATACTTGGCATTCAGGACTTGTGCTCCATTACGATCAAAAATAGCCACTGTAGCATTTTTAGGAATTCCATGTATCGCTAGATAATCGTTAGTCGGGTTAGGAAATACTTTTATATGAGATTGATCTTTTGGTTTTGTTCCTCTTGGATATGATGATAATGCTGGAGTTTTCTTCAATATAAAATCACGTATACCGCTACCATAGGTTGCAAATCGAGCAATTTTTTTACTACTAATGTAATCCACATCTGTAAAATCAACACGAGGGATATCTATCCCATCCATTTTATACCACATGTCATCGTCTATTGAGTATACCCAGGGTCCAGCAGAAGCACATGCTGCAAATATGAATTTGTCATTATCTGTAATGGCAAAATCTCGTATTCTATCTATATCAAGACCATTTGTATGATTAGTGAAGGTAACCCCACCATCTTGAGAGATCAGAAAAAGCTCACTATTTCCAGAATAGAATACAAGGTTTGGATTGGTTTTAGAAACCCGTATAATATGTCTTGCTTTTCTATATCCACCACCACTTTTGGGTACAGGACCCGTATAAGATGTAGCGGTAAATGATGTTCCTCCATCAGAGGAATAGAAAAACTGCCCATCTGCAGCAGATACATACCATTTATTAGGGTTTGATTCTGAATATCCAAACCCGGCTAGTTCTTTTCCAAAATCATAAGGGTGGGTAGTTTTGGTTGAAACTCCATTAGCATATGAGAATTTTTGAAGAGAGTTCCTCCAAGTCCCATAAACAGCATCTTCTGTAACATCAGGCGAAGCTATAAGGTTACGAGAAGTCCACCTTCCTAAACCACTGCCTACTCCTGCTTTTTCATCAATATAATTTGGACCTGTAAAATTAAATTGGTGTTCAATTTTACCATAATAGTACCATATCCATACTGATTCTCCTCCTTTTGCATAGGTTACGCGCAATACGTCTGTTCCTGCTACTCCTTTGGTATTAACTACTTGTCCGGTATCAAGATATGCAGATGAACCTTTATCTTGATTTGCCATATGGATAGTGTTGAACTGCTCATTTGATGCGGCATCGTAGTGTAAGGCTATAGGCGCCCCATTATTAAGATGTTTATAAGAATATTTATCTTCTGCAGTATCTGAAATGAAACATCCAAAATCCATTCCGATAAAAGCAAAATAAGTACCATTGGTTTTTCTATGAAAAGTCATGTGACGTAAATCCCAACCCAATCTATGTTTGAAACTAGTAAAAGTAGCTCCAAAATCTGTAGATAGATTTACATCGAGAAAACCTCTGAATAACATGTTTGGTTGATCGGGATGTACCGCTCTGAATGTTTTGGTATTGGTAGTTGAGGTAGTTGTCCAGGTAGCACCTTCATCACCCGAGTAATGGATAATTTTTCCTGTATCTGCAATATAGAAATGTACTTTCCCACCAGAAAAAGTTCCAACTACTCTTCTAAAGTCTGTATATGTACCGGATAATGTATGAAGTAGCTGAAAATCGGATACAGTATCATCATACTTATAGATAGTTATAGTATTAGTAGCTTTAGTTCTAACAAATAAATATGCCTGTTCACGACGGGATATCTTCATTAATTGTATTTGATGATCTGCGGTTTTAAAATTCAATGAAGATTCAGTAAAATTTATGCCCAGATCATTAGACATGAATACATAAGTAGTTCTGGTATTGGTATCATTTTTATGGTCTCCCAGTGCAAATAATTTTGTGACGTCATCATCATTTGTAGTTGCAAACCCATTATAAGCCCAATTATTCTGTAATAACGCACCATTTGCAGGTGTCCAGGTTTGCCCTTCATCATCAGAATAGCTTAGATGGCCTATAAGCCCTTCTGGCTGTTCATTTTTTACCATTCTAAAGGTTCCGTCAGGCAGATTGAAACCAAAAAAGATTTTGTTATAGTTTCTTTTATGATCTAATAAGGTCCATTGTAATTCACCTGTTTTGTCAACTTTATATAAATGCCCCGGATTAGAAACAGCATACATCTGATCGTTATCTGCATCATATATTGATCCATTTACTCTATAGCCATTACCAATTTTACCATTAGGGTTAAGAGTTGGCACTGGCAGTTTGGTCTGCCATGTCCCTGTAATTTGATCATTAGCATAATTAACCACACCATCATATTTTTTTCTACTAGATGATTTTTTTAGGATCGTAGAAAAATTAAATCCAGATGATTTCAGTTTTTGCATACGTTGCTCATAAGCTTTACGCTCACTATGACTTAAGTCTTCTAATTTGACTTCTGGATAGGCCTGATCAGCTTCATCCATAGCACTTTCGAACGCTATATCTTCTTCAGTCTCTTCATATTCTTCTATATATGAATTTTCTAGTGGTTCTTTTATGTCAAAACCTTCTTGATTTTTCAAATAAAATAGACCCGCCACTATTAATAGTATTCCAGGAATTAACCATTTCAATTTTTTACGTAAGGTATTCATATCATGATGTTTTGCGTTAATTTAGTTAAGGGGAAAATTACTACTCTAACGTTTATGATATGGGTAGCTTATGTTGCAAAATAGGGTGAAATTGATGCTTATAATCAGTGTATTATGGAAATTATAAGAACATGTGTTTTTTTAAAATTAATATGTGTTCTACGTTTATAAGAAAACTAATATGCTATGAGAAATAGATATATACGGTAACCACGATTATAGAGATAGTTACAGAGACAAAGGTCAAATGCTTATATGGTTTTATATCTACTTCTCCGGTTGATACCAATACATAATCTTGTGTTCTGGGTTTAAAGTGTCCAATAAGTAACATTATTAATGTATTCAATACAAATAGAATGGCCATTACATGTAAAAAATGAGGGTAGTTATCATCTCCAAAAACATATGGTTTAAGAACAAACTGACTAATTATATAAAGTACAGCTCCAGATATGATCCCAACTTTGGCTGCAATTGCAGGAACTCTTTTGGTAAGATATCCTATAATTATAATGGTTAATATAGGGATGCTATAGCACCCATTAACTTCTTGTAGATATCCAAATAATCCTGAAGGAACATTTGCAATAAAAGGAGCTATACCCATTGAGAGAATGGCTAATACAATTCCGAATAATTTTCCATATTTAACCACCATACGTTCTGGTGCATCCTTGTTTATATATTCTTTGTAAATATCTATTCCGAAAAGGGTAACAGAACTATTTAATGCGCTGTTGAATGAACTTAAGATCGCCCCAAACAATACTGCTGCAAAAAAGCCAATAAGGGCAGTTGGCAATACTTTGTTTACCAGCATGGGATAGGCCTGATCAGGAATCTCTAAAGCGTCTCCAAAAATATAAAAGGCAATGACACCTGGTAAAACCACAATAATGGGACCTAGTATTTTAATGAAAGCAGCTAATAATAATCCTTTTTGGCCTTCTTTTAGATTTTTTGCACCCAATGCCCTCTGAATAATTGCTTGATTGGTTCCCCAATAAAAGAGTTGTACCAACATCATTCCTGTAAAAATTGTAGAGAAGGGAACATAACTATCTTTATTTCCTATAGCATTGAATTTCTCGGGCGCTTTTTCATATAACAAATTGATGCCTTCAAAGATGTTTCCATCTCCTATAAAAAGCAATCCAAAAACCGGAATTAAGAGCCCACCGATTAATAATCCTATAGCATTTACCGTATCTGAGACTGCTACAGCCCTAAGTCCTCCAAATACTGCATATATAGATCCGATGATACCAATCCCCCAGACACAAAGCCATATCGATGCGGTATGTGAAATCCCAAATGTTTCTGGAATATTGAACATAGTGGTTAATGCTAAGGATCCAGAATACAGTACTATTGGTAAAAAAATCACAGCATAACCCGATAAAAAAAGTGTAGATGTTATCGTTTTTGTGGTTTTATCATACCGATCTTCCAAAAACTGCGGAATGGTGGTGAGTCCCATTTTTAAATATCTTGGTAATAGAAAAACAGCAACCACAACCATTGCTAGTGCTGCCAATGTTTCCCATGCCATTACTAAAATCCCTTGCTCATAGGCTTGACCATTAAGGCCAACAATTTGCTCTGTTGAGAGGTTGGTTAATAATAAAGAACCTGCTACTACCCCAGCAGTAAGACTTCTTCCGCCTAAAAAATAACCATCAGAAGTTTTTTCATTGGTTTTACGAGTAGAAACGTAAGAAATTATAGCAACAATAGCTGTAAAAGCTATAAAAGATAGTATCACCATTATGATTAGGTTTGTTTATAATTTATTTGATGTAATTTTTTGTTCCCACTTCCAGGCAGAACGCATGGCATCATCAAGAGATTTTTCGGCTTTCCAACCAAGCACATAATTTGCGTGTTCAATGTCTGCATAGGTTACAGTTACATCTCCGGTCCTGCGATCTGTTATTTTATAATTTAATTTTTTGCCTGAAACCTTTTCAAAGCTGCTAATAACTTCTAAAACAGTACGACCAGTACCCGTGCCAAGATTAAATATTTCGTAATTACTTTCCTGTGTGTCTTCAAGTACACGTTTTAGGGCAACTAAGTGTGCTTTTGCCAGATCTACCACATGAATATAATCTCTAATACAAGTACCATCTCTTGTAGGGTAATTATCTCCAAAAACAAGTAATTGTTCTCTTAACCCAATTGCCGTTTGTGTAATGAAAGGTACTAGATTTTGAGGCATACCAATTGGTAATTCCCCAATGGTACTACTTTCATGGGCTCCTATGGGATTAAAATATCTAAGAGAGATAGCTTTTAAATTTTCCTGTACTTTGCATAGATCTCTTATAATCTCTTCTCCAATTTGCTTTGTATTTGCATAAGGAGATTCTGCTGGTTTTAGGGGAACATTTTCAGTAATTGGCAACATGTCGACTTGACCATATACTGTACAAGAAGAACTGAATATAAAAGCTGCTTTTTCTTTTTTCGAAAACTCTTGCAGTATATATATCAATGTGGTTAGATTGTTTTCATAATATAGTAAGGGTTTTTGGACACTTTCACCTACTGCTTTTGACGCCGCAAAGTGAATCACGCCTTTGATATCTTTATGCCTGTTGAAAAAATCAACTACCTTATCTTTTTCCTTAAGATCTATATTCTCAAAAAGAATATCTCTATCAACAATTTTTTTTAACCTTGTCAACACTTCTTTTGAAGAATTGGATAAATTGTCAATAATGACAACTTCAAATCCTTCATTGCATAACTCTACTACGGTATGCGAGCCTATAAAACCCAGACCACCTGTAACAAGTACCTTCATTCTGTATCTTTTGAATTATTAATCATATCTATACTTAACACAGTTCTGAAGCCCAGGTGCTCTAAAGAAGAGTCTATGCTGGTGGCCATTCGTGCACTACTCCGATAACTGGCACAATAAGAGTCATTACACAAAAAGGACCCTCCTTTAATTACCTTTTCCCACATAGCAGGATTGTTAGGATTATATGGCTCTGTAGCTCCTTCAGGATTAAGAATTAGACCTTGCTGTTTTAATTGATCGTAATAATCTACATTATACCAATCCCGGGTCCACTCCCAAACATTACCTGCCATATCATAAAGACCATAGGAATTAGGAGGGTAGGAGCCAACCGGAGCTTTATTTTCATAACCGTCTGCTTTTGTATTTTTTGAAGGAAATTCACCTTCCCAGGTATTAGCACGAGTTCTTAAATTTTCAACATCGTTCCCCCAGAAAAAAATAGTGTTTTTGTCTTTTCCTCTGGAAGCATATTCCCATTCTGCTTCTGTAGGTAATCTTCTGCCTGCCCAATTACAATAGGCTACAGCATCTTCATAGGCGATGTGTATTACTGGATAATTATTCTTACCCGCAATAGAACTTCCTGGTCCTAATGGTTGTTTCCAGTTTGCTCCAATCTTCCATTGCCACCATTGCGAATAGTCATAAAGGTTGGGTACACTTTCTTTTGCTTTTTTAAAGACAAGTGAACCGGGTTGTAAGATAGAATCATGCGGTTTGGGTGTATTGAGAGGTAATTGTTTCTTCATTTCTTCCCAAACAATTTCTCGCTCTGCAACAGTTACATAATTAGTAGCATCAATAAACTTTTGATATTGTGCGTTGGTTACTTCTGTTGTATCCATAAAAAAACCATCTACAACTACTGGATGAGCAGGATTTTCATGCATCATGATCATGGTATCATTGGCAACAGCACCTTGAGTAAATTTTCCTCCGGGAATCCAGACCATCCCTTCGGGGGTAGGCACCCCCTTTGGAATATCTTTGACGATTTGTTTATGTATTTTGGTTGAGGTTTCTTCAACTTGTTTAGATTTTTGTTTTTGCTTACAACTTGTAATAATCACTATAGTCGTAATTAATAATAAACCTACATTATATTTTTTTTGATGTTTGTTCCCTATCATGTATCATGTAAGTTTAGTTATTCAGTTGCCCTTTTTTTGAATATGGATGCTTCAAAGATACTATCATACTCAGGGTTTTTCTTAGTAGGGATTGGGGCGTTATTTTTTTGTCGCCACAACTGTAATTTATTATAAAGTTCTTTCACTTTTTCAGGGTGTTTTTCCCTTAGGTTATTTCTTTCTCCTACATCATTAGAAAGGTTATATAACTCAATGCCGCCATCTTCAAAATACTCATGTAGTTTCCAATTGTCAGAAATGATTATAGAACCAGGTCTTGTTCTAAATAATGGATCTCTTAAATCAATACTTGCTTTTTTAGATCCTTGTAAATAGATAGGAAAATGCCATACAAGTTCTCTGTTGGTAATTTTGTGATCATTAAACAAAGGGGTAATATCAACCCCATCTAGTTTTGAAGCTTCATTTTTTGGTTTTACTATTTCCTGTAGCGTAGGGTAAAAATCAAGATTTGTAACTCGTGTTGTTGAGGTTGTTCCTGGTTTTATTTTACCTGGCCATTTGATAACAAGCGGAACCCTGATACCACCTTCATAATAAGAACCTTTTCCTGTTCTTAATGGTGTTTGAGATGATAAAGATCGTACTCCGCCATTATCTGAAGTGAATATCACAAGTGTGTTTTCTTCCAGATTTAATTTTTTTAAAGCACTTAATAGTTTACCAACATTTTCATCCATGGCGCTCACCATAGCACCATAGGTTGGATTTTTTTGCCCATTACTCCCTTGTTTGGCTTTATATTTGGCTATCCATGATTCTTTTCCCATAATAGGTGTATGTACGGTATAATAAGGTATGTAAGCAAAAAAATTGTGATCTTTATTATCCTCTATAAAAGATATTGCTTCGTTTGTTAACCTATCTGTTAGATATTCTCCTTTGGGACCATCTTTAATATTCGGAACATTATATGGAGTGAAATAACCACCTTTACCGCTTGGATTTCCAACTTTACCGCCACCTATATTAACATCTACACCTTGTGTTTTAGGATCTATACCAACGTGCCATTTACCAAAATTTGAAGTGGTGTATCCTGCAGATTTAAACATTTCATGAAGTGTGTAAATACTATCCTGTAGATATAACGTATTGGTTACTGGAATAAGTTTTCGGGTTTTGGTATCTCCTCGACTAGAGCTGTTGACCGTATAAACACCATGTTTGGTTGAATTCAAGCCAGAAAGCATACAAGCCCTACTGGGAGCACAATTTGCTGCACTAGCATATCCATTTGTGAAGACTATACCTTGTTTTGCGAATGCATCTAGATTTGGTGTCTCATAATACTCACTGCCCATAAAACCAAGGTCTTTCCAACCGAGATCATCTACAAAAATCAGAACAACATTAGGTTTTGTCGTACTACTTTGAGGTTCTTTTTCCTGCCCTATGCAACTAGAGTGTAATAGTGGTATTATGGCAAGGAAAAGTAAACGTAATCCATATGTTTTTTTTGCTGCTATAGATATCATAGTATATGTGCTACTTTTTGAGACTAAATTAAGTGTCTTATTCTTCTTATTTGTCAAATTATGTTTCAGATAGGGAGTAATAATGTTGTGTCACATCTATAATAACTAGTATTTACCAGCTTTTAAGTGAATTTAACTCATATGGCCAGAAAAAATAGAACACTTATATGAGATGTATTGATAATTTTTATTCTGGATTATGAATTTTATCAGTTTCTTTAGGGAGTTGTTGTTCATCTTCTTCCTGGATTTTTTTAGCATAATCACTAGGACTCATACCAAACTCTTTATGAAAACATTTGCTAAAGTATTTTGTGTTATTAAATCCTGTCATGTAGGCAACTTCAGAGATATAAAGACCACTGTCTTTAAGTAACTGAACAGCTCTTTTTAATCGAATCTGTTTAATAAAATTAACAGGAGTATCATTAATAATACTTTGCAATTTTCGATATAGATTAGCACGACTCATACCTGCCTCTGATGCTAAGTATTCAACTCCTAATAAATTGTCTTCTAATGAGTTTTCTATAATTTTAACAAGTTTCTGAATAAATTTTTCGTCATTAGACAACAATTGTAACTCTGAAGGTTCTGCGGTAATCACTTTACTATATTTCTCTTTGAGTTGTTTTCTGATTAACAGTGTGTTTCTTACTTTCCATTTAAAAAATTCAAGACTGAAAGGCTTTTCAATAAAATCATCAGCTCCAATAGATGTACATTGGATTTTTGCATCATATGAACCTTTTGCGGTTAACATAAATACAGGAATATGACTTATTTCTTTATTGGCCTTTACTCTTTTAAGAAAAGATATTCCGTCTTCAACAGGCATCATGATATCAGTAATAATCAATTCAGGTTTTTTTGTTATTGCAATTTCATAACCTTCTTTACCATTTGCAGCTTGTAATACAGTAAAATCTTTATAAAGTTCATTTTTAACCATATCTCTTAGTTCTTTATTGTCATCTACAATTAATATGGTCTGTTTGCTTCTTTTCTTAGTATTGTCTTCAGATACGGCTTCTGTATCTGGTTCAGAACCTTCTGCAAACTCTATTCTGGTTACTATCTCACTTTCATTTGCAACCAATTTTTGAGAGGTATTTATCTCAAAACTTTTATAATGTTTCTTTTCTATAGGCAGATAGAATGTAAATTCTGTGAATACATTTTCTTTACTTTCAACCGCTATAGCCCCATGATGAGTTTCGACTAATTTGTGAACAAGTTCCATACCTATTCCTGTGCCAGGGATTTGGTTTGTTGGAGCTTTTGTAGCTTGATAATATCTATCAAAAATTTGTTGAAGATCTTCTTCAGGAATTCCAATACCATTATCTCTTACGATACATACTAGGTATTTTCCACGTTTGAGGTTTTTATTATAATGTTTTACCACTTCTCCTTTAACAGTGTCGATAGTAACAATGATTTTTCCTTTTTCTGGAGTATATTTAAATGCATTAGAAAGAAGATTAAATAAAATTTTCTCTAATATTTCTGGATCAAACCAACCTATTATGTTTTCATTTTCAACTTTTAATGAATAATTGATATGATAAATTTTTGCAAAATCATTAAAAGCGTTCTTGGCCTTGTTGATAGAGTTAACAACATTTAGTTTCTGAACTGCAATTTTGAACTCACCCGCACCATGTTTTCTTATATCCATGATTTGATTGATAAGCCTGTTCATGCGTAATGAGTTATTAAAAATTCGCTGTGCCGTTTGTAAGCTTAATTTGTATTGTTTCTCTGTAATTACTTTTTCTATAGTTCCTAGAATTAATGTAAGTGGAGTTCGCAATTCATGTGAGATATCTGTAAAGAAGACCATTTTCATCCTGTTGTGCTCATTATCTTTTTCTCTGCTAATCGTTTCCATAACCAGATTTTTCTTTAATCGATACCATCTTCTAATCAATATGATAGAAGCAATGATTAGTGATGTAAAAATCAAGGAATAGATTAAGTAAGCCACAGTAGTTCTCCAGAATGGTGGTAATATTGTAAATGTTATTGTAGCTGGAGTTTCATTCCAGATACCATCGCTATTAGAGCTTTTTACCTTAAAGGTATATGTGCCAGGATCGAGGCTATTATAATTGGCATTTCTATTGGTTTCTATAGCATGAATCCAATAATCATGTACACCTTGTAACATATAGGCATATTCGTTTTTGTTTGGAGCTGTAAGATCTAGAGATGAAAACTCAAAAGCGATATTATTTTGGGTATATGAAAATTGTAGAGAATCATTAATCAACGGGTTTAAAGAGATTTTTTCTTTGGCGATTGTTTTGCCGTTTTTAATTTTAGTTTCTTTTCCAAAATTCCTAACTTTTGTAATTACGGTATTAGACACTAAATTATTTTGCTTAAGTTTTTCAGTTTTTACTTTATAAAACCCATCGTCATAGCCAAAAAATAAATTATTGTTTAGTTTGTCTGAAGCACTAGAATTATAAATAAATTCTCTTGGTATGATACCATCTTCAAGCCCATAATCAGAAAAAGAGTTGTTGCTTTTGTTGAATAGAGCTAAGCCATCCTTTGTACTTAACCATATATTATCTTTACCATCTACCTCAATTGCGGTAACAATGTTTGATGGCAATCCATCATTTTTATCAAAGGATATAAATGTATCTTCTTTAGAAAGGTATTTGTTAAGTCCTCCACCTCTTGTACCTATCCAAATAAGGCCTTCCTGATCTTTTGCAATGCATAGAACAGCATTTGATGAGATACTATTTTTATGAATAGGTGCATAATTAACCAATACCTCATTGTCTAAGTCAGCTTTAAATAGCCCTTTACCTCTTGTTCCTATCCATATCACATTACTATCTCTAAATAATACTGAAATATGTTTTCCTTTCATTTCTTCTATCACTTTATTTTTAAAAGGAGATAGTTTATTATTAGTACTAATAATATCAATTCCTCCTACCCAATTTCCTACCCAAATCTCATCCTTACTTAAGGTAATTACATCCATAATTTCCCCTGTAACTTCTTTGACTATTTTTGTGTTATTTATAGAAATAGTATTATTGAAATCTGATAGTTCGTAGATAATCCTTTCTCCCGCTATTAAAAGTTTGTCTTTGGTATGTGAATATTGTATAGATGTAATGTGTTTTTCGGGGAAAGGAATTTTAGTATAGGTGTTTGTATACCCCTCAAATTTATAAAGACCATGGTTTTCATAACCAATCCAAACATTATCTATATCATCTACAAATAAGGTTTGAACTCTATTGTTTTTGAGTGATTTATCATGGGAGTTAATAGTGTTTGATTCAAATATTGATGCTTTGCCAATTACTTTGTTGACTCCTTTTAACGAACCTATCCAGAGATTTCCATAACGATCTTTAATCGTATTATTAATTTTATCATTTAATAAGTACCCTTTTTTATCTTGATCTGCAGAAAATTTCTTCCAGGAATATTGATTATCAATTAGCTCGCCTTTGATAAGACCGTTTGTAGTACCTATCCATAGTATTTTATCTCCTATTTTAGTTAAAGAAGTAATTTTTATAGCAGAGTCATCAGTGCCTATAATATTTTCATACGATTTCAGAATTTCGAGAGTATCAGAATCCTTTTTATATCCTAATATGTGAATATCATTGTCCGAAGCCATAAGGAAAGAGTTTTCACCATTATCTGCAATTACAGATGTTTCCTTTACGATATTAGTTGGTTTAAGATGACCAGTTGGGCCTAAAATAAATATACCTTTTGGGGTTCCAATCCAATATTTCTTATAATCATCTTCGTAAAAAGTATTTACTACTTTAGTAGATTGTGAAAGACTATTGTTATAATTAAAATGTGTATCAAAGATAACTTGGTCAGTATTGCAGATAGAAATTTTGACTAAACCACTACCTCTCAAGTTAACCCAAACAGTTCCGTCTTCTGTGCAAAAGAGAGAAAAAGATGTGATATCTTTATAATAACCTTTAAAATTATCATCTTTTCTATTGTAGAATATTAAATAGCTTTCGCTACCAATCCATAAATTACCGTTTTTATCTTCTATAATTGAATTTATACTATTATTTGGAAGTGATGCTTCATCAAACACATTGGATTGATATTCTCTCATCGTATTACCATCAAATCGATATAACCCTTCTTGAGTACCAATCCATAGAAAACCATAGCTATCTTCTAATAGTGTGTTTACTTTTCTGCTAAAGCCCATGTCTTTTGTCTGAAGCTCATGAAAATACATTTCAGAAGACTGCCCAGATATGCTACAGGATATCAAAAGAACACCTATTATTAGTAAAATTCTTATCATATCATAATTATTTAACACTAACGACTATCTAACTATCTGTCTATAAATTTACTAAAATCTAAAATGAAATAGTTAAAACTTTAAGAATTCACAAATAGAAAGCAATAAACATAAGGCAATTTAAGATGGTATTTGTGCTTTCATTAAGCAACTAGGTTTGATTATGTTAAATATTAGGGTATTAAATGTTGCAAAGAATGGTATTTATCTTAATAATTGAATGGTGCAACATTTTTAGGCAATAAATGATAAGTTAAGAAAAAGCAAAGACCATATATTTAACTTACTTAAAAATCTGTTAAACGAGCTTTAGTAGATTTACAAGTGATAACAAAAAAAGTATAACACAAATCAGTATTGTATGAAGGCGAAAATATTATTTTTATTGATCTTTTTTAGCTTCTCTTTGACTAATCTTTTTGCACAAGGTCAGGTTACAGGAACTATCACAGATGATGATGGGATGGCTATCCCAGGTATAACTGTTGTAGTTAAGGGAACTACTACAGGTACCATAACCGATTTTGATGGAAGCTTTACTATAAAAGCCAAACCATCTGATGTTCTAGTAGCTTCTTATGTAGGGTATGTAACTAGAGAAGTTCCTGTTGGAAACAGTAAGAACTTAACTATTGTTCTACAACAAGATATTGCAACTCTTGATGAAGTGATCGTTATTGGTTACGGTACCTCGACCAAGAAAACTCTAGTTTCTGCTGTAGCTTCTATAAGTGCAGAAACTATTCAGGATCAACCAGTATCCAGAATTGATCAAACACTGCAAGGTAGAGCTGCAGGTGTAGAAGTAACCTCTAATAATGGAGCTCCGGGCGCAGGAACTACTATTAGAATTAGAGGAGCAAGTTCTATTAATGGTAACAACAATCCACTTTTTGTTATAGATGGTTTTATTGTTGGTACTGGGTTTGATTTAAATACGCTAAATACTAATGATGTAGAATCTGTACAGATATTAAAAGATGCTACTGCACTTTCAATATATGGTACAAGAGGTGCTGCAGGGGTAATTTTAATTACGACAAAAAGTGGTAAAGGTATACCTACAGGAAAACCAGTCATTTCTGTAAATCAATTTACTACAATACAAGAATTAGCAAACAAAATAGAGCTGGTAGGTGGAGTAGATTATGCAAATTATGTTAATGAAGCCAGACAATTTATACCCGGTCCAGATGTGATTGTAAATGGTGTAAGTCTTCCAGTTGGACTCACAGATCCTACGATAGATTTATTTTATCCAAATCCAAGTGAGGTTCCAAATACAGATTGGATTGATGAAGTATCCCAAATGGGAAGTGTTAGTAATACCGATTTATCCATTACCGGAAACACCGATAACGCTAACTACTATGTTTCTATGAATTATTTTAATCAGAGAGGTATTTTAAAAAGTTCTGGATTAGAACGAGCCATACTACGTGCAAATCTGGATATTAATGCATCTGATCGTTTTACAACAGGTATTAGATTGAATTTATCTAATTATAAACGAGAAAATAATAAAGTAAACTTTTCAGAAATTGTTACTAGTGTTCTTCCTGCGAGAGCTATATTCGATGAAGATGGTAATTTTACAGATTCACACCCAATAAGTGGTGGTCTTCAAAGTAATCCCGTTGCAGATGCAGCGTTACGTGTAAGACATGATTTGGTAACGAACCTAATTACGAACACTTATTTTGAATATGAGCTTTTTAAAGATTTTAAATTAAAATCTACCGTAGGCGCTACTTTAAATTTTATTAAAAGAAACCGATATTCTCCAGGAATACTCCCTCAAAGATTAGCAGCTCAAGACGGAGGATTTGGGAGTGTAGAGACTGTGGCAAGAAAAGATATTTTAAATGAAAATACATTTACATATTACAAAAATTTTGGAGATCATAGCCTTAAAGTTCTTGGTGGTTTTACCTGGCAAAAAATCACATCAGAACAGGTTTTTGCATCTGCAGAAGGATTTCCAAACGATGTATTAGAATTCAATAGATTGCAATCTGGCTCAGAACCAGAGACGTATCAAGTACGATCTGATTATAACCAAAGAACATTAGTGTCATTTTTAGGCCGTATCAATTACACATTTAAAGATAAATATTTACTCACACTGGTAGGTAGAGAAGATGGATCCTCTGTTTTTGAAGAAGGTAAAAAATATGCATTCTTTCCATCTATAGGTATGGGTTGGAATATAGATGAAGAAAACTTCTTAAGTAATTCAGATATTATAGATCGGTTAAAACTGAGAGGTAGTTTCGGAATCGTAGGAGAACAAGGAGTGGCAGCGTATAATTCATTAGATTTATTTAGTCCTACATTCACCTTTTTTAATGAAAACTTGGTACCGGCTGTGGTATTAAGAACTCCTGGAACTGATGGTTTGGAGTGGGAAACTACAGAACAATTAGATTTAGGATTAGAATTAGGCCTGTTTAATAATCGTATTTCATTAGAGGTCGATTATTATAAAAAAACAACAAAAGATTTGTTGCTAAACAGAGACCTTCCCGATACTGCAGGAGGTCGATTGTTAGAGAATGTGGGTAGTGTAGAAAACAAAGGGTTCGAATTTTCATTAAATACCATAAATATAAATACCAATACTTTTAAATGGGAGACTTCTTTGGTATTGTCGACCAATAAAAGTAAAGTGTTAGACCTTGGGGATGAAGAGTTTATTAATCTTCAAAATACTGGTAATCAAGGAGGCACATCTGCTCGATTAATTGTAGGGCAACCTATGCCTGTATTTGTTGGCGCAGAATACTTGGGAACATACAAGGATCCGCAAGAAATCATAGACGATGGTCTAGAAGGAAGAGCATTTTTAGGAAGCCCACGTTTTCGAGATGTTGATGGAGATGGGGCTATTAATAATAATGACGCAGTAATTATAGGTAGTCCTCAGCCAGATTTTTATGGTGGGATACACAATACATTTTCTTATCAGGGAATTTCTCTTGATATCTTTTTTCAAGGATCATATGGAGGTGATATTTTTAATACCCTCTCTCAACAATCTTTCTATGGTAGAGATACATCAAATCTTGACCCAAGAGTCCTGGATCGTTGGATAGCGGGTGTAAACGAAACCTCAAATGTTCCCCGTGCAGGTACCTCTTTAAGCACTTTTAACCCAAATAGTACAGTAAATATTGAAGATGGATCTTTTTTAAGGCTACGTACGGTTACCTTAGGATATGATGTTCCTGTAAAAAAGATGCGAGGTCTTAGCACTGTTTTTGATGCTGTTAATGTTTATGTTGCCGGTAATAATTTATTATTGTTCTCTGATTTTAGATTAGGAGATCCAGAGGTAAATACTTTTACTGATGGTAGTGGATTTAGATCAGTATCCCAAGGTTTTGCAGCTGGTCAATACCCATATGCGACAAGTATTACAGCTGGTTTTAAAATGAAATTTTAATTATAATGATATTCAAGATGAAAAAAATAGTAAAAAGAGTACTCTTCATGTTATTCGGGATATCCATCATAGTAGGATGTAATGAATTTCTTGAAGAAGATCTTAGAGATGAAATTGCAACAGATAATTTCTTCAATAATGATAATGAAGCTATATTGGCCTCAAACGGCCTCTATAGAATACTGCATAAAGGTCCATTATATAGAAAAAGAGGCATAGAAAACATATATCAAAATGGAGCAGATGAAACAGCACCTAATAGAAATGTAAACAGAGAGGTTACGAATTACCTAATTGCAGAAGGAGTAGGTGATGGTAAGAATACTTGGGCAGCTCTTTATGAGATCGTACGTAATGCTTCACTCTTTATAGAAAGTGTGGACGGAAATGAAAACCTTTCTGAAAAAGTACATGACCAGGTACTGGGAGAATGCTTATTTATACGAGCATTGGCTTATTATCATCTTACGAATACCTGGGGAGATGTTCCTTATTTTAGAGAATTGTTAACATTAGATGAACTGGGTTCTTTAGGAAGATTTCCAAAAGATCAAATCAGATCAGATATGAAACAAGATCTGGAACGTGCTTTTGACTTACTTCCTGGTGAATATGGTAATGCTGAACTAGGCAGAGCTACAAAGTGGGCTGCCACTGCTTTAAAAGCAAAATTTCACCTTTTTGACAAAGAGTGGCAATTGGCAAAAGATGAATGTCTTAAGATCATTGATCCTAGCTCTGGGCATAAATTATTAAACAATTTTGCTGATGTATTTGATCAAAGTGATTTTGAAAATCAATATAATGCAGAACAAATATTTGTGATAGATTTCTCTAATGATAATTCTGTTTTTGGTGACGGGGTAACAGAACGTACAGACGATTTTAACCCGCGTCTTAGAGATGAACCAAAAAATAGAAACAATCGCCCGGGAGGTCCCGGAACACCAACGAGAGAAAAGTTGTTAGAGGCAGATCTGGAAGCGCAAGGAGAAAAATTTGATGGTTTTGGTTTTGCTGTAGTACTCCCAGAATTGGCAGATCAAGCCAATTGGCAACCTGGAGACCTAAGATATGATGTGACCGTTGTAAAAGAGTATTTAGGGTATGAACTTAATTTTCCATACTTCAGAAAGATGTGGAATTTAGACAATATCAATTCTCCGAGACAAAGCCATCCGGAAAACTACGTAATATTTCGCCTGGCAGATATATACCTGATGGCTGCAGAAGCCGAAAATGAATTATCGGGCCCTGGTGGTGCCTATTTCTATGTAAACAAGGTTAGAGAACGTGCTTTTGAGCCAGATCAGCCATGGAGTGGGATGTCGCAATCAGAGTTTAGAGAGGCGATGTATGATGAACGTAAGTTCGAGCTTTGCGCAGAAGGACATAGAAGAATGGATTTAATACGTTGGGGCATATTGGTAGATGTAGTAAGAAATGTTCAACATAGATCTTTTAATAATCCCGGAGATAATATTCAACCTTACCATGTATTATACCCTATACCTCAAAGCGAAATTTTACTAAACCCAAATTTATTAGAATCCGATCCCACAAATAATGGATATAGATAGATTTTAGTTATTGTTTATTTAAAAGGACGTAGAATATATTGAACTGATTTGTTCTATGTCCTTTTTTTCAAGAAAGAATAGTTATATAAAATGAAAAAGAAAAATATTATAATCATCACAGGGATAACTAGTTTTTTATTTCTTATTTCTTGTGTATATGCTATTAAAAATGATCAACATAAGGATGATCTAAAAATATCAGAATCCAGGCCAAATATCATATACATATTGGCAGATGATTTGGGTTATGGAGACTTAAGTTGTTATGGACAACAAAAATTCATGACTCCAAACATTGACAAACTGGCCAAAGAAGGGATGCTTTTTACCCAACACTATTCTGGTAGTACTGTTTGCGCACCTTCACGTTCGGTTTTAATGACTGGTATGCATACAGGTCATACAGTGGTTAGGGGAAACAAAGAAGTCAGACCAGAAGGTCAATTTCCAATACCAGATAGCACTTTTATTATTCCCAAAATGCTAAAACAACAAGGATATGTTACAGGAGCCTTTGGTAAATGGGGGCTTGGTTTTCCTTCGTCCGAAGGAGACCCTACTAATCAAGGTTTTGACACGTTTTTTGGATATAATTGTCAGCGCCTTGGTCATCATTATTATCCAGAACATTTATGGAATGATAAAGATTCTATTGTAATTAAAGAAAACTTGAATGGGGGAAAAGGCGTGTATGGACCAGAGCTTATTCATCAAAAAACGATAGAGTTTATTGAAAAAAATAAGGATACTACATTCTTTTTGTATATACCTAGTATCATTCCTCATGCAGAGTTGGCAGCACCAGAGGAAAACATGAAAAAATATCGAAATCAATTCACAAATGAAGTCCCTTATAAAGGATATGATGAAGGACCAGAATATAGACAGGGGCAATATGAGTCACAAAAAAAGCCACATACTGCTTTTGCAGCCATGATCGATCTTCTTGATCAACAAGTAGGTGAGATTATGGATAAAGTAGAAAAACTTGGCCTCTCCAAAAAGACTATTATTATTTTTACATCTGATAATGGTCCTCATAATGAAGGGGGGGCAGACCCTGATTTTTTTAATAGTAACGGTTTATTAAGAGGGTACAAGAGAGATTTATATGAAGGAGGTATACGAGTACCTATGATTGTAAAGTGGCCGGAGAAAATAAAAGCTAATAGCACCACTAATCAAATCTCAGCCTTTTGGGATGTGTTTCCTACGTTGGCAGATATAACAGGGTATAATTTTGATAATAAAATAGATGGAATATCATTCTTACCTACTTTAATAGAACAAAATGATAAGCAGAAAAAACATGATTATTTGTATTGGGAGTTTCATGAAAAAGGTGGAAGACAAGCAATAC
Organism: uncultured Aquimarina sp.; assembly: GCA_947496555.1. Taxonomy (GTDB): domain Bacteria; phylum Bacteroidota; class Bacteroidia; order Flavobacteriales; family Flavobacteriaceae; genus Aquimarina. The sequence goes on along the minus strand of CANMDH010000055.1, from coordinate 3,370 downwards.
GAAAAGGAAATTGGAAAGCGGTACGATATAATGTGTTTCAAAATCCCGATGCGCCATTAGAATTGTATGACCTTTCTAAAGATATTGGTGAAAAAACTAATATAGCAGCACAACATCCCGAAATTATTGAAGAAATGCTGTTAATTCTTAAAAGCGTTAGAACCTCTTCGCCAGTATTCACTTTTGGAGAAGAAACATTTTTAGATGCTAAATAAAGTGTGTATCTAGTTGTAGACTTAAACTCTGATCTTTTGTAATAATCCTATATGTAAACAAATAACATAATTGAAATTTCAAAAGATGTAAGTTGTACACTATTAAATTGATACGACATTTTAAACTTTATAATGCAATGTATAATAAGAAGTCAAGAAGTATAAAAAACTGTTAGTCATAATAGAATCTTACCAAATACTAAATTATTCTCAAACCGATTTTGTTTACGTTGTATACAAAACCAGTAATCAGCTTCAATTTTCTCAAAACATACATATTTAATGGAAGTTTTCCGTATTGCGATCAATAAGTGGTTTAAGAAAACTGTTTATTAGCCCATTTTCAGTGATTTGTAAACATCAATTGTTTGTTGTTTTTATATAAATCAAGAGCATTTTATGGATGAGTAGCATCTAATCCTTGATTAAACTCTGGGATAACGGCCTTTCTTTCCAAAAGGTAATTGAGTTATAATACTACTGGTTTAATAAAGTCTCGTTGTAAACTTTTCTCATAAACCTACATTAGCATATAATTTTTGTAACCATAGAGCTGTTGTTCTAGAATCTGGAACATTTGTAAACGGGTTTTGTGTTTGTACTTGCCTTCACACTTTTTATGATCTTCCTATTCTTTTTCTGTCTTTTGAATTAAAATTTGGTTTCTAATCTGTGGTTTTAGTGTTTTTTGTTTAATAAACCATATCAATGTGCTTGTTAAGAATATTCTGATAGCTTTCCCAATCTCTTTTATTGCCATTGATTTTGAATTTCCGATAAACAGATGCCCAGATGTTATTGAGAATCTTGTTTTCTTCTGATTTGCTCTAATATCCGGAAATAGAACAGGCTTGGCATATTTCCAGAAATCTTTAACTATATCCAATAAAAAAGCCGATTCCGATTCCTGGTTGCTTGAATTTTTCGCATGTCCAGTTTGTTTTTTGAGTCGGAAGTTCGGCTTTCCTCCGTGTTCATGTCTTGTTCATTTGATGTTCTTGTAACGAAGTTGTTTTTTGTCTTGTGAGCTGTATGGAGGGCTCCTTGTTCTTTTGGAGTTATCAACTTTTCAACATTGCTATTATTATTGTTTAGTTCTTGTTGTTCATGAACTAATGGGTGAATTTTTTTCACTTTATCAGTAAACAAAGAGGTGATTGTTGGTATTTTTGCATCGGAGTTAAGATCTACTATTGATAGTTTTTTAAGTGTAAAAATTAATGGATTAGCCCAAATTTCTATCCCAACTTTTCCTCTATGAATTTCTTTAGAGATAAACCCAGCAAGTTTATTATTGATATCTTCTTTAAGAGAAATGGCTTTGTTGAGTTGTTTTGCATAGGGCCTGGTAATAAGCTCCACAGTGACCCAGTGATTTGCATTAAGGCGATTTTTTAGACTCTTATGTTTTTTATTATAGGAATCAATAAAGTCTTTAATTACTTTAAACAATTTACCAAAGTCATAATAGGTTTTTTTGATTTCAATTTCTGATGATATCATTTCGTTAAAGATTTGCTCCAAAGAAAGGATTCTTAATTATCTAAATAAAAGTAGTTGGAAAAGAAAGAAGTTTTGCTACGATTTTTGGAATAATTTGGTTTCTTGAGTTATAAACGGGCTGAAATAAACTTAAATAGATAATGGATTTTCAAATATTTAGGTTTAATAGTCTTCTTGAACTTAACGGAATAATGTATTTGTAATTTTTTATTATCAGATAAAAAATGTTACCCATGTGTTACCTCAAACAAAAAGAGGCTGTCTAAAAACATTTAGGCAGTCTTTTTTATTTTAGTTTATTTTCTATTTTGGAGTTTTTGCTTTGAGAAAAGTGGTTAGTTGATAGTTATTAGTAAATAGTTTATGAGGTTTTATACTCTTAAACTCAGCTTTTTCAGGTTGTGTGCCATAGCGATTATTCCAAATTCGGTTTCCACTTTTTCGATTCCTCTTAACATAAAGCGTTTGAACCCCATATTTTGTTTGATATTTCCAAAAATAGCCTCGATATCCCAACATCGTTGTTTTCTGTGAGCTATTCCCTCTTTGGATAAGAGTTTTTCTTTGGCTTTTTGTTTTAACCGTGCCAGATTATGATTACGCTCTACTACTCTGTTACCTTTAGCTTTATGGCATAAGGATCGGATGGGGCATCCCTGACAGTTTGCAGCCTGATATCGATGTATGGTTTGTGTAAATCCGTTGGCTGTTTTTCTTTGGTAACTCCCGATACAAGGCATGGTTTGTCCCATAGGACAATAATAGGTTTCGGTATCTTCATTGTAATACAGTTTATCTACTGTAAATGGGGTTTTTACTTTGCCTGATTTAGCTTCTTTCTGTTCTTTATGAAAGTAGTTGTATTTTACAAAAGCCTCTACATTATTACCCTCTAAATCTTGATAATTCTCTTCACTACCATACCCTGCATCAGCTGTTAAGGTATCTGGAAGTTGATCAAAACTAGCTTGGTATTCTTGTAGGTGATCAGCTAGTGTAGCGGTGTCGGTGGTCTTTTGTGCTAAGGTATAATTGACAAGGAATTGATTGTTAGAAGAACCTTGGATATTATAGGCTGCTTTGAGCTGTCCGTTTTTCATATGATCGTCCTTCATCCGCATAAAAGTAGCATCAACATCGGTCTTGCTATAACTATTACGAGCTTTTAAAATAGCTTCTTGTCTATTATATTTAGCTACATTACTGGGCCAATTCTTCTTAGCATAGTTCAACTTCTGTTTAACAGCTTTATCTACTTGCTTACCTTCCAAGGATTGATTGATCCTATCAATGGTCTTGGCCACTTGTTCTGGATCTATCGCATCAAAATTATCGGGCTCATTAGGGCGTTGTTCCTCTTCTGCATAGACCGTCTCTACATAACGCCAAAGCTCCTTTAATTGTTTTTTGATACGTTCCCTGGAGGTCTTAATATTCTTACCCCAAACAAAGGTATACCGATTCGCATTGGCCTCGATCTTGGTACCATCAACATAAATGTCTTTTAGGTTCAAATACCCCTGACTAGCTAAAAGAACAACTACTTGATTGAAAATCTTCTTGAACTTACCCTTCAGCTTACCAGAACGAAAGTTGGCAATAGTATTATGATCCGGTTTTATACAACCCGATAACCACATAAAGTGGATATT
>CANMDH010000054.1 GCA_947496555.1 uncultured Aquimarina sp. | reverse complement strand
AAACTCTGCAAAGATTAAACAGATCCCGTTTTACAACGGGATTAGTTCGACTAGCTAATTTTACTGCGCTTTGCTTATAAAATTAGAGTCTCACTAAAATGCGAAAGATGCGCCAACCACAGCGCATCTTTCTAACAACCTAACCAATAAATAAACAAACCAAGCCAGTCGGTCGACTGACTAAAGGTACTTTTCAAAATTTCTCACACAAATTGTTGCTTTCAAATCATGTAACAAATTGTACAAGCCAAAAAATGTTCTATTAATGTACAAGAAGTGTTTACTACCTCTATTTCCATTCATTTTTCTTAGCTCGGTATCCTTTGAATATTTTTCACTTAATTCTGTAATCTTTCCCCAAAACTCTTCGTTCGAAAAATCAAAAGTAGTTTCATTAAATGGCCTCGTAAAAAGACTAAGCATCTCATGGAACAACTCCGAGAAGAATCTTTTTTCTTCGGGGGTATCATCTTCTCGGAGTATTTCCAATTGAAACATCTTTTGGGCAAAAAAACGGGGATTATCTATATTCTCCTTATCCGCTAGCTCAAAATATGGTGTGTAAAACTCTAATGGTACTTTCTTTACACAGCCAAAATCTATAGCGATAAGGTTATCTTGTTTGTCTACCAAGAAATTACCAGGATGGGGATCTGCATGTACCGCCTTTAAGATATGCATCTGGTACATATAAAAATCCCATAGGGCCTGGCCAATTTTATTGGCTTTTTCTTGATCACTATTCTGTTCTGCAAATTCACTAAGATGCAGACCATCCATCCAATCCATAGTGATTATTCTTGTACTAGATAATTCTTCATAATACTTAGGAAACCTTAGATTAGGAATAAATGAACACGCTTTTGTGATTTCTTTGCTTTGTTGCACCTCTAGTACATAATCCGTTTCTTCGAGTAATTTCCCTTCTAATTCCTGAAAATATTTCTCAGAGTCTTTTCCTTTTAAATTAAACATTCTGACGGCGATGGGTTTTACCATCGCCAGATCAGAACTTATACTGCTTGCAACTCCAGGATATTGAATTTTCACAGCAAGTTTTTTCCCATCCTTAATTGCTTTGTGTACCTGACCGATACTCGCAGCGTTCACAGATTGAGTTGCAAACGTATCATATAATTCTTCGGGATATTTCCCATGATACTTTTTAAATGTTTTTCTTACCAAGGGAGGAGATAATGGCGGAACACTAAATTGAGAAAGTGAAAATTTCTCGACATAAGCATTCGGTAATATATTCTTCTCCATTGATAGCATTTGTGCCACTTTTAATGCGCTTCCCTTTAAATTTTTTAATCCATCGTATATGTCCGCAGCATTTTCTTCATTTAATTGATCCCTCGTTATACTAGGATTAACAGCTTTTTTACTATAATATTTAAGATAATTTCCACCCACCTTAACACCAGTCTTAACCAATTCTGTAGTTCTTCCTAATTTTGAAGTGGGTATTTTATCTATTGTTTTCATTTATTTCTAATAAGAAGTCTAAGCGATTTCTATATCCTTACACTAATTCCACATTACTTTTTCATTCCATAAAAACTTTCCGAAGTCCAGTACATTAGTTAAAGGTGTATTATCGAAAAGGTCAAAAATAGTATTTACCGATTTTTCTATAGCCATGTCCGTTTTTTCAAAACCCTGAGATTCATCGCTCACCCAAAAGTTCAATAAAAACAAAAACTGCAACCAAGCTCCTTCAGAAAATACAGATACAGGGTTTTTTGTGAACTTAAATTTCTTTTCATCATTATCTTCTTCTATCAAAGAAGCAGCAAAATCCTTTATATGAATACGTAAACCTCGTAATTGTCCTAAATTTTTAAACGGTATATCCGATTGCTTTAAGGCAAAGAGTACATAACTTCGATTTAGAGTGAGCATTTCAAAAAATGTGTAGAATAAGGTCAGCATTTTGTCTCTAGTACTAAAGCTTCCGTACTCTTTATTTTTGGTCATTGCATCTATAGTCGTAGTGTAGAAAGCGTTCCATATACTTTTATTCAAACTTTCTAAGCTACCAAAAAACTTATAAAAATCCTCTTCCTTTATTTTTATGCCCTTACAGAACTTATAAACCGATTTTGGATATCCGTCATGTTCCAACACATAATTCATATATTCAGAAATGATATATGTGCTATCTACTGATTGTTTTTTGTTTGAAGATGCCATAAATGTCGTCCTTAATAGTGGTAAAGGTAATAATTGTTTAACTTTTAAACTAAAAAGTTAAACAAAAAATATGTTAAAGTTGTTTCAGAAAAATTGAAACCTATGTTTTCCTGTAAATTAGACGTAATCCTCTACACATAATTACTTCACGACATAAAAAAATCCAGATAAATGTCAGTTTGTCATAAACACCATATTGGTATTTTTTTTGACAACTAAGTCTAAATAACATAGACAATAAAAATTAAAACCTAATAAAAATGGCAACAGGAAGTATTAATGTATCTGTAGAGAATATTTTTCCTTTAATTAAGAAATTCTTATACTCTGATCACGAGATCTTTTTACGTGAATTAATATCAAATGCAACAGACGCTACTTTAAAACTAAAACACTTAACCAGTATTGGTGAAGCCAAAATAGAGTATGGCAATCCCCTGATCGAAGTTAAAGTTGATAAAGACAACAAAAAACTGCACATTATCGATCAAGGTATTGGAATGACTGCAGAAGAAGTAGAAAAGTATATTAACGAAGTTGCTTTTTCTGGAGCAGAGGAATTTTTGGAGAAATACAAAGATAGTGCAAAAGACTCAGGAATTATAGGCCATTTTGGTCTTGGTTTTTATTCTGCCTTTATGGTCGCAGATAAAGTGGAAATCATTACCAAATCATACAAAGATGAACCTGCAGCACATTGGATCTGTGATGGTTCTCCGACCTATAGTCTTGAAGCCCATGATAAAACTGAAAGAGGAACAGAAATTATTCTTCATATAGGAGAAGACGACACAGAGTTTCTTGAAGAAAGTAGAATTAGCGAGTTACTGGTAAAATATAATAAGTTCATGCCGGTATCTATAAAATTTGGTACCAGAACTGAAACATTACCAAAGCCAGAAGATGCCAAAGAAGAAGATCCTGCGCCTACTCAAGAAGTTGATAATATAATAAACAACCCTAATCCAGCTTGGACCAAGCAACCCGCAGATTTAAAAGATGAGGATTACAAAGGTTTCTATCGAGAGTTGTACCCTATGCAGTTTGAAGAGCCCTTATTTAATATTCATCTTAATGTAGATTATCCTTTTAACCTTACAGGGATTTTATATTTCCCAAAATTAGGTCAGGATATGAATCTACAAAAAGATAGAATTCAATTATATCAAAACCAGGTATTTGTAACAGATAATGTAGAAGGTATCGTACCAGAGTTTTTAACAATGCTGCGTGGGGTGATTGATTCTCCAGACATTCCACTAAATGTTTCTCGTTCGTATCTACAGGCAGATGGTAATGTAAAGAAAATTTCAAGTTACATTACTCGCAAAGTTGCAGACAAGCTTAGCTCTATGTTTAAAAATAATAGAGAGGATTTTGAGCAAAAGTGGAATGATATCAAGATCGTAATCGAGTACGGAATGCTTTCTGAAGAGAAATTCTTTGAAAAAGCAGACAAATTTGCACTTTATCCAACCGTAGATGGTACCTATTTGACTTTTGAAGAATTACAAGAAAAGATTAAAGATAATCAAACTGACAAAGATGATAAGTTGGTGATTCTATATGCATCAAATAAGGATGAACAACACGCCTATATCACTGCAGCAAAAGATAAAGGGTATGAAGTGCTATTATTAGACTCTCCTATCGTTTCTCACTTGATTCAAAAATTAGAAACTAGCAAAGAGAAAATCACTTTTGCCCGTGTAGATGCAGATCATGTCGATAATTTGATCAAAAAAGATGAGGAAACGATCTCTAAATTATCTGATGAAGAAAAAGAAAAGCTAAAGACCGATCTGGAGAAAGTAATTCCAGCCGAGAAATATACCGTACAGTTGGAAGCCATGGACAGCAATGCTTCTCCATTTATGATTACACAACCAGAATTTATGCGACGTATGAAAGAAATGCAGCAAACTGGCGGTGGCGGTATGTTTGGTATGGGCAATATGCCAGAAATGTATAACCTGATCATAAATACAAATCATGAATTGATCGGACAAATTGCTAATACCAAGACAGACAAGAAAAAAGAACGCCTGATTAAACAGTCGTTGGACTTGGCAAGACTTTCACAAAACCTGCTTAAGGGAGAAGAATTAACAGACTTTATCAAACGTAGTTTTGAGATGATAAAATAGTAAATAGTGGTTAGTGCGCTTCGCTTTTAGAGGTTAGTCTAACCATAATCTAATATTAGAAATTAATACAAACCGCTTTAACATCAGAGTTTTGGCGGTTTTTTTATTAAAATACAGTATAGATGTATTTATATTATATATTAAAAAAGACTTGGACTACTGATAAAGAAGGATTGAAAGAAGGGGTTAGAATAAGTAAAATTCCCGGTGAGTTGGTGTTCACAGGTACCCAATTTCTTGAATTCGATTATGGAAATGGTCCTTATGATTCCTTAGAATCTTTAAAGAAAGAATCCACTATTTTCAAAGAATTAGCTAAGTCTGATTCCAAAAGAGCTAGCCAAATATTAGAAGAAAAAAATATTTCAATAGTTAAAGAGTTAGTCAAAACTCACCCTAGTCAAGAATACCCCATTGAATTTGTTGATTTAATAGATCATTCTATTAGAGGTAGAATTAAAAACGGAAAATTAAGTGGTATACATTTTTATGATAAGGACAAAATAAAAATTATAAAAAAAACTGATTCCAATGAAAAGGGAGTTTGGAAGGCTAAATTTAAATTTAGACACCCCAAAACTAATCTTTGGATAGAAAAAAACGAAGAGACAACTTTTTTTCCAAAAAATTGGGATATAGATAAATTATTTCATGAATTGTATCATGCATTTTTGACCAAAAAAAAGATTTATGATACTCAACACATTTTCGAATCTGAAACTTTGTCCGGAATTAAGGTGAAGATTGTTGAAAAAAATGGAATCCTAAAGTCCATTTATCCAATAATTTGATAACGGCTTTCTATAATTTTTTAACTAACAGTTTTTAGATCTTCAAAGGTTTTTTATTAATCTGCTACCAGTTTGATTGAAAGTCTTCCATATTGTTCGGTAGTATCATTGGCACCTATTTCATATGTATATGCACCAGGATTTAGTTTTGTTTCGCCGACATAGTCAATAGGTTGAATGGTAAACGTTTCTGCATCTATTTGTAATTCTACAAAAGCATATCGATACGCAAATTCAAAAGCGCCATAATCCGAGGTTTGTTGAGAAGAAAGCCCTCCATAATGGTTTTCTCCACCGCTGGTATTCACAATAATATTGGTATAATCAAACTGACTTACATTTTTGATACGGATTTGAACATCTCCAGAATCCGCAACATCATCGTCACCAGAACAGCTAAATTGAAAAAACAAAGAAGCTATAATGATTATCGAATAAATTTTCTTCATAATACAGTAAGGGGTTGTCTCATAATTATTAGATGTACTAGTATATCAATGGTTGCGTATTATTTAACCCCTTAAAAATAGACTGTAATCATAAAAAAGTGTGAAAATATTTATTTAGTTAGGATTCCTTACTATATTTGTTATGCAATTTTGCATTTAACTATAAATCTATACAAATGAGTAAATCAATTTTTTATCATGCAGGATGTTCTGTCTGTGTAAGTGCAGAACAAGATATTATTAATCTTATCGGATCTGGAAACGTAGAAATTGTACATCTAGGAGAGGATCGTGCACAAATTATAACTGCAGAAAAAGCAGGCATTCAATCGGTACCTGCACTACTAACTCCTAATGGACATGTGCTACATATCAATTACGGCGCATCCATGGCCGATGTAAAAGGGTAATTTTTTTAAATCAAATAGTTAGGATTCCTAATTTTACACGAATCCTAACTATTCCAAAAACAATAATAATGAGAAAGATAATTTTAACTTTAGTATTACTTGTTTTAAGCACTTCGCTCAAGGCTTGTGAAGAAAAAGAAACATTTAACGACGAAAATTTACAGGTAGTAGAAGCTTCTGTTGTACACGATACCAACATAGCTAGCACTATCTGGGAAATTAAAGTTCAAGGGAATGCAGGGTCCACGACCCCCGATCCGGTAGGTCAATTACACGGTGCTCCGGTTTTGGGATATGTGTTTCCTACCACTCTTAAACCCACAGATGTTGGTTTTAATGAAACTGAAGGTATCTTAGCCCTGGCACTTACTTCTCACCCAGACTTTGATGATACTCCTTTGTGGGATGAAAATAATGACCGTGCATATGATAACGATGGTATTATATGGCATCCACATTGGGTCGTACTTCAAAAAGACGAACGTGTACCAGGAGGGTTATCTGTAAAACAATTCAACAAAGAGGACAAAACAATAGTTTTACCTCCTACCAATCCGGGTATGCCTATGTATATGGATTCTCCAGGATTTCAAGTAATCACGCAAGGAAGTAGTATCAAAGTTGTGATTCCAGATTATAGAATGAATCATCAAACCAATTTTACCTTTGACGCTGTTTCTGTCTATATGGAAGTAAATACAGAAATTAAAGACAAACCCTTGCTAGGCGTTTATGAGGTATATAGTATCTTAAGCACCGATCTATCGCTACCCTATACCGTTACATCAAAATAATCATATTATGAAAATAGCAGTTTGGGATACCTATGTAAAAAGAAAAGATGGTCAATTAATGCATTTCGACATTTTGGTGCCGGATACTTTGAAAGATAAGAACATAGTTCTTGAATATGGGAAGAAATATTTAGACACGAAACCTTTTGAAATAGTTGATTTAACTTCAGGAGAGTGTAGGTTTTGCCATCTGGAACAAGCCACCTGGGAAATCATAGAAAAAATCAAAATACATGGGTATTCTATCATCGAAATAGAAAATTGCAATGAATAACCTCATAAATGATTAGGATTACTAACTTTGCTAATGAGGAGCTCATTATTCCTCATTAGCTTTTTTATATGGACAAGAGTATTTTTAACATCCCTTTTCAACATTCAGATCTCAATTCAAAAATTGTGGTTGGGTTAGAACGTATTTCCGAAGTTTTCAGAACATTATTATGGGAACATGCAAAAAACATTGGATTAAGCCCTATACAAATACAGATCCTGATTTTTATAGCATATCACAAGGAAAATCTATGTACCGTAAGCCAACTTGCAAAAGAGTTTAATGTTACTAAACCAACGATTAGCGATGCAGTAAAAACCCTAGAAAAAAAAGAATTAATAGATAAAAACAAAACCTCTACAGATAGCAGAAGTTACTATATCGTTTTGACTTCAAAAGGTCAAGATCTGGTATCGAAAACTGAAAATTTTGCTAACCCTATTAAAAAACAACTGGAAAATTTTGATATCCCTGAACAGGAATCATTATTTAAATCTATATCAAGTTTGATCTATAAACTAAATAGAACCGGAATTTTATCTGTACAAAGGACCTGTTATGCATGTAAATTTTACGAAAAAGGAGAAAAAACAGATTATTGTAATCTAATACAAACCGATTTAAAAAGCACCGATATAAGATTAGATTGCCCAGAATTTGAGAAAAAATCATAATATATTGCACTTTGAATATACTTGTTTAGTCATTCAAAAACTTTTATTTTAGTAACCAATATCTCACCAAGAAATGATGATGAAGTTTAAGCATTTTTTAGTAATAGTTTTAGGTTTTTTATCAATAGTATCTTTTGGTCAAAATTCGGTATCGGGATATGTAAATCTTGATCGTCCCGAAGCCTGGGAACAGAAAGTCCACCTTAGTAAAGTAGATATTAATAACAAGACCGAAGTACACCATTCAGAAATCATAGCTTCAGCTTTGCTCAACAAAGATGGTTTTTTTGCATTTGATAAAGAATTATTTGCCAAAAAAAACAACGTCTACAAACTGCATATTAATCCACTATCTTCTGTAGAGAAAAAGATAATTTCCAATACAATAAAAAACTATAAGCTATTCATTCTGTCAAAAAGAGATCGTATATTTTTTAAAAAAGGTTCTACTCTTTTTACAGATTATACGACAAATAATAAAGCCGATATCGAATGGCAAAAATTGAAGAAATTTGAAGCCAAATATGACATACAATCCAATAATTTTGATCCAAAACAATATTTGTTGGAAACTCGAGGGTATGTAAAGGACTCTCTACATATTCTTCTAGTAAAACTGATAAGCATAAAAAAATTGGATGACCAACAATTATTAGAAACAGATATCAAGGCAAACCCAAAATATTATCTAAACCTTTTAGACGAACTCAAATCCAGCGATTTGGATCCTAAAACCTACCAATATCTTGAGAGTAAACTTGCATTTATGACGCAGCAAATCACCGATCGTAAATATAAGATCAGTATATGGGTTAATGGGGTTGCCATAGGAGTCATTCTTGTCCTCTTCTATATAATAGTAAGATATCGAAAAAACTCAAAATCTGATTCGAATATACCTTTAAGTAAACAAGAAATTGCCATAAAAGAATTAATTGTTTCCGGAAAGACCAATAAAGAAATTGCTAATGAATTATTTATAAGTCTTAACACTGTAAAAACTCATATCACTAACATTTACAGTAAATTAAACATTTCAAACAGGCAAGAATTACAGGTCAAAAAATAAAATCATACCCGTACTAGTACCACATTCAGACCCTTGAAAGAAAGATAGAATAAGAACTTTTACATTTTTTTGATTCACAAACTTCATTGACGTGATCAAAAATAAAAGTTTAGAAAAAGAATTTCAGAAATGGAATAGGATATTAGGATGGCTTGTATTTACAATCGCTCTAACGGTGTATTCTATAACTGTTGAGCCTACTAATAGCTTTTGGGATGTTGGTGAGTACATATCCACCTCATCAAAACTGCAGATTGGTCATCCCCCAGGGGCTCCCTTATTTCAAATGATAGGTGCATTTGCTTCAATGTTTGCCACTAGCAAAGAAAAAATCGCTTATGCGATCAACATGACCTCGGTGATCTCAAGTGCTTTTACTATTTTATTCTTGTTCTGGTCAATTACCATGCTACTTAAAAAAGTTGTTGTTTATCAAACACAATTTTCAAAACATAAGATGATCGCTATTTTGGGAAGTAGCTCGGTAGGTAGTCTTGTATTTACTTTTACAGACAGTTTTTGGTTTAACGCCGTAGAAGCAGAAGTATATGCCATGGCAACACTAATTTTAGCGCTATTATTTTATTTAGGACTTTTATGGGAAAGGGATATGGACACTCCAAGGGGTAATAAATGGATTGTATTAATTTCATTAATTATCGGATTATCCTTTGGTGTACATTTTATGGGTATATTATCGATACCCGCTATCGGCCTTTTGTATTATTTCAAGAAGTACAAAAAAATAACACTTCTTAATTTTTTAACCGCCAATGTCATTGTTTCGGCAATATTGGTATTTATATTTAAATTATTACTCCCATATACGCTTCATTTTTTTAGTGCTTCAGAAATTTTTTGCGTTAATACTCTAGGCTTACCTTTTCATTCAGGGATTATCATTGCAGGAGTGATCTTTATCCTATGTTTTTATTTTGGTTTGTCATATACGAGAAAAAAAGGGTTTTTAAACCTTAACACTATTTTTTTGTGCATTTTGTTCATTCTAATAGGATTCTCCAGCTGGGTGATGCTCCCGATAAGAGCAACCGCCGGAACAGTGATTAATGAAAATGATCCAAACAATGCTCGGGAACTCCTTGCCTATTATAACCTCGAACAATACCCAAGCGTTCCTTTATTTTACGGTCCTCAGTTTACCGAAATTTATAGTCACCTTGACACAAAAAATCCTTATGAAGACGAAAAACCCAAGTATGAAAAAGACATAAGAACAGGTAAATACATTGTGGTTAATGATTGGAAAAATGCAAGGCAAAACCTTAACGATAATCACAAATCAATCCTACCAAGAATGTGGAGTACAGAACACATTGGAAATTATATGATATTTACAGGGCCAATTCGATTTACCATCAAACCCGAATATCAAGATCAAGAAGAATTATTAACTCTAGTAACCAGGTTTAGGAAAGATTATGCAATAGGAAAAGTAGACAATAAAGACTACAATGACTTTCTTCAAAAGTTTGGCAATTATCTCGATGTAGAAAAACCTGGTTTATGGGATAACCTAGAATATCTATTCGAATATCAAATTGGTTATATGTATTGGCGTTATTTTATGTGGAATTTTGTAGGAAGACAAAATGATGTTCAAGGAGAAATGGATAAACTAAATGGCAATTGGCTAAGCGGCATTAAATTTATTGACGAATTAAGATTAGGGTCTCAAGAAAATTTACCCAGTAATGTTCTTAAAAACAAAGCGAGAAACACCTATTATTTCTTACCGCTATTATTGGGGTTATTAGGGTTAATATTTCATTTAAAAAAAGATAAAAAGAATTTTTGGGCAGTATTGGCTTTTTTCCTATTTACAGGAATTGCCCTAAAAATTTATCTTAATGAAAAACCTTTTGAAGTAAGAGAGCGAGATTATGCACTGGTTGGATCTTTTTATGCCTTTGCCATCTGGATTGGTTTTGGTACATATGCCCTTTATGATCTTTTAAAAGATAGTATACGTTCAAAAATAATACTGCCCCTGATTATTATGGTTTCTTTGATAAGTATTCCTGGAGTATTGGCTGCTCAAAACTGGGATGATCATGATCGATCAAACAAATATACCGCAAGTACAATGCCCAAAATGTATCTATCTTCATGTCAAGAAAACGCTATCTTATTTACTATTGGTGATAATGATACATTTTCTTTATGGTATTCCCAAGAAATTGAGAATTACAGAACCGATGTTAGAACCGTGGTTGCCGGTTATCTTTCTACAGATTGGTATACCGATCAAATGAAAAAGACCGCTTATAAAAGTCCCTCTTTACCTATAAGTTTTAGTCATGATTTTTACCGATATGGCAATAATGGCGCAATCTATTATCAATCGATTACTGAAGATACCATGCTCATCAAAAATTGGATGCATTGGATAAAATCAGACGATCCAAGAACCAAAGGTGATCTACAAAGTGGTAAAAAAGTAAATACCTTCCCTACCAAACATATAAGAATACCGGTAGACAAAAAAGCAGTACTTCGTAATGGTATAGTTGTCGAAAATGATGCAGATAAAATTGTCCCATATATCGATATTCATCTTAAAGGAGACTATTTATTAAAGCATCGACTCATCATGTTGGATATCATTGCCAATAATAATTGGGAGCGGCCCATTTATTTTTCAGGAGGTAGCTATGGCGACGATGATTATCTCTGGATGAAGGATTATTTACAATTAGATGGGTTAGTCTATAAACTTGTTCCTATAAAAACAGAAGTAAACCCCAAAAATCCATATGAATACGGAAGGATAGATCCCGATTTAATGTACCCCATTGTAATGAATTGGGATTGGGGTAATACCGAAGATCTCAATATATATCACGATCCCGTAACACGAAGAAATTCTATAAGTTGTAGAATCAGCCTTGGTAGATTGGCAGGGGCTTTAATAGATGAAGGGAAAAACGAAATGGCAAGAGATATTCTTGATTTAGGAATGAAAAAAATGCCTATTGAGTACTATGAATACTACACCCCTCTTAAAAAATTTGTAACCGGATATTTCAAGATTTATGAAATACAAAAAGCACGGCAACTTTGGAAGCAAATCGTAAAAAAGTATCAAGAAAAATTATACTATTATGGTAATCTGCCCATTGAAGAACAATATGAATTTGCCCAAGAAATTGTTCTAAACATAGAATACTATAAAGACATGATCGAGTTGCTCAAGGGAAATGATAATAAAGAGGAAGTTGAATCAAAAATTAACGAATTTAATAAGTACCTATGGTTATTTAAAAGCTTATATGAGCACTAAAAGCATATTTAATATCCTTTTAGATGTTTTTGTAACGAGTTGTCCCTTTTGGTCGTCATATAGTCATTCATATCAATCAAAAATATAAACCATGACAACGACAAAAAATCAATTAACCATTGCCCTTCTAATAGCCGCCTTCTTTTTTGTTTCACCATTAATTTCTTTCTCTCAAAATCTTGAAGAAAAATTTGACACCTTACTTAACGAAAAATACAAATCTGATGGCCCTGGAGCAGCTGTTTTAATTTCAAAAAAAGGAAAAATCATTTATCATAAAGCTTTTGGTTTGGCTAATATGGAACTCGAAACTGCAATGAAAACCGATAATGTTTTTGAAATTGGATCAATTACCAAACAATTTACCGCAGTTGCGATCTTGATGTTAATGGAGCAAGGAAAACTTTCGGCAGAGGATGAAATCACAAAATTTATTCCTGATTATCCTATTCATGGCAAAAAAATAACCATTCATCACTTACTTAATCACACTTCGGGAATCAAGAGTTATACTTCAATGAATTTATCCGAAATTGCCCCAAAAGATATGACTCCGACCGAGATTATCGACTATTTTAAAAATGAACCTATGGACTTTGATCCTGGTACCAAATGGCGATATAATAATTCTGGTTATATTATTCTGGGATATATTATTGAAAAAGTATCTGGACAAACCTACGAGGATTTTATTGAAGAAAATGTTTTTAAGACACTACAAATGAATAATTCTAGATATGGTCATAAAGGAGAGATTATCAAAAATCGTGCTTCGGGATATCAAACCCGTGATGGTTTTGTAAATGCTAATTATTTAAGTATGACCCTACCCTATGCCGCCGGCTCGTTGATGAGCACCGTAGAGGATCTTCACAAATGGCAAAATGCAATAAACACTAACGTCCTGGTTAAAGCTGAAACCATTGAAAAAGCATTTCAAAACACAAAACTTAATAATGGAAAACCTACTTATTATGGTTATGGCTGGAGTGTAAATGAAGTAAATGGTAGCCCAAGTATTGAACATGGTGGTGGAATCTTTGGGTATACTGCATATCAGCTTTACATTCCTGAAGAAGATGTACATGCTGCTATTCTTACTAATTGCAATTGTAACAGTCCTACAGACATCACCATTCGATTAGCCGCGATTGCTATTGATAAATCGTATGACAATAAAGAAAAAATAGTTTTGCCAAAAGAGGAATTAAAAAAACTTATAGGTGTTTATGAATTTGAAGATAGTGCGGTAAGAATCATTACTCTTGAAGACAATCAATTATATAGCCAACGAGAAGGAAGTTCAAAGTTCAAAATCTTTCCAAAAAATAAGACCACTTTTTTCTTTGAAAATGGTTTTTCTGAAATTCAATTTACTGCAAATGATAAAAAAGTTGAAGCCACCTTCAAGAATAGAATTAATCAATCAAAAGGAGTAAAAACCAATAAAGCGATTCCTTCAGAGAAAAAAGCAATCAATGTTTCTGAAGACATCTTAAAGCAATATGTTGGTGTTTATGAAATCAAAAAGGGATTTGATCTTTCGATTACTATAGAAAACGGAAAATTAATTTCTCAAGCAACGGGTCAGCCATCGTTTGAAATACATGCAGAAACAGAAACCTTGTTTTTTGTAAAGGAATTCCCTGCCGCTCTTGAATTTTTAATAGAAAATAAAAAAGCGACTGGTGTCGTGCTTCACCAAGGAGGTAAAAAAACACCTGCCAAACGAAAAGAATAAAATTGTAATTATAGAATATATATTGAACTATGCTTTATAAAAAGCATAGCTTTTTTTGATCTGTTACAGTTTTCACAAATACTATGTTTCAAATTTCCATTTTAGTAATTTTAACAGCCTTAACACAAAACTTAAAATGATGAAATACCTCTGGATTTTGCTGCTTATTTTTTTAATGATCAGCTGTAATCAAACCCAAAAAGAAAACACCAAAGAAACAAAAAATAAATCCGAAATGATGCCAGTAGAGCCAGATGGCGGCATAGGTGACGGGACATTATCTATTGTAGACAATTATATTCAAAGCATAGAAAAGGCTCATAAAAAAGAAAGTTTTTTAAAACATAAAGCTATTAGTTTTAAGTCTTCCATCTTTTTTGGTGGAAAATTACATTTGGATGGTAAAATTACGATGCTTACAAATGCTTCTAAGATTAGAATTGATAAAAATGATGAAAGCAAATTAATCTATGATGGTAAGAACGTTTTTCTATATCCAAAAGATGCTAACGACAAAGGAGCGCGATTTGATATGTTTACCTGGACCTATTTCTTTGGAATGCCATATAAACTAAATGATCCAGGCACCAAATGGGAACTTGGAAACAACAAATCTCTTGATGGAGTTGATCATCAAACCGCCAAACTCACTTTTGAACCGGGGACTGGGGATGCCCCTGATGACTGGTATGTAATATACACAGACCCTACCAACAATTCGCTAAAAGCTGCTGCCTATATTGTATCTTTTGGAAGCGGCAGAGATACTTCAAAGGCCGAAGCCGATCCTCATGCCATTCACTATAAAGACTTTATATTGGTCGATGGAATCCCCTTTGCTACAAAATGGGAATTTTATGGGTGGACCGAAGAAAAAGGAATGACAGATAAACTCGGCGAAGCTACCATTACCGACATTACCTTTTTGGGTGAAGAAGGAGCTATATTTGAAGCGCCAGATAATGGCAAGGAAATAACACTATAAACATTTCATCGTAAAACAAAAAACCCTCTAAGTTATTTAGAGGGTTTTTATATTGTCTTATTCGATTAATTTTTGGCGACATCATTTAAATCTGCAATAGATTTCCCAGAACTCCTTGAAGAACCACAAGGACCAACAAATTCCCATCCACTAGATAGTTTACGCCACAAATTCCCTTGATATGTTACCAAATCTCCTGGTTGATATATTTGTGAGCTTGACCATGGGGCAACACCATCACAAATGTCTCCGCCACCGCCACCATTACCCGGATACATAAGAGCTATACCGGCAATATCACCAGATGATAGCCCATTACGTTGCGCATTATATGTAGACCCATTTTTTCTTACGATTGTTGGCTGTCCGTTGGCAGAGAAAGCGTACGAACCATATAACATAATCGAACCAAAATCTAACGAGCTCGTATATTCATCACCATCATACCCCTGTTCTACATATGTCTGAAAGTTAAATGCCCTACCTGATTGTATATTTTGGAAATTGATAGTGATATACTGATCTCTATCTTTTCTGCTCTGCTCATGCCATAATCCCACAGCATGACCAATTTCATGAATAGTGTTACCTGTAGAACAACCATTAGCAAGATTAATGTTCTGTCTTCCACCGGTACGTCCTACCGAAGAAGAACATCCACTACCCGATCTAAAATATATATACGCAGACTGATTGGTTCTTCTTTCAAATCTTAAATCTGTATTTGCTTCCCAATGTGCAATAGCATCAGTAACCCTACTTTGATTAGGCAAACTACTCTGAATATCATAATACACAGTATTATTTGGCCAACGTCTGGTAGTACGCCCCGTACTTTTACCATTCATTGATACCAAATCTTCTTTTGTTAAAATCATATCGCCCTCCAGGACGTATTTCCCTTCGATTTCTTCTACCGCTACGGGCTGCCCATAAAGGTCAACAGTAACAATTTTTCCTGTGGTTTCGGGATAAGCGATCTCTTGATTAAAACCATCTAACACAGACTGATCATTGATTTGTTCTGGCAAGTTTTCTGATTGTTCATTCTCGCAAGAGATAAACAAAGAGCATGACACCAATGCCAATGCGCCTAGCATGGCACTCTTAAAAGTTGTTTTCATAATTAATATATTTAAGTTGAATCTTACAAACTTCAAAAACAAGCTTGTTATTGTATACATTTTTGAAATATTTTCATTTTTTTAGCCAAATTGCTGTATATTTTTCACTTAAACACCATATTTACAAGCAATAACCACATGTTATTATTTATTTGTTAAATTTTACTTGATAAGATTTTAACCATTGTAGATCTTAAAGTTGTATAACATAACACACTTTTTTGTACCTTTAAAAAGCGCAAATTTTCTTTAAAAATTCATTCACATGACTCCGCTTTTCAAAAAATTACAACTTCCTATTGGATTGGATCAAGTTTTAATACTTAACGAACCCAAAGGATTTTGCAAAGAATTGGATTGCCTTAAGGATGTAATTGTAAAAGAATCTTTAATTCAGGTTTCAGGAGTTAATTTTGCCATCGTTTTTGTTACTGAAAAGAAACAAATCGAAAATCGTATTGAAACAGTATATCCTAAACTAGTCGGCGATGCAGTTCTTTGGTTTGCCTACCCCAAGCAAAGTTCTAACAACTATATTACAGAAATTTCGAGGGATCATGGATGGGGAGTACTAGGTGATTATAATTTAGAACCGGTTAGGCAAGTTTCTATCGATGAAGATTGGACCGCTTTGCGTTTTAGAAAAGTTAGTTTTATACAAAAAATGTATCGAAGTAACGATTTTAAGCTTGACCAAGCTGACAAACAAAAAACTACTGGAGTTTGATGAGTTGGCATTTATACATTCTATCTTCTATTTTTATTGCTGCCGGGGTTTTTCATTTAATTCGCCCAAAGGCTTTTATGCGAATAATGCCTTTGTATATACCTTATCATCAATTAGTAGTTTACTTAAGTGGCATTGCAGAAATATTTGCTGGAATCGGTGTATTATTTACCGCTACAAGAACGCTTTCAATTCAAGCGATTATTGTTATGCTAGTCCTGTTTTTTCCTGTTCATATACATATGCTTATGAATAAAAAAGCAAGTCTTAATTTTCCTAAATCAATTCTTTTTTTCAGATTGTTTTTACAATTTGGTTTAATTTATTGGGCATATCAATACATTTAATTTACAAACAGGCTTTTGATGCGCATCGATTTATTTCATTCTGAAGACCACCCTATTTCTTTGAATATGCCCGATGCTGATGTAGTTTATTTTCCGATTTTTTTTGACAGGATTTCATCTAATAATTTGTTTGAAGTCTTATTAAATCTTATCGCTTGGCAACAAGACTATATTACCGTTTTTGGAAAAACATATCCTCAACCTCGTCTTACAGCATTGTATGCAAATAACAATAATACATATAGTTATTCTGGTATAACTATGAATCCAAAGAATTTCACAAAAGAGTTGTTATTAATAAAAGAAAAAGTAGAAACCGTATGCAAAGTGAAATTTACCACATGTTTACTCAACCAATACCGTGATGGACAAGATAGTAATGGTTGGCATTCAGACAATGAAAAAGAACTTGGTAGTAACCCCGTAATTGCTTCGGTTAGTTTTGGTGAAGAACGTTGGTTTCATTTTAAGCATAGAACCAATAAAAATCTTAAACAAAAAATTCTTTTACAACATGGAAGTTTGCTAATTATGAAGGGAACGACGCAAGAGTTTTGGTTGCATCAAATACCCAAGTCAAAAAAGGTAACAAAACCTCGAATTAATCTTACTTTTAGGGTAATTCAATAAAAACAGAATTATCAAAACTCCTTATAAATCAAGTTAATGAATCTATATAACCCGGTAAGAATCTTTTTTATAGTCAAGCGAATTGAAATCGTAATTGTCCTTTTTTAACAGGATAAATGATATAATGAAAAAACCGAAATGTATTAGTGCGCAATATTGATATGATGCATCCAATAAGAACAAGGTAAAGAAACCAAATAATATAAGAGAAGCTTTTAAAACCTCTTTCTTAAACATTCCCAATACCATAAAAAAACCAATCACAAATTTCTCAAATGGCACTAATGGAGCAAACGCTTCTAAGAGTTCCAGATTAAACACAGAAACTTCTTCAAAATATGTATCCAATCTAGTCAAAAACCCTGAGTATTTAATCACATCATAAACGCTAGTTAGGACCAAAAATGAACCAAATAATACTCGTAATACAGGATAGAGATTTACTTTGAGTTTCATAAAAAGATTCGTGTTAAATTTTCCATTACAAATGTAACACAAGACACACTTATCTTACTTGTAAAATTCCTTACTTAACTTGTAAGATGTTTTTGCAACTTACTAATTACCAACACAATCAAACGTTTTCGTTAAAAAATACTAGTAAAAAACATTTGTTAGATTATTGATTTTATTTTTGTAACTTTAAGTGTTAAAAATTGTCTATGAACCGTTATACTTTGCATGAAACTTTCGTAGTTCATCAATACGCTATTGATGAATGGGAAGCAGAACCACACAATCATAATTACTTTGAAATAATTTTTGTAGAAAGAGGAAACGGCTTTCACACCATTAATGGAGTTAGGTTTCCTTACAAAGAGAATAATATCTTTTTATTAGCTCCTGAAGACACTCATCATTTCGAAATTGAAAAACACTCTAAGTTTACCTACTTTAAATTTACAGAATTACTATTTTCAAGTAAAGTAAACTTACCCGATAGGAAATATTGGCTGCAGCGAATTGAGCAATTGTTACATCATCCCAATATTATTCCAGGAGATGTAATCTCGCATGAAGAGGACAGAACTATTATTTGGGATATTCATAATGTCGTTCTTGAAGAATTTAAAAATGAAAAAATCTACTATCAAGAAATAATCTCAAATGCCATCAGTACTATTTTAAGCATTATTATGCGTAATATTTCTGAAAAATATAATTCTAATAATAGTGAAATCCTTGCAAGTCATTCTAAAATTGATCAGATTCTGGGTCATATAAGACAAAATGCATATGATAATGATCTTACCAAAATAAGTTACTTGGCCAATAAATTTAATATGTCGCAAAGTTCAATTAGCACATATTTTAAAAGAAAAACTGGTGAATCCATTCATCAATATGTTACAAAATACAAGATGAAACTTGTTGAATATAGATTGCAACATACAGAGTTTACTATTGCAGAAATAGCTTATCAATTAGGGTATACAGATGAAAGTCATCTTACAAAAACATTCAAAAAACATTTTTTGATGTCTCCTAAGCAATACAGGAAAGAATTGACACCTAATTAATCTTATTATCCAAAAATATCATTCAGTATTTTGGCCAAACGTATACCTCCTTTTTGTAATTGAGAGCGTACTGTAGGAAAATTATAGTACATATATTTATATCCCAACTTTTCACCCACATTGGCAGATGTATACACTTTCTTAGCTAGTTCTTGTGATTCATGAACCCAATCCAAGATATTCCCGTTTTTTATTTCTTCAATTTTGTTTTTAGACAATTCGTCTCTGTTTTGTGCTAGTTCGGTATAACTCATCCCATAATAGTCTATCATATCGCTATCCCAAACTCGATGCAAGTTAGAGCCATTTCTGAACCATTGCACTTGAATATCATTACCTCCTTTATCTTCACCTCTTCCTACGTGCAAGGGTTGATGTAAGTCACCAATAAAATGTATCAGCATTTTAAGGTAGAACTGTTTATCATCTACAGTAGATGACTCGTCTTTAAGAATGGCAATACATTTGTTAATACCTTGAACCAAATCTCCGAACTCGCTTGGTGGTTCTTCTCCATATTTCTTTCCGAAAGAAAAATTTACATAATGCCAGGGACTATATCCTTTATATTTTTCATCACTTTTTATCTCATCGGCAAAAATTGACACAAACGCAAGACTTTGACCATTAAGTAACGATTCGATATTTCTTTTTGCTTTTTTGGTAAGATGTGCTTCTGCGATTTCACCTGTTGCTCTGTGACCAGTTTTTCCCCAGTCATATATAGCCGAAAAAGAATTTGAAGAAAGCAATGTAATTACAATTATTAATATATTCCGAATATTCATTATCTTATATTTTGAAGCAAAGATAAAAAAGGGTATGTTAGTGTACCATTAAAAATTGTAAGAAATTCTGTTTATTGAATCTATCTCCCGAAAGTATAAATTGAGATAAAAAAATCTAAAAGTATATGTTATTTTTAGAATTCAAAATATGATGTATTTTTTATCGTTTGATATCTACAATTAAATTAATGTGCCCAACTATGAAATTGAAACTTTCTTTATTTTTTATTGTAATTGCTACATACTGTTTAGCACAAGAAAAAGAGTATAATTCGGCCGTTGTAAAAATTAATAAATATATAGAAGGTTCTTTGGTTACTCCATATTCTGACTCTGACCAAGAGGTGCCATTAGTCATTTTTATAATGGATGCAGGTGCGGTAAATAGAGATGGTAATGATCGAATGTCTAAAAATGACACTTTTAAAAAGTTGTCGTATGAATTAGCAAAAATGGGAATTGCCTCTTATAGATATGACAAGAGGCTATTTAAAATGGATGGTTTGGGAATTCGTGAGCACGAGATTTCTTTTGATCATTTTATCGAAGATGCCAAAACTACGGTAGGATATTTCAGAAAAAATAAAACCTATACCAAAATTATTGTTTTAGGCCACGGACAAGGATCTCTGGTTGGGATGCTTGCTGCCAAAGATAATGCAGATGGGTTTATTTCTATTGCCGGAAATGCGCAGTCCATTGATCAAGTTATAGTAGAGCAAATTGCCAAACAAGCCCCAGGACTTGATAAAAGTGCAGCAGCGGCTTTTGAACAATTAAGAGAAAGCGGGCGAGCAGCTGGGTATGAACCTGCATTAGAATCTATCTTTAGATATGATCTGCAACCTTTTATAAAATCGTGGATGAAATATGACCCGTCACAGATAATATCCGAATTAGAAATACCCGTACTAATATTACATGGTGGTCAGGATATCCAGGTACAACTATCACAAGCTGAAAAACTTAAAGAATCTGCTCCGCAATCAGAATATATGTTAATTAATGATATGAATCATATCTTAAAAGAAATCAAAGGCGGACGTTTAGAAAATCAAAAGTCATACAATGAATCATGGCGCAAAATTATGCCCGAAGTTCTCTCTAGTATTGCTAACTTTGTAAATCAATAGTTCATTTAGAAATTTAGAATAACCCAAATCCAAAAACGCATAATGCAACATCGCATTGTTTTCTCAGATATAGACGGCACCTTATTAAATCCCCAAAGGGAACTTTCAGAGCTTACTATTACAGAAATAACACGAATAAAAGATAAAATCCCAGTAGTATTAATTTCTTCTAGAATGCCAAGTGCGATGATACATTTGCAAGAAGAATTACAAATTGTAAATCAACCTCTAATATGCTATAATGGTGGATTAATTCTTGTAGACCAAAAACCTATTCACTCTACTGTTATCCCTATCGAAATTCTTGAAGCCCTTGCTATCTTTAACCAAAACAAAAAAATACATCTAAGTTTATATCATAATGATGATTGGTTTGTGCCAGAAATGGATTTTTGGGCCAATCGTGAAGCTCAAAATACAAAAGTAAATCCTATGGTGAAGTCTACGGATCAAGTTATTCATGATTGGAAAATAGAACAAAAAGGAGCGCATAAAATTATGTGTATGGGTGAAGAAGCATATATAGATGATGCATATAGTTTTTTACAAGAAAATTTTTCAGAAAAATTGCATTTATATCGTTCAAAACCTACCTATATTGAAGTTGCTCATAAAAGTATTTCAAAACTAACTGCTATAGAAGTTTTATTACATACACATTTTGATATTCCGATTACCGAGGCTGTGGCTTTTGGTGATAATTATAACGATATTGAAATGATTAAAGCGGTAGGTACTGGGGTAGCCGTTGCTAATGCTAAACCAGAGACAAAAGAAGTAGCGAATGTAATTACATTACCAGGAAAAGAAGATGGAGTAGCTACATTTATCAAAAATAATATCAAATAACTGTGTTAAAAATTATAAAAACGATTATAAACTTAGTATTTGCTATATCTATATTTAATGTTATAGCTAGTTGCAAACCCGTAGAATCCACATTGTATTCAGAGGTTTCTTCTATAATAGCATCGATAGACTTGGTTAATGTTGTTGATGATAAAGTAAAAGTAGAAATACAAATCAGTAATCTGGATACCGATACGATCAGTTACTACATCCCCAAAATCGTTCCTGGAACATATCAAAATAATAATTACGGAAAATATATTGAAGACTTTAAGGCATTTGATAAAGTTGGAAATCAATTGTATACACAAAAATATGGAGACAATCGTTGGAAAATAAACAATGCTAAGGCATTACATAAGATAACGTATTGGGTAAACGACACCTTTGATTCTGAAGACACTCATGAAATCTTTTCCCCTACAGGCACAAATATCCTAAAAAACAAAAACTTTGTTTTGAACCTTTACGCTTTTATAGGATATTTTGACAAACTAAAAGAAACTCAATACAGACTCTTCATTAAACATCCAAAAATATTAAAAGCTTCTACTTCTACTAAAGAAATAATACCCGAGAATCCTTTAGAAAACCAGAAGTATAATATAGATCGTTTTACTTTCAAAAGATATGCAGATGTGGCTGATTCTCCTATCATGTATTCTGTTCCTGATCATGTTACATTTACGATTAGCGGAATCGAAGTTCTTTTAAGTGTATATTCCCCAGGAAAAATTCATAATACGGCTCGCATCATGCCCCAAATGGAACGAATGATTAGGGCACAACGCAATTTTCTTGGAGAAATTAACGCTACCAAAAAATATAGTGTATTATTATATCTTTCTTCTACAAAAAAAGATGATGCAAAAGGTTTTGGGGCTCTAGAACACAATACTTCAACTGTCGTAGTGCTGCCAGAATCAATCTCGCCCAAAAAATTAAATGAATCCCTTACCGATGTTGTATCTCATGAATTCTTTCATATTGTAACTCCGCTAACTATACATTCTGAAGAAATTCATGATTTTGATTACAACAACCCCAAAATGTCTGAGCACATTTGGTTATACGAAGGTACTACAGAATATTTTTCTTTATTGTTTCAAATTACCCAGGGACTAATTACAAAAGAAGAGTTTTTAGATCGACTCCTAGAGAAGATTGAAGTATCCAAGCAGTTCGATAACTCTATGTCTTTTACCACTATGAGTAAAAATATACTCATAGAACCTTATCGCAAAAATTATAGGAATGTTTATGAAAAAGGAGCTTTAATTTCTATGTGTCTTGATATTATCATGCGCGAAAAAAGCAATGGTGATAAAGGGGTATTGGATCTCATTAAAAATTTATCAAGCAAATTTGGTGCGGATCTGCCATTTAAAGATAAAGAATTAATAAAAACCATAAAAGAGATATCGTATCCCGAGGTAAGTAATTTTTTAGAGAATCACGTAGTTAACAATCAATACATTGATTACAGTGCTTATCTTAAAAAAATAGGCGTAATATATAGCACTACCAATGTACCGTCCTCCTACTTCATACACGAGCAACAACCTTTGGTAAAAGGATCAGAAACTACCAAAGAAGTTGTTTTTGAATCAAATATAACATTTAATAGTTTTTTGAAAAATTTAGGAGTACAAGGAGGAGATGTATTATTAAGCATTAATGAAAAAATCTATACGCTTAAAAATATTTATGATCTCTTTGGGGATTCTAACCAATGGAAAATAGGTGATCAGATTACATTTCGTATTAAACGTAATGGTGAGGAAATGACACTTACCTCTACAGTGATAGAGCCTATCATGGAAAAAATAATTTTAAAACCAGATCCATCTGCTTCAGAACAACAAGCAAAATTGTTCAAAAAATGGATAAATGATTAAAAACTTTCCTTTTGATCTTGTTTAGTCTTTTTCAAAATAATGTATTTTGCAATGCTTATTTTAAAAATTAAACACTTAAATAATGGAAAATGCTCCTTTTTTTACAAATGATACTGTTGTTTTTGGAATTTTAATGCTTTGTTTAGGGGCAGTATTCTATACAGCTTCGATCAACAAAGGTTTTTGGAAATCATTTTACAAATTTGTTCCTGCTATATTACTTTGCTATCTAATACCAGCTATTTTTAATTCTTTAGGAATCATTTCTCCCGATTGGAAGGAGCTTGATGCTAATGGTGAGTTGATTGAAAAGTCATCAAATGTTTATTATATCGCGAGTAGATATCTTTTACCGGCTTCATTAGTATTAATGACATTGAGTATAGACCTTAAAGGGATTTTTAATTTAGGCCCCAAAGCTTTGATCATGTTTATTACCGGAACTCTGGGAATTGTATTTGGCGGACCGATTGCCATATTACTTATTTCCATTTTTTCTCCAGAAACAGTTGGTGGAGCAGGATTCGATGCCGTATGGAGAGGGTTATCAACTCTTGCCGGAAGTTGGATTGGGGGTGGTGCCAATCAAGCGGCCATGTTAGAGATTTACCAATACAATCCCGATAAGTATGGAGGTATGGTCCTAGTAGATATTGTAGTTGCCAATTTATGGATGGCCATATTGTTAATTGGGATTGGTAAAAGCAAAAAGATTGATTCTTGGTTGAAATCAGATACCAGTGCTATCGAATCCCTAAAGGAAAAAGTGTCAAGCTATGCCGATAGTATTACCCGTAATCCATCCCTAACCGATTATATCATCATGCTTTCTATAGCTTTTGTAACTGTTGGTATTGCTCATTGGGGTGCTGGTGGTGTTTCTAATTTGTTATCAAATAATTTTGATGTATTTAACGATAAAAGCTCAGCTTTGGCTTCATTCACCTCAAAATTTTTCTGGATGGTTACTATTGCAACAGCCATAGGTATTGCTTTATCTTATACCAAAGCCAAGCAGTACGAAGGGGCCGGAGCCAGTAAAATAGGAAGTATTTTCATCTATATTTTGGTTGCAACAATCGGAATGAAAATGGATCTGGGTATGATTTTCGAAAACCCGGGATTAATCGCTATAGGTCTTGTATGGATGACTATCCATGCTTTATTATTGATTGGAGTTGCCAAAATTATAAGAGCACCTTACTTTTTCTTGGCCGTTGGAAGTCAAGCCAATGTTGGAGGTGCTGCTTCTGCACCCGTTGTTGCGGCTGCGTTTCACCCTTCATTGGCAACCGTAGGAGTACTGCTGGCCGTATTTGGTTATGTTGTAGGAACATATGGAGCTATTTTCTGTACCATTTTAATGCAAATTGCTTCTGGAAATTAGATATAAAAGTCCATTTATTATCAACTTTCAAGCAATAACAATTTCATCTGTTTAAATTTATTGTTTTAGGTGTCAGATGGAATTCATCAATGATCATTTTGATTAGTATGATAGTAACTTCTATGCTCATTTCAAATAAAATATGCATCTTTGTAGCCCGATTTAAAAATCAAGACCAATCAATAAAATAAGTCATAAAAACTAATTTGATCCTTGTCAAAAATAGTTGTTGGTAAATTCCGTTTACCTTTGAAAAAGAATTAGATAAATAAATGAAACATTTTTCCATCCTAATATTAACACTTGTTCTTTTAGTCAATTGTTCTGCTCCTGAAAAAAAGGGAAATGTTACTGTAACTGGTAATATCAAAGGTCTTAAAAAAGGGACCTTATATCTTCAACGAATAAATGATACCATGCTGGTGAATGTTGATTCTGTGATTATAGATGGAAACTCAGAATTTCTGATGAAATCTACAGTTTCAGAACCTGAAATACATCTATTATATCTTGATAAAAAAGATGGAGCACAATACAATGATCGAATCGATTTCTTTGCTGAGCCTGGTGAAATTATTATTACCACTAGCGTAAATGATTTTGAAAATGATATTAAGATCATAGGCGGAAAAAATGAAATGAAGTTTCAGGAATATAAAAAAATGCTGAAACGATTTAATGAAAGAAATTTAAGACTTATCAAGGAAGATTTTGAAGCCAGTAAGCAAAAGGATGAAGAAAAACTTATAGCCAATGATAAGGCGTATAAAAACCTTGTTAAACAAAAATATTTGTATACTATCAATTTTGCGATTTACAATAAAAAACTAGAAGTAGCTCCTTATATTACGCTTAGTGAAGTTTATGATGCTAATATTAAATACTTAGACACTGTAGCAAAATCCTTAAGCCCAAAAGTAAAGAAATCACTTTACGGTAAGCAACTTATTGAATATATAAAAGAACGCAAGGAGAAAGAGACAGCTGCAATTAAAAAGAACGATTCAATAAGTAATGAAAATAAATAGTTAGTAGCACAAACAATCTTTTAAATATTTTAGTCTCCTAGTTGAGTAAATTTGAATTTTTCATTCGCAGCGGGTTGATGCTCTTGTTTCATAATAGTTTCTATTTTTCTTACTATTTCAGGATGTTGGCTTGAAACATCAGATTTTTCTTCAATATCGATTTCTAAATCATATAATTCGATGGACATATTGCCTTCAAAAATATTCTTTCTTACCCCTTTCCATTTTCCAATTCTGACGGCCTGTTGTCCTTTATAACTTGGAAATTCCCAATATAAAAAATCGTGTTGCTCTTGCTTTTTACCGAGCAAAGTAGGTTTAAAACTAATCCCATCTATATTTTTTGGAGCTTCAACTCCTACGATATCACAAATTGTTGGCATTAAATCATAAAAGGCTGAAATGTGATCATTGGTTGTACCAGATTCAATATGATTGGGCCAACTTGCTATAAGTGGAACCCGAATTCCACCTTCATATACGAATCCTTTGGTTCTTCCATAACCATTTGAGAATGGCTTGGAACTTTCAAAGAAATTAAAATCTAAACCTCCGGTAGACGTAGGACCATTATCACTAGAAAAAATAATGACTGTATTTTCATAAATACCCATTTCCTTTAACGTTGCAACCAACTCGCCTAACTGATTATCAAGATAGCTGATCATTGCGGCATAGGTTGCTTTTGGGTACCTACTTGGGAAATAACCTTTATCTCCCAGATAGGGATCTTCCTCGCCAAAAGCTTTCTTGTACTTGTCAACATATTCTTTAGGAATTTGTAACGGTAGATGCGGGAGAGGAGAAGCATAATACATAAAAAAAGGAGCTTCCTTATTATTTTTAACAAATGATAATGCTTTTTGGTGTATCATTTCGGGAGCATAATCCCTTTGCTCATATTTTGAATAGCTAAGATCATCATATGGATTTGCTAGCGAATCAAGTTTTGTATGGGGCGCCAATAACTCGTTATTCAATAGCACTTTTTCGTTATTTTCCCATAAATGCCCCGGGTATAGGTTGTGGGCTTGGCGTTGACAATTGTATCCATAAAAATAATCAAAACCTTGTTGATTAGGCACACCATCTGTCTCAGGAGCACCTAATCCCCATTTACCAAAAATACTCGTTACGTAGCCAACTTTTTTCAATTGACTTGCCAGTGTCACCGTATTACCAGGAATGGGTCGTTGACCTTCTAATGAAGGATTTACAAATACTTTTTCATAATTCCGAACATCTCCTCTCTCATCCCATGCATCGTTTCCCCGGATATATGAATGACCGGCATGTTTACCAGTTAAGAAAATATATCGTGACGGGGCACATATCGGAGAACCGGAATAATGTTGTGTAAATCTCATGCCTTTTTTTGCCAGTGCATCAATATTCGGTGTTTTAATTTTTGTCTGGCCATAGACGCCTAATTCTCCATATCCAAGATCATCAGCGAGGAAGTAAATTATATTGGGAGCCTGTTCTTCTTTTTTGGTTGTACTACAGCCAAAAGTTAAAACAACAAACAGACTTGCAATTATTATTCTTTTCATGATTGATATTATCATTATCGCCAACAGTTTTTGTATGGTTATTTACCACCATTTTTGCAGGAAACGGATCGTTATGAATTAAAGATAGCTAATTATAGCGGATTTTCGTTTAGGAAATCCAATAGTAATTAATTACGCAAAAAAGTCCTAAACTTTAAACATTTAGAACTTCTATTAAAGAGCCGATAGAGGGACTCCCTCCGACCAAGCTCTGGATAAACTTCTCGTACCCAATACCTAATATTTTAGAAACAAAAAAGTCCTAAACTTTGATATTTAGAACTTTTAGAGGAGCCGATAGAGGGACTCGAACCCACGACCTGCTGATTACAAATCAGCTGCTCTAGCCAGCTGAGCTATATCGGCAAAAGCGGTGCAAATATAATTTCTACAACTATATTTGCAAATACTTTTTTAAAAAATTATAATGCGTTTACTTTATCAACCAAAGCCTTGGCGGTCTTCTCTAAATCTGCTCGAATAGTTTTAAAGTGCTTTGATGGGTTTTCTACCTTTTGATCGTTTACTCTTATAATAAGCTCATCAAAAGATTTAATTGCTTCGTCTATGATTGCTTCTCCAGCTTTATTATCTTTTCCAGGATTGTCTAATTCCCAAACATATACTTCTTCGATAATATCGCCTAACACATAGTTGATATCTTTCTTAAGGTCTCTTTTATTTGCCATATCATATTTATTTTGTGCAAAATTAGTGTTTTCGTTTAAATCTCGGGCAATTCTTTTACTTTAGCCATAGCTTTACCCAAATGTTTTGAAGCATTAAGGCTATTAAATTTTAATTGGACAGTCCCTTCTTTATCTATTACATAGGTTTCTCTTCCTGGTAATAGTCCTAATAATTCAGATTTTACTCCAAAAAGTTTTCTAAGTTTTCCTCCTGAATCCGATAAAAATATAAATGGAAGTCTATACCTATTTTTAAACCGGGTATGTGATTTTATACTATCAGAACTTATCCCAATAACATCGACTCCTAAGTCTTTAAAATCCGTATAGCTATCTCTAAAGTCACAGGCTTCTTTGGTACAACCTGGTGTAAAATTCTTGGGATAGAAATAAATTACAACCGGTTTTGTACCAATTATACTTGTACTATCAAAATTATTACCTTGATCATCTTTTGCTATAAATTGAGGTACTTTCTCTCCTATTTCTAATCCCATAGTTATTCGCCCTTATAGATCACAAAATTACGAGGTGTTTCGTATAAAGTAACTTCAATATCAAATTTGAGGTCTATTTTGGCTCGTAACCTATTCCAAATTACTGAAGCAATATTTTCTACGGTAGGATTTAAATCTTTAAACTCTTCTACCTCTTCATTGAGGTTTTTATGATCCATATAATCCTCGACCTCTGTTTTTATATATTCTTTCAAAATTTTTAGGTCGATTAGGTATCCTGTCTCAGGATCAATTTCTCCAATTACGCCAACAACCAATTCATAATTATGCCCATGATACCTAGGATTACTGCATTTTCCAAATACCTGCAAGTTTTTCTCATCGCTCCAATCCTTTCGGTATAAACGATGTGCAGCATTAAAATGTGCTTTTCTGCAAGCTTTGATTTTCATATTGTGATGTGCGAATAAAATTTATTAAAAATGATTTTAAACCATGCCGTATAAATCTCGGGGTGATTACCAATATCTTCTTTCACTTCCTCAACTGGCATCCATTTCCAATCGGCTACTTCATCTGGATTTATTACAGGGTCTTCTTCATAAGTACCTATTAGAACATGGTCAAACTCATGTTCTGTAAGTCCATTATCAAAAGGAGCTTTGTATATAAAGGAAACCGAATCTTTGAGAGGAGTGGTAAACCCCATTTCCTCTTGTAATCTTCTGGTACCTGCTTGGATATTACTTTCTCCTTCACGCTGATGACTGCAACATGTGTTGGTCCATAACCCGGGTGAATGATATTTATGCAGTGCTCTTTGCTGAAGCATTAATTCGTTCTTGCTATTGATAACAAATACTGAAAAAGCTCTGTGCAATACTGCCTTTTGATGTGCCTCAAGCTTTGGCATAAGACCAATCTGTTCATCATTTTCGTTAACCAAAATGACTTTTTCTTCTTCTTCCATTAATTATTTATTGATTCAAAATTACAAAATCATACTAGTAAATCGGCTATTAATTTTATTGTTTTTAATAGTTAAATTTCTTAGTCACTGTTAACAGATAACCTTTATATAACCGATATAGTATTCGCAATAAAAAGAGGCTGTCTAAAAACATTTAGGCAGTCTTTTTTATTTTAGTTTATTTTCTATTTTGGAGTTTTTGCTT
>CANMDH010000053.1 GCA_947496555.1 uncultured Aquimarina sp. | reverse complement strand
AGTACGCTTCTTCTTAGAATTTCCTGAATCTTTCATAAATAAGTCAAATTTGTGTCAACTTATTTCAGGACGGGACAATCTTTTATTTTAGGTTTTTTATCGTCAAAACACCTTTTACAGATTTATTATCAATAGAAATACTTAATGTTCCTTTATTAATCTCTTGGTGAGGTATGATTTTGCCATTCCAAAACACCTGATATGAAAACTTAGGGTTAAGACAAGCAACAACCGAAAATCTTTCGTTTTCGGTATCAAAAATCCTTAATGTTGCCTTTAAAGAGCTGTAGGTTTCGTCAATATTTTTTTCTTCTACCCAAATATTAAACCCAGTTGTTAAACTTCCTTGTTGATAATATGCATTAAACCAAGAAAGTACAGGAGTTGACAATCCACTAAATTGATGCCACCCTGCTCCTCTTCCAGTGTTAATTATGAAATGCTCATAACAATTGTAGGTGTTTTCAACTTCTTTTTTCCACAGATCCAGGGCGGTTTTTGCAATTTTATTTGCAAAATCTGCTTCGCCTAAATCAAGCATTGTTTTCCAGAAAAACCACTGATGGGGCATCCATACGGTACCATTCCAATATCCATTATCTGAATAATACGGTGCAGATTGATCAACGGCAGATAGTCCTATATCCGACCAAAGTCTGCCTTTTGTTTTTAATTGTTCTAGTAAGATTTTTTTTTGGTTTTTGGTGCAAATCCCCGAAACCAATGGATATGCCCCACCCAATCCCATATTATAATTAACCTTGTCGTCGAATTTTAATATCCCTTTTGGATTTTGATTTTTGTCATGAACGACATAACCAAAGTATCCCGACTCCTTATCCCATGAATAGCTTTGAAGTGCCCTACTCATATTTTGAATGTCTTTTTCATATACTTTGACGTCCTTATCAAAATTCAAACGTGTGGCTACCATTTGTAAAATTTTAGCCACTCTTATACTGTGAGCCGTACTTATAACAGGTACAACATTCTTTTTTAGTTTTTGCTGATGAACATGTTTTTGTGGTGGATAATCATCCCATCCACCAGAATTATAAAAATAATCCCATATTCTAATCAGGTTAGATTTCATTCTAGTTGTTGAACTCTTATTAATTCCGGTAAGAAATTCATGATATCGTTTTAGTTTAGGGTAATATGTCTTTAGAAGTTCTTCAGACTGTGTTTTATTCCATAACTCAAGAAACAGGTAATGTTGAACCGGTAAAGGAGTACCATGATGTATAAAGGTAGATTGCTCATCTTCTTCATTAAGATATGCATTTAAGCTTTCTATTCCTCTCTTAGTATCCTGTTCCATCATCCCTAAACCAATAAATCCCGAATCCCAGGTATATAAACTATCCCAAAAACGTCCTGGCGTATGATGTTTGATATATTGCTTCTGCGTATAAACTGGATATACTACGTTGCAAAATGTTGTTGCCGCCATTCGCTTCTGACTAAATAAATATGTTTCTCCTGCGGGTACAATTGGATAATCAAATAAATTAGATCGTGCTTTGGTATAAATAGACTGGGCATTTTCTTTGGTAATCTTTTTCTTTAAATATGAGGTCACTTCTTCTTTACTGCCATAGCAAACCATTCCGTTAATAATAAACGAAGATTTAGGCTCGATCTGAATAGGTCTTAAGAACACATTGGTAAAGTGCCCTTTTGTACCATTATCAAACTTTGTTTTGACATGGTCATTGACCATTCTTTTAAAGCTGTCGTCTAAATCTTTATACGCCCACTCTCGAACTTCATAATCTGGATAATCCCATGCGATGCCATAATACTGGTCAATATTCTTGTATTTCAGCAATATCGAATTGGGTATTGGTCCATCAATGATCTCTGGCGTGTGTCTCCATTGTATAGGTTCAACCTCAACATTTTCAATATCATTCTGGTCAATAATGGTAAAACCATCTATTATTATCGGAGACTTTCCTTTTGAAGTTATTTTTAGCAAATGTTTTCCAGAGTTAAGATTTCCTATCTCTATTTGTTTAATTTTAAAACTTCCATTTCCAGATAAATTAACACTCTTATTGACTAAACCATCTAATTCGAGATTGATTTTTTGGCCCTCTTCTATTTTATATCTAAGCCAAAGAGTTGCATTTTTAATAGTATCTGTGATTTCAAGTTCATATAGGATCTGATCACCTTCTTTTTTACCAAAACGTTTACCAATACCCGAGCCATTAATCAAACCATGATCTCTTATTTCTCCTCTTAATTTCCCATCATATACTAATTGATCTCTATGCGAAGGCTTTGTGAATTTTATTTCCTTATAATCAATGGCGTCTATCCATGTTGCATAATTTGGCAATTTGATCGTACTATACTGGATAGGTGTGTAAGGATCATATTCTTGGATAGATGGAAAATGTATGGATCCCATCATATGCATCACTATATTTTGAGCAATATCTGTATTATTAACGCATTCAATACGTACAAGTCGAGAATTTTGGTCTATTTTAGAGTATGAGATATCGGTATAAACACGATCTTTCCATTCAAGTTCGTGTCTAAAAGAAAAATATTCAAGGTTAGGTGACGCCTCCCAGGGATGAAAACCCGATTCGTAAAAAACATGAGGAACATCTACTTTCCTGCGATAAAACCCTGGAAACACACTCAAATCAAAACGAATACCATTACTTACATCAGGAATGTGAGATACCCCAATGTATTTTTTTGTGTATGGACCCCAGTTGGGCAGATTAAGATCATGAGCATATTTAAGTGACGTATAATATTTGGAATCATATATAGATTGTGAAAAACTACTATAGCATAGTCCTATAACTATAATTACAAAGATTAGATGCCGGTTCATTATTTTGAAAAGTTTAACTTAACATCACATTATATCCGTTAGTCAATCGAAAACAACCCATAACTAAATTGTTTTTTTGTATCAATTCTTATTCTATTCTGTTTTTTTTGATCCCTATGTATGGATATTTCATTTCCTAAAATACGATTAAAATTTTGGTCAGGCTTTAAACCTCTTATGTTTAATTCTAAACTGTTATTTTCAGTATACTCACGATATACCAGTAGATATTTTGGTATATCCGATTGATACGCAACAAATCCAGTCCAAGAAAAACCCGAGGGTTCCTCTGCAATTGGTAAAATAATAGATAAATGAAGTGATTCTGAGATCTCTTTATATTTAGCTAATTGATCTTTTAAAGCATCTATTTTGGTAAGGTTACTCAGCTCCATCCAGGCCAAAGGTTGTGCCGAAAGTGTAATTGCACTAGTATAGGTAAGTGGAATTTTTTGTGGTGCCAAAAGATCATCTTTTGAATATTTCTTTGGATTACGCGTGTTGTTTAAAAACTCAATCTGTAATCGCTCGGCAGGCACATATCCCGAAAGCATCCATAAGTTTCTAAGGGTTCTGTGGGGATAATAATTGCCCCAATCGGTATACCGATTCTCAAGAAAGATGTTTCCAAATTCATTGAAATAATGGTATCCTACTCTATTTCCAGCCGTTACATCCATATTAAATGTTGCGTTGCCTTCTGTTTTATGCATTACTTTGGTAAATAGTTTTCTTAAGTTAATTTCGGATTGCTTATCAGCCAAAGAAATACCATCTATTTTAAACACTTTAATTTTATATCGGTTATAGTAATCAATCAAAATATCTGCATCCCGTTCCCAAAGTTTGTAGCTATTTGTTTTACTTGGATTAAACCACAAACATATTTCCACATTTTTCTTTTTAGCCGTAGCTATAATGGTTTCAAAACCATTGGGAAATCGTTTTGGGTGTGGTTGCCAGTCGGTTGTACTCCAGTCATCCCATTTTTGACCAGCTTTTGATGCCGAGTTTCGGGACAATCCGGTTTGCCATCCATCATCAAGTTGCAAATGAGTAATTCCTATTCTGGAAGCTTGTTCGATCTCTTTCAAAATAAAAGCTTCATTCATTCGGCTATCTTTACTGCGATCTCCCCAAGTATTGGCAAGAATCATCTCATCTCGTTCAGGAATATATCTTCTAAGCTGCTTTTGGTATTGTATAATCTCCTTTTGCAAATCTTTTTTGTTAGATTTGGCCAATCCAATTGCATATCCATATCCCTGTACCCATTCTTTATTTAAATCTCTTGGAGAAATTCCAACACCATGTATTGTGATATTTTTACGATCAACCTGAAAATCGTAACCAGGATAGTATTGCTGACTATAATCAATAGGAGCCTCTTTGACTAGAAATAAACCAATATCTCTTTGTCGATTTGTTGCCAAAAAAATGTTCCCCCGGAGGTTTTCTTTTTTACGGTATGGGAGTAATTCTTTTTCAAAAACCAGGTTATCGTGATAATCAGTCGCTTCTTTGAAGGAAACAATAGTGGTTTTCCAATGCTCATCAGTAAACGGAATACTAGCGATTCGTTCTATATTTGCCTCATTATTTTGAAGATTTTTTTCGATCATTTGACGATCCTCGACCTGGTTAACCATCCATTCTGAAGCCTGAGCCATTCCTTTTAGAAAATAAGTATGTGAGATAGCAGATGCATCGGCATATATTTTAATAATATGATTTACTTCTAGATTTCCTAATGTAAAATAAATAGATACTTCTTTATGAAAATGTTCACTCGGAAATGTGCGCTTGTCGGAAACTTTTAGCTTAGCATCGGAAACGACAATATCTTCTTCGGGAAGATAAAAACTGGGCGTTTGGCTATCAATAAAACTGAGTTTTTGATTACCTATCTTTTTTTTTACCTCTTTTAATATCAGGTTCCCTTTATTCCATAAATAGGTAAAGCTTACTCGCTTATTCTGAAGATAAAGCGTGTCATTTTGTAATGATACTTTTATGTTATTAAATGATTCTTGTTGTCCCCGTACATTGAAGGAAGTAAACACAAACAGATAAGAGACACATAGGATGGTATACTTTTTTAAGATCATAAGCTATACTATTCCCTTAAAGGTAGTTCTTTTAATATATTAACAGCATTTTCTTGTTTCACAAGCTTAAAATGATCAAACAATTCATCGTCAAGAGAGTATGCTTTAAAGTTTAACGTATTTTTATCGACTGTAATTACCTGATATAGTTGAATGTTTTCGCCTTTTTTATCCATCCAAGGATGATCGCTAAGCGAATACATCTTTCTACCACTTACAGAAACCACATAGGTCGTGCCTGAATCTTCGTTCCATTTTCCTAATCCAGAGTTTACCTTATTTCCACGGCCATAGACATGATCATGCCCTTGCAATACTAAATCTACTTTATGGTTATCAAATAATGGTTTCCAATATTTTAAAATATCATCATTGGCTCTTCCTCTGGCAGCCGAAATCACAGGATGATGAAAAAAAACAATTACCCATTGTTGTTTATGGCTCTGTAAGACCTTTTTTAACCACTCGGTTTGTTTTTTGATGCCTTTATTAGAGTCCAGGCAAATAATCCTTGTATTTAGGTAATCTACATAATAGGTTCGGTCTTCAAAACCCATTGGGCCATTATCTGGAAAATTAAATTGTGGATCCCAAAGATTACTTATTCCGACCTTATGATTTGTACTGTCTTTTACATATTCATGATTTCCTAAGGTCGCTAGAACGGGTATCATTTTTGGTATAAAACCGCTAGCTTCAAACCATTCTCCCCACTCATAATTATTTTGAGAATGATTAATAAGATCTCCTGCATGTATAGAGAACCTGGAGTCTGGAGCTTTTTTAAACGCTCCTCTTACGGCTTTTGACCATAAAGTAAAAATATCATTTTGAGCATCTCCCAGGTATAAAAACTGAAATGGTTTTTTGAATTCTTCTTCAGAAGTTCTGAACTGTATCCATTCGCTCCAGTACGTTCCATCACCAACACGATACGCATAAAGAGTATTAGGAGTCAAATTATCAAACATTACTTTATGATATACTACTTCTTCTTTTTCTACAGAGGTGATCGTAGTAGTAGTTGACTTTTTTTTGATCGCTTTTTTATAAAAATCAAATTCTTTTTCTACTTTGGCTATTTCAGAAAGCCCTTTAGTAATTGTACTATCCGTTCGCCAAGTAATCATTATTTCATGAGATGGATCCTTGGTAAGTGTTAGCAATATTCTATCAGGACGGGGTGATGCCTTATAATCAATATGAAGAGTTTTGGGTGCCAGATTTTTTTCTAAACCTTGGGCAGGG
The DNA here is from genome assembly GCA_947496555.1 of uncultured Aquimarina sp. Taxonomy (GTDB): domain Bacteria; phylum Bacteroidota; class Bacteroidia; order Flavobacteriales; family Flavobacteriaceae; genus Aquimarina. Next base: position 23,971 of record CANMDH010000053.1, on the reverse strand, counting down.
CTCGATATCGCTATAAATAGCAGAATAAAGAATAATCCAATATTGATAAATGTAATCTTCATGAAGTATATTTAAAAAAGGAAAGGGAAGTCCAAAAAGTCGTATGACGCAACAATTATTACCTTAATAATCGTTATCAAAACCAAAATAGCGTCTTACTTTCACCCTCTTTTTAGACATCCCTTTCCGGGGCATGAAATTGAGAACAAATTTCACATTTTGACTATTATCTTATAGTCCCATCAGGATTTTTTACCCATCCCACAGTCCAGTCTCCAGCTTCGTTTTCTACCGCTCCTACATAGGTAACCGAGGTAAAGAATGCATCTATAGTACTAGGATCGTGATTATCTTTTGCTGTTGGAGTGGCATCAGGAATAAAATCACCTACTCCAATACCAGGAATACCTTCAAAAATAGGCACATCTACGGTTCCACCCATTCCATCATCAATTGTTTCAAACGTACCGGTCCAGTTATTAAAGAATGGATTTTGAAAAACATCACTACCATCTATATACCCTTGAAAAACATTAATAATTTCAGGAGTAGGAACATTTTCAGCATCTATTTTTCTATCATCTCTAAAGGTTTGAGAACCTATATCGAACACATAACCATAGGCAAATACTCCAGGTCCATCTAAAGTTTCTCCTACAGGGTATCTATTTGCTACACGAACTCCTCTTTTAGGGAAATTCGCAATAATCGTATTATAAACTCTTCCATCGGCTCCGGTTCCACTTCCTGTTTGAAAACGCATTCCATAGATATCATCAAGGGTCTCATCGCTTCCAGGTCCGACTATTGTAAAGTTGGATACTACTGGTGTCGAGGGCACCTGTATTTGCAGGGCATATTTATCATCTAAAGCCTCGGTTAATACAGCAATACCAAATTGGATTTTACCAGCATATGAATCACCAAGTCTAAAGCTTTCATCATCACTATTTGTTGCTACAAGATATTTGGCATTTACATTTCCATCGGTGATATAAATACCTTCATCTGCAGCCCAAAAGGACTGAATATATTCTAGGGTATTAGAATCATCAAGATTTACCAATCTTATACCATCAGAAGCATATTCGGTTCTTAGATATTGTATGGTTCCTCCAGTAAATGGAGTTCCCACTTCGCCTACAGTAAGTTTGCTCCAATCATTTGGCTCAGGTTCTCCAGTTAAGGAAGTAGATGGTGTCATTACAACAGGATTTGTAGATGTACCAATTATAGACAGATTTGCTCCTGATAATACTTTAATTTCAACAGGTAGATCCGTAGCTTCAACTGGTTTTTTCATATATACCGTTACTCCTTCTTGTATTGCAAGAGTACTTCCAGCATCAAATGATAATGTTTCAGATAAATAATAATCGCGATTAGCGGCAAGAGTAATCTCGCCAGTTACAATCGCATCTGTAGGAATTGCAACATTATAAAGCGACTCTCCTCCGACATCAATTGTATCATATATGGCAGCACTTACCGTAAGGCTTACTCTTTGAGAATCTTGCCCGGCATTATCGCCTAGAGCAAATTCATATTCAAATTCCTGACCTTCGCTGGCATCTGCAGGCAGTACCTGTGTATTATAGGTAAAAGTAGTTGCTGTGGCAGTTAGTGGTATTGTTTCTAATACACCACCATTAAAATAAACAATCAGTTCTTCATTACCTCCAGCAGCGTTTAATGTAAATGTAACACTAAAAGCTTCTCCAGATTTTCCAATAATCGTTGTTTCCCCGTCAATACTAATTGTTGGCGCAGCTGGGGTTTCACCACCGCCATCATCATCACTACTACACGCTACGATAAAGGCTAGTATTAGCATTCCTAGAAATATCGTTTTGTTAGTAAAAAATTTAATACATGTTTTCATATTATGTGGGTTTTTATTAATTTATTATAAATTGAGTTATCTTATAGATCCGTCTAAATTTTTAAACCAGTTTCCTTCGGTTGTCCAGTCGTTTACTGCGCTTTCTATGGCACCTATGTAAGGTGCACTAGTAAAGAAACCACCAAGACTTACAGGATCAAAAGAAGAGGTTTCAGAACCAACAAAATTGGTTAACGAAATTCCTGGAACTGCATCTTCGGTTACGTTAAAACTACCGGCAGCGAAGAAATCTGCATCTTCGTCATAATTATCGAAATTGTTAAACGAACGAATATTTTCAAAAATCATGTCCACTCCCAGCACCTCGGTTGCGAGATCTTCTACGCGCGCACCATCGTTTGGAAATTCTGTAATTATAGCATTTTGAAAAGTACCAAAGGCACCAGTTCTAAAACGTACTCCTCTTCGTGTTCCATTACCGACGGTATTTCCGTTTCCGATACATGTTACATTAGCAATTGTAAAGTTGGTTCGTGGTTCTATCAATGGATTATCGGCATCACTACGCATTTCTACAGATCTTGCTATATTCCAGAATGGACTAGGAGTTGTAGTAGACTGTACATCGGTTTGAAAAACCCAGAATTGTCCTTTACCCTGCCAACCGTCACCAGCCCATAGCGCATAACCTCCGTGGCCTATTGCCGATAAATATTTAAGATTTACACGTCCTCCTTTTAATCTAAAAGAGATATTACGGTTTCTGAACACTTGTAAGTGATCTATTTGAGTTGCAGATCCTACACCAAAAAATTTAAACGCATGAACATCATTATCTACGTTACCTGCATACTCACTACGTATATATCGTAATACTCCAGAATTGTCGTTTGGTTCATTACCTCCATATCTAAATCCTCCATCAAGGATCACGGCTCCTTTGTTAGAAGGTGCTTTACCATAGAGGATTACGCCACCCCAATCGGCAAAGGTTGGGGTTTCTCCCTTTAACAACTTGTCACTGGTAAATAGTATAGGAGTATCAGCAGTTCCTTCGGCCATAATTTTGGAGCCTTGGGTAATAACCAGCCTGGATGTTTTATCCTGTGTATCAAAAGTTTTAAAGTATACTTCGGTACCTGCTTCTATGGTAAGCGTACTATTTCCTTCAACAGAGAAAGTACTATCAACAACGTATGTATTGACTGCTTCCATAGTGTAATCTTCATCCAATTGACCTTTTATTCGTATCACATCGGTGCCGTTTACAACTTCAGCAATTTCTTCAAAAGTAGAATCTACTATAAGTCGTATCTGCTGACTGGTTTGCTGGTTTTCCTGATCTGTGAGTACAAAGTTAAATTGAGATGTGGTCCCGATAGGAGTACCTTGCGGAATTGTATATTCGAAAAAATAAGATGCGGTAATTTCATCTGTAAAAGAGATAGTTTCTACGAGAACACCGTCTTGAAATACTTCAAAGGTCTGTAAACCATTAGCTGATTGTAATGTAAATCCCTGAAAAATATCATTTCCCGGTTTCTGAGTTACCATTTCAATTAATTCATCTTGGGCCTGTATAGAAGGGCCGGGAAGTATAAGGTCTGTTTCATTGCTCTCACACGCGATTATGAATATCACAAAGCATGAAATAAATATATATTTTAATGACTTCATCTTTTTTGTATTAGTAGGTTTTCAAATTATAAGGTATAGCTAACTCCTGCACGGGTAGACCAACCAAAGTAAGCTCTGCGGGTTAATCTATTTAAATCTCCCTGATACCGTATTGTAGGTTCATTACTAAGGTTAATTCCTTCGATATAAAACCTAAGGTTCTTACCAACTTTTAATGAGGCATTGGCGTCTATCTGAAGACGGTCATCCTGAGCAAAATCTTCTTCTTCTCTACTACCAAGCGCTGTCAAGAAACTACCATTGTAGTTGGCAGAAACTCTTGCAGAAAATGCCTTGTAATCAAAAGCCAATGCAGCATTAAAAGTATGCTCGGCCTGGCCTGGCAATCTAAGACCGTCTCTATCTTGTATAGAAGCGTCTGAGTATGTATAGGTATAGTTACCTTCTATGTTAAAACGCTTAAGAAATCCTGGTAAAAAACCGAGTGTACGGAAAAAATTGAATTCTAACCCTGCTACAGTTGCAGTTTCACCATTTTGTTGTTGTCTGAAATCAAAGTTGTCTGTTCCTGGGTATCCGGGAAAATCTCCATCTAATTGAAGTATTCTTCTTTGAAACTCAAATTTGTCGATGTTCTTAAAAAATCCACCTATCGAAATTACACCTATGTCTTTAAAATAATGCTCAAGTAATAGATCAATATTGAAAGCTTCAGCAGGTTGTAAATCCGGATTTCCTAAACGCAATGTGAATTGATCATCATTTTGGTCTGCAAAAGGTACAACATCTGTAAAATTAGGTCTTGCATAGTTAAACACGGTAGAAAAACGCAAAGATGTATAATCTGTGAAATTGTATTTTAAGTGTACATTAGGAAGAAAGAAATCGTATTCATTTCCACCGCTAATTGGTTCTCCGGTCACATTAAATCCTTGTTTACTTACTTCAAAGGCATCATACAACACTTCGTTGTACTCATATCGTAATCCCGCCAATATCATTAATTTTTCGAATTGAATTTTTCCCATGGCATAGCCAGAATAAATATTTTCTTCGGCCTCAAAAGTACCATTAAGAGATACTCTTAACGCTTCTGATATTACACCATCAGACGAAAATAAAAATCGGCTATTAGCATCTAATACGTCTCGATATTGGTCTGCACCAATTAAAGGGCCAAAACGATAATCGCTATACAAGTAATCTGTATTTTCTACTCCGGATAAAGATCGTAAGAAAAATTCTTCTTCTCTGATCACATCATTAGGGTCATTTACAATAAAAGTATTATCTATACGCGATCTATCATTGGCTTGCGTTCGGTATTTGCCTCCGAATTTTATGATCCCAGGATTTTGATTAATTTGAAAGTGTTTTGTAATATCAAGTCTACCTACCAGATTAGAGGCATCATTTCTTTCAAGATCTTCTTCAAACCTTCTTGGATTGCTATAAAGGAAAGGATCATATACACTTGGATCATTCGTTGAAAGGCGAAAATTTGGTTCTTCGGCATAAATTCCTAATGGATTATCGGCAATTATTGTTATATCGTTTTCGCTGGAAAAATCTCCTCGTTCTGCTGTAAATCTACGTTCTGAAGTGGTATAAAAACCTTTCCAGTCAATATCCCATGTTCCCAGCGTATGTGCTCCCTCAAGATTAAAGGTACTATTTTCTTTTAATTCATTAGAAATAAGAATATCTCGTCGTACTCTTGCTCTGGTAATAGAATCAATTGATTCATACCTTCCTCCGGCATCAAACTGACTTTCGAAACGGAAACGATTACGTACATCGGTATCCTCACGACGACTATACATATAATTGAATATAATTCTGTGATTATCGTCAAATTTGTAGTCTATAGTGGCAGTGGCACCATAGCGTTCACGCTCATTTTCTGTAAGTCTGTATTGGTAATTGTCTATGATGAATAAGGTATCTTGTACATCTTGAACAATGGCTTCGTCCCAAACAGCGTTGGTACTATGTTCTGAATTGTTAGAATTAAACATACTACCACCTAGGATGACTCCAAGCTTTCCTTGAGGAACGTTATCTGTTTTAAAGAAGCGTTTGTCTATTCGAAGTCTGTTTAGGGCGTTTAATCCATTTGATATTTGGTTGTACCCAAGCCCAGATTCTAATTTTAATCCTAATTCATATTTTCTGGCTACCGCTGTTTTTAAGTTAACCGTACCACCAATGGCATCACCATCCATATCTGGTGTTGGCACCTTGGTCACTTCTAGAAAAGCCAATTGATCGGCAGGAATCAGATCCAACGATTCTGTACGTGAGGATTCCTCTCCGGCAACCTGCACACTAGGGATTTGTTCCCCATTTACCTGAATAGTCGTATAGTTAAGAGGAGTTCCCCTAATACTTACAGTAGACCCTTCACCTTTATCACGTGAAATATTAACCCCTGAAACTCTTTGTAAGGCTTCAGCTACGTTAAGATCAGGAAAACGACCTATAAGATCAGATGATACTACAGTTTTAATATTATCGGCAGTTCTTTGCAAGTTTAATGCTTTGGTCTTACCTTCGATAGTACCAATAACAACTACCTGATCAAGCTCTGCAGTATCAGTGTTTAATATAATATTCCCTACATCCGTTTCTTTGTCGGTAAGCTCTACTCCAAATGTTCTGGTAGCAAATCCGATATAACTAATTTGAAGTGTTACTTTTCCATCAAGTCTTGTTCGAATCACGAATTCTCCAAATGCGTCGGTAACTACCCCTGTAACTGTAGCTCCCGAATCATCCAACAAAGCAACAGTGGCACCAAATAATGGATAATTGGCATCAGGATCAATTACTGTTCCTCTAATTACTTTAGATTCTTGCGCATATATTGATATGATACTGAATAGCAAGAACAAAAAGGTAATAGTAGATTTTCTTTTCATTTTTTTGATTTAGGTTAATGTTCAAATGTTAAAAAAGAATTCAATTTCTTTTTCAAATATTAATTTTAAGGCTTTTAGATATACTTTAAAACCGCTTCCCCAGGTTTTGAAGTAAACTATGCTGTAAAGTTGTCATAAAAGGATTAGAATTATACGGTGTATATGTTTCAGAAATAAGGTGTATTTGTAACAATCTTGAGGAAAATGTTAATTTACACTTAAATTTTATAAAAAAATCTACTTTTTTTTACACTTAATTCAAATAAATTTTATAGACTTCTTATTCTTACTCCACTAATAAGTGTTTTCCCTTTTAGTGCTTTCAGATGAATATGTATTCCTTTACGCTCTTTGGTATTTATGATTATTTTTTTTCTAAAGGGATAATTATATCCATATTCTTTTAACATATCCAGGTTTTTAAGAACGGGTAAGTCATTAATGTAAACATTAAAAACAGATTCTCCGCCATTATGCTGAGGAGATTCCACTCCATCAACAAATCTTCTGGATTTAGGGTAGGGTTCTACAAAAAGTAGTTCAACCTCATACCTACCATCTTTGACATCAAATCGATATCCGGTTGAATTTTTTCGCATTGTTTGATAGAGACCAATAAAGCCATTGATAGTCATTATATCTTCCTTGGTGCCAATTTTATTTGCAACATATAGTGGCTCACCATCAAGGTATCCCCAGCTGCCTTTTGAATATTTTTTGTCGGGTAACCAGGTGTTTTTGCCTTTGTTATCATAAAAACTATGATTACTACCAGCATTAATGCTAATATCAATATGATTTTCTTCAGAAATTAGTGTAGGTAATCCTTTATATTGTATTAAAAGTATATCCTGTAATGTCTTTTCTTTGTAAACACCCTTAGCTTCAAATTGATTTTTTCCTTCTTGAAAAACTACGTCCCAGATAGCAGAGTAATCCTTTGCTTTTTTAACCCCTAAAGATTTCCCATTTTGAAATAATTTAATTTCTTTGAGATTAGTATATACTTGTACAGGAAGGGTTTGCGAATTGATTCCGGCACGATTTATCCAGTTGGTTTCAGCGATTTTAAGGTATGGTTCTTTGGATAATGCTGCCTTAAAAAGAAAATACACATCTTTTGGAGTACGATCTGCAGATACTAGTCCTTTATTATTTATGTGGGGGTTCGGATCGATACGTCTTTCCGAACTGAAATCAATTAAATTCCATACCGTAGCACCAGATATATATGGGCGCTCCAGGATTTGTTTCAAGTAACTTTCCATCATTCGTTTATGGCCTTCGATGGTAAAATCAAACCGTTCAGGTGTTAGACTATGAAATCTAGGATCACTTCCGGCACCAAATTCACTTACCAGATGAACACGATTGGGATATTTGCGATGTTGTTCATCCAAAAACTTGCCAAAGTCTTCATAAGTGTCGTAATACCAACCGTGATAAAGGTTCCAACCTACTATTTGTGGTATTTTATCGATTCCCGATTCTTCATATAAAGGGTATCTATGCAGAGCCATGGCAGTATACCTTGTAGGGTCCTCAGTTCTGGCAACATTTTCTAATCGTTTGGCCAGCGCAACGGTTGCTTCAGTATGTTTGTTCACTACTTTTTTATCAATAAATCGGTGAGCCCAATAAATCTCATTCATATATCCCCAAATAATCACTGAAGGATGATTGTAATGCTGCCGGATCATTTCTTTTAGCATTACCTCACTATTGCTATCATGTTTTTCAGATATAGTAACCTCATTTACCAGCGGAGTTTCTTCCCAAACCAGAAGCCCAATGCGGTCTGCTTCCTCCAGGATAGCTGGGTCTTGAGGATAATGGGCCAATCTGATAAAATTGGCTCCCATGTCTTTTAATAATTTCAGATCGCTTCGATGTAGATCATCGCTAAGGGCATTACCCATTTCTGGATAATCCTGATGTCTGTTTGCTCCGATAAGTTTAAGCGGTTTTCCGTTTAGATAAAAACCTGTATTAGCATCAAAAGAAAATGTTCGTATACCAAAGTTGATATAATCGCTATCCAGCAGTTTTCCTTTCTGAGTAATGGCAATTTCGAGTCTGTATAAATGAGGAGAATCCGGTGACCACAGTAAAGGATTTGGTATGTCGATATTATTAATGTTAAAAGGAATAATGATAGCATCCTTTTTAACATTGATAGTCGAAACGTCTTCAACTACTGATTCTCCTTTTGGATTATAAATAGTATATTTTATGCTGTATTTTCCTTGTTTCTTTAATGTGTTTCTAATACTACCATTAATACTTGCAGTTGCTTTTTCTGCAGTAATCTCTGGGGTTTTTATAAAAATCCCTTTAGAACCGTGGTCCAGTACATTGAAATGTATTTTGGAGGTTTCAATAAGAAAAACATCCCTATAAATTCCTCCAAAAAAAGTAAAATCGGCCGATAGCGGAGGAATATCTTTATCATGGGCGTTATCTACCATAATCAATAGCTCGTTTTGGTGATTATCTTTTAGATAAGATGTGATATCTATAGTGAATGCACTGTACCCTCCTATATGCTCTCCAGCTTTTTTGCCATTTATGTACACTTGTGTATATTGATTGGCACCTTCAAAATGTAGAAAATAGTTCTTCATTTTTGGGTTAAAGCTTTCACGCAGTTTTTTGTAATACCAACCTTTACCACGATAATACCCACGCTTACCGTCATCTAATACATCCTTATTATTCCAGGTATGTGGTAGGTTTACTATCTGCCAGTCTGAAACATCCGGGTTTGACGTAAAAGGGCTTGTTTCTTGTTTTTGAAATCGCCATAGTGAGTTGATCGAAGTGGTTAACCGTTCCTGACTTAAAATGGGATTATAAAAAATAGTAATTCCTAAAAAAAGAAATAGGTATTTTAAAGAAAAGGTATTCATAGAGGCCAATTTTGAAAATTCTACACATGAGACCTTCAAAATGGCGAAGAAGTAAAAAAGTATCTAAAAGCCCGATAAAGATAAGGAGTTAGAGGTTTTTAAAAAAATAAAACGTTGATAATGTTTGAGTTTACCCCAAAAAAATGGTAAGTTGAACTAAAATTTATGTCCTTGAGTTTTATGAAAATTATTTTCATAATAGTCTTTTTTATAGGCTTTAACGGTTTTATTCTCCACGCTCAGAAAGACCAAATTTCTGAAACAAACTACTATTTTGATCATATTACTGTAAAAGAAGGGCTTTCTCAAAGTTCTGTTTTGAGTATTTACCAGGATCATTTGGGTTTTATGTGGTTTGGTACTAGAGATGGTCTCAACCAATATGATGGATATAACTTTAAAGTATTCAGAAACCAGGTAGGTGACACCACTTCTATTGCAGGTAATATTATAAGAGATATTAAAGAAGATCAAGCCGGTAATATATGGATAGCAACAGATAAAGGATTAAGTAAATATAATACCAATCAAGAACTGTTTTATAACTATCCTCTGGATCAAGAGGTTAATAAGAATCCAATAATAGATGTAATTTTTATAAGTGAAGAAAATCAAATTTGGGTGGGAGGGAATTTTGGCGTCTTCCTTTTTGATGCGGAAAAAGAAGTATATACACCCGAACTTATGGGAGCATATGATAATTATTCCTCAAAAAAGTATTCTGTTAATTCTATTCAGCAAGATATAAATGGAAATTTATTAATCGGGACCAGTAAAAAAGGAATTTTCGTTTTAGATTATCGCAAAAAGATATTAGTCCCCTTTAACAAAAACGAGCAACAAGAAAATCAAATACGCCGAATTCAGTCTATAGTGGTTAAAGATAATTATGTTTGGGCAGGAACCTATGGTAATGGGTTGTTCAAATTTGATCAAAATGGTAATATTTTGACACATTATCATACTGAAGCAATCGATCCTAAATACCATATTTCGGATGATCATATTCGTGCTCTACAATTCGATAGTAATGATCTCTGGATAGGAACGTTTAAGGGGCTTAATGTTTTCAAGAGCCAGAAGAAAATGGTTGCTGTCACCTATCAGAAAGGGAATCCTAAAGGTTTACCACATAGTAGTGTTAGATCACTATTTAAAGATCGTAAAGGGAGTATTTGGATAGGAACTTATTTCGGAGGAGTTTCTATTTATGACGTTCATAATCAACGATTTAAGCACTATTATAGTGTTAGTGGAGATGATACTTCATTAAGTTACAACGTGGTAGGGGCTTTTGAAGAAGATGCCAAAGGAACTATTTTTATAGGAACCGAAAGAGGAGGTTTGAACATCTATGATGCATCATCTAGTACTCACCATAAATTAGTTGACTCTCTTTTATCAAAAAGTATTATAAAATCGCTCTATCGGGATCCAAAGAATACACTTTGGGCGGGTGTATTTAAAAAAGGACTGCACTATTTTGATAGTAAAAAGAAAATATTAGTACCGGTATATAAAATGCAACCGCCAGCATTTAATTATTTGAGAGATGCCATTATTAATTGTATAGTTTCAGATAATAATAACAACTTTTGGGTGGGAACCGATGAAAATGGCCTGCAGAAGTTTGACTACATCACAAAACAATTTAAAGAATACCCAAATCAGGAACAATTAAATTTTCTTATAAAACTGGACCCTATTAAAGCAATTGCGCTAAAAGATGGTCACTTATACCTCGCTACCAAAGGTTCTGGAATTATAATCTTTAATCCGGTAAATGGAGATATAAAGCAGTTAGTTCAATTTGAAGATGGTAAAGATATATTTGGGGTTAAAGAATTTAACCATATATCGCTCGATCCCAATGGGATTTTATGGTTAGCTACCAATGGGAAAGGAGTCTTGGCTTATGACCCAAAATCAAAACAAAGTAAAAGATGGCATACAGGATCCGGCTTAGGAAGTAATATTGTTTTGGGAACCCTACATGATGAAAATTCTAAAAATACTTGGGTAGTCACCACAGATATGGTTGCCGAAGTTAACATAAATCAGGATGATATTGTAAAAAGCTATTCGTACACCTCTGGATTTCCTCTTGAAGAAATTAACGAAGGTGCCTTTTATAAAACCAATGCCGGCATGTTTTTGGTCGGAGGAAGTAATGGGTATGTAAAGTTTTATCCCAGTGAATTAGATTTAAACACTTTCAGTCCGCAACCAATAATAACTTCGTTAAATTTATTTAATGAACGTGTAAAACCTAATGACGAAAACAATATTCTGACACAAGAAATTGGTAGGACCTCTGAGATTACTTTGGATTATTTCCAGTCTGTATTTAGTATCGAGTTTACATCTCTTAATTACTTACGTCCAGAAAATAATCAATATGCCTATATGTTAGAAGGTTTTGATAGAGATTGGATTTACGGGGATACACGTAGAGAAGTGACTTATACAAGTTTACCACATGGCGAATATACTTTTTTAGTTAAATCTGCAAATAATGATAAAATTTGGAACGATATTCCTACTTCCTTAAATGTTATCGTATTACCTCCACCCTGGCGTACCTGGTGGGCATATACCATTTATATAATTTTAACGGGACTCACATTTTATTTAATACGATATAATGCAATCAAGAGTACACAGCTTAAAAATGATTTGCGAATAGAGCAGTTTGAAAAAGAAAAGTGGAAAGAAATTCATGACCTTAAGCTAAAGTATTTTATCGATGTATCCCATGAGTTTAGGACACCACTTACGCTTATATTAGGTCCTTTGGAAGAAATGATAGGTTCTAAAAATCAGGAAAATTGGTTAAGATCCCGTATTAAAATTATGTATTTCAATGCCAAAAGGTTGTCCTTGTTAATTAATCAAATATTAGAGATACGTGAGATTGAAACAGGTCATTCTAAATTAAAAGAAGAACCGCTTTATATTGGGACCATGCTTGAGGATATAACCTCATCTTTTATGGCAATTGCAGATAAGAATAAGATAGTATTATCATTACAACAACATGTTAAATCCGAAAAACCAGTAATTGCGGATAAGGATAAACTAGAAAAAATCTTTTTTAATTTACTATCTAATGCATTTAAGTTTACTCCAGAAGGAGGCAAGATTAAAGTTGAAGTTACTGCGAAGGGAAATGATACAAAAATGCAGTATGATTTTAAGGTTTTAGATACAGGGATTGGTATCTCTCCCGATAAATTAGCAAAAATATTTGATCGATTTTATAAAGGGGAGAAAAAACAATTAGGTGCGGGGATTGGTCTATCGCTTACCAAATCCCTGGTGAAACTTATGAAGGGAACAATTAATGTTACTAGTACTGAAGGCAAGGGAACTTCATTTATGTTACATATTCCCTTTACAATTGCAACTGCTTCTCTAGACAAAGAAGAAAATAGGTTTGTAAAACCAATTCCGTTAGAATATCAAAACACAGTATTAATTAGCAAAGAAAAAACGAATCTACTTCGAAAAACAGAAACTATTCTGTTGGTAGAGGATAATGAAGAGCTCCGCAATTATCTAAAAGAACAATTAGAGGATAATTATAAAATTGAGACGGCCAAAGACGGTTTACAAGGATTAAAGAAGGTAAAAAGAACGGCACCAGATATAGTTATTAGTGATGTAATGATGCCCGAAATGGACGGTTTAGAATTATGTCAACACATCAAAAAAACAAAAGAGCTGTGTCATATTCCCGTACTATTGCTTACGGCAAAAGATGCACAAATTCATAAAATTGAAGGACTTGAGCATGGAGCAGATGATTATATACCAAAACCTTTTAATCTTACAGAACTAAAAACAAGAATCAAGAATATTATTAATAATCGTAATCTTATTCAACAAAAATTTAGAGATAACGAAATACTTCCTAATTTACAGGAGATAAAAATCAATAGTTACGACGAAAAATTAATGAAAAGCGTAGTGAAGATTGTAAAAGAACAATTTGATAAACCTAATTTTACGGTTGATTATCTAAGTGGTGAAGTAGGCTTAAGTAGAGTGCATCTTAGCAGGAAACTTAAAGCATTGACCGGAGTAGGGCCTGCCGAGTATATTAAAGATTTTAGACTCAAACATGCTGTTGAAATGTTGAAAAAAGGATCCTTTAAAATTGCCGATATATCATATGCTGTTGGGTATCAAGATGTACAATATTTTAGTAAAACCTTTAAGGCAAAATATGGTAGCAGCCCTGCAAAATACATTGAAAAGGAAAAGGAGGAAAAAATATAATATGTATGTGCATTAATTTGTATTACCAACCTCAATCCATTCGGGTAATCTTACCTTGTCCAAAACCTCTCCGGTATAACGATTAACTTTATCAGGTCTTCGCCTAATTTTTGGAGAAAAGTCTCCTGTTTGATCCATCCACTTTTTCAATTCTTCTTTTAGCAATACTATTATCTTTTGAGAATCGGGGTCATTTATAAGGTTATTAATTTCATAAGGATCTTTTTCGATATCATAAAATTCATATTCTGATCTTGGCAATTCAAATAAGCGGGATTGTGCCTTGGTTAATGAATTTCTTTCTTTTTCTTTTAATAAGCTTTTAAATGAAGGACTTCTTCCAATATCAGTCGTTATGCCATGTGGTAAATTTATATAAGCATTTTTTATTAGTTTGTATCTAGGTGTACGAATACTGCGAATATGTTCATCACTGTCATGCCAATTTCGTTCACTAAAAACGTAGGGGTTTCCTTGAATAGCATCTTCTGAGAATAATCCTTCAATAGAATTCCCTTGGAATTGTTTTGGAAGTGGAACTCCAACTAAATCCAATAAGGTAGGTGCTATATCTACAACACTAATCAATTTATCTGTCTGTGTTTGAGCTAAAATCTTATCAGGCCAAGAAAAAATTAAAGGCGTTTTAACGCCGGCGTCATATACAGTACCTTTTGCCCTGGGAAAAGGCGCTCCATTATCAGATAAAAAAATAACCAATGTGTTATCTAGAAGGCTACGCTTTTTTAACTGATCAAGGTACTCCCCTATTTGGGCATCCATTCTTCGAATATAGTTATAATAATCAGCCAAATCATTACGAGTATCTTGGTCATCTATTAGATAAGGAGGTACGACCACTTTAGACGGAGATTGAGGCTCTTCAATTATATCTTCTTTATAGGGTCTATGTGGATCAGTAAAACCTACCCACATAAAGAATGGGTTCATCTCGGCAGCATCAAGAAATTGATCAAAGGCATTCAAATCCTTTTGGTGCCAATCAAATTGAGTTTCAGCATAAGAACCTATATGTCCTTTCTTCAAAAAACCTGAAAAATATCCTTTTTCCTTCAAGAACCCGGGTAATATGTCAAGCGAATCGGGCATTGGCATATGTAGATCCTCTGCACCCGAAGCATGCGGATATTTGCCGGTTAAAATACTAATTCTAGAAGGAGAACACTGGGCAGTTGTTAGAAAAGCATTAGTAGCTTTAAGTCCGTTCTTTGCTAAATAATCCACATTGGGTGTTTTGATATATGGGTTACCATAACAACCAAAATCTTCCCATCCTGCATCATCAGCAACCAAGATAAGTATATTGGGAGCCTTAGCTATATCTCTTGGCTTAGGAGTACAGTTCAATATAAAAAATGAGATACCCAAAACTATCGTGAGATACCCGTATGATCTTGAATAAACGTTATGCATCCCTTAAATATATCACTTTGATAAATAAGATCGTAATTTATTTAATTGATCCATGTAATCTGAATTGCCAATCAAGTTGGTATGTTCTAGCGGATCAGTACGATGATCATATAATTCCTCTGACCCATCTTTATACCGAATATATCTCCAGTTTTTATTTCGAATTGCAGTACCTAACACATTAGTGGTAGCTACATAGTCCTTATCCAGCTTGGTCTCTGGATCCGATAGTAATTCAGAAATATCTTGTCCATCAAGATCATTTCTTGGTGCAATGCCGCATAATTTCACTAATGTTGGATAAAGGTCCAAAAGACTTACCGGGTGATCGGTTTTTGTATTAGGCTTGGTGTGATTAGGAACATGAATTAGTAAAGGAACTCTGGTTGACTCCTCCCAAAGCGTATTTTTTCGCCATGTTGATTTTTCACCTAGGTGAAATCCATGATCACTCCAGACAACAACAATAGTATTTTTGTAGTGGGGTGTAGATTTAAGTTTTTCTAAAATTTGGCCCAATTCATAATCGATATACGAAACACTTGCCAAATACGATTTTACTGCATCTTTCCATACATTTCGACCCATAATTGTATCGTGAGCTCTTCTATCTTTTTTTACGGATTCTAGAATTATCGAAGGAACATCCTTAATATCATCGGCAGAATAATCTGGTAAGGTGATATTTAGTGAATCATAAAGCTTATGAAATCTAGGATGTGTATACCATCCTAGATGAGGTAGCCTAAAACCTGCAGCTACAAAAAATGGAGATTCATGAGGTTTTTCAAGAAAATCAGATACCTTTTGAGTGATTTGGTTTTCTCCCCATTTGGTAATGGTATCATTTACTGGGCCCCAATCAAAATAACGATACACACTATCTGTTATGAATTTAATTCCGTGCCCAGGAAAAGGTTTAGGCTTTGGTCTTCCGCTGCACCATTCGTACTCGTCCCATGGCTCAGTTTTGCTGTCGTCTTTATGAAATATTTTTCCATAACCGGCGGTATAATATCCTTCTCTTTTGAAATGTTGTATCATTGTTTCAGCCTTGGGTACATACTTCCTAAATGGATAAAAAGCATTATTAGAAACTACACCTGTATTACGAGGGTCTAACCCTGTCATAATACTCACTCTAGATGGATTACATAACGGCGCAGAGGCATGAGCATTGGTAAATGTCATTGCATTTTCTGCAAATTCTTTTAAATTAGGCGTTATAGCTTGAGGATGCCCTCCCAAGGGTTCTACCCAATCGTTTAGGTCATCGATGGAGATAAAAAGAACATTTGGTTTCTCTGCTATTGCCGTTGGAGCATTTTTTTTAGAAGTACATGCATACAAAACAAGCAGGCAGACTGATAACAAACAGAATTTTTTCATAAGCTTATTATTAATATTGTGCAATCGATTGCGTTTATTTATGTTAAAAGTCCTTCTTTTAATTCCAAAGATATTAAATACTATTTTCCTAAACTATATTTCAAAATTATATCCCCATTCTTGCAATTTCGTATATTTTTTATAGTCAAATTTATACAAAAAAGCTCCTTTTTTAGACCCTGTTTTATCCTTTTCATGTAATTTAATAATAACATCTAGAGAAAGAATTTTTTTTCTAAAATTTCTTGGGTCCAATTTTCTTCTATAAATAGCTTCATATAGTGTTTGTAATTGAGGAATTGTAAATTTCTTTGGTAAAAGTTCAAAACCTATAGGCTCATATCTTGCTATTTTCTGAATTCTTTCTAATGCATCCACAACCATTTCATTATGATCCAAAATTAGTTTAGGAATTCCGGTTATATCCAACCATTTGGCTCCTCTTTCTTCAATAAGCATTTTTATTTTATCATCTATCCTAATTAAGGCATATTGGGTTACAGAAATACATCTATATCCGGGATCTCTATCCACAGAGCTATATGTACTTAATTCTTTCATATATACGTTCTCTAATCCTGTAAACTCTTTTAAAATTCGTATAGAAGCCTCTGAAACACTTTCTCCAATTCGTACAAAACTGCCAACTAAAGATAAGGCTCCTTTATAGGGGTCAATCTTACGGTTGAAAACAAGTAATTTTATTTTCCCTTTGTCAAATCCAAAAATAATACAGTCTACTGCAACATAGAACTTGTCTTTTTTATCATATAGATCCATTCACTTACTAAAGTTGTATTAAAATAGTCGCAACATAGACAAATATAATAAATGTATTTTTTACATTTATTATATTTGCACTATAATCAAATACAAATCGACATATTAATTTAACCAAAAAGCCTTAGTATTTAAAAATAATGAGTCATAATCATACAGCATTTATAGAGAATTTTAAAAAAGAACTTGTTATAGAATCTCCGGGAAGGATTAATTTTATTGGAGATCATACCGACTATAACAACGGTTTTGTGTTGCCAACGGCCATAGACAAAAAAATTGTTTTTTCATTCGAAAAAAACGGGACCGATTCGCACTGTGCTCTATATAGTGCCTCGTATAACGAAAAACTAGTATTTGATCTTAACAAAATAAGCAATAGCGACACAGAATGGGAGAATTATATTCTTGGAGTTGTATTCGAATTGCTGCAGATCACGAATAAAATAAAAGGTTTTAATTGCATCATAGAAAGTCACTTGCCAATTGGCGCAGGTATTAGCTCATCGGCTGCATTAGAATGCGGATTAGCTTATGGATTAAATCAACTTTTTAATCTCGAATTACCTAAAATCACTTTGATAAAGTTAGCGCAAAGAGCAGAACACAATTTCGTTGGAACTAAATGTGGGATAATGGATCAATTTGCTTCGGTTATGAGTGAAGAAAACAAAGTGATTCTTTTGGACTGCATGAGTGAAACTTATCGGTTAATCGATGCTAATTTTAGCCCCT
Source organism: uncultured Aquimarina sp. (assembly GCA_947496555.1). Lineage (GTDB taxonomy): Bacteria > Bacteroidota > Bacteroidia > Flavobacteriales > Flavobacteriaceae > Aquimarina. The sequence continues at coordinate 6,041 of CANMDH010000053.1, read as the reverse complement.
ATAAAATTTTGTTGCTCAACACCAATGTTTCTCATAATCTAGCATCAAGCGAATACAATACCCGCAGAGCAGAATGTGATGAAGTGGTCAAAATTATTTCATCAGGATATAAAACTGTCAAATCCCTTAGAGATATTTCTAAAAGTACTCTATACAAGTTCAAAAAAGATTTATCTGAAAAATTAATGAGACGGGCATTTTATGTAATTGAAGAAAATGAAAGGGTACTTCAGGCGTCTGAAGCTCTGGAAAGGAATGATCTAAAACAACTCGGGAAACTAATGTATCAATCCCACAGGGGGCTTCAGAAACAATATGAAGTGAGTTGCAAGGAGCTGGATTTTTTAGTTGATTTTTCTGAAGAAAATGATCAAGTTATTGGTTCCAGAATGATGGGTGGTGGTTTTGGTGGCTGTACCATAAACCTCATACATAAGGATGCCATAGATGACTTTGTGGTCAAGGCCAAAAAAGCATATAAAGATCGGTTTAATATCGAATTAACATCATTTATTACAGTTCCAAGTCAAGGGACCTCAATTCAAAAATAAATATGCAAGATTTTAATGATAATCCCCATAGAAGATATAATATACTAACTGGCGAATGGGTATTGGTATCGCCGCACAGAACCAAAAGACCATGGCAAGGCAAAAATGAGGAGCCGGGCCAGTTTTCTAAAAACACATTTGACTCAAATTGTTATTTATGTCCTGGAAATACTCGCGCAAATGGAGAAAAAAATCCCAATTACAGCGAACCTTTTGCTTTTGTTAATGATTTTTCGGCTTTGCTACCAGGTATTCCAAAAAAAGAATTAAAAAATGGATTACTAATGGCAGAATCAGAAAGTGGGATATGTAAAGTAGTATGTTTTTCATCAAACCACGCATTGACCTTGCCTCTCATGAAAATCAAAGAAATCGCCCAGGTAATAAAGTTGTGGCAGGAAGAATTTACTTCTCTAGGTAATTTGAATGATATTAATTATATACAAATTTTTGAAAATAAAGGAGCCCTTATGGGATGCAGTAACCCCCATCCTCATGGACAAATTTGGGCACAACGATCGGTACCCGAAGAAATTGTAAAAAAAACACAACAACAACAATTATATTGGTCAACTCATAAAAAATCATTGTTGTCATCCTATCTTGCGCAGGAATTAGAATCAAAAGAACGAGTTCTCCTAGAAAACGAACATTTTGTTGCGTTAGTTCCTTATTGGGCTATCTGGCCTTATGAAACCATGATCATACCTAAGAGGCATGTGCAATATATCAATCAACTCAATCCAGAAGAAGTAGATAGTTTTGCTACTATTATTAAAAAACTAACGATTAGATACGATAACATTTTTGAGACTTCATTTCCTTACTCTGCAGGCATACATCAAGCTCCTACAGATGCATCAAAACACGAGTCCTGGCATATGCATATGTCGTTTTATCCACCTTTACTAAGGTCTTCTACAGTAAAAAAATTCATGGTTGGGTATGAAATGTTTGCCAATCCTCAACGAGATATTACCGCCGAGCAGGCCGCAAAAATAATACAATCACAAAGCGAAGTACACTACACTTTTAAAACTAATTAGGCAACTTAGATTTTCTGTGATTACATTGTGCAATGCTACTCCAACCCGTAGTTTTTCTGTTACGAAAATAAAAAAGTTATACACGGCATTTCAATTCTTTTTATCTTTACTATATGAAGTTTCTAACTGCATTACTTGCCATTTATTTTTTATCACTTAATCTTTATCCATGTGGTGATGCTCATACATATTCTGATGATAATGAGATAGAAAATTCCTTTAATCATAATACAGAACATGATGATAGTTGTTTAGATTTATGTTCTCCATTTTGTCATTGCCATTGTTGCCATATGCATTCTAGCGAACTAGTTCTTCATAACTATTCAATCATAATACCCTTGCATTCTAAACCTATTTTTGGGCATTTTGAAAGAATGGATGAAGGAGCCTCTTTTAAGTTATTTCAACCTCCGCGACGTATTGGCTAAAACAATTTGTGATATTCATTATCACCCAATAGATTTTTTAGTCAATCAAATTCAATTAATATGAAAATTAAATCTATAAGCCTTTGGCTTATATTATTACTTTGCAGTTTTGCAAAGGCACAAGAAAATACAATTCAAATTAAAGTTTTAAACGAAAAAGAAAATGAACCACTTTTAGGCGCTTCAATATATATCAATACGCTTCAAAAAGGTTCAACCACCAATTTTGATGGTATTGCCATTTTACAAGATATTCCCGAGGGCGAGTATATGCTACAAATTTCTTTTGTCGGTTTTGAAACCATAGAAACTCAAATTACAGTTCCCAATCAAAAAGAATTGGTTTTCTATTTGCAAGAAAGTGCGGATGCTTTGGAGACCATTGTTCTTCAATCAACCCGAAGTACACGAACCATAAAAAAAATCCCTACACGAATAGAGTTTATTGGTGCAGAGGAGTTAGGAGAAAAAGTCGCTATGAATGCAACCAATATCTCAATGACTCTTCGTGAAAGTACGGGTATCCAAATGCAGCAAACTTCATTAAGTAGCGGAAACTCTAATATCAGAATTCAGGGATTAGATGGGCGATATACGCAATTGCTAAGAGATGGTTTTCCTTTATATAGTGGGTTTTCAAGTGGATTAAGTATTCTACAAATTCCTCCTGTCGACCTAAAACAAATCGAAATCATAAAAGGAAGCTCTTCTACACTTTATGGAGGCGGTGCCATTGCAGGTTTGGTAAATCTGGTTTCTAAAACACCCGAAGAAGAACCAGAATTAGATATCATGCTTACGCAAACTCAAGCGTTAGGAAGTACTGCAAATGCATTTTATAGTCAGCGTACAGCCAAATGGGGTTTGACCCTTTTTGGATCTGGTAATTACCAAAAGGCATATGATCCAGAAGATGATGGTTTTAGCAACTTACCGCAAACCTGGTCAATTAATTTTAATCCAAAGCTGTTTTATTATCCTTCTGAAAATACAACCTTTTGGGTGGGGCTTAATGGTAGCTATGATGACCGAAAAGGAGGTGACATTACAACAATAGAAGATGGCCAGAATGGTATTGGTCAATATACCGAAGAAAATGTATCCAAACGAATAAGTAGCCAGGCAGTATTCGAAACAAAACTGGATTCTGTTCAATCTTTTAAGGTAAAAAACAGCATTTCATTTTTTGACCGAAACCTTGAAATTCCCGATTTAACCTTTGAAGGGAAACAATGGAATACTTTTACAGAAGCTACTTATCAAAAGCAAGGGTCAAGAGCCGATTGGGTTCTTGGAGCTAACTTATATACGACTTCTTTTGATGAAGATTCGCAAACTTTAGAAAGAGATCAGGACGATATTACTTACGGCCTGTTTGCCAATAATATTTACGATATTTCTGATCATGTGATCATCGAAACCGGACTACGAGCTGATTATACCAATGACTGGGGCTTTTTTGCATTACCTCGTATTTCACTTTTATTCAAAACCAACGGTAATTTCTCTAGTAGAATTGGTGGCGGTTTGGGGTATAAGATTCCTGATATATTCACTGAAGAAGCAGAGTTTATCAATTTTGAAAATATTCTACCTATAGACAAAGATGCCCTTGAAGCAGAACGTTCGTACGGATTGAATCTTGATTTTAATTACCAAACCAGGTTATCTGATAATCTTAGTTTTTCAATCAATCAACTTTTTTATCTTACCACTATTAGAGATGGATTATTGTTAAATAGTACCGGCAATGATTTGTTTCAATTTGAAAATGCTGATGGTGAAATTTTAAGCAAAGGGGCCGAAACGAACATTAAGTTTAGCTACAAAGATTTTAGATGGTTTTTGAATTATGCCTTTATCGATACTCGATTAAATTATTTACCCGGTAATCCACAAAAGCCTCTTACGGCCAGACATAATGGGGGAAGTGTCTTTATGTATGAATCCTCTAAGTGGCGTATTGGTTTTGAGACCTATTATACAGGCTCACAACTGTTATCAAATGGCACAAAAACAACCGATTTTATCACCATGGGGTTATTAGGAATTCGTAATTTTAAATGGGGAAGCGTTTTTGTAAACTTTGAAAACTTTACCGATCGAAGGCAAAGCAGGTTTTCACCTTTGGTATTACCTCCTAACGAGGATCCAATTTTTCCTGAAATCTATGCACCTACCGATGGATTTATATTTAGTTTGGGAGTAATTTTGAAGCCATTTGGGAATGAGAGTGAGCATCATGATTAAAGTGTGTTGATTTTTGACTGTCATTTATAAATAGCCACGGTTTATACAACGCTAATCCAAAACAGAAAGAGCACTTATAACCATTTGCTCCAAATCTTTTTTGGCGGAATTTGTTTTGTTCAAAACCTTCATTCCATTGTTTAAAGTAAAAAGAAATAATGCCAGGGATCTTATGTCTTTATCTTTTGAAATCTCTCCGTTTTCAACACCTGTTTTAAGGTGATCAAAAAATAAATTCACAAACATTTTTTGATTTTCATTAACGATCGATTTTATTACATCATCATGAACCGCAAGCTCTGTGGTAGTATTTACAACAAAACAGCCTTTATGGTCTTTATCAGATTCAGCTTCTTGTGCAATCAATAAAAAAAGTTTTTTAAACCCCTCTTTCACCGAACTTTGACTATAAAGAAACGTCTTTAAACCCGACAAGGATGTTTTTCTATAATGCGCAAAAGCCTTTAGAAAAAGTTGCATTTTATCGCCATAGGTGTCATAAATACTGGCCCTATTAATTCCTAGTTGGGTAACAAGATCCTGCATAGAAGTTGCGTAAAACCCTTTTTTCCAGAAAAGTTGCATGGCCTTTTCTAAAATTTCATTTTCATCAAATGCTTTGATTCTAGGCATATTATTACTTTGAAAGCAGGTTGGCCAGCCAGCACAACCTGCTCTTTATTAAACTATTTCTTTTTACTCGCCAAATTTACAGAAATTACATCATAAGGATGATAATCGGGTGTCGAGTTGCTAAATACTTCTAACATATTTGGTGCTTTACCTGCTTCGATGAGTTTTACAGCTTCTTGAAGAGAAGCCACATCTTTCCACTGTGCATAGACAATAACGTGTTCACTATCTAAGCTTTTGTGAATATTCGCCGAAATAAATCCTTCTTGGTAGCGCATTGTTTCTGTCATACCTTTTTGCAAGAGTTCGACAATTTTTTCTTGTTGTCCTTCTTTTGGTGTAATGACATTTATTACGGTAAGAATTTCTTTTTCTGCATTAATGATTGCATCCGCCTTGTTTAACGATTTAAAACTCATAACAATAGTGGCGATAATAAGTGTCGAAATTGTAAAGAATGTTTTACGGTTTAAAAAAGTTTTCATTTTTATTGTTTTTTATATTTATAATTAATTTAGAATGATCATTCTAAAATAGATCAAAAAAATAGTATTTCGACACAAAGATATTATAATAGAATGATTATTCTAATATATTAACTTTATTTTAACTAAAGTGAATGAAAAAACGTCATTTTACATAATACCAAGTTCTATTCTACTAATGAAAAGTGAACCTCAAGACTCATAACCCGAAAGTACAAGTTCGAGCCCAGTCCCTGCTACTTTTAAAAAGCCAAAAACATTGATTTTAACGTTTTTAACCTTTCGTTTTATGTGTAATTTTGAAGTTAAAAATTATAGATTCCTGTGTTTGCAATAATAAAATTGAATTGCAGTTTTTCAATCTTTCTTGTTGAATAATAATTCTCATTTTGAGTTTTTAGTGAACACGTCAGGATGGCACCTTGTCATTCCTGCGAATGTAGAGATCCTGAACGACAATAATGCTCAAAAAAAAGATGTGCAATCATTATATTATCCCGTTAACAATGGGTGAATAACTAACTATAGTATACTTTATCTGTATACTTATTAAGTGTATCTTTATATAACCCGTTGTGCATTTTAAACAATGCTAATTTTAATATTGTTGATGTTTCTGTTGAATACAAATCTGTTGATGTATTG
>CANMDH010000052.1 GCA_947496555.1 uncultured Aquimarina sp. | reverse complement strand
GTTCTGGAAGCCATTTCATCTACCTTGATTCCTCCTGCATGATAACTCAGGCTTATGGGAACCGATAATCCTGTACGTGTAGTAATCTCATAGAACGGAATGTTGATCTGTGGGATCCCCGTGTAATATCCTACGGGAACATCTCCATACTTTTGAAAGTTATGGACATCGGGAGCCGGCGGAACAATATTAGGCAGACTATAGGTTGCTTCCCCTTCTACCGGAGTTTGTGAAATTACACAAAACGTAATACAGAAAGTGCATAAAAAAATAAGTGTGTGTTTCATAAAATAAATAGCTGTTTAATGGAAAATAAGAGATGGGGTAGCGTATTCTCTTATTCTTTTTGTTTTCGAAGACAATATTAATCCACACCAGTTTCAAAAAATGAAACTGGGTAACTTTTTTTTCGTTTTTTTATTATTTGATATCGTAAATAGATGGTAAGCAACTAAATATCAATACGATATGCATATCAAAAAATTTTAATAATTAAAGAGAGGTGATTAGGTATTAAAAAAAAACAGACTAAATATTATTGAAAATTGGTTACTTAAAAAAACAAGAAGATGTTTATAACCAAGGAAGTAAGTGCAAATAGTAGAAAAAGAAAAAGCCTAAAACAGAAGTATGAACGGTCAACTTAACTTGTTGATGACTAAAAAACAACCAATAAGTTAAGCTAACCAGGTTTTACAGGTAATGAACCTATTTTTTGAACTCTTTTATATCCTCAAGAGCACTAATTAACATATTAACATGGTTTAACGTACAACTCTCTCCCATGATTCCGATTCTCCAAATCTTACCAGCAAAGGCACCTAACCCTCCTCCTACTTCAATGTTATAATCGTTTAATAGTTTGGAACGAATTAAGGCTTCATCATTTCCATCAGGCAAAAAAACCGAATTTAGATTAGGCAACCTATATTGTTCTTCTACCAAATACCTAAATCCCAGGGCTTCTAATTTTTCTTTTAGAACCTGATGTACCTCTTGATGTCTTTTCCAACGGTTTTCTAACCCTTCTTCCAAAACAATCCTTAGAGATTCTCTCAACGCGTACACCGAAGATACCGGTGCAGTATGATGATAAGCGCGTTTTGCTCCTCCCCAGTAGTTTTTCACCAAACTTAAGTCCAAAAACCAACTCTGCACCTTGGTCTTTCTATTTTCTAATGCTTTTACGGCCCTATCAGAAAAACTTACCGGTGATAACCCGGGGGGTGCACTCAAACATTTTTGTGTGCCTGTATAAATGGCATCAATATCCCATTCGTCTACTTTTAATTCTACTCCGCAATATGAAGTTACTGCATCGACCATGAGTAAACCTCCGGCATCATGCACAAGATCACTAATTTCTTTTAGGGGCTGCAAAGCACCTGTCGAAGTTTCAGCATGAACCAACGCCACTAATTTGGGTTTTGGACACGTATCCAATGCTTTTTTAACATCCTCGGTTGTTACTACAGTTCCCCATTCTTTTTCGATTTTATGAACTTTTGCACCGCAACGTTCTGCAATGTCAGCCATTCTACCTCCAAAAACACCATTGATACATATAATTGCTTCATCACCAGGCTCCAGAAGATTTACTAAACAAGTTTCCATTCCGGCACTACCTGGGGCAGACACGACAAAGGTTAAGTGATTTTTTGTTATAAATGTTTTTTGAACCATCGTCTTTACCTCGTCCATAATAGTTACAAACTCTGGATCTAGGTGGCCTATTAAAGGAGTAGCCATTGCTTTAAGCACTCTTGGATGCGTATCCGATGGGCCTGGCCCCATTAAAATTCTATTACTCGTGTTAAGTTCGTGATACATAATATGCGTTTTTGTTTGTTAGCCACTATATCGTTTTCGTAAATACGAAAAATAAAAGTCTTAAAATTAGCGAATTTTGAAAGTTCGACTTCATGACACTCTCACTGTTTTTGATCAAAACCAGCTTAAAATTGAGAATTTCATAATTCACTGAATAAATTGACTTAGCAGATTATCATATTGAAAAAATAAGAGGTTAATTTTTATTGAAAAAATTTGCTATAATTAGTTGAATATCCTCTTTTAGTTTCAATTATCATTTTTCGTCATGCTGAAACAAGTTCAAGGTGACAGATAGATTATGCTACTTTACAAATGATTAACCCAAAATTAGTTACTATAAAAAAACCCGACATCGTTTACCAATACCGGGTTCTAGAAAATTGACGTTTTTATTTTAAAGAGATTTCTCTTTTTCTTCTAAAGGTTTTTTAAACAATGATACCGAAGATTTATCTTTGCTAATACCAACATTCACAAAATTCCTTTCACTTTTGACATCACTAACTACGCCATCCTCATAGTTCCTCCATTTTAGCGTTTTTGGAAGTATTAATCCATTCACTTTATTCCAGTCTGAATATTCTATCAAACTTATCTTTTCACTAGTCTCTTTACTGAAAAAAGTAACTGTATATCCTAAAAATTTCATTTGATGAGAGGAAGCGTCATAATATAAAAAATAATTATCTTTTGGAGAATCCCCTACTCCATCACCGTACGAAATCTTATAGCCTGGATACGATATATCTCCAACTGTAAGATCTGCAACTTTTTCATAAGAAATACCCTGGTCACCCAAAACAAAAGGCATTGCATAAAAATAGAACATCAAATTGTGATAAAAACGTGGATTCCCTTTAAAATAGGTAGAATCCTGCACCAACCAAGCATCATTACCATCAAAACCCAATACAAACTTATCTGTCTCTATGCGGGCATGACGTGTCTTAAGATCTGTAATATGCTTTTCGTTTCCTTCGGGATTACTTAGTTCAAAAATTAACGTATTCATTTGATCAAACGCCTGAATCCCGCCGTGAGCTTTAAAAATTGCTGCAATGTCTTCGGGAAAATCTTTAGATCGATCGGGTACTACTTCTACCTGCGGAGTTTCAGAAACTGTATCTTCTTTTTCTGATTTAACTTCCTGCTTACAAGATATAAATGTGCCGAATAAAAGTACTAAAAGGGTTAGTTTTTTCATGATTAAAGATATGATATGTATTAATTTTGGCGAATTTAGTCGTATTAGCTACTTAACCTTACATTACTATTACCGGTTTCTCATTTCTTTACTATTTCCCCTGCTTCATATGTATTGTTTTTATCGGAAAAGGTATAATTTAAATCATCATACTTAAAAGTTTTGGGATCTGCACCTTTAATAATTTTTCCATGAAAAAAGACATTTTTGGTATCCTTGGAGTATCCATATCCAATTTCTTCAAAGGAAAAAGCATCTGCTTCTTTTAAGACCAATCCTTCATAATAAATTTTGTCATCTACTCTGATGCTAGCATTATCTTCAAAAAACTTAATTTGCTCGATATTTTTAAAAGGAATATTTATAATCTCATCAACATTCTCATAATTTCTCCTATCTACATGAATATAAATATGCTTATCATCCCTAATACTAGAGGAATTTAACCCTATGACTTCAGAAATATTAATCCCTGTTATTTTGCGCAATGGTTGTTGATACCAATAATGGTACACCCCATTACTATCTTTGCAAAACTTATTATTAATTATTTCAAAAGATCCGTGATCTACTTCTGTAATTTTTTCATTATTCCTAAATACAAAGTTTTTATCTTTTGCAAAGTCATAATTCAATTGTTCATACGTAGTTGGATCTGCATCCTCCAGTATCTTAAAACCTTCTCTAGAATCATCTAAATAATATAGATCGTCTATAAGAATGTAAACATGATTTTTATCTACAGGAACATATGCTGCTTTTACATCAAAAGAAGGGACATCTATATTGAAATTAATTACTTTGGATTTAAAATATGCATGTTCGTGATCTTTGGCATAGTCTCTTCCTAATACTTGAAAAGTAGCCAGGTCAATATCCATTTCATGTTTACCCAACGAAAACCAATTTCCCATTGGACTATATATAATCTGCTCATTATTTCTAGTATAAAAATAGGAATCTGAAAGCTCTTCATTAACCAACTCTCCAAAAGGATTAAGAAAACGATACACACCATAAATAAATAATGACATTATCGTAATAAAAACAAGTGCTAAAACAATTAATACTTTTTTTACCATAATTTGTTTCATCTTTATTATGAATTAAAACAAAACTATAAAAAGCAATACATATGTTTACCCCAATAAACAGTGAAATTACAGATATATAGGAGGGGGTATTATAATTTAAGTTTTCTGCTTTTTCTTTTTTGCGGCAGGAAAAAGTACATTATTTAGGATTAAACGATATCCCGGAGAATTAGGGTGTAGCTCTAATTCTGTTTTTGGGTCCCCTACTCTATGGGTATAATCTTCGGGATCGTGTCCTCCGTAAAAAGTAAAGAAACCTTTTCCTTTTATGCCATGGATATATCGTGCTTCTCCATTGGTCTTATTTTCGCCCAAAACAAGTACATTTGATTTGATCTCGTTTGGATTATACGCGGTAGTTTGCCCCATAAACCCTTTAACCAAAGCAGTATGATTTTGACAAAGCATCGTGGGTATCGGATCCCACTTGGCCGAAAAATCCATTAATGTAAAATAATCGGTAGTCTTAGAAATACGACGGATACGTGTCATATCTATAGAAGAAAATTCGTATACATTCGGACTTCGTTCCAATGTAAAATTCTTAAACGCAAACGTTCTATTATAATCAATTTTTGATTGATATCCCGGTTCGCTGGGATCCCCATCAAACATAGGTTCGCAGATATCAATACCTTCTGCGGCCAGTGCAATCTCAAAACTATCTGTAGCACTGCACATGGCAAACATAAATCCGCCACCAACGACATAATCCCTGATCTTGAGAGCGACTGCTAACTTTTCTTGTGATACTTTTGAATACCCTAAATCTCTGGCTAGTTTTTCTGCGGCTGCCTTTTCTCTGATATACCAAGGTGCAGCTCGATAAGATGCATAGAATTTACCGTATTGCCCCGTAAAATCTTCATGATGCAAGTGTAGCCAATCATACAAAATAAGATTATCATCTAATACTTCTTTATCATATACAGTCTCATAAGGAATTTCGGCAAAAGTCAGTACCATCGTAACGGCATCATCCCAGGGTTGGTTTCCTTTAGGAGAATATACAGCAATCTTTGGCGCTTTCTCCAGAATTACCGCTTCCATGTTCTGAGAAGGGCTAGCAATTTCTTCTAAAATCTCTTCGGTTTCGGCATCACTTACGATTTCATAAGTAACTCCTCGAATTGTACATTCTTTCCTGATATCTTCTGTATCTGGTAAAAGAAATGCGCCTCCTCTATAATTTAAAAGCCATTTAACTTTAAGATCTTTACTTAATGTCCAATAAGTAATCCCATAGGCCTTTAGGTGATTTTGCTGTTCTTCCGCATCCATAGGAATTAATACATAGGATGCATATGATTGAAAACTAAATATGAAGAAAACCGCCAATAACAAAGAAACCCTTGCTATATTATTTTTTAAAACGGTTGAAAAAAAGGATTGTATTTTAAAAAGGTACTTCGTCATCATCATTAGAATCATTTATGCTACTCCCAAAAGCCTCATCTGCACTAGGAAGATGGCTTGTACCAAGCGGTGCTTCTTCATCACCATCATTCATTTTGGAATGAAACTCAAAAGGAGTACTAAAATCATCTAAGTTATCAAATTTACCTAAGTGACCAATGAATTTTAACCTTATATTCTCGAGACCACCATTACGGTGCTTCGCTACTATAAATTCTCCTTGCCCTTGGGTAGGAGATCTTTCCTCATCATCCCACTCATCAATTTTATAATATTCCGGTCTATAAATAAACGATACAATATCTGCATCTTGCTCGATTGCCCCAGATTCACGAAGGTCACTAAGTAAGGGTCTTTTGCTACCTCCACGCGTTTCAACAGCACGAGAAAGCTGGGATAATGCTATTACCGGCACATTTAGTTCTTTTGCCAATGCTTTAAGGTTACGAGATATCGTAGATATTTCCTGCTCTCGATTTCCATTTTTACCTGTTCCACCTGCAGTCATTAACTGCAAATAGTCAATAACTATCATCTTAATACCATGTTGAGATGATAAACGACGGGCTTTGGCCCTTAAGTCAAAAATTGATAATGACGGCGTATCATCTATAAATAATGGGGCTTTTTCAAGGTCTTTCACCTTTACATTAAGTTGTTCCCACTCATGTTTTTCTAGTTTTCCGGTACGTAGTTTTTCTGATGAAAGTCCAGTTTCAGAAGAAATCAAACGCGTAATTAACTGTACAGATGACATTTCCAGAGAAAAGAAAGCCACGGGAATATTCTGTCCCACGGCCATATTGCGGGCCATGGATAATGTTAAAGCTGTTTTTCCCATACCCGGACGGGCAGCCACGATGATCAAGTCACTTGGCTGCCATCCCGAAGTAAGCCTATCTAGCTTATCAAAGCCAGATGGGACTCCACTTAAACCTTCTTTGTTTGATATTTCCTGTATCTTCTTTTTTGCCTGAATTACTAAATTCTGGGCTGTCTCTGTTGATCTCTTAATATTTCCTTGGGTAACCTCATATAATCTGGATTCTGCCATATCCAGAAGGTCAAAAACATCGGTAGTTTCATCATACGACTCTTCAATAATCTCATTAGAAATTTTTATCAAACTACGCTGAATATATTTTTGAAGAATAATACGAGCATGAAACTCTATATGCGCCGAAGAGGCTACTTTTTGGGTTAATTGTATCAAATAATAATCTCCTCCGGCCAATTCTAGTCTAGAATCCTTCTTTAATTGGCTTGAAACCGTTAATAAGTCTATTGGTTCTGAGTTTTCGAAGAGTTTATATATCGCTTCAAAGATGTATTGATGCGCTTCTCGATAAAAAACGTCTGGGTTCAGAATATCAATAATTTCATCAACACCCTTCTTATCTATCATCATTGCTCCAAGCACAACTTCCTCTAAATCAACTGCTTGAGGAGGTATTTTTCCCTTTTCCAGCGATATTACGTTCCCCCGACCGTAACTTTTTTGCTGTGCTTGCTGTACTTTTTCCATGACTACGAATGTAAAAAAATTGTAAAGAGATACCCCTACTTACAAAGATACGAATGTTCACCGTTCTTCAACAAATGAACTGTTAATAAGTAATTTTTATTGTTAATAAGCATAAAAAAATCTGAAGCTCCATACTTCAGATTTAGGTACTAAGTGATTTTTTAGGGGTTAACCTTTAAAGACTCCCATATTGGCATATTTATCCATACGTTTTTCGACCAATTCTTCTGGTGATAAGTTTTTAAATTCATCATAAGAAGCCGAAATTTTGTCTCGAACCGTTTTAAATATTTTTTCGCGATCGCTATGCGCACCTCCAAGAGGTTCTTTTACGATTTCGTCGATAAGTTGTTGCTTTTTCATATCTGTAGCCGTTAGCTTCAGAGCTTCAGCTGCTTGTTCTTTAAACTCCCAGCTACGCCATAGAATTGAAGAACAAGATTCTGGGGAAATTACAGAGTACCAAGTGTTTTCTAACATTAATACCTTATCTCCAACACCAATACCTAATGCTCCTCCACTGGCTCCTTCACCTATAATCACCACAATAATTGGTACTTTAAGACGTGTCATTTCCAATAAATTTCTGGCAATTGCTTCTCCTTGTCCCCGCTCTTCGGCTTCAAGCCCTGGATAAGCTCCGGGAGTATCTACAAAACAAACAACCGGAATTCCAAACTTTTCTGCACTTTTCATTAATCTAAGCGCTTTTCGATATCCTTCGGGGTTTGCCATTCCGAAATTACGATATTGTCTGGTCTTGGTATTGTATCCTTTTTGCTGGCCAACAAACATGTAACTTTGATTACCAATCTTTCCCAGACCACCAATCATTGCTTTATCATCTTTAACATTACGATCACCGTGTAATTCTAAAAATGATTCTCCACAAATAGCATCAATATAATCCAAAGTATAAGGCCTTGATGGATGCCTTGACAATTGGACACGCTGCCACGGAGTAAGATTTTTGTATATTTCTTTTTTGGTGTCTTTTAGTTTTTTTTCAATCTGCTTGCAGGTATCTGTAACATCTACTTCACTTTCTTCACCTATTGCGCAAGCTTTCTCAAATTGTTCTTCAAGCTCTTTTATGGGGAGTTCAAATTCTAAATATTCCATAATCAAGAATATAATTTATGTTAACTAGGGTTAGCTGACAAATATAAAAACTTTACTTCGTAATGTTATGCAAAGTTGATGTACTTTTTCTTTTTTTAGCATTTTTGAATATTCCGTTCAATAGTACAGTCCCAATTATGATCAATGCTCCGTAGTAGAATTGCGGACTCATTTTTTCTGATTCTCCAAAAATTAAGAAAGCTAAGATTATACCATAAACTGGTTCTAAATTGATGGTTAGCATCACTGTATATGGGCTTAAATACTTCATTACCTGTACTGAACCAATAAAAGCATAAGCCGTGCAAACCGATGCCAATATCAACATATATAGCCAATCTGAAGTTGATAATTGAAAAAATGAAACGGTAAACCCGTCCATTTCATTTCCAAAAAGAGTCAAACCCAACAAATAAATCGTAATAATTCCCACTCCGCTTAATAATTCATAAAAAGAAACCATCGTAGGATTATATTCCTGGGCGACTTTTCCATTAATTAACGAAAACACAGAGGATAAAAATGCAGAACATAAAGCATACATAATTCCCAGAAAATAATCTCCTTCTACATTAAAAATTATATATAATCCTGTAATTACCAACAATCCAAAAAGAACTTCGTACCAAATCAACTTTCTTTTATAAAAAATAGGTTCAAGGACAGAAGTAAAAAAAGCTCCCGTTGATAATGTTGCCAATGTAATGGATACATTAGAGACTTTTATAGCAGCAAAAAAGGTAATCCAATGCAAAGCAATAATAATCCCAGCAAAAAAGAGCGTAAAAAATAACTTTCGAGAAATCGTTAAAGATATTTTTCTAAAACCAATGTAAACAAATATAAATCCGGATGCCAAAAGCATTCGATACCAAACTAACGGTAATGCATCTATTGAAATTAGTTCTCCTAATATCGCTGTAAATCCCCAAACAAATACAATAAAATGTAAATGAAGATAATTTTGAAATCTAGCGCTTGGCATTGTATAAAAGATATATTGCTAAGATCCCAAAGGATATATTAGGAAACCAAACGGCAACTACTGGTGGAAAATCGGATTGGTTTGCCAGTGTTCCTAAAACTTTATCAAAAAATATAAAAACAAATGCTAAAGATATCCCTACGGCCAAATTCACCCCCATTCCTCCTCGTCTTTTCATTGAAGATACTGCTACTCCAATAATTGTTAATATGAAAGCCGAAACGGGTATACTCCATCGTTTATAGGCAACCACTTTATATCGATTTATATCAGACGAACCTCTTTTGCTTTCTTTTTCTATAAACTTGCTCAGTTCAATGTAATTAAGAGTTTCGGCTACATAGGTTACCGGTGTAAATTCATCTATATTAAAAGATAAGACAGTATCTTTTTTAGTTGCCTTTTCTATAATATCCTTATCCTCCAGTATTTTACGCTTTACAAAATTTTCCAATTGATAAATACTATCTTTAAATGTAATTTTCCTTGCAGATATTTTGGTATCTAACACATTTCCGTTAAAATATTCCAACGTAAAATTGGAAGCAGACTTTTTTAACGGCTTGAAATCGGTTGCATATAAAAAGATACTATCATTAAGTTGTCGATATACATTTTTGGTCTCTCGTGTTTTTCTATTTTTTCTGAGATATGAGTATTTAAATTCATTAAATCCTAAACTTGCTTTGGGAGCCAAAAATAACCCCATTGCCAAAGCACCAATACAAATAATTATTGCTCCAATCATATAAGGTCTTAAAAACCTCCAAAAAGAAACTCCCGAGCTTAAAAAAGCAATAATCTCAGTTTTATTTGCCAGTTTAGAAGTAAACCATATCACAGAAAGAAAAACAAACAAAGGGAATAACAAATTTGCAAAATAGATGGTGAAATCCAGATAGTAATCTATTACGGCACTAACAGGTACTTTGTTTTCCAACATATTGTCTATTTTTTCAGAAAGATCAACTATTATTCCTATAGGAATAAAAAGAAGGATCATTGTGAAAAACGTACCTAAATACCTTTTTAATATGTACCAATCTAATATTTTCAATTTACAATCTTTTATCCATTTGTTTAACCATCATATTTTTCCAGGAGTAAAAATCTCCCGCTAAGATATGTTTTCTTGCTTCTCTAACCAACCAAAGGTAAAAACCTAAATTATGGATGGTAGCTATTTGTCTTCCTAACATTTCATTTACCGAAAAAAGGTGTTTTAAATATGCCTTAGAATACTCGGTATCTACATATGTAATTCCCATTTCATCGATTGGAGAAAAATCGTCTTCCCACTTTTTATTCTTAATATTAATCGTGCCATGAGCTGTAAAAAGCATTCCGTTACGGCCATTACGGGTTGGCATCACGCAATCAAACATATCTACTCCCAGGGTTATATTTTCCAAGATATTAATCGGAGTTCCAACCCCCATCAAATATCTGGGTTTATCCTCTGGTAAAATATCGGTCACTACCTCTGTCATTGCATACATCTCTTCGGCCGGCTCTCCTACAGACAATCCTCCAATTGCATTTCCGACTGCTCCCGCATTGGCTATATATTCTGCCGATTGCATTCTTAAGTCCTTATAAGTACTACCTTGTACTATTGGAAAAAAAGCCTGATCGTACCCATATTTAACCGGAATTTTTTCTAAATGTTGCATACAACGATCCAACCATCGATGAGTCATATGCATACTACGTTTTGCATAACGGTAGTCACATGGGTATGGCGTACATTCATCAAAAGCCATGATGATATCTGCTCCAATCGTACGTTGAATCTCCATAACATTTTCTGGTGTAAATACATGATAAGATCCATCGATATGAGATTTGAACTTTACCCCTTCTTCTTTGATTTTACGATTGGCTGATAAAGAATATACTTGATATCCTCCACTATCGGTTAGAATATTTCGATCCCAATTCATGAATTTATGCAACCCTCCTGCTTTTTCTAAAATTGGTGTTTGAGGTCGTAAATATAAATGATATGTATTACCCAGTATAATATCTGGGTTTATATCATTCTTAAGCTCGCGTTGATGAACACCTTTTACGGTCGCTACGGTACCCACAGGCATAAAAATTGGAGTTTCTATGACCCCATGATCTGTGGTTATTTTTCCTGCCCTTGCTTTGCTTTGAGGGTCTTTTGACAAAAGGTCAAACTGCATATTTTCTTTTTGATAGAGCGCAAAGATAACTAACTAAAATCACATTGATAAACTTAGGTTTTCGAAAACTTTTCGTTATTAACAATACTTTCTTAATTAAAAGCTTCGTATACATTTTGTCGCCGTATACAAAACCTGTATTTTTGGGCCTTTATTATAAAGAAATCCGCATTATAATGCCAAAAACGAAACAATTAGAAGATTTTGCAACACAGGTTCGTAGGGATATTCTACGCCAGGTGCATAAAGTAAACTCAGGACATCCAGGTGGTTCTCTAGGCTGTACAGAATTTTTTGTCGCTCTATACCAGGACATCATGGAAAGAAAAGGTGATTTTGACATGGATGGAATCGGAGAAGATATTTTCTTCCTTTCTAATGGACATATTTCGCCTGTTTATTATAGTGTATTGGCAAGAAGCGGGTACTTTCCTGTTGAAGAGTTAAACACTTTCAGGCTAATTAATAGTAGACTACAGGGACATCCTACTACACACGAAGGACTTCCTGGTGTTCGTATTGCCTCGGGTTCTCTAGGACAAGGAATGTCTGTGGCTTTAGGTGCTGCACAGGCAAAAAAATTGAATAATGATGATCACCTTGTGTATAGTTTACATGGAGATGGTGAATTGCAAGAAGGGCAAAATTGGGAAGCAATTATGTATGCCGCTGGAAAAAAAGTGGACAATCTTATTGCGACCATTGATCTTAATGGACAACAAATTGATGGATCTACAGATGATGTACTTCCAATGGGTGATGTAAAAGCAAAATTTGAAGCCTTTGGTTGGGATGTAATGGAAATTAAAGAAGGGAATAACATCACTGCTGTAATAGAAGGGTTGAAAGAAGCTAAAACCAGAACTGGGAAAGGAAAGCCTGTTTGTGTACTACTACATACTGTAATGGGACATGGAGTTGATTTTATGATGCATACACACGCATGGCATGGTAAAGCTCCAAATGATGAACAATTAGAAATAGGTTTAGCACAAAATCCTGAAACTCTTGGGGATTATTAATTCGTCCAAATCAAAAAGAAAATGAAAAAATATATAGATACAGGAAAAAAGGATACGCGTTCAGGTTTTGGAGCTGGTTTAGAAGAACTGGGTAAAACAAACGAAAATGTTGTTGCGCTATGTGCCGATTTGATAGGTTCGTTAAAAATGGATGCTTTTATAGCTAATAACCCTGAGCGATTTTTCCAGATAGGGATTGCAGAAGCGAACATGATGGGTATTGCTGCTGGATTAACTATTGGTGGTAAAATTCCTTTTACTGGTACATTTGCCAATTTCTCTACCGGACGTGTTTATGATCAAATTCGTCAATCTATAGCCTACAGTGGAAAAAATGTAAAAATTTGTGCTTCGCATGCAGGTTTGACTCTGGGAGAAGATGGAGCGACTCACCAAATATTGGAAGATATTGGTTTGATGAAGATGTTACCAGGTATGACGGTAATAAACACATGTGATTATAATCAAACTAAAGCAGCCACTATAGCGATTGCTGATCACGAGGGTCCTGTATATCTTCGATTTGGAAGACCTAAAGTAGCTAACTTCACTCAAGAAGATCAGAAATTCGAGATTGGAAAAGCTGTAATGCTACAAGAAGGTACCGATGTTACTATTGTAGCTACTGGTCACTTGGTATGGGAAGCTTTACAGGCTGCAGAGTCTTTACATGAACAAGGTATTAGTGCTGAAGTCATTAACATTCATACCATCAAACCTTTGGATGATGAAGCTATCCTGAGTTCTGTAAAGAAAACCGGATCCATTGTTACCGCCGAAGAACATAACTTTTTGGGAGGTTTGGGAGAAAGCGTTTCTAGAGTATTGGCAAAAAATTTGCCAACTCCACAAGAATTTATAGCCACCAATGATACCTTTGGTGAAAGTGGTACACCAGATCAGCTTATGGAAAAATATGGGTTGAATGCCGAAGCGATTCATAATGCGGTTATTAAAGTTATAAAAAGAAAATAGGAAGAATCTTCTATTGTAAATATAAAGCCTTCTGATAGTATCAAAAGGCTTTCTGCTTTTATATACCATGTTTTTTACATTTGAATTATAATCCAAAAAAAGCTTTTGGCAAGTTTTTTGCTACCAAGAATAAAAATAGATTATAAACGTTTCTAAATATACTAGCCATTACACCAAATTCATCTTTATTTATTAATCAAAAATTATCTTACAATGAAAAATGTATTAGTTTTTTTAGTTTTATTTAGTTCATGTGCTTTAGTTGCCCAAGAGAAAAAACTCACCTTCGGGGTAAAAGCAGGCTTAAATTATGGTGACAATGGCAAGATTGAGGTTACCGATGTGACCAATATAGGCGCTGATGATGGGGTTGGATATCACTTTGGGGTATTTCTGAGAGGTAATCTAACCGAAAACATTTATTTGAAACCAGAACTTCAGTATACAGTAAATAACAGTACGTATAACGATCCTTCTGGAGGGGATTTGGATTATAATATCAAGAAATTAGATTTACCCATCCTAGTTGGTGTATCTGTGTTAGGACCCATTCATGTTTTTGGAGGACCTGCTCTTCAATACATAGTTGAAAACGATCTGGAAGATGTTCGATTAGGGGATGTTAAAAATGAGTTTACAGTTGGATTACAATTTGGTGCAGGTATACAACTTGGCAACCTTAACGCCGATATACGATACGAGCGAGGTCTTAGTAAAAACAGAGCAGAGTCAATTGATGAAGGTATAAGAGTAGATTCTAGACCAAATCAGATAATTCTGGGATTAGCATTAGATCTTTAATCGTTTTGAAAATATCAAACAAAAAACTCCGGTCTATAACCGGAGTTTTTTGTTATTGTTCATTCTTTGAATCTCTATCGTCTGCATCCAGATGGTTTGGAGTACCATCTCCATCATCGTCATAAAAAGTAATTTCGTCCAAGGTTACTACTCCATCATCCATTGCATCTGCACTAAGCGTAATTTCATCTCTTGTCAAAGTACCATCATTATCATCATCAGGATCTTGGAAATTAGCCGCATTATCTCCATCGGTATTATCATCAGTATCCAATACTATTCTATCGTTGTCCAAATCTTCAAGATGTGATGGTATTCCATCTCGGTCATGATCCGCTTCATTCACACCATATAACTGAATATTAAAAATTAATGGAGCATATCTGGCAATTCCTCTTCCCCCTGGAGGAGTATCAAAATATGCTAATCCTGAAGGCATGAAAACAACAAGGTTACCAAAATCATCATTATAGTCAACGGTTCCATCTGCATTATTCATAAATCCTGATGCACCAATAAAATCTACTAATGCTTCCCTCCACCCTACTATAACATTTGTTTGGTCAAACCAAGCAGGAGCAACCCCGCTATCAAATACTCTTCGGCTTGGGTTATTATTATCAACAGGATCTTTATCGTCAATAATTCCATCTTCATCAGAATCTGGTTCTCCCGCCAAGTCAGGATTATCAGCATCACTATCATCAGCTATTCCATCTCCATCTGCATCTGGTCTGGTAGTTGGTGTTTCTCCTTCTTCATAAGCACTTCCATCTTCTTTTGAATTTATATCAGCCAAATCTGGAATACCATCACCATCCCTATCTTGATTATCATAAAATACTTCTCCTCTATAGGTCACCATTGTAGAGTCTGAAAATGTTGGTTGTCTTTCTCCCGTTGCTCCTTTTCTTATGTTAAGTATGTGTAAGGTATACTCTACATCGTTGCTGGTAACGGTTTTCGTATCCAACAAATCAGATTGGCTGATAGGTTGACGCCCACTATTATCTCCGGCAATTGTATCAAACAATGCTATTTTATAATCTGGATTAGCCGGATTATCTATTAATGTATAAAAATGCGTCTCTAAATATTTCTGAATAACTTCTACCTCATCGGCTTGTTGTTCGGCCCTATCTCTTGGTGGTTCTACGGTACCACCACCATTATCATCATCATCATTATTACAACTATATAAAGCCACCATGGAAAGTACAATGGCAAAAATATATTTTCTTACATTCATCTGATTACTTTTTTGAGGGCGCAAGATACGATTTTCTTGTACTTTTGCTTTAAAATTATTTAATATAAAACGCATTTTAATCATTTTTTATGCGAGTTGACAAATATTTATGGTGTATCAGATACTTCAAAACCAGAAGTATTGCTACAAAAGCCTGCAAAGAAGGTAAAGTAAGAGTAAATGGAGATCTTATTAAACCTTCAAGAGAAATTTATCCGATGGATAAAATTACAGTTCGAAAAAACCAAATCAACTACCAACTTGTCGTACTGGATACTCCAGACAGCCGAATTGGGGCAAAACTTGTCGATATTTACCGTAAAGACATTACCCCAGAAGAATCGTTGCAAAAATTAGACCTTTTAAAGTACTCGAAGGATTATTATCGAAAAAAAGGAACGGGTCGACCTACCAAAAAAGATCGCAGAGATATTGATGGTTGGTTTACCGATGATAGCGAAGAATAGTTAAAGTAAGTCAATAGCGAGGTATATTGGTGATTCTTTAAGACCAATTATAATTTAATTCAAGAAACATGAATAGCAAACTCTTTTTTATATTTGAAAACAAAAAAGTGATTATCAGGATAAAAAATGTTTTTTTGAAATAATTTTCCTCTAAACTTGTAATAGCAATCAATAATTTGAAGTATGCAAACAGATACGAATATTATACTAAACCACGAGCAAATACAGCACAAAATAAAACGTATTGCATATCAGATTTATGAAACCAATGTTAATGAGAAAGAGATTGTAATTGCTGGGATAGCCGAAAATGGTTTTATTTTTGCTCAGCGACTAAAGGATATTTTAGAAAATATTTCTGACATTAAGATACTATTATGCAAAGTATCAATGAACAAAAAATCCCCTCAAAATACCGTTACTACATCTATTAACCCGAAAGAATATCAAAATAAATCCTTGGTACTTGCAGATGATGTACTTAATTCGGGGACGGCTCTTATCTATGGGGTAAAACATTTTCTTGATGTCCCTCTTACGAAGTTTAAAACAGCAGTATTGGTAAACAGAAACCATAAAAAATATCCTATTAAAGCCGATTTTAAAGGAATTTCTTTATCTACATCTTTGCATGAGCATGTAATCGTAAAATTTGGAGATGAAGATATTGCAATATTAGAGTAACAAAGCCAGACTTTCTTCTACTATCTGATTTGAATCTTTTTTATCGGTTACCATTTTGTAATCTGCTTGATTATAATAAAATGACCGTTCAAACAAGTGTTTTCTTACAAAGTCTTTAAGTTCATCCTGAGTTTGGAGGTGCTGAATTAGGGGGCGTTTGTTTCGCTCTTTAAACAATCTTTTTATCAACTCCTCCAGCGATGTCTGCAAATAAATACTTTTGGTACTACTACTATTTTGTATAATTTCAAGATTACCTGCAAAACATGGTGTTCCTCCACCCAGTGAAATAACACGATTTTTATGATGTTCTAAAACCTCCTTTAAGTATACTGACTCCTTTCTTCTAAAATAGATCTCACCTTTTTCTTCAAAAATTTCAGAAATAGATTTTTTTTCCTGAATTTCTATATAATCATCCAAATCTAGGTATTCTAACGCCATTTTTTTAGACAACTCTTTGCCTATCAATGATTTTCCACTTCCCATATACCCCATCAAAACTATATTCATACTTTCAAAATTAAATAGATATTGCCCAAAAAGAATATCATTTTAAACAAAACACAAATTTATATGAATTTCTTCTTGAAAAATAAATTAATGATAGTATATTTGCACCCGCATTCAAGGAAAAAAATGCATGACCTGGTAGCTCAGTTGGTAGAGCATCTCCCTTTTAAGGAGAGGGTCCTGGGTTCGAGCCCCAGCCCGGTCACAAATAAATGAATAATGATTAAATTGTAATTGTTATTTATCAAAATATAAAGTGATTATGGAGAGAAGTCTATCCTGAGAAAAGTCGAAGGAAGCCCAAGCCCGGTCACAAACAGGTGAATAATGATTATAAATTAATTATTATTCTAGTTCTTTAAAGTATTTTTTGATTAAACAATCTATGACCTGGTAGCTCAGTTGGTAGAGCATCTCCCTTTTAAGGAGAGGGTCCTGGGTTCGAGCCCCAGCCAGGTCACTAAAAAGTATCGTATTCCTACGGTACTTTTTAGTTTTATAGTATATTTATAGCTATAGCACCTATATTTATTGCCCAGGTGCTGGAACTGGTAGACAGGCATGGTTGAGGGCCATGTGTCCTTTAGGGCGTATGGGTTCGACTCCCATCCTGGGCACTTCATTGATTAGATAAATCAAAAGCAGCAAAATTTTGCTGGCTAATACCATCAAGAAGATCTGGCTAACTTTTACTTTTATCTCGCACAACTTTTAATCGATTCATAAAAAACGTGATAATCGGCTGTAGAGATTACTTTTCCTTTTTTACTTAGAATAATCGATCTATCATTTACAAAATTTCTTAAAGACAACAGAGTTTTCGAATATCCTTTATAAACTACTTCAAAGTGACTTTGATCCTTAATTCTTAACTCGTCTAGTTTAAATTCAAAATAACCGTCGTCATTTGTATACGCATTCATACAATCGTCATCATTTAAATATAGCTTTACTGCTGCATAGGCAATTTTTGTTCCTTTTTTATCAGCCACAGTTCCTCGTATGGTCTTTAATTCTTCAGATTTTGAAAGAACATTATCTTCCCCATTGTTACTCCCTGAATTTTCTTTGGATTTACAAGAAATCAAAAGTAGTACAGAGGCACAAAAAATAATTATTTTTTTCATATCCCTAATTTTTAACCTTTTTAAAATGTTTTCAATCTCTATAATGTAATAAGTGATTTTGGTAGAAAAAATCATAACTAAATATACGAAATATTACCTCTCATTAACAAAGGTCAAAGTATTGTATGATTATTTGTGAAGAACTTTTGACGAAATAATAAGATACTACATTCCTATTTTTTTAAGAAAATCGGTTTTATAACTATCACCAATAGGAATTCGGATATTGTCAATAATCACTTTGCTTCTTTGTATAGAATTAATGCTCCTAATATTAACAATATAGGATCTATGAACCCTTAAAAACTGATTTTCTGGTAATTTTGATTGAATATCTTTAAAAGTCATCAAAGTGAGGATTGGTTTTTCTTCAAAAACATGAATTTTTAGGTAATCTTTCAATCCCTGAATATACCGGATATCGGATAATTTAATCTTTACAGTACCATAATCTGATTTAACGAAGACAAATTCTTCGACGCCCGAAGTAGCCAAAGACTCTTTTACCTGTAAAACTGAAGGTTCTTTATTTGCTCTCTTTAACTCATAAATTTCTTTTGCTCGGTTTACTGCCTTTACAAACCGGGGAAACGGTATTGGTTTAACCAGATAATCTACGGCATTGATCTCAAATCCTTCAAGGGCATATTGAGAATAAGCAGTTGTAAAAACAAAAAGAGGCTTATGATCTAATGTTTTAATAAAATCAATCCCATTTATTTGTGGCATCTCTATATCCAAAAAAACCAGATCAACGTTAGTATCTGACAAAAGAGGAATCGCTTCTAAAGCATTTGTAAAAGTACCCACTATATTCAATGCTCCTATGTCTTCGCAATATGACTTAATGATACCAAGAGCCAGAGGTTCATCGTCTATGATTACACATCTCATATCATTCTAGAATTAATGTTAAATCGACCACATATCGGCCATTATCTTCTTTTATACCCAAGGTATGTAAATCGGGATATAAAAGCTCTAATCGGTTCTTGATATTTGTGAGACCCACACCAGAATTGTGTTTATTTTTTCGATGTACTCCTACTACATTGTTTACATTAAACGTAAGTGTATTTTGAATAACTTCTATTTTTATATTTATATCTGTTATTCCCTTAAAATCGGTTCCATACTTAAATGCATTTTCAATGAAAGAAATAAGTAACAAGGGATATATCTTCTTTTTTTCATATTCTCCTTTTATAGATAATTTGACATCCTCGCTATTTGAGAGTCGAAGTCTCTGAAGCACCACATAGTTTTTAATATATTCAATTTCTTTTATCAGAGGTACAATTTCCTGATTAGCTTCATATAGCATATATCGCATTAATTCTGACAAGGTCAAAACCGCCTCTGGGGCATCATTAGATTTATTTCTAACCAATGAATATACACTATTTAATGAGTTAAAAAGAAAATGAGGGTTTAACTGTGCCTTTAAGAATTGAAGTTCTGTTTCTGTACGTTGTGCTTCTGTTTCTTTTGAAAGTTTATCTCTCTTATAGAAATCAACCATTAAACAAAAGATACCACCTAAAAGAAAAAAAGCAAAGAAAAAGACACCGCGCATTGCGTACTTAAGGTTTTTAACAGGAGGAAACGAACCATGTTCATCTATAAGGGCATCCATCCTATCAAAAGGAGCATTTATAGGAATTTTATTCACAATAAAATTAAATAGTATAAGGAAACCTATCGATGAAATTATATACCAAACTATCTTCTTTTTAAGAAGAAGTCTGGGTGCTAAAAAGGAATAATTAGCATAAAATACTATTGGATTGAAAAAAACCTGTGAGAAAAAAGCAGGTTGTACAGTTTCCATTTGAATAAGTGTGATCCCTATAGGAAAGGACATTAAACATATCCAGGAGATAATATGAATCCAAAATTCTTTAATGCGAAACGTACTTTTCAAAGCATTTCTTTTTATACATAACTACTTTTTAAATTCTATGTTACAACTATCCAGCTCCTGCATGGTTATATTTGGTATTATCTTACGTTCTAATTTCTGAACCACCAAAACAGCTATTTTTTTTGCTTCTGCATTGGATTTAAAATGTTGATTGCCCGATACGCCCGGGATATTTTCTTGTTTAATTAACAAATCATCACCTCGATATATTTCATAATACCAACCATAATCACTGTCAGAAAGCTCCTTTACCTTCACCCTGTAATATTTGGAATAGTAATCGAATTCTGTTTCTTTTTCAAGAAAATAGTTTCCTATTAGTACACCAAATACAATTATTTCAAAAATCAATAAATACTTCAATGGTCTTTTCATTTTAATTGAAAAAGATTTAAGGTTTAGGAGCTGACCGACAAGCAAACAAACAAATAAAACATTCTAATCAATCATCTTCGTCTTCTTCTTCAAAGGGGAAGAATTCCCAATTATCGTCCAAATAAAGGTTACCACTTCGTCCAAGAGCTACGAACGCTCTGGCTCCATTATTAAATATAATCGCATCTTGTCTGGTTGATCCCTCGAAAGTAGTTTTTTCTTCCCAAAAATCTGTACTAGGGTTGTATTCCCAAACGGTATTTGTAGCTCCTGCCCCAGTATCACCGCATGCAATATAACCCCGACCTCCAATTGTAAATCCTACGGCATTACTTCTGGTAATATTATAATCATCGGTATCAAGGTCTGTCAAAGGGCTCCACACTTCGGTATTTACATCAAAAACCCAAAAATCATCCTGAACCAATCCGTTAGAAACACCTGTTCCCATATATACTTTATCACCAATGGTGAATGTAGTAGCCTCTCTTCTTTTATCTCCTCCAAACCCTACTAACTCTTGCCAACTATCAGTTTGTGGAGAATATTTCCAGAAATCTTTTTTATCATTATCTCCATCAAATCCAGTACCCACATATCCTGAAGTTTCTGAATTAAAGGCTATGGCTCCTCTTCTAGGTGTTCCTGGAAAGTTTGTTATAGAATCCCATGTATTGGTGGCGGTATCGTATTTATAAAAATCTCCCAGCTCATTGTCACCATCAAAACCTAAGCCTATATAACCATTTCCACCATTTGCAAATGCTACTCCCGAGCTCCTTGCGCTTCCAGAAAAATCTGCAAGTTGGCTCCAAAAATTACCTTCCACATCGTAAACCCAAAAATCCTTAAGATAATCGTCTCCATCAAATCCGGTACCCATATATCCTTTGTCACCTATGGTAAATGCTACGGCGCTACTTCTTGGAGTTCCGTCAAAAACAGAACTATCTACCCAGTTGCCCAACCTATCATCATCATCATCATCGCCAGAACAACTTATCCCAAAGAGAGTTATTAATAACCCCAAGTATATCTTGACATCCGTTATTAGGTAACGTTTTAATTTATTACTTCTTTTCATTATTTATTTGTTTAAGTTAAACTTTAGTCCCATAGATATGAATAATGAACTATCAGGTTCAAAATCATATATCTCATTATTCTCACTATCTAATATTTCAAGTTGATTCCAGGGGGAATATCCTACTTTAATAATCGTTGTCCAGTTTGGCTGGATGCGATAAGTATAATTTATACCAGTATCCAAAGAATTATATTGCAATTTCGTATTAGTAAACGGCCCTATTCCGGGAAAGTTAACAGTAGAAGAAATGTTACCAAAAAAGCCCCTAAGACCGGCCAACACAGCAATTTTATGTCGTGAATTAAAGTGATAATTAATTTCGGTTTTAGGAATTCCAACAATATAATTCCACTTAGAATTTACCTTTTTCTGAAACGACACCAACGGAATCAGCTGTGGTTTTCCGAGAAGAGTGCCATATCCAATACCAAATGTAAAAAGTGAAGATTTTTCTTCACCCCAACTTTTGGATAAGGTTAGAGAAGAATTAATTACAATATCCTCATTGCTCAAACTCTCTTCAAAATTTGATGACAATGAAGGTGCAAAAATTACATCTGTAGACCATGTTGTATTTATGTTATACTTGAAAGAAAAGTCAGCTGTAATTCTATGCATGCTTTCATAAGGACGTGCATCAAAACTTAAAGAAGCATTATTGAAGATAAAATCATGATAATCATAAGAAACTCCAAGGCCCAAAACTCCTCTATTTTTAAACTTCTTTCCTAAATTTAGATTCATGCTATATTTTTCTACGCTAGCACCTCCCACATCGGGTATTGTTGTATATTCAAATCCTGCTATCTCCATATTTGGGCTTTGACTCCATATAATATTCACTGTCCCAAATACCAAAATGATGAAATTAAAATGATGCTGCATTCAATAATTTTTCCCTAAAAGTATCTAGCCAATAGTATCGCAGAAAAAAAGATATACCGGAATAAAAAGTCTGTAGACAAAATAGTTTTTTCTATCTACCAATCTACAAATGGCTATCTGATAGGGAAAAAATTAAGATTAGTCTATATATTTTATAGATAGGTATAATATAATTTCAGAAGGTAAGCTCCTATACTTCTTTTGTAGTAGAAATTAAAAGGTCCTTATGAAATTTTTACTCTTCTGTTTATGTTTGATTTTTTTTACAGTGTCCTGTTCTGAAAGGGAAGATATACCTACCCTTGAGGTAGGTCAAGATTTTACAAACTCGAATGTAAGAATCCTATCAATAGATACATTTACCGTAGAGTTATCAACCTATAAATTTGATAGTATTATTACTTCATCCTCTAACCGGATTTTGGTGGGGCAATATTCTGATCCAATATTTGGTATTACACGAGCCGAAAGTTATATGGAACTTCTTCCTATAAACTATTCTATTTCAGATGATGCAGAATTAGATAGTATTGCTCTAATCCTTAATTACGATGGGTATTCATACAATGATACTACCAAAGTTTCCACAATAAATGTACACTTACTTAAAGACGAAGTAATAGCTAAGGATGACGCTTTTTTTAACACAAGTTCTATTCCTTATGAAGAAACACCTGTAGCCACTATAAATTTTCGCCCAGAGCCAATAGATGAAGACTCTCTTCATATATCCATACCAAATACTATAGGGCAAGAATTGTTTGACAAAATTCGTGAAGGGGATGTAAATGATGAAAATGAGTTACGAAATGAATTAAAGGGATTTACCTTACAACCAAGTGATACAGACGATTCTTCAATTGTTGGATTTTCGATTAATAGTACAGAAACATATTTGCGATTCTTTTATACGATTCCAGATGAATTTGAAGATAACGAACAAACATTTGATTTGGTCATAAATTCAACCTCTTCCTTTCCAACCTATTTCAATAATATTCAAAGTGATACGGAAGGGACTTTTTTTGATACGCTCACCGACCGAGAAATAAACCTTCCATCTGAAGACGCTAATAATCGAAGTTATATTCACGCCGGAGTGGGAATGGTAACAAGAATCCAGTTTCCGACTATTAAAAAAATATCCGAGATCCCCGGAACTGGAACCATTTTGGACGCTACATTAAGAATAAAACCTCCTCCAGAGACTTTTAATGATCTTTTACCTATAAAAGATTCACTTTCTGTAAA
The DNA here is from genome assembly GCA_947496555.1 of uncultured Aquimarina sp. Lineage (GTDB taxonomy): Bacteria > Bacteroidota > Bacteroidia > Flavobacteriales > Flavobacteriaceae > Aquimarina. The sequence goes on along the minus strand of CANMDH010000052.1, from coordinate 6,759 downwards.
CAGATCAACCCAAAATAACATTATAGAAAATCAACTATTTAATGGATTAGGAGAAGTTTTCGCAAACGTAAATGAGAGTGATAAAGAGTTCAACGAAATTACTTATGAAATTAAAGTCGGTGTGTATCTGGAAGAAGAATTATCAGAAGCTCCAGAAATAGATAATGCGATTGTTTTACTACCAATTAATTTTAACAATACGGTAGATCGCATTGTATTGGAGGGAGAAAATAGTAAAGACTTTAAAGCACAACTAATTATTACCTATGCTATATATGATGAGGATGAATAATTGCTATAAAGTTTTTCTGATTTTTCTGTTTCCAATAAGCTTGTTTTCTCAAACTAATAATCTTACAGGATCTCCGTATTCTCTATTTGGTTTGGGAGTTCAATCAAATTCAAACATAGGTAACAATAGTGCTTTGGGAAGGAGCGGAATTGCTTTGGGTGGCGAAAACACAATTAACAATTACAATCCCGCTTCTTTTTCTACGATCTCAGAGAAAAGTTTTTTATTAGATATAGGATTTCTTGGAGAATTGAATAATATTTCAAATAGTAGCAAAGATGAGCTCAGGCTATCAGCTAATTTTTCTAATCTCGCCTTAGCATTTAGTCTCAATGATAGGTCAGGCATGGGGCTATCAATCGTTCCGTTTACCGATGTTGGTTATTCGCTTGTAGGCATCGAAAGTAATGTTGAAGGATCACAAGATAATTTTATTAGCAATGTTGTCGGATCTGGGGGGTTAAACGATCTGAGATTTAATTATGGCTATAAATTATTTGACAACTTCAGAGTTGGAATAAGAACCTCATACCTGTTCGGGTCTATCAAAGAAACCGAAAGCATTTTGATAAGTACTTCATTCCTTTCTATAGAAGAAGAAAGCTATTATAGAGGATTTCGATTCGGGTTGGGACTGCAATACGACATAAATGAAAAATATTCAGTTGGGTTAACCGCAGATTTACCCTCTTCATTAAACGGTTCACAAGACAGATTTGTAGATAAAAGTTTGGATTTTATAGGAACCACCGTTGAAGATGAAGTAGATCTGGATTTGGAAAGTTTCAAATTACCCTTAGAAATAGGATTTGGACTTAGCTCTACACCTATAAACGGCTTTACATTTAATGCAGATTACAAAAGAAACCTATGGAGTTTTACAGACCAAAGAGACGATATTGGAAAATTTGTAGATCAATCATTAATTAGTATTGGGGCACAATATCGAGCAAGAGAAAGAGGATTAAAATATTGGCAAAATATCGAATTCAGAGCAGGTTTTAATTATGATTCGGGGTATTTAGAAGTAAATAATGAGGTAATCGATAATTACAGTTTTTCTACAGGAATAGGTTTACCAATAAGTAGAAGAAGATCTTCTATGCTAAACATATCTTTTACCAGAGGTCAAAGAGGTGCTATACAAGGAATCTTAATAGAAGAAAATTTTAACTTGATAAACATCAATTTAAGCCTAAAAGACATTTGGTTTAAACAACTAAAATTCAATTAATAAAATACAATTATGAGATCTAAAGTTCTTTTAACAATAATACTCAGTGGGATAATTTCGATAGTGAAAGGACAAGAAAAAATGGACGCTATTCAAATTGCAGGGTACCAAACCCAAATCATGACCAAAGAATTAAAATTAGACAATAATCAGATCAAAAATATTGAAGTCATTAACCTTAAGTATGCAGAAAAAATAGTCCCTATTATGCAATCTGAAGGAAGTATGTTTTCAAGAATGGGTGTTATGAGAAAAAACAACAATCTAAAAAAAGAAGAGCTTAAAACGGTCCTCTCAGCAGAACAGATGAAGAAATATGAAAAAGAAGTGCAGCCTATGATCAGAAAACAATTAAGAAATCAAAGAGAATCTCAACATTAAAAACGGTTATGATATGATTATGCTAATCCTTCATATAACGATTGAAATACCTAAACTTTACTGTTAAATAAAATTAAGTAAAACCGAAAATAGCTTATTTTTCTTAAAAGAAAAATCGATTATGCGTTTTGTATAATTATAGAGATATACTTTGTAATGCTGAATGTATTTCAGCATCTCACTCTATTAAAAATCAATGTTTTGGGTATGAGATCCTGAAATATATTCAAGATAATGAAACCTAGTATGATTAATTCTGGATATTCATTATTTCTTATTTTTAAACTTGAAATCTTATTTTTTTAACATAAAAATTCATTATTTTAACAAATATTGAAAAAATATGTGAATTCTTTTAACTAGTTTTGTTTAACAATTTACTACAAAAAGTGAACAATATTAAACAAACTTTTAGTATTAAAGATCTTGAAAATCTATGTGGTGTAAAGGCACATACTATCAGGATATGGGAAAAAAGATACAATCTACTTTCTCCCAATCGCACAAATACAAATATTAGAACATACAATTTAAAGAATCTTCAAAAGTTGCTTAATGTCACTTATTTGGTTAATAGTGGTTATAAAATATCAAGGATTTCTAAACTTAATGAGCAGGAAATCAATGAATATGTAAGAAGTATTGTTTCTGATAATAGTACTAAAAACCAGGCAATAAACTCGTTCAAAATCTCTATGCTCAACTATGATCTCGAGTTGTTTTTGGGAACTTATGAGCAATTAGAGCGCAAAAGAAACTTCAGACAAATATTTGTCGATGTATTCATTCCTTTGCTAAAGGAGATTGGTTTACTTTGGCAAACAGACACAATTAACCCTGCACATGAGCATTTTATCACTAATCTGATCAAACAGAAGCTTCTTCTTAATATTGAAAAATTACAATATTCAAAACCTACAAAAGGAGATAAAGCTTTTGTATTGTTCTTGCCAGAAAATGAAATACATGAATTAGGTTTGTTGTATATTAATTATGAGATTTTGCTTCATGGATATAGAGCAATTTATTTGGGTCCAAGCATACCCTTGGATAGTCTCCCAAGTATGCTTTCTTTCCATGAAAATACTATTTTTGTATCCTATTTTACCATAAAACCGGAGAAAGACAACATCACAAAATATGTACAGGATTTTAATAAAGTTGTTTGTGCTGATAAAACAAGTGAATTTTGGATGCTTGGCAAACAAATCATGCATATTTCTAAAACCAGTGCTTCTAATCACCGTTACTTTGATTCTATAAGTGCTTTAATATCTGACTTATAAAATTATCCCTGTCAAATTATGTCAAAAAAAATTGCAATCATAGGCTCCGGGTTTTCTTCGCTTTCTGCCTCGTGTTATTTGGCACAATTAGGATACGAGGTAACTATTTATGAAAAGAATTCGACTGTTGGAGGTAGAGCAAGGCAGTTGATAAAAGAAGGATTCACTTTCGATATTGGCCCTTCCTGGTACTGGATGCCAGATGTTTTTGAAAGTTTTTTTAACGATTTTGGAAAAACTGCTTCTGATTTTTACACCCTAGAAAAGCTTAACCCTGCGTACAAAGTATTTTTTGAAGACAGAAAAGAAATTAAAATCGAAGATACCCTAGAAAAAATCTATCAGGCTTTTGAAGCAGAAGAAAAAGGAAGCTCTCATAAATTGAAAAAATTTATTAAAACGGCTCAGGATAATTACGATATCGCTATCAAAAATTTGGTTTATAGACCTGGAGTATCTCCTTTAGAACTTGTAACCAAAGAAACCATCCAGCGTTTAGGGCAGTTTTTTAGTACCATCTCTCGAGAAGTGAGAAAAGAGTTTAAAAACCAAAAACTCATCAAAATACTTGAGTTTCCTGTTTTATTTCTGGGAGCCAAGCCTAGTAATACCCCTGCATTTTACAGTTTCATGAATTATGCCGATTTTGGACTGGGAACCTGGCACCCCAAAGGTGGTATGTATCAGGTGATATTGGGTATGGAAAAACTTGCTAAATCTCTTGGCGTTTTTATTCATACAAATGCAGTAGTTGAAAAGATAAATGTAGAAAAGGGACGCACCAATGGTTTGATTGTTAATTCTGAAGAAATTAGTGCCGACATTGTTTTATGCGGAGCCGATTACCACCATAGCGAGACATTATTAGACGCAAAATATAGACAATATTCTGAGGCATACTGGGAAAACAAAACTTTTGCACCTTCTTCCCTTCTATTTTATGTGGGATTCAGGAAAAAATTAAAAAACGTCAATCATCATAATCTATTTTTTGATACTGATTTTGATGCTCATGCAAAAGATATTTATGATGACCCTAAATGGCCCGAAGAACCTCTTTTTTATGCAAACTTTACATCATTAACAGATCCTTCTACTGCTCCAGAAGGTCATGAAAATGGTTTTTTTCTAATTCCATTAGCGCCAGGAATAGAAGATACTGAAGAGTTACGAGAAACTTATTTTGATAAAATCATCACCCGCTTCGAAGATCTTACAGATCAAAATGTTAAAAATAATATTATCTTTAAAGAGTCCTTTTGTGTAAAAGATTTTATTAAAGAATATAATTCATATAAAGGAAATGCTTATGGAATGGCAAATACGCTGCTCCAAACCGCATTTCTAAGACCCAAGTTGAAAAGTAAAAAAGTACAAAATTTGTTTTTTACAGGTCAACTTACTGTTCCAGGGCCAGGTGTACCTCCCTCTTTAATTTCGGGAAAACTGGTTGCAGGATTGATAGAAGCTCAATTCAATAAAGTGAAAGAATTAAAATTTATAACCTCATAACCAACCAACACAATAAATTCTAAAACGCTATCCCTATGAAGGCTATCTTTGATACCGTATCTTACAATTGCAGTAAAATTGTTACTAATTCTTACAGCACATCTTTTTCCTTAGCATCAAAGATGTTATCCCAATCCATACGGCAAGATATTTATAACATATACGGTTTTGTAAGATTTGCTGATGAGATCGTAGATACTTTTCATGATTATAACAAAGAGGAGCTTTTTAATGATTTTGAAGAGGAAATGTATAAAGCAATTAAGAATAGGATTAGTCTTAACCCTATTCTAAATGCTTTTCAGCAAACGGTACATCAATACAATATCCAACCCGAGTTGTATGAGGCCTTTATGAAAAGTATGCGTCTTGATCTTAATAAAACCAATTATTTGACCGATGCGGAATATAAAGAATACATTTATGGGTCTGCAGATGTAGTAGGATTAATGTGTTTGAAGGTATTCGTAAATGGTAATGAGGAAAAGTATAATGAATTAAAGGAAAGTGCTATGCATTTGGGCTCTGCATTTCAGAAAGTAAATTTCTTAAGAGATCTAAAAGCAGATTATGAGGACCTAAACAGAACGTATTTCCCAAATACTGATCTAAAACAACTTGATGAGGAGTCTAAATTACGAATCATTAAAGAAATTGAAGAAGATTTTGACAAAGGACTCGCGGGTATTTTAAAACTCCCTGTAGAAGCTAAATTTGGTGTTTACACGGCGTTCATCTACTACAAAAAGCTATTAAAAAAGCTTAAGAAAACTCCGTCATTAGAAATAAAAAATACGCGTATTAGAGTTCCGAATTATCAAAAATTTGGATTGCTGGCAAAATCGTATTTTGATTACCGATTAAATCTAATTTAACCGTATTTTTGTATAAAATTTTTTCTGTGAAACTCTTTATTCAAATACTCACCTTCTTTGCTGCATTTTCTATTATGGAATTTATGGCATGGTTTACTCATAAATATGTAATGCATGGTTTTTTATGGTCTTTACATAGAGATCACCATCACAAGGATCATAACAGTTGGTGGGAGCGTAACGATTTTTTCTTCGTATTCTATGCCGTAGTTAGCATGTCATGCCTATTATTCCATAACCCTAACACATTCTGGGTAGGTATTCCTATCGGTCTTGGTATACTGGCCTACGGAATCGCATATTTTATTGTTCATGATATTTTCATTCATCAACGATTTAAGCTATTCAGAAATGCGAATAATTGGTATGCCAAAGGTGTGCGAAGAGCGCACAAAATACATCACAAGAATATTGGCAAAGAAAAAGGAGAATGTTTTGGGATGTTGGCAGTTCCCTTCAAGTATTTTAGAAAGTAGATTTAAAAACTATTCAGCCAGTAATTTATTAAGAGTTTCTCTTACCTGATCACTATTCCAATTAGCAGGACCTCTTTTATATATTACAATATTTCCATTCTTATCCAAAACATACGTTGCAGGTCTAGGTTTCATGACAAAAGGTTCTGGATATGTTGAAAGAGACCTGTATATAGGGTAATAGTATTTTTTGGCACTCATATACTCCTTAATTTCAGGATCGTCATCTTCAGTCAAGAATACAAAAACTACTTTTTCTTTGTAATCATTATACAATTTCTGTAAGGAATAAATTTCTGCTATAGAAGCAGCTTTCCAAGTGGCCCAAAAATTCAACAAAACTACTTTCCCTTTGGTTGTATCAAAATTTATGGATTCGGTATTTACGCCGTGCAATTTCCAATCGTAAGATACTACGTTTTTCCTTTCATCTACCTCAACTACACCTGGACTAAATGAAAAGATCCTTGTTAAATATATTTGCATCATCCCTCTGGTGTTTGGAATAAAAAATAACACCAATAGGATAACAAAGATTAAATTTGATATGTTTTTTTTGTTGAATTTCACTCGTTTATATTTTAGTGATTATCTATTCAAAATTTTTGACAAATCTATGAATTAATAAAGAGGCTGTCTAAAAACATTTAGGCAGTCTTTTTTATTTTAGTTTATTTTCTATTTTGGAGTTTTTGCTTTGAGA
>CANMDH010000051.1 GCA_947496555.1 uncultured Aquimarina sp. | reverse complement strand
GCTACTACTTAGGATTCCATAATGCCGTATCCTGGTAAATCCTTTTGGCAAAATGTGCAAACAAAATCGTCTTATAAACTCAGCATCGGATAAGGTCAGATTGTATTTTGCTCCACCGCTTCGGTAGTCTTTGGCAGAAAAAGTAACCTTACCGTTTTTAAGGGATAAGATGCGGTGATTGCTGATAGCTATTTTATGAGTGTACCTACCTAAATATTCTACCACTTGAGTATTTTGATAAAAAGGCGCTTTGCAGTAGACTACCCAGTTTTTAGCAAATAAGTTGTCATAAAAAGCTACAGGCTGATCAAATTGTCTTTTTAGCCCTGCCACAAAGCGTGCTCTAAACACTTTACTCATTGCCTTTACTGGAAACAGATATTTGCCCTTGCCTTTGGTATGTTTCCATTTTCCAGAAGCCGTCATTCCTCCACCAGGCACAATGCAATGCAGGTGGGGATGCAAGGACAGGTTTTGTCCCCAGGTGTGAAGTATGGCAATCATTCCTGTTCGAGCTCCCAAAAATTTTGGATTCCCAGCAAAATCTCTAAGCACACTCCAAGCGACAACAAACAGTAGTGTGTATACTTCTTTAGGACGGTGCAGGCATAAGATATTGATGGTATCTGGCAAGGTAAATACCACATGATAATGAGATACGTTGAGAAGTTCCTCCTCCCGCTTTCTAATCCATAATTCTTGCTTGTGTCCCTGACATTTGGGACAGTGCCGGTTGCGACAACTATTGTAGCTTAAATGTAATCTGTTACAAGGTTTATAATCACACCTGTCAATATGCCCGCCCAGTGCAGCTGTCCTACATCTACGGATAGCATGCAGGGTGCGTAGTTGCCAGGTGTTACAGCTATAAGCCGCTAATAACTCCTTATTGCTTTCCAATACCTGTGCTACCTCGTGAGTAGCCCGCAACATTAGCTGTAGAGTTTTTCTAGCGGACTAAATCCTTTGGTTTTACTACACTGAGCAACATGCAGGTAGATCAGGGTAGTTTGTATATCCACATGTCCTAACAACGCTTTTAAGGTCATAATATCCAACCCCATCTCCAATAAATGAGTGGCATAGGTATGCCTGAGGATATGGGTGGTCACTCCTTTCTTTATACCACTATGTTGCCTTGCCTGTTTCACAACCCATTGCACTCCCATTGCAGACAACCCTACTGCTTTTCCAGAGGCATTCTTACCACTAAAAAGCCAGTGTACTGGTCTTTCGGATGCTAAATACTTTCGGATGCCGCGTACCAAAAGAGGGCAAAGAGGAACATATCTATCTTTACCGCCTTTACCCTGACGGATATGTAATTGCATCCTGTCCATCCACAGATCTTTGATCTGAATATGACGAAGTTCACTACAGCGAAGTCCACAACCATAGAGCAGGGCAAGCATCAAACGGTGTTTGTGAAGCTTAGGGGTTTTGATCAACAGTTTGACCTCTTCCTTGCTCAGGATCACTGGAAGTTTCTTGGATCCAGCTATGGTAGGAAGGGAAACACGGTGTTCGGGTAAATCATAGATCCGATACAAATATCGCAGTCCATAAATAGTGTGTTTGAAAAAACTCTGCGAAGGGGTTTTGTGCTGGGATTTTAAGTAATGTAGATAGTCTAGTAGTTGTTCCTGGTCCAACTCCAGGGGGGAACATCTAAAATGTAATACCATACGGGCTAAACAACGACCATAATTGGTCAGGGTACTTTGGCTTTTGCCTGATAACTCAACCGAACGCTCCAGTTTTTTGTAAACTATCCCAAATTCCGGAACTATTCTACAAGCGTTTTCGATCAGAGTCTCACTTTTTTTTCATAATTTGAAATTTAGAAGTTAATATCTATCCTAAAGGTAGTCAATACAGCCGTATTCAAAAACTACCTTTAGGTTTAGTTCAACAATGGCTATAAGCAATTGTGGAAAGTGTTCGCGTACTTTTTCGCAACTAATCATACACAAACCGTTATAAACAATAAAGTGAAAATTTTAATAGAAACAGAAAGATTATTGTTAAGAGAAATCACTCTGGATGACAAAGAGGAACTATTTAAGTTACATTCTAATCCAGCAGTACAATATTATACAGGGGAACCTGTGGTCGAATCTATTGAAGAAATTGAAAAGGCAATAAGCTCAAGAATTAGCGATTATGAGAAGTATGGATTTGGCAGGTGGGCTACTGTTTTAAAGAATGGGATGCAATTTGTTGGATGGGCAGGATTAGCATATCTTCCTGAATTTGATGAAATTGATCTTGGTTATAGATTCTTGCCTGAATATTGGGGACTAGGTATAGCAACGGAAGCATCTCGCGCAATTTTGACTTATGGATTTGACTCTCTCAAATTAAAGAAGATAATTGCAATTGCAATGAAAGAAAATAAAGCATCGATCAAAGTGATGGAAAAAGTTGGGATGGAATTCGACAAATTTGCTCCCTATGAACTTGGTGGTGAAGATGCCGTCTGGTATTGGTGTAACAAAAAGCTTATAACAAAAAATAAAGCGCATTAAAACGCACCTTATTCAAACCATTGGTATTAATAAAAGAAATGAAAAAACTCAAAATTATCTTACTATTCACAATTAGCTTTTTGAGTTGTAAAAATGAAAACGAGAATACTAAAACGTTATTTTTAACTGAAAAAATTCCAAACGATGTACCTATTGAATTTAAGCCAAATGTAATTCCGCAAAATAAAATTATACACAAAGGGATATTTAGCCCCGACTTAAAAGAATATTATTTTACTATTTCTGATAAAAACTTTGAGAATTTTCAAGTCTACGTAATTAAAAAAAATAACGCAAATTGGTCTGTACCCAAAGAAACATTTTTCAACAGTAAATATAACGAACATGGAATGAGTTTTTCACCAAACGGAAATACTCTTTACTTCAGTTCGACAAGACCCATTAATATTGATGGCATAAGTTCAACTTGGCATATCTGGAAATCAGACAAAGTTAATGGAGAATGGAAAGAGCCAGTTTTTGTAGATATTCCAAACTTGAGAGACAAATTAGTTTCTCATCCTATAATTACAAATTCTGGAACATTATATTTTCATTCGAGTAATTTGGACTACAGTGAAATGGATATTTATCATTCAAAACAAATAAATGGTACGTTTGAAAATGCAAAAAAAGCTTCAATTTTATTAACTACAAATGCTGGAAAATGCACTCCTTATGTTTCTCCAGAAGAAGATTACCTAATTTTTGCCTCAATTGGAAACCAACTTGACTTAATGATAAGTTTCAGCGATGGAGTTGGTGGATGGATAAATACAAAAAGGTTGAATGATAAAATAAATGATTTTGGGCAAGGAAACCCATATGTAACACCGGATAATAAATTTCTATTTTTTACAACCGGTGAACAATTAAAAAATAATTGGAATGTGAAATGGGTAAACATAGAATGTGAAATGAAAAATAACTAATGCAAACAACATGTATCGTTTATTGCTTCGGATTTTCCCTTCGGAAAATCACTCGCAAAAGAGCTATCACCTGTTTTATTTACTAAATTAGTTGCTCAACCAACACAATGATACCATACAAGAACCCTTGACATTTATTAGAATGAGATATCTAATCCAAAACATTATTCAACAATATAAAGAGGTCCAAAATGGAAAATTATGGATTGGTAGCACATTTACCAGTAAATTGAATCAAGTAGATGAAAATACGGTTTTTAATAGGCCGATTATAGGTTTACATAGTATCGCAGAAATAATTTCCCATTTGACATTGTGGAGAAAAGAGACAATCTTGAAGATTCAGACAGGCAAAGGAAGTAAAACGGATGATTGTGAGGAAAACTGGTTAACTAATGACAAACTGGAATTAATGGGTTGGCAATATATCAAATCGGAATATGATAAAACGCTGATCGAATTGATTAATTTATTAGAATCAAAAGATGATCAATTTCTGAATAAGGAATATTACGATACAGATTTTAAGGGTAATTATAAGTACAGTTTTGTAATTAACGGAATGCTACATCACGATATTTATCATTTAGGGCAACTTGGAATCATCATAAAATATTTGAAAGAAGAATAACAAAGGTTAACAAGATATAGTGTATTAAAATACACTATACAGACATTATAGCCAATTAAAAAATGTTTAACATAAAAATCTTTTACTTGGTAATGTTGATGTTTCTTTTGAGTTGTAATGGTATAAGTAAATATCAGTATTCTCAAACTAAACAAAGTATTCAATGTTACAAGTCCATGAATAACGAATTCAAAAAAGTGAAGATTAATGAAAATTAGAGGGATTAGCAGATGAAACTCCATATTACAATATTAATATCCATGATAATGTTTTTCTCTTGCGACAATAAACACAAAAAGACAAACAAAAAGGAAATTTCATCTATTGAAGAGCCCAGTGAGTATATAGTCATTTCGCGAGATAAATACCATGATCAATTATATGGCTTTTGGTTAGGACAATGTATTGCGAATTGGACTGGGTTGGTTACAGAGATGGATAAAATCGGTAACATCGGAGAAATTAAAACCGGAGATTTTTATACCAGAGAAGACTGGGGAAAACCTGACCAACCCAGTATTTGGGGAGAGGGTATTCCAAGTGACCTGTCGGAGACAATTAATTTTGTGTTTAAAGACACCCTTGAAATCTGGGGAGCAGATGACGATACGGATATAGAATATATGTATCAGCATCTCCTTTATACCAATCAAAATAGTATTTTATCCCCAGAGCAAATACGTGATGGATGGTTAAAACACATTAACGAGAAAGAAGAGAATTTTTTATGGGTTTCAAACCAAAAAGCATTTGATCTCATGAAAGATGGAGTTTTACCTCCCGAAACAGGCAATCCCGCCAACAACGAACATTTTGAAATGATTGATGCACAATTAACTACCGAGATATTTGAATTATTCTCACCCGCAAGACCTGACATTGCATTAAAAATTGCTCATTTACCTATCCAAACAACAGCTAGAGAAGAGGCTGAAAATATTTCAGAGTTTTATGTGACTTTGCATTCTTTAGCATCAAAAGCAGACACACGCATACCCATTGGCAAACAATTATTTTGGATGGCAAATCAAGCGCGAACAGTGCTTCCTGATAGTTCATATCCCGCTTATATGTTTGATTACACTAAAAAATTGTATGAATCGGGCATCCCATGGGAACAAACAAGAGATTCAATTTACTTCAGATACCAAGTCAATCAAGAAGATGGATACGATATTACTTCCAAGAACTTGTACTGCAATGGTTGTTTTGCAGCAGGAATAAACTTTGCATCAAGTTTGGTAAGCTTATTCTATGGTGAAGGAGACATAGTGAAAACCATAAAAATCGGAACGCTTTCAGGATGGGACTCTGATAATCCAACTGCTACATGGGGTGGTTTACTTGGTTTTATGATCGGAAAAGAAGGGATAGAAAAAGCTTTTGGCAGGAAATTCTCCAATAAGTTTAATATACATAGGACCAGACAAAATTTTCCTAATAATGGTATCGACTCATTCGATAATATGGCTAAAAAAGGAATCCTGATAACAGATATGATTGTGAAAGAGCAAATAAAGGGAACGCTTGATTTAGAAAAAAACATCTGGAAGATACCTATGAAACAAATTAAATAAAAAAGTGGTTAACACTCTACAAAGCCCATAGAAACGACCACTTATATAAATCATTGATAGTAATTGAAAATACTTTATGAAGAAATTTGGACTGTTGTTAATAATCGGTTTGATGACATTAAGCTCTGGAGCTCAAATCAAAAAGGAAATTTTTGAATTTGAATTTGAAGAGATAATGCTTAATGGCGTACTAAATATTCCTGAAATTAAGGACCCAAAAGGATTAGTAATTATAGTTCACGGTTCTGGGCAAACTAATGCAGTAGAACAAGATTGGTATTATGATGTAAGAGCACAATTCGTCAAATCTGGGTATGCTGTTTATATGTGGGACAAAATGGGGTGTGGCAAAAGTCAAGGTACTTTTAATTATGATCAATCTGTTCAAAATAGTGCGTTGGAAGTAATAGCAGCAATCAACACTTTGAAGAAAGAGCAAATACCAGGTTCCAACAAAATTGGCCTATGGGGCATAAGCAGGGCTGGATGGATAAATCCATTAGTAATTAATCAATATAAGGATATTAAATTTTGGATATCTGTAAGTGGCGTAGATGACAAAGAAAACTTTGAGTATCTATTGGAGCAAAACTTAAGAATAAACGGACATCCCGAAGATACCATTCGCTTACTAATAGATGAATTACGAGAAGGAGTTCGTTTAAGTCATTCAGGTAAAAATTTCGAAACTTACATGGAGGCTACCAAAAACCTCAGAAAGAATAAGTTTCTGCTGCGATTCAATAATGGAGCGGTGATGACAGAAGAGGACTACTATGGGTTCCAAAAGACTTTTATGAGACAAGAATTAGACCAAGCATCTGGTTTAATAGTATACGTTAAGGATTTTGAGACTATATTATCTAATGTAAACTGTCCTGTTTTAGCTTTATTTGGAGAGAAGGACATAAATGTTGATTGGACCAAAACCAAATCTTTGTATGAAAGAACACTTGGTCAAAATACAGATTTAACTGTCAAATCATTTCCCGACTGTAATCATAATATATTTCAATGTAAAACCGGAGGCTTTTATGAGATCCAAGACAATAATCTACCCTGGAAGAGATGCGATGGTTTTCTGGATGAGATAGCAAGTTGGCTTCATAAAAAAATATAACCGTCACAACATAAAAATCATCAAACAAGTATTTATTAAGACCGTTCCGAAATCGTGTATATAACCAATTGCAACTAAATTATTTGCAATTTTGCTATCTTAAACCACAGTATAAAATTATGCAGCAAGTCTTATGAACCATTTTATATCATTATGGAACGAAGTATTTATATGTAATGAAAGTATTTAATTTCGACATAAAAAAAGGAATATACAGTTTTGAAATTAATGACCTAAACTCAGAAAATCATTCCCATCCCACTATTGAAATTATATATGCTATACATGGATCTTTTTCATTAGAAACTGGTGGTCAAAAAGAAACTAATGTAACTTTTGCAATTATTGATTCTAACCTGCGTCATAAAATAATATCTCAAAATTGTACTGCCAAATTATTGATGATCGAAAGTAATAATGAATTATTTGGCTCTTTCTTAAAACAAGACGAAATTCAACTAATAAACGGTATGTTTATTGATAAAAAAGGTACTGTACAATCTGACTTTTTAGAGAAGACAAAATTATTTGCGCTAAATAATGATTTAAAAAAGGTTAAAGATGATAGAATTCAAAAATGTCTAAATGTTCTTGACAATGAGGTTTTAGCGTATGATAAATTGATTTCAACTTTAACTTCGAGTATATTTCTATCCGAGAGCAGGTTATCCCATTTATTCAAAGAAAATATTGGAATTTCAGTAAAAAAATACCTTGTCTGGAGCAGATTAAAGAAATCAGTTCATCTTATATTAAATGAAGGAGTAAACTTAACAGAAGCTGCTCATCAAAGCGGTTTCTTTGACCAGGCACATTTAAGCAATACCTTTAAAAAAGTTTTAGGAATCACCCCCTCGAAAGCCTATAATAGCAGAATCTTACAATTTTAAAGAACTTCATCAAACTACATTTGTCTTCAAATTTTTATACATGGAAAAAGAAATTAGAAAAATTAGTAAAGAAGACATACAAGCACTAAAAATAGTCCTGGACTCTAGCGAATTATTCCCGTCAGAATTACTCGATGACATGATATCTGATTATCTAACGAACCCTTCTTCAAAAGACATTTGGTTTACAACAGTAGATAATGACACGCCAATATCTATAGGCTATTGTGCTCCCGAGAGGCTTACCGAAGGCACTTATAATTTATATGCAATTGCTGTACTGAAAGATTATCAAGGTAGCGGAATCGGGAAAAAAATGATGAACTACATTGAGGACCTATTACGAGAAAGAGGGAATCGAATTTTAATCGTAGAGACATCAGGCAAGGCTGATTTTGCGCTTACACGAGAATTCTATCATAAATGCAACTATACCAAGCAAGCTATTATTCCCGAATTTTATGATAAAGATGACGACAAAGTAATATTTTGGAAGAAACTATAAATTATTAGAATTACTGATAAAAAATAGATGCTCTTAGCAATTCCTTGACTTTTGGGCCGTCAGGAAAAACCCTGAAATTTTTCTTTGGTTAGTTGCTTTTTTACTAAATTGGTTTCACAACCACATCACTAATCATACACAAAAGGTTATAAACCATTTAACAACCAAGAAAACTGATCAATATGAATACAACTCTTTGGGTTTCTTTTATTGGAACAGTTTTGGTCATAGGAGTTACTCCAGGACCAAGTGTATTGCTTTCGGCAGCTAACAGTATGAGTTACGGATCAAGAAAAACAATGGGGACCATATTAGGAGATTTATCGGCAAACTCTATACAAATAATTTTATCATCTTTGGGTTTGGCATCTATAGTAATTTCTTCAGGAGAAATTTTTGGTCTTATAAAGTGGATTGGTGTGGGATATCTAATTTATATGGGAATCATGAAAATAATTTCGACTCCTAAAACAGGTGAATTCAAAAGAAAGAATCATGAAAAAAGTTTTTTTAAACTTTATAGCGAAGGTTTTTTTATGTCAGCATCAAATCCAAAAGCGATAGTATTTTTTGCTGCTCTTTTTCCGTTATTTATTGATCAAAATCTAGCATTTATACCACAAGTTGTTATTCTTGGTATTACCTATTTGGTAATTGATGGTATTTGCTTATTCATCTATGTTCGATTTGCATCAAGGCTTAAAAAGTATCTTGAGGACAAAGAGAAGATACATTTACAGAATAGAATTATAGGTACTTTGTTGATTTTTAGTGGTTTGATGCTATCAATGGTAAAACGAACCAATAACTAACTGCAAAACAAAGTTTATAATACGAATGTAGAAAGTCAGAATACTTTAATGCGACATTTAACCTCGTATATCAATTGTTGATAATATCAAACGAACTAAAAAATAACTATGAACCCAATAATTAAAAATATTCTAGCCATTATTGCCGGGTGGCTAGTTGGTAGTGTTATCAATTTGAGCCTTGTTCGAACTGGACATACATTAATTCCGATAGAGGGTATCGATCCCAATAACATGGACGATTTAGCGGCTGCATTGCCGAACTTGGGGTTCGAATATTTTATTTTTCCTTTTTTGGCCCATGCCATAGGTACTTTGTCTGGTGCAATTATTGCTGGTTTAATTGCAGTGAACCATAAAATGAAGTTTTCGTTGGCTATTGGTGGTTTATTTCTATTAGGAGGAATTATGGTAAACTTCATGCTACCTGGACCAGTTTGGTTTACAATTACAGACATTGTTATTGCTTATATTCCCATGGCTTGGATAGGTGGAAAAATAGCTGAAAAGATATCAATGAACAATCGACTTAAATTGTAAAAAATTAAGTAATCACCAGGCTTGATGTTTTTAAAATTATTCTAAATTGAGATAATGTAAATTCTTTCTAAATCCAGAAGGGGTTACCCCTTTTATTTTTTTGAATTTTCTATTGAAATTAGATAAATTTTTAAATCCGCTTGCATACGAAGCTTCAGCAATCGACATATCTTGATCTTTGGATAGGATATTACAAGAATTTTCAATTCTTACCTCTGTCAAAAACTGAAAAAAGGTTTTGTTAGTACGCTGTTTGAAATACCTACAAAATGCATTAGGTGTCATATTAGCAACATTGGCAACTTCACTCAGGCTTATATCTCTAAAAAAATCATTCATCACCAGCTCAAAAACAACGGCAATCCGTTTACCTTCATTATCTGTATAGTTTTTCTTGGTGATTGTTGAAGAAATTGTTTCGCTATCTGCTGTGCTAATCAATTTCAAAATCTGCAAAAAAATCACAAAACGATTTAATCTATTTTTATTAGTTGCTAAAGCCAAAAACAATTCTCGCAATGCTTCTTGATTTGAAAGTATCTTAATTCCATAGGGTATCTCATTAAAAAAAATTGATAAATCATCAAATTCAGAAAGTGCAAAAAAGCCCTTTCCAAAAGACTCTTCAGTAAAAAAAATAGAGACCATATGGGATTTGATATAGGAAGCAGCACTTTTAAGTACATGCGGTACCCTACTTCCAAAGACTAGAATATCACCAGTCTTATAATTTGTAATCGTATCGCCAACAATAAGACTACCTTCTCCAGATAAAATAAACGACATCTGAATCTCTTCATGCTGATGAAGTTTATTGTAAAACACAGCTCCTTTGTCCTCCTGAATAATAAGAGTGTCTGTAGAAACCTTCGGTATTTTAAAAGGTAGAACTTTCATAAAATGCGTCAATATTACTCAAATAAATAAAAAAATTATATAATATGAGGTAATATAGTATCATTATCTGCTAATTTTTGAGTACTACCTCCTGCTAATTCACAATATTTTTGAATAAAAACATAATTATGGCAATAGAATGGAAAGGTGTAATGCCAGCAGTTACCACAAAATTTACCAAAGAGGACACACTAGATTTAAAAATGTTTGAAGTTAATCTAAAGGCACAATTAGATGCTGGAGTACACGGTATCATATTAGGGGGTACCTTGGGTGAGGCCAGTACATTAAGTGACGAAGAAAAAAGTGTATTGATGAAAAGCGCAGTTTCTATTGTTGAAAATAGCGTTCCTGTTATTATGAATATTGCCGAACAGACTACCAAGGGAGCCATAGCAGCGGCAAAAAAAGCCAAACAAAATGGTGCCAGCGGTTTAATGATGCTTCCTCCTATGCGCTATAAAGCAGGAGAAAAAGAAACTATCACCTATTTTAAAGAAGTTGCAAAAAGTACAGGATTACCCATAATGGTGTATAACAATCCTGTGGACTATAAAATTGAAGTCACCTTGGACATGTTTGAAGAACTCCTAGAACTTGATAATATTCAGGCGGTAAAAGAATCTACCCGTGATATTTCTAATGTTACTCGAATAAAAAATAGGTTTGGTGACCGATTAAAAATCCTTTGTGGTGTGGATACATTGGCCTTAGAAAGTTTACTTATGGGGGCAGACGGATGGGTTGCTGGATTGGTAGACGCCTTTCCTGCAGAAACGGTTGCCATTTATGAACTTCAAAATGCAGGAAGAATTAAAGAAGCAATAGATATCTATCGATGGTTTTTACCGTTGCTAGAGTTGGATATAAACCCTAAATTAGTACAAAACATAAAGCTAGCCGAAGTTGCTACAGGAATTGGTACCGAAAACGTACGGGCTCCAAGGTTACCACTAGAAGGAGATGAACGCAAAAAGGTTTTAGAAATTATTGAAAATGGTTTAAAAACCAGACCCATTTTACCTAATTATAAAAATTAGCTTATTAATGATGATAACCGGTAAAAATTATATAGGAAATCAACTTTCTGCCAAAGGAAACAAAACATACAAGACTTTCAATCCAAAGCTAAATCTTGAAAATGAATCCATTTTTTATGAAGCATCTGAAAAAGAAATAGAAGAATCTATTGATCTAGCTGCTGAAGCTTTTAAAGTCTTCAGAAATACTTCTGGGATAAAAAAGGCTGAATTTTTGAATGCCATTGCCGATGAGATTTTGATTCTTGACGATACGCTGATCAAGACATATATGTCTGAAACTGGCTTACCAGAAGGAAGAGCCAAGGGAGAAAGGGGAAGAACTATAGGACAATTAAGAGCATTTGCAGATTTAGTTTCTGAAGGCTCTTGGGTTGAAGCCACCATCGATACCGAAGATCTAGATAGAACACCTATTCCTAAGCAAGATATTCGTAAAATGCTCATTCCCCTGGGACCTGTTGTCGTTTTTGGGGCAAGCAATTTTCCGTTGGCTTACTCCACTGCAGGAGGTGATACTGCAGCTGCATTCGCCGCTGGATGCCCGGTAATTGTAAAATCACATCCTATGCATGCTGGTACAGGAGAGCTAGTGGCTTCAGCAATACAAAAAGCGGTTCAGAAAACTGGAATGCCAAATGGTGTTTTTTCCAACTTAAATAGTGCTGGTATCGAAGTGGGAGTGCAATTGGTAAAACACCCAAAAATTAAAGCTGTTGGTTTTACAGGAAGCATTCGTGGTGGAAGAGCATTGTTTGATCTTGCTTCGCAAAGACCGGAGCCTATCCCAGTATTTGCTGAGATGGGCAGTGTCAATCCAGTTATTCTTTTACCCAAAGCAGGCAAAAATAAGGGAGTGACATTAGCAAAAACATATGCCAATTCAATCACATTAGGAACCGGACAGTTTTGCACAAACCCAGGTTTGATTTTCGGAATAAAAGGAAAAGATCTTGACGATTTTATCCATACTTTATCTAACGAAATCGTAAAAATTGAACCTTCTTGTATGCTCCATCCCAATATTATTGGAAATTATGAACGAAATAAGACTACCGCTTTACAGCAAAACGGCTTACATATGACCGCAGAGTACGAAGGTGATATAAAAACCAACCACGCCAGGCAAACTGTAACCACCGTAGAAGGAGCGACATTTTTAAATAATACGACATTACATCAAGAAGTCTTTGGGCCTTTTTCTATGGTTGTGCAATGCGAAAACATACAACAATTAGAGCAGATCATTTCGAATCTCGAAGGACAACTTACAGGAACTATTCTTTCCGATGATAATGAAGTATCTGGCTATAGCTCTTTGATTGAAGTCCTAAAAAATCGTGTCGGAAGAATTATTTTTAATGGCGTTCCTACTGGCGTAGAGGTTTGTCCGTCTATGCTTCATGGTGGTCCATATCCTGCCTCTACCGACAGCCGATTTACTGCAGTAGGTATTCATTCGATTAAGCGATGGGTACGCCCGTTTAGTTACCAGAGTTGGCCAAATGAACTTCAACCCGACGAATTGAAAAATGAAAATCCTCTGGGTATCTCGAGATTAGTTAATGGTGAACAAACTCATAAACCTATTTGAGATGGCTAAAACCACCTTCAAATGTATCGATGCACATACCTGCGGAAATCCGGTTAGAGTGGTAACCACTGGACATCCTCCACTTGAGGGGAATTCAATGAACCAAAAACGACAACATTTCCTTAAAGAATACGATTGGATAAGAACAGGGTTGATGTTCGAACCTCGAGGGCATGATATGATGAGCGGTAGTTTTTTGTTTGAACCACATGATCCCAATAATGATGTCGCAGTCTTATTTATTGAGACCTCGGGTTGTCTACCTATGTGTGGTCATGGAGCCATTGGAACTATCACTATTGCCGTAGAAGAAGGACTAATTAAACCCAAAATACCCGGAAAAATAAGAATGGAAGCCCCCGCAGGGTTGATCGAAATCGAATATCAACAAACTGATAAAAAAGTAGATTGGGTAATGCTTAAAAATGTAAAATCCTATCTTGCCGAGGAAGGTTTAACTATAGATTGTCCAGAATTGGGAGAAATTGTGTTTGATGTTGCCTATGGTGGTAATTTTTATGCCATTGTAGATCCTCAAAAAAAATTTAGTGGTATACAAAATTTTACGGCTAGTCGATTAATTCAATATTCTCAAGTGATACGAGAACGAATTAATAAAAAATATCCCAATCTCTTTATTCATCCAAAGAATAAAACCATACGAGATGTGAGTCATATTTTATGGACTGGAGATCCAATGGATCCGAACTCCTCTGGCAGAAATGCTGTTTTTTACGGCGATAAAGCAATTGACCGATCTCCCTGCGGAACGGGAACCTCTGCGCGAATGGCTCAATTGTATGCAAAAGGAAAGTTAAAAAAAGGAGAAGAGTTTATTCACGAAAGCTTTATAGGCAGTACCTTTATAGGGAAAGTTGAAAAAGAAACCGAAATAGCAGGAAAAAAAGCCATAATTCCAAGCATTAAAGGATGGGCAAAAATATATGGATATAACACCATCATTATTGATGATGCAGATGATCCTTATGCCCATGGCTTTCAGGTGATTTAAAGTTGAAATGAATTAATGAAAGAATGATCTAATGAATTATTAACGGAAATTGAAAAAACTAATATTATAACGATACGTCACACCGAGCGGAGTCGAGGTGCTTATAAATTATGGGTAAAAAAGTAATAGTAATAGGTGGCGGAATTATAGGATTATGTTCAGCATATTATTTGCATAAAGAGGGGCATCAAGTAACGGTAATTGATCAATCCAATATGGATTTTGGAGCTTCTTATGTAAATGCCGGATATTTATCACCCAGTCATATTATTCCGTTGGCAGCTCCTGGAGTCATGAAAAAAGGTATTAAATGGATGTTTGACCCTTCAAGCCCTTTGTTTATAAAACCTCGCCTTTCTTCAAGTTTTTTGCGTTGGGTCTGGGCTTTTAATAAATCATGTTCGACTAAAAATGTAGCGCGAGGCATCCCTGCTATCAAGGATATTGCAGTGTTAGGACAGGATTTGTATTCTGAAATTAAAAAAACCGAGAACTTTGATTTTCAATTAGAGAAAAAAGGGTTGCTGATGATCTGCCAAACCCAAAAAATGTTGGAAGAAGAGGTTCAGGTTGCAGAAATTGCCAAAAAAGAAGGATTGGACGTGAGAGAAATTGCATTAACCGAACTTAAGAAAATGCAACCCAAAGTAGAACTTAATGCAAAAGGAGCCGTATTATATGAATGTGACGCACATACTACTCCATACACTTTCATGGAAGAAATGAAATCCTATCTGAAAACTTCAGGAGTAATTATTCACAAAAATGAAGAAGTATCTGATTTTACGGTACAGGATCAAAAAATTACTTCGATTAGCAATGCCAGCCACACCTATATTGCAGATGAATTTGTAATGGCAGCTGGATCCTGGTCAAAAAAATTAAGTGAAAAATTGGGAATTAACTTATTGCTGGAACCCGGAAAGGGATATCGAATTAATTGTAAAAGAGACTTGGGGATTACCATGCCAGCCATTTTGGCCGAAGCTAAGGTGGCCATAACCCCCATGGATGGATTTACCCGCTTTGCAGGAACCATGGAAATTGCAGGCATTAATCACAAAATTAACCGTGTAAGAGTAGAAGCGATTGCTAATGCAACACAACGTTATTATCCCAATATCAAATTAACACCTGAAGAAAAAAATGCTGCTGCCTGTGGTCTACGTCCTGTTTCGCCAGACGGATTGCCTTATATCGGTAAATCTAAAAAATGCAAAAATCTTACCATTGCAACAGGTCACGCCATGATGGGTTGGAGTATGGGGTCATCAACAGGAAAACTAGTCTCTGAAATTATTTCGGTTAAAAAAACTTCTTTAGATCTGGAGGTATTTCATCCAGATCGAAGGTTTTGAAATTAATACCCAAATGATGATCTCTTTTAAACCATTGCGAGTAAAACGAAGCAATCTATATGGATAGATAAATTACTTCGTAGCATACCCCTATACCCCTGGTAATGACATGAGGTAAATAATGATACCATTACAAAACCCCAGTTTGTCGTTTATAGAAGGCGTCTTGCTGTTTTTTCATCATTTCACGAGCAACTTTCTTCTTGTAAGCATATAACTCTTCTTCCTCAGTAAGATCACCATATACTCGATCATTGATAGTGAAATCTGTTTGCAGTACAACTTTACGTTGCCCTTCTTTTTGTGCTACCCAGTTTTTTACCTCTCCTTCGACATCTTCCAATTTGAAATCATATTCTCCCTTGGGTGAAAGTAATTTTGCAAGAATGGGTGACGTTTCTATGGCTAAGA
This sequence comes from uncultured Aquimarina sp., assembly GCA_947496555.1. GTDB lineage: Bacteria > Bacteroidota > Bacteroidia > Flavobacteriales > Flavobacteriaceae > Aquimarina. The sequence goes on along the minus strand of CANMDH010000051.1, from coordinate 18,234 downwards.
ATAATAAGAAAATAAAAAATGAAGGCAACCATGGTAGTTCGCTTAGCGCATTTACTCGCGCCATTAATCCATCAAAATTATCGATTATAGGCTGTGAGTTCTCTACTTGGTCTTCATATTCTGCTGCTAATTGAACTTTCTGAGCTTCTAAACCTGCAATTTTATCTGTACTTGCTTTTTTAAGATCAACAAGCTCAGCTAGGGCGGCATCATGTTTTTCTCTCTTTTCCTTATATACGGGTCCTTTACCTATAATTTCCGTCCCTTTTCTACCTTCAGCTTCCGCAATATAGGTTTCATATAAATTATTGACCTCGGTTTCTTTGGTAGTTACTTCTTCTTTTAAAGAAGCAATTTCAGAATCGATAGAAGCAACTACCGGAGTATATTGTGTAGCTATTTGTTCTTTGTTTGCCAAAGTGAAGTCGTTTTTTTGTTCTAATAGCACACGATCGATTTCTTTTTCGAAAATTTTTAATTCTAAGGGTTTTGAAATCACCACCGCAATAATGATCGCTAAAATAATTCGTGGTGAAGCTTGTAAGAGCTCATCCATGAAATTCTCTTTCTTTCTAATAGTGGATACAATAAATCGATCCAGATTAAAAATCAAGAATCCCCATATCAATCCAAAAAATATGGCACTAAAATAATTATCGAATACAGTATACAAGGCATAACTAGCTGCTATGAAAGCCATCACCGCTGTAAAGAACACCGTGGCTCCAATACCAACATATTTGTTTTGTTCTCCACTAGAACTTTCGGCCAAAATATTGGCATCGGCTCCAGAGCATAAAATAAAAAAACGTTTTAACATCATCTAAGGGTTTTTGATTGACAATAGACCTATAACGTTGATTTACAACAAAATGTTGCATAAAAAAACTCCCTCTGGGAGTTTTAACTATTAACCTGAACAAGCACTGCAACTAATTTTTTTCTCGTTTGGCCTTCTTTCTTTGCTTTTCTCTTTTCTTTTGGGCCTTTTCCCTTTCTTCACGTGCTTTTTTTCTTGCCTTTTCGGCCGCTTTTCTAGCTTTGTCACGGTCTTTTCTAGCTTCTTGTAAAGCTTCACCACGCGCTTCTTCTGCCTGTCTTCTAGCTTCCTCGGCAACCGCTCTGGCCTCTTTTCTCATCCTCTCTCTTTCCTGCATGCCCTGTTCTCTTGACATTTGAGCTTCGCGCATGGCCATTTCTCTAACTTTTTCTGCCTCTAACCTTGCCATGTGTGCTTGCTTCATAGCCTCTTCTTGTACTCTTCGGGCTTGTTTCTGAGCTCTCCTTACTTCTTTCATCGCCATAGTTCTGGCTTGTTGTGCTTGTCTCCTTGCATGCTGTGCATTGGCCATCGCATTCATTCTTGCCACTTCTGCTGCTTGCCTGGCATGTTCACCTGCTTCCATTGCACTGGCGATTTCAGATTCATGCACTTTTTCGACTTCTCTTCTATATATTTCGGCCTCATGTCTTACCTGTTCTGCCTCTTCGGCTACTCTTGCTGCTTCAGCTCTAACCTCCTCTTCCATTTCAAAATCAGAAGACGGTGTGGGCGCTTTGGGAGGCATCGGTGGTGGCGGAATATTACTTTTTTGTCCCTTTCTTACTTTTGGTGCAGGAGGTGGTGGTATATCACTTACCTCTCCCTTACGAACTTTTGGAGAAGGGGGTATTGGCGGTGGTGGTGGAATTAAATCATGTCCATCGGGATTTGCTTGGTACAATCTTGTACTTCGATAAGCATTGTTAAGCTTTTCTAATAGTCCTTCATCTGCATTTTGCATTTGTACACTAAAATTAAACGCTGTAAGTTCATCATCCTTCCATTGTTTTGTAAGATCATCTATAGTTTTTGCAAAATTCGACAGACTAGTAGAAGATCCATTTACCTCTATTTTATCTCCTTTTACTCTTATTTTGATTTTCTTATCAGGATGCGTATCCTGAATGGTCTTATCGTATGTTACTGTTCTTTGTTGGGCAACTATTCTATTATTAAACAGCAGCATGCATCCCAACAACGTTGGGAAGAGCAGCAGCAAACGAGCTGCCGCCCTGGTTTTTGAAAATTTTTGTGACATCATAACGATTCGTTTTTTGGTTAATGAATAATTTATAGGGCTTGATAACGCAACTTGATTAGAGTTATTTGGATAGTTAACAAGCAGGTCCATATAGGTTTGTAAAGAAAATTTACGTTTTAAGACAGTTTGATCGGCAAGGAATTCATGGTTTAATTTTATTGACTTTTTAATCCAAACTAATAACGGATTAAACCAAAAGATCACTTGTAGAATTTCAATGAATAATATATCCAATGTATGTTTTTGAATCACATGGGTTTTTTCATGAAGCAACACTTCTTCGGGTATATTTTTTTCCTGATACTCTTTTTTGGAAACGAATATATATTTCAAAAATGTATGTGGTACAATCACATCGGTTACCAAAACATTTATGTGCGAAGGCTCTTTTAGGCGTTCGCTAGTTCTGATTTTATAGGTTAGCCTTTTAAGGTTTTTAATGAATCGAAATCCAAAAATTAAAACTCCAATGCCATAGACGCTCCATAGTAGTATTGAAACATAATCTATTGATGTTTCAATTACAGGAACCTGATCTGATAAAACCATGGTGGTGACTGCTGGCTTATGTAATATTTCAGGTTCTACCTGAATATTGGTGGTATACGTAAAGGTGACAAGCGGAATTATGAGTGAAAAAATTACACTAAAAATCAAATAAAACCTTTTTGTAAAATGCATGTTTTCCTTTTCAAGAAGCACTGCATAAAAACCCCATAAGAGCAACATGCAAAGAGATGATTTGATTAAATATACTATCATTGTTTTTGCTTTTGAATTTGTTGATCTACTATCTTTTTGAGTTCTTCTAATTCTGAAGTTGATAAATTGGTTTCAGAAGTAAAAAACGATGCAAACTGAGAAGCAGAATCATTAAAAAAGTTTTTGATAAGACCATTTACATGTTTTGAAAAGTAATCTGTCTTTTTTACCAAAGGATAATACTCTCTTGATTTTCCATAGAGTGTATACTCTACAAAACCTTTGTCTTTCATTCTCTTTAGCAATGTAGCCACTGTTGTCGTGGCGGGTTTTGGTTCTGGAAAAGCATCAAGCAAGTCTTTCATAAAGGCTTTCTCTAGTTTCCAGAGGTATTTCATAAGTTGTTCTTCGGCTTTTGACAATTGCATTGCTCTACTTAATTAGAATTAACTCTACAAATGTAGAATAAAAATTTGTATTTCCAAATAATTTAAAAATAAAGCTTGTAAAATTTCTAGAATCTTACAAGCTTTATTAGTGTAAAACAGATTAAATTTTATTCATTAATAATTATGCTATTACCAATACCCGCTTGTACAACGGTTGTAAAAAAAGCATCACCAGTCTGTGAAATTATCAAGCTATTATTAGTACCGGTTTGTGTGTTTTCAATCGTATTAAAACTTCCTATTTGAACAGCTTCCGTAACATTACCTACTCCGTTTTGTGTGGTTATTATTGTATTTTGTATACCATCTTGATCCTGGTATATTCTATTATTCTCACTAAACTCTGTACTCCCTTGGGTAGCTTCAAGTTTATTAGCATTAAGACCAAATCTTTGTTCAATTATATTACCATTTCCAAATTGAGCTGCAGAAACTCTATTCTCTCTACCTCCATTTTGAAATTGTTCTATGGTATTAAAAGAGCCATTTTGCAGGCTTTCTATTCTATTAGAATTCCCAGCTAAATCTTGTACTGTGGTTACAGAATTTTCTGTTCCTTCTTGACGTTGAATAATTGAGTTGCCTGGAGCTGCATCAATTTGTTCTGCTTTTGCAGTATTTCTATCTCCTATCTGGGTTTGTTCTACCTTACAATCCATGCAAGAAGTATCTATACTAGCCATATTTTCATTCCCTGTTTGGGATTGAAAGATTTCGTTTTCAAGTATTCCTTCATTAATTACAGCAACATTATCAGCTCCATTTTGGTATTGTTCTATTTTTGAAGCTATCCCTGATCCAAAGATTTCGCCTTTATTATTTTCGCCTATTTGATTTTGAATGATATTAATTTCATTTCCTGGTCCAAGAATATCTATAAAACCATAATTGCCTGTACCTTGTTGATATTGATTAACAGTTGCACCATCTGTACCTGATATTATATGAGCTTGATTTTCGTCTCCTATCTGAACTTGTGTGGTAACACCACCTATAGAAAACTGCACAACACTCGCATCATTGTTATCACCTATTTGAAATTGGCTTACCGAGCCCGATATCGCCACTGTTTGATCGACTATGCCTTTATTAGAATTACCTATTTGAAATTGCTGAGATGTATTTTTTTCTGCACTTCCTAGCTGTGTAAAAGTTAAGGCATTTCCTTCTCCATCTTGATACTGTGTAGCGGTATTTGAATTACCAGAACCCTGAACCGCTTCAGCAGTATTATTGTTACCATTTTGCTCGGTCGTTATCTTATTAAACTCACCATCTTGAGTTTGGGATATCATATTATTTTCACTAAGTCTATTATTACCCTGTAAAGCTTCAAGCATATTATCTCTTGCACTTTGATTCTGGACAATTATATTGTTATTACCAATCTCCTCACCTCCTTGTGAAGCTTCCATTTTATTGTTTATGCCACTTTGTGTCTGTAGAATTACATTATCATTTCCAAACTGACTCGCAGACATTTGATTGGCTCTACCTCCGTTCTGCAATTGCTCAATCTCATTAGAAAAACCACTTTGTACACTTAAAATTTTATTTACTGTTCCTACCTCATCCTGTATAGTAATTACTGAATTTTCTTCTCCCTCTTGAATTTGAACAATAGCACTGCCTTGAGCAGAATTATTTTGAATCGCTTCAGCCGTATTTCTATTCCCTGTTTGGGTTTGTTCTACATCACAGTCCATACAAGAACTGTTTATTTTGGCTATATTTTCATTTCCTGTTTGCGACTGAACAATTTCATTTTCACCTAAACTTTCATCGATTATGGCAACATTACCATTTCCATCTTGATTTTGTTCTATTGTTGAAAGAAAGCCAGAAGCATTGATTTCAGCTTTATTATCCCTTCCAAATTGATTTTGAATCGCATTCATTCCCGATCCTGAAACTTCCATTAGCGCATAGTTCCTATGACCATCCTGATTCTGTTCGGCGCTACCGTCTGAGCCTGATATGATCGCTGCTTTATTTTCAATCCCAAATTGATATTGTCTTGCTACACCATCAAAAGAAAATTGAGAAATACTCGCTTCATTACTTGTTCCATATTGAGTTTGATAGGCTGCTACAGACATAGAAACTTCTTGACTTATTATAGCCGTATTAAATTCACCCACCTGTTCTTGCCAAGATGTAGTATTTTCACCTTGCCTGGAAGTTACACTATTATAAAATCCATCTTGAAATTGAACAGCGATATTCGAATCACCAAAGTCCTGAACCACTTCTGCCGTATTAAAACCCCCTACTTGGTATTGAGAAACTGAATTGAATTCTCCTTGCTGATACACATACACAGTGTTATTCTCTCCATATTGGTCTTGAGAGATATATCCATCTCCAATAAGAACCCCTTCGAATCCTTGAACCACCTCTGAATGATTCTTTTCACCATCCTGAAGGATTTTTAAAGTGTTTTTATCTCCCTCTTGAGTGATATCAACTGTATTATCAATACCAGATTGATTAACATCGGTAATGTTTTGAGCAAAAGTAAATACTCCATTTATCAACACCCCGAAAACTAAAATTGCTTTTTTCATTGTAAACTATTTTAAGAGTTAAAATTTTAGAAAATGCATTCTGACTCAAATAGCGTTTACGTTAAAATCTTAGGGAAGGATACTTAGGATAATCACTTAAAACTACAACATTAAGATATACCAGAAGTACTATTTTTTCTATTTTCGATGAAGGGTTCAAAAATATCCATTTTAATTTTTTTCATGTAAGTTTTTTCATTCGTCAAGGGGGTTAATTGACTGAAAATAAGATAGTTTAATACCCTTTTTTAAGGGTGATACTTCCCTACAATTCTTAAAAGTTTTAATATGAAGGAGGAGTTGCCCTTGCCTGGTTGTAGCCCAAGTAAAGGCAAAAAAGTATTTTAATTTCTAGATGATTTTATTTGCTCATCTCTGTAAAATATTTATAAAATAATGGAATAGTTTCGATTCCTTTTAAGTAGTTCCACACTCCAAAATGTTCATTGGGTGAATGTATCGCGTCACTATCCAAACCAAATCCCATAAGAATGGTCTTACTCTTCAACTCCTTTTCAAATAAAGAAACAATTGGGATACTACCTCCGCTACGTTGCGGGATAGGCGTTTTACCAAAGGTATCCTGGTAGGCCTTACTTGCCGCTCGATATCCAATATTGTCTATCGGAGTTACATACCCTTGACCACCATGATGTGGCGTTACTTTTACAGTTACCGCTTCTGGGGCGATACTTTCAAAGTAAGTTTTGAATATTTCGGTAATTTCTTGCCAATCCTGGTTAGGTACCAAACGCATCGATATTTTAGCATAGGCTTTACTAGCGATCACTGTTTTTGCTCCTTCGCCGGTATAGCCACCCCAAATACCATTTACATCAAGAGTTGGTCGAATCGAGTTACGCTCATTGGTGGTGTAACCTTCTTCTCCATAAACAGCATTGATATCTAATGATTTCTTATAAGCATCAAGAGAAAAAGGTGCTTTGGCCATCTCTGCTCGCTCTTCTTTTGAAAGGTTTTCTACCTTATCATAAAATCCCGGAATTGTAATATGATTATCCTCACCATGTAACGAAGCAATCATTTTAGTCAAAACATTTATTGGGTTTGCAACTGCCCCACCATACAAACCACTATGTAGATCTCTGTTTGGTCCTGTAACCTCAACTTCTACATAGCTTAAACCTCGTAACCCTGTTGTAATGGAAGGTACATCTTTGGCGATCATGCCTGTATCGCTAATCAGAATTACATCGTTGGCCAATTTGTCTTGGTTACGTTCTACAAACCAACCAAGGCTTTTGCTTCCTACCTCTTCTTCGCCTTCGATCATAAACTTCACATTGCATGGCAACTGATCGGTTTTGGTCATAAACTCTAAAGCCTTGACATGCATATACATTTGTCCTTTATCATCACACGATCCACGAGCAAAAATAGCCCCATCAGGATGAATATCTGTCTTCTTAATTATTGGTTCGAATGGCGGGCTATCCCATAAATCCATAGGATCTGGTGGTTGTACATCATAATGACCGTATACCAGTACAGTAGGGAGGTTTTTATCAAAAATTTTCTCTCCGTAGACGATTGGATATCCTGGAGTTTCGCATATCTCGACCGTATCGCAACCCGCATCAGTGAGGCTTTTACTAATTTCTCCTGCGGTCTTTATAACATCATCTTTATATGCTGTGTCGGCACTAACTGATGGGATTTTGAGTAGTTCAAGAAGTTCGTTAATAAAACGGTCTTTATGTTCTTGAACGTAAGATTGTATATTTTGCATGTAAGAGTTAATTTTGGCACTAAAGTACTAAAACTTTATATTTTTTGAGAAGGTTGTTTTTATTTTAAAACTATTGTTTATATTTGCACCCGCTTACTAATAAAAGTGGGTATTTTGTACTGAGTCCTAAGTGGTACAAAATTAAAATGCGGGCGTGGTGGAATTGGTAGACACGCTAGACTTAGGATTTAACCTAATAAAAGTTCTTAAAATATTGAAAAAGCGGGCGTGGTGGAATTGGTAGACACGCCAGACTTAGGATCTGGTGCCGCGAGGTGTGGGAGTTCGAGTCTCCCCGCCCGCACTTTTTCAACTACAAAATTGCAGTCATAAAACCTCTCAGAAATGAGAGGTTTTTTTGTTTGGGTACAACATAGGTACAACATTTTTGCTTTTTCTTTGACTACATTTAGATTTGTACGATTTGATATTAAATAAGATAGATTACTATTTTTCATTTTTTGATATCATAGAATTTAGTTTTTATAACCCATTCAGCACATTCCCCTGCATTTTGCAAAAAGCTACATTACGGGAAAAGAGCTTCACTACACAAGTCTTGGACACAATCCTCAATTTTAGCTTTCCATTTCGTAAACCCTTCCCGATGCTCTGGGAAGGGACACTTCATTCCCGAGCCAAAATTGTGAATTAAGTTCGCTTTTCATCGGAAAGCCATCACCTCGGTTTTCTTAACAGGATTTTCGGCGCGGTCTTCTTGACCCCCCACTCGAAAATCCTTAAAAACCAAACCGCTGCCTTACACGTTTTAAGGGGTTTATAATGGATAAAGCCTTTGTTGTTTTTCGGGGCGTCGAAAAACAGGCATGACATAACCAACTCTACATTAAATCCAGCCACTCATTTCGCTTAACTGTCTGTACGCACAAATCGTAACCGGATTTAAAAGAATTGCTAATGCCCTTATGAAACTTGTCAAGACTGTACAAAGTTTTAGTGAAAAATAAGGTTTCTACTTCCTTGAAATTCCAAGGAATTTACTACGACGCAAACACACCTGATTTATTCCCTAAAAGTCTTGACAAAACCCACTTTATACATTGTGCGGTGCACGAAAGAAAAGAACAAACACCCCTTAAAATTTAATCTGAATTGAATTGAAAAGGGAATTATTAATCTTTTAAATTTTTTAGTTATGAGTACTATTAGAAATCACGTACAGTTAATTGGAAACGTTGGTCAAGAGCCAACCATTACGAACCTTGAAAGCGGTAAGAAAGTAGCCCGCTTCTCACTCGCTACAAACGAGTACTTCAAAGACAGCAAAGGCGAAAAGCAAACGGACACCAACTGGCATACCGTAGTGGCTTGGGGCAAGACTGCTGAAATCGTTGAGAAATTTGTTGAAAAAGGCAAAGAAGTAGGAATCAAGGGAAAGCTAAAGACACGAACCTACACCACGGACGATGGAAACCAACGCTATGTTACCGAAGTGCTAGCCGATGAAATCCTATTACTTGGAAGCAAAAATGACAAGTAAGATTTAAAATGAAAGAGGGCGTTCCTCTCGAAAGTTGCGCCCTCTTTTTCATTATTCACACATTAAATATATGCACAATGAAAGCACAAGTTAATGAAATAAAGATTAGCTACAAAGGTGGTTTAAAATCATCTATGTGGAAAAAAATAAGCAATTCACAAGATGCAGCTAAACTCCTTTTTGAAGGTTGGGATAAAGATACAATTGCAATACAAGAGACTTTTAAGGTTGTTTTGTTGAACAACAGTAATAGGGTAAAAGGGGTGTATCAACATTCGCAGGGTGGAATTACTGGTACATTAATAGACCTACGTATATTATTCGCAGTTATTCTCAAATCTCTATCCGTAGCCATAATTTTAACACACAACCACCCAAGTGGAAAATTACAGCCAAGCGATGCGGATAAGAAACTTACAAACAAGATAAAAAAGGCATCAAAGTTATTTGATATTACCATTCTTGACCATTTGATATTTGCACCCAATGGAGGTTATTATAGTTTTTCTGATAACGGAATTTTGTAAAATCTAAAGCTATGGTATATCTCAATTTTACAGACTTGAACGAAGAAGCTCAAAACGGACTTTTGGAAACGTCCAAAGAAGATGTGAAACGAAGATTTGGGGATAGTATTCGCAAATACGTAAAAGAAAATTATGGCTGTTTTGAAACGATGATTGAAGAAGAAGCACTTCGGAATTTATATTCCTACACTTATGTATTTAATATATGAAGTTTTGAAACATTAAGGTAAACACCTCTGAATTTTCAGGGGTGTTTTTACATGTAATTCATATCAAAATCAAGAAAAAAACGTATCTTTATTTCACTGAAATATAGCATTCAGTTTTTAAGTAAGGTATCCACTTTTTTGACTTTCGCCGATACGCTTACACATCGAAAAATAACATATCGGAAAATCATTTTCCCTGAAAATGGCAATCGGCTTTTTAGCCGGATTGTATGGATTTTTGTCACGCTTGAGCGTGACGAAAAGGAATAGCAAGAGGGTAACGGGCTGCGCCGCGTTACATATTTCATTTTCGTTTTAATCCATTGATTTTTAATTACTTAAAAACAAGTAAAGTTTAAAAATTCCAGCAATTTGCGTCAAATGGCCTTGAAACACCAGTAAACAGGGATGGATTTACGTCAAATCTTTAAAAATGCGAGAGAAAATGGATTCATTCATCACTATCAGGTTCAAGCGAAAAACTGCCAAGCGGTTTCAGGAATTTTCCAAAATGCACTTTAAAACGCACACCGATGCGATGGAAAACATCCTTGATTTCTTTCTCTATAACGAGATTTCCCCAAAGGAAAAATTAGGACCAACTGGACGTACTATCGAGGCAAAGTTGCTCAAAAGAATAAATGCTATCATCGCCATAATGCGTGATGTAGAAAAGACCCAAACCAAACCTACGGTGGCAATGTTGCAATCCCTTTTTGTAATGGAAGAACCCAACAAAAAGCCATTGATAGTTGAAAAGAAATATGCCGAAGAAAAGAAAGAAGTACGCTTTCGCGAAATGCGAAACATCAACAATGAACTTTAAAAATCAGCTTATGTACATCACAATAACACCTCAAAAAATGGGCGGTAATTTTTCCAAAAGTTCAGCTGATTTTGTTGGCTATTTAGAGAAAGAAAATCAAGGTTTGGAACAACAGGATATGGAACATTTTTTTAATCAATACGGCGACGAGATTTGTGCTGAGGAAGTCATTAGGGAAATCGACGGGAATACCGCCAAACTGGAAAAACACGAGCCGAGATTCTACTCAATTACCGTGAGTCCTTCAAAATATGAATTGAGAAAACTTCAGAACAGTAGCGAAGATTTAAAAAAATATACTCGCGAGCTGATGAAAGATTATGTGGCTTCATTTAATAGGGAAATCAAAGGGCGACCTGTTAGTATCGATGACATAAAGTACTATGCAAAAATAGAGCATCAACGCACCTTTAAAGGGACGGATTTTCAGGTAAAAGAGAACCAACCTTTCGCAACAAAAATACTACAGCTGAAAACCGAAATCCGAAATATCCAAAAAGGACGAGTTGAAGGGAACATTAAAAGAATGAAAAAGGAAATAACAAAATTGGAACGCCAAGCACCGCACCAACAAAACGGAAAACGGATTGTCCAGGGAATGCGAAAAGAAGGAAACCAGAGCCACATCCATATTATCGTGAGCCGTAAGGATGCGTCCAACAGATTCAGTTTATCGCCCGGAAGCAAATACAGAGCATCCGACGTGAAGTTGAATGGGGAAATCATAAAACGGGGATTTGACCGAGATAAATTCTTTGAAAGAGCAGAAAAAACATTCGATAAGACTTTTGGCTATAAACGAAACTATGCTGAGACCTACAAATCCCGAAAGGATTTTGTAAAGAATCCCCATCTCTATTTCGCTGCCTTGATGAAACTACCAGCTAACGAAAAGGCCTTGGCTTTCAAAATGATAGCAAAAACGGGATTGCCGATAGTGCCAAACATTCCAGTTAGTCAAGCGCAAATCGCACTACGTATTTTTAAACGCTTAAGGCGTGGTGCCGAAGTGGCAATCAAATCGAGTTCCATAGGAATCTAACAGTTATGCAGATAGACAATTTCATAACAATACTTTCAATTATTGGCTTGGCCAGTTGTATTTTCTATGGAATGTTTCGGATTTCAAAATATGCCTTCTTCTTGAATATCCTACTGCTTTCAATTCTATTATTTTATTTATCAGAAGAAAATGAATTGGTATCTATATTGCTCTATTTGGTCTGTCCGCTAATGCTAATTAATACAGGACTATATGTCTTTCTACATAAAACCGAAAACGGTCAAAATGGCGATAGCAAATATCAGGTCAACTTCGCTACCACCAAAGGCAATTTTAAATTAGGCAATATTAAACGTGGCGCATCCATCATCGGATCCGCCGGAAGCGGAAAAACCGAAAGTGTAGTGTATGGATTTCTAAGACACTTTCGAGAAAATGGCTTTTGCGGAATTATTCACGACTACAAGGATTTTGAACTCACCGAAATGGCGTATCCGCTTTTTAAGAATAGCGATATTCCGTTTAAGGTCATTTCCTTCGATAAAATCATTCATAGGGTAAATCCTATTGCGCCACGCTATTTAGAAAACGAGGAAAGCGTAAATGAGGTGTCAAGAGTCTTAATTGAGAACCTTTTAGAGCAAAGAGAAAGCGGAACTACCGGCACGACAAAATTCTTTAATGATGCAGCTGAGGGATTGATTGGTGGTTTGATTTGGAAACTTAAAACTGACTACCCTAAATACTGTACGCTGCCACATCTAATAGCCATTTATCAGATGCTCGATATTGATAGTCTTATCCGATTTTAGAAACAAATACAACGTCGAGAGCAATGGCTGATGCTTTTATTAGTGGCAAGGATTCAGATAGGCAGACCGCTGGTGTAAAAAGTACTCTGGCCAATGCGCTAAAGCGAATTAGCACACAACGCATTTTTATGGCATTGTCCGCAGACGAAGTGCCGTTGAATATTAATAGCGAAGATAATCCTGCAATAATTTCTGTAGTGAACAACCCAAAATTTGAGACCTCTTACTCGTCTGTAATTGCCACTATTATTCACACAATTACCAAGCAAATGAGTGTGCGAAATTCAAAACCTTCATTTTTGTTGATGGAAGAAGCACCAACTATCAGATTGTTGAATATGCACCGAATTCCGGCAACGTTGCGTAGTTACGACATTGCTACTATTTACGTAATGCAGGACAAAATTCAGAATGATATGATGTATGGCGATAAGGCGAGTAAAGCCATATTGAGCAATCTATCCTATCAATTTTTTGGCAAGGTTAACGACCCAGATACCGCAAAATATTACGAACGCTTTTTTGAAATTATAAAGAACCCGACTAAGAGTATAAGTCGAGGACATAATCTGGATTTTGATACACGCATTACCACGGGCGAAAAGGAAATCCCAAAGATAAGAGCTGATGTTTTCTTTAGATTGAAACAAGGTGAATTCATTACCTACGCTGATGGCAAGGATAAGAAAGTGCATTTCAAATTGGCCAACATTAAAAGGGAACTTTCTTTTGAAACTAAGCAATTTTCTCAAGCAGATTTAAAGGCTAACTTCGAGCGGATTTATGATGATGTGCGATTGATATTTAATTAAATGGTCCGAATAACACTTGGCTATTTTCAATATTCGGTGCTAGTTCAATATAAACACCATATCTGTAGCCAATTTCATTTATATACTCGTTTATTTTAAGAAGGTCGTTACTTCTCTTTCCATTCTTCCAGGACATTTTAACCTCAATGAGTAACAAGTTTTCATTGGTATCTCTTTTATGTACAATGATATCGGGATACACATAGCTTGAACCTTGTTCATTTTCTTCCCAATTAAGGCGTTTACCCATCAGATTCCCAATAGCGTCACTAGAGCAATCACCACGCATTCTGTTGTATTCCACATCTACTACAAACCCGTACTGCTGAAAATAGGACTCTAGATAAATTGCGAGCCGATGAGTCACCGTTCTTTCGTTGATATCATAGGCGGAATCCATTAACAATGCATCTTTTGAATAAAGTTCCATCAATGATTTCCGGATTATAGAACGTATAAATGGTTTTGTCATATCATTTTTTAGAATCTGTTTTGTGATAAAAAGAAAAGGTGCTATTGCCCTTTAAGAGTACCATATCAGATAATTTAGAGAGCTCTTGGTGATTCTCTATGGGATAAAAGGTTTGCGCTCTCAAGTATTCCTCTCTTTTTCCACCTTTTAAATCCTTTTTGAAAGGTCTGAACCAAATTGCGTAGGGGTTCGAGTTGTAGCTAAAATAAATTCTTCTTTGGTCGAATGAACTACTCTCAGGTAATATCGTATATGAACGGATTGCATCTGTCAAAAAATAGGGTATCTCTTTAAAACCGATGTTGCTGTCAAAATGATAAGATTTTTGCATTTGATGCTGTTTAATGTGGGAAGAGAAGTGTCTGAACATTGTATGGACATAGGTAAATCCATCTATCAAAACCCTATTGCCGTTAAGGTCAATGATTTCCTCATCCTTTCCCAGTTCTTGGTAGAATTCGGCTACTAAAAGATAAATGTATTTACCGTGAAGTACTAAGGTCTTTTGCAAATACTCTTTGTAGTTAGCACCAATTTTTAGTTTGTCTGCAAACTTATCGAGTTGTTTTAGTTGATAATTGGTTTCTTGCGCAACATAATTTATAAGCCGAAAACCATTTGTTTTATCTTTAAGATATACTTTCCATTCTTCATAGGTTTTCTGAAGAAATACCACATCCTTTTTTTTCCGTACAGTAGATATGGGACCATCATAGTCCATTACCTCTTTATGTCCATTGAGGTCATTAACATACCTTAAGTATCTACTTCTAAAATGATAGTTTACGCAATTCTCATAATCTTCAATTTTAAAAGTGCGTTGATTATTCTTATCTCTTAATTGCTCAATGATTCCCCCGACAAATTGTTCTTCGGCTAGAGAAATTTCCTCATTGTTGAAAACCTTGTTGCAGAGAGCCTGTACAATTTGGTCGTAATCCTTTGGCTTAGCCGGATCTCTATACAATTCGTTTAGTTCTTTTCTGGATATCATTATTAATGTTGCATATTATCAACAAAAATAGTAAATTTGTGGTAAATATGCAACAAAATGAATTCTAAGAAAACAGTTCTGTTACCAAAATATCAGAAAGTATTTGAGCATTTGGGCGAGAATATAAAGCTTGCACGAAAGCGAAGAAAGCTCACAGCTGAGCAGGTTTCCGAACGTGCGGGTATTAATCGGACTACATTGTATAGAATAGAAAAAGGCGACCCAGCGGTTGCCATAGGTTCCTATTTTAATGTATTTAGAGTTCTCAACTTGGAAGACGATTTCAAAAAGCTGGCAGTAGATGATGAATTTGGCAGAAAACTTCAAGACCTTGATTTATTATAAGAAAGATGGCAACAGGAAAATTTGACATATATGTTTTTGCTGATTGGGTAGGTCTTAAAGAACCAACACTAATAGGAACTTTATCGGCACATTTTGCCAAGGGAAAAAAAGCATTCAGTTTTGAGTATGATAAAGATTGGTTAAAAACCGATGCACAAAGATTGTTAGACCCAGACATCGATTTCTATTCTGGTCCGCAATATCCAACCAACAAAGAGAATTTCGGAATCTTTTTAGATAGTATGCCAGACACTTGGGGTAAGACTTTAATGAAGCGTAGAGCAACTCAAGATGCTCGTGCAAATAATGAAAAGGCAAGTACACTCTATGAAATAGATTATTTGCTTGGGGTTTATGATGAAAGCAGAATGGGTGCTTTGCGTTTTAAAACTGACTTGGACGGCCCTTTCTTGGATAATGATGCACAAACCCCAACACCACCTTGGTCGTCATTGGGCGATTTACAGGAAGCCGCTAAACAATTGGAAAGTGATGACCAAAGTGAAGCCATAAGAAAATGGATTGCGGTATTGATTGCACCGGGTTCATCATTAGGCGGTGCGAGACCCAAGGCAAATATTTTTGATACCAAAAAGAATCTTTGGATAGCCAAGTTTCCGTCAAAAACAGATACAGTTGATAAAGCTGCTTGGGAGTTTTTAGCCTATCAATTGGCTACTGCAGCGGGTATAGAAATGACAGATTCTAAAATAGAGAAGATTAGCGGTCAGTATCACACATTCTTAACAAGACGGTTTGATAGGGACAATGGAAAACGCATTCACTTTGCATCCGCAATGACGATGACCGGAAATACCGAAGATATCATAAAAGAGTCTGCACCTAGTTATCTCGAAATCGTAGAATTTATAGAAAACTATGGTGCAGATGTAGAGGCTAATTTGCATCAACTTTGGCGGCGTATCGTGTTTAACATAGCAATTTCTAATACGGATGACCATTTGCGAAATCACGGATTTATCTTAACCGACAAAGGTTGGATATTATCACCTGCCTATGACCTGAATCCATCAATCGAAAAAGATGGACTTTCACTAAATATAGATATGGACGATAATGCTTTAAACTTTGATTTGGCTAAAAATGTTGGCGAGTATTTTCGTTTAAGCGAAAGTGAAATGGAAACTATACTTTCTGAAGTATTAACAGTTGTCAAAAATTGGAAACATATTGCCGAAGAAGTAGGAATAAAAAGAAGTGAGGTAGAATTGATGGAAGGGGCTTTTAGGTGGTAACGGCAGGATGAATATTGTTAAAAATTATAATTAATTAAAATGGTACAATGAACACCAAAGGTGATTTTTCTTCTATAATATTTTTAAAAAAAGTCAATACGCGTAGTATTGAAAAGTTCCAATTCTGGAGGGATATTCAGCAATTTTACCAACATAATAATGTAGAAGATGTTGAGCTTTTCGTAAGCTGTTTTGCTAGTATAAACGAGTTTTTTAAATCTGATTTTTCAAGTGGTCAATTTTACACTTGGCTTGAGAAGTACTCTGAGACCAACCCTAAAATTGCTAAACAAATAAAAGAAGAAATTGAGAAGAACCTCTCAAGGGATACTTATGAGTTTTGGGCAAGTATTGTTTACGGATTGGATAAGGTCGGTGAAGACTTTGTAGACGAAATAATCAATAATATCGAATCCGGTGTCAGTTTCAGAATCTCTGCCGGGTTTCGAGCAGCAACAATAATAAACCTTGAAGAAAAACACTCCTTTTGCGATAGAATTAACAAGCTAATAGACATCAATAAGTTTAAAGAAATTCTTGAAGACATTGATTGGGCATACTTGATGAATTTTTATACTCGTCATCTAGAGGATTTTCCAAAATTTAATAGTAGAATACAAGAGCTCTTTAAAATTGAATCATCGTATATCTATTCTGCACTAGTTAGAGATTTAAATTCTTTTATTGAATTAGAGAAAAATGAGGAGCTATTTTATCTGTCAATTAAGCATCTTGCAAAAGTTCCGCTTCAGTATTCTGGCATTTACAATTCTTTAAACTTTTCGCTTGATAAATTCTTCGACTCCAATCCTGAGATTATCAAAATATTTCTTGAAAATTGGATTGATTTTCATTTGCCAAGTGCAAATGGTATGCAAGTTTTAGAGCATCTTTTGAACAACTTCAACGATAAAAATTCAAAGTATTTTCATAAGCTAATATCAACCTGGCTATTAAAATCACATAATTATGGTCTTGCAGTTCAATATGTGATTAGTGAAATTAGAAGCACAAGAGATTCCTTGCAATTAGATAGCGCTTGGATAAAAGAATTGAATGAAGAAGAAACTATTCTATTGGCTTTGCGAGTAATCAGTTTTGCCTGGGATAAAGATGTTGCCTATAGAATGCTCTTTCAAATATTGGCAGAGAATCTTGAATCACAGGAAATAATAAATCATACCGCAAGTTTAATTTATTCTGAATTGCTTTTAAATTACCCGTCATTGATAGAAAAACTTAATAAGGAAAGAGTCTCTGATAAAAAACACAAAGCTATAATTAAACAAATTACGGGTAAAGCGGACGATTTTTTTAACCGACTAAGCAATCTTCCAATTCACGATGAATTTAATCCATCTGAAAAGAGATTGTCTTACTATAATAAAGTCCAATTTAGTGGACTAGGTAATGAAGCAATCGAAAATAAGAAACCATCATTTTTAGATTTCGCAGACAAAACACAATTAAGAGTGGGTAAAGGTTTCTTTTCAAAAACTGAACAAGGTTTCACAGACGTAATGGAACCAAAAAGTATTTCCCATTCAATGGAAATGCCAAGATTAGAATTTATTGACCCAATTGGGCAACAGGCAAAAAGACTACATTTCAGATACATTTCAAAAGATGAACTTCATAATTCGTGAGTACATATCAATTCTTAAGGAAGACGGAGAGTTAGATTCTTTGTTGGCAGACCTACTTTTTGAGCAAGGGTATACTATTAAATACAAACCCGAAAAGGGTAGGCAATACGGTGTTGACATATTAGCATTTAAAAAAGAAAAGCAAAAAGTTGTTGAAATTAGAATTTTAACCGTAAAACGAGATAACATCACGAGAAGTGCTTGTGTAAGTATCCCTAAAATCCGCTACAGTTAGAACTAGAAAATAACTGTAAATTTAGGATATGAAAAAAAGTAGAT
>CANMDH010000050.1 GCA_947496555.1 uncultured Aquimarina sp. | reverse complement strand
GACCTTTAGTTTGCAAGTGTATTATATTTAAAAGAGAAAAGATTAGGTGAACTAATTTTCAGACTAAGACAATTAAAGTACTACTACATCCCAAAAGTGATGGCTCTGGTGGTAAGATATACAGAGTAGCAATTAGAGTAACTAAAGATCGTAAACAGAATTATTTATATCTAGCTAATCTTAACCGAAAAGATGAATGGGATAATGAAGCTAGAAAAGTGACAAAGAAAAACCCGAAATATTCACAATTGAATAGGCTTATTCGTAAGCGATATGATGCTATAGAAGATTTGATTTTAGAGTATGAAGCGTCTAAAAAATCATATTCTGCAAGACAGATCATTGATGAAGTTAAAGGAGCTAAAGCTGGAGATACATTTTTTCAATTAGCAGAAGAGCATGTGGCAAATTTAAGAAAGGCAAAAAAACATAACAGAGCGATATCTGATAATAGTAAGATTAATAGGTTTCTGGAATTTGTCGAGAGTAAAAACTTAAATTTTAGTGAGATTGATGAAGCTTTATTAAATAGGTTTAAATACTATCTCCAGGCCAAGGGAACTATTAGTGAAAGATCAATAATGAACATTTTAATATTGATTCGATTACTTTATAATCGAGCAATAAAAATGGGGATTGTGGACAGGAAGTATTATCCATTTGGAACTGATAAAATTAGAATAAAACTTCCAGAAACTTTAAAAATAGGATTAGATGAATTTGAGATACGAAGAATTGAGAATTTAGATTTACAAGAAGGAACAACCATAGCGCATACTAGAAATGTATTTCTTTTTTCGTTTTATCTTGCTGGAATACGAATGGCAGATGTTTTAAAAATGAAGTGGAGCGATATAAAACAAGATAGGTTGTATTATAAAATGGGAAAAAACAATAAGGTGGTTTCGATTAAATTACCTGAAAGAGTTATTTCTATACTAGAAATTTATAAGAAAGATCAGAAAAAGACCGGTGATTTTATTTTTCCTGAATTAAAAAATGCAAATGCTAAAGATGCAAGAGATGTGTATGCTAAAATAAAGACGGCGACTAAAAAGTTTAATAATAACCTATCTGAAATTGCTTCATTAGCTGAGATTGATAAAAAATTGACTAATCATATAGCAAGGCATAGCTTTGGTAATATTGCAGGAGATAAAGTGCCACCACAGATGCTACAAAAGTTATACAGACATGGCCATTTAACTACAACTATTGGGTATCAAGGTAATTTTATTCATAAAGAAACAGATGATGCTTTAGAAAAGATTTTGAACTTTTAAATGTAATAAAGTTATTTATTTCTGGTATTTTCAACCTATTTGGTTTCAGATGAACTTTTAAGATCGGCGAGGATAAAACCTTCGGAATCATTTTTTAAATAAAAACGAAGCATTTCTTTCCAAGAATTCGGGTATTTAGCTTTTAAAAATGGGGCAATTCCTTTGTTTAGCTCTATATCTACTAAAAACTCATAGGTAAGCCTCGTCCTTTTTCTTTTAATAATCGGGATGCCAGCTTTTTCACACCATTTAGCGGCAGTGCGTATGTCATTTGTTTTTAGTTTTTTACAAACATCTTTTAATGTAATTAGTCTGTCGGCTTCTTTTTGATTATGCATTACTATAAGTGTTATTGTATTCCTTGTACATTATCGGTCGATGGCGTTTTTTGTTAATTATTTTTCAGATTCAATTGACTTCGAGGCTTCAAGGAATTGAAAATCAATGTTGGTTTGTTTTGTGGGCTTAGGAAATCTTCTATTGATACTTTGCTCAACTACCCATATTTCCTGAAATAAATAAGATTTGATGGTGCGAGTATGTTCTTGATAATCTACGTTGTCGTAGCTAATATACAAGTCATCATTCTTTTTATCCTGACCTACAACCCTACAAATAAAAATATCTAAGTCTGTTACAACTACGTGTATTTTACCCCAAACTGCATCACTAAAATTTTCTAATTTTCTTGCTATTACCCAGTCACCGTGGAATAAATTATCTTCCATTTCATCTCCAAAAACTTGAAATCCTCTGTAAAGCCCAGTTGGTTTTAATCCAGGAAGCAGAGCCCTTTGGTTATATAAGAAATTTTCTTCGTTTTCTTGAATGCAATTGTTATCTCGAACACTACCAACATAATTTTCATTTTCACTATTTGGAATTAGTATGATTTTTGCGATATGGTCATTGTCCAATGTGACTGAATTTCCTTTAAAATTAGACATTTCGTAAAGAAAGTTAAAAGCTTCAACATCATTAGCGTTATAATCATCTTTCCACCTTCTATCATCAAAAACGATTGTAGGATTTATGTTGTACACTTCAAAAAACTTATATATAACATCAATAGGAAGATTTCTGTCATCATTTCTTACCTTGTCAAAAGAGGCGGAAGAGTAGTTAAGACTTCTAGCCATAGCGCTCCAAGATTTAAACCGTTCTTCTCGATGTAATAGTTCCATAATCCTTAAGATTCTTCTGGTTGTAATGTGTTGTCCCATTTCTATTGTATTTTAAAATGACTAAATGTCTTATTTTTATTTCAAATATAGACAAAAAATTATTTTATTGTATTTTAAAAGTTTAAAATGTCTGTTAAATTTGATATAAATAAGACATTTTGTTTGTTTTTAAAGTACATTTGAAGTTATATAGATTTGATGATATTTCTGAAAAAGACAACAATGTAATATTCCTTCAATTTTGAAATGTATATGTAATTAGGAAGGATAGATTAGTGATCTACTTTGAATAAAGTAAAAGAAAAATTTGGATAGCATATTTGATGTTTATTATAAAATACGGCAAAACCATACTTTAAATACGGTATTAATATATTGTAAATCAGTGATTTGAATTGATTTTTTACACCATTTTCCTACAATCTGCGTTTTTAATCCTATTTTTAGTGATAAAAGTGGGAGAAAAGCCCCATTTTTGGCTAATATTTGTACTAAATTTAACTCAAATAACGATCCTGTCTATAGACTAAAATCCTTCTTTATCTTTTGTAAATCAATGACTTGTAATTCAAGTCGATAATCCATAAATCCTTAAAATTTAATTATGAAAACGAAATCATTTTTATTAAACATTCTTTTTTTTATTTTGGCATTTACATTTATTGGATGTGAAGCTGACAATGTAAA
Source organism: uncultured Aquimarina sp. (assembly GCA_947496555.1). Classification (GTDB taxonomy): domain Bacteria; phylum Bacteroidota; class Bacteroidia; order Flavobacteriales; family Flavobacteriaceae; genus Aquimarina. The sequence continues at coordinate 32,646 of CANMDH010000050.1, read as the reverse complement.
CGATGAAGTAACTACTAACGAAATTGTGTTACAGGATGATGTCGATATCAAGATGATCGACAAAGAAGAAATTGAAGAACCGGATGACAGGGAAAATTAAGATTATTACTTTAATATTAGGTGCGGTATTTGCGTGTACTGCACCTTTCATTCATATATTATATCCCAAGAAACACCCTGACTTTGCTATATATGCAAAGCAACTGGAGGAAAAAACAATAAGCGAAGACACCTACACCCTGAAGGTGGATGAACTGAAGGCCAACGAGAAGTTTATTGGTTTCAGTAACATTCGTAAATTCTGGTATGCAGCGGGCAAACCTCTTGCCATGCTCTATTTTGCTATTTTACTTGTATACATATATCCCTTTGTAATTCTGGACAAACATGTTCGCTGGATTGTTGGATTTTCAGCATCCCTCTTCTTGTTCATATCATTGTATTTTGTAACATGGACACTCTGGCACAGACAGGATTTTCCGAAAGAATTATACTATTGGGCGATTGGATTAGTTGCTGTAGTGGGAACGGGTATTTCTATTTTAATAAATAATTATCATATAAAACGCAAGAAGAACCTACATGCTTGGCTGTATTTCGTGATACGTGATGTGAAGCGAAAATATATATCTGCCGAAGATAAAGAGCAGTTTATCAAGGATTATACAGATCAAATTGAAAAGCTGCGATAATGGGAAAGGATAGAAAGCGTATAGTATATAAAAAATTTCGACAAGGACTTATTCCTGAAGAATTACTTGATGAAATTAATAATGATATTGAGCAATATCTTCAGAAAAAGGCAGAAACTAATGAAAGACGTATAAAAGAAATAGTCAAAAAACGCCTAGAACTTGGATTGAATATCACCTTCTCAGAAAATTACATAAAAGAAAAAGTATCGGCTATTTATTCTTAGAAATATATTTTAGTGGTCTCCAGACTTTTTTATAGATAACACCTCAATTACACCATCTTGCACTTTTGTTTGCAACCATAGGCGAAATTTATCTATCTGAAGCATCTCTTCTTCATTACCAACAACATAATCCGCAACTTTCACTGGATCATAATTATCTATTGAGAGAGTCTCTTTGTCCATTGCATCTAGATATTGCGGGTATATTCTTTTTAAGGCTTTATTTAATTTTAAGGATAATGTGTTTTTATTAATACTGTAATAAACAGTGGATTTGGCAACACCCAATTTTTGAGCTATTTCATCTATTGAAATACCTTCATTCTTTGAAATTTGTTCGAAAAGTGCCTTAATCCCCATTAATAAATTTGCATTTTACAAAACTTTTTTCATACTATGTATGAAATTAGTTTGAAAAAAGTACGAAAAGTGTGATGTTACATCCTACAACTGTGACAAAAACAAATGTATGCAAAATTTTACTAATTAGGAATTTCCAATCCACACATTCAAACACTCAGACTAATATGAAAATGACCTTAAACACATCGTCAAAATAAATAAGGTTAATGTTAGAGAATATACCCCACATTTGATTCTCTGCCTTCATCAGATCATATTCATGATTCGAATTGATATAATGGTATGAATTTAACAAAAAGAGAAATGGTAGAAATGTGGCTACTAAAAAATCAAGACATCATTAACTCAGCGGGCCTAGATAAGCGTCTGGGTTTTCCTAACGGAACTTTTCAGAAGTTTTTTAAATATGGCAGAAAACTAAACCAAAAACGGATATTGAAAACACATCGGCTTTTACTAAAAATATGTAAAACACAAGATACAATTATCAAAGATTTTAAATGAAACGTCATGGTTAAATATGTTAAATTAGATTATAAACGTAATCGCTTTCTTTCCACTATTATAAGCTCAATTCAAATGAAAAAGGATGATTTTCTATCTAATCTTTTAAACGGATACAAATATGAACAAAAAATTTATGAATGGTCTTTGGATCTTTTCGAAGAAGGTTTAAATGTAGAAGAAGCTATAGAAATTATTTATGGTCGCAGAATGTTGATTTTATCAAACGATTCCTTGATTAATCAACCAAATCGAACAATAATTGTTAATCATCAAAAAGTAATGTTTGCGTTAGATAACTTGCCAATTTATAGTAATCTAACCAATAGTGAGAAGGAAAAATTGCAGCTATCTATTGATGCGGTAATTAGTACAAATCTTTATTTATACCCTGAGATAATAGCGATGACCGTAAGTATAATAAAAAATAAATTTTTGAATAATAAGTCTAGATTGGGAAAAGATTATGGGTAAGAAGAAGATAGTATTAAAAATTTCGATCGATTTATTAAACCTCGTATAATATGATTTTTGAGGATAAATATTATAGTCAATTTAAGCTGAGTTTGTGTACCCCAACTAAGATACCTGGTGCTTTTACAAGTATACAATTGAAGTCACTATATGGCTCGCCAAATTTCTGCTACGATAGTGAATTACTTCTTTATTTTCCAATTTCAATGTATATCCCCAAGTATAAGTGAAACGCCAGGATATCTTACTCTAAGAACACTATCGTCATGCAATAAAGTGCTAACTAAAAATTAATGAATGGCAATATGACTACGTATCAAGATAAAGTATTAAAAAAATGCATGAAACAATTTGATGGGATGACCAAAATAGATGCCTATGATATTCTGCATAAAATAGAAACGCTCCTCATTGGTCAGGAATCTCCTATTGAATTCAAAAGTATAGAAAAGACGATAGAAAACTCCTATGACCTAAAAAACATTCTACCGATAAACAGCAGTACTTATTGTTATCTCGAAGATGAATGTTATTATATCAACGTTTATACGTTTAAATCGAAATATCCACCTTTTTTAGGAGGGGGTGATAGATATTTTACATTGCGTAATGGATACAAAATGTTTCCTTTTGACAATAAGCATATTGAAGAGGTTTTTGAATCAATGAACATTGGATATATCATTAGAGAATTTTTAAAAGAGAACAATGTTAGAAGCAGAAACCCAAAAACCAATCGGTTCTTGTTGTTAGAATTATTTGATCAGATAGATCCCCCAAATAAAATGATATAAATTTTGTTCAGTATCAAAAAATGAAACTACGATGGTTTATTATTGCAGTTGGAAAAGAAAATTTACAATAATTTTTTTATTTCAAATAAATTTTAGGTGTGTGTAAATTCATTTTAAATATTTGATAATAAGGGTTTTGTAATTAATCCATGTAGTGTAAAGATTGAGATTTTAAAACTAAATAGGGTATTTTTCCCCTGCTATACCTATTGATAAAGTATTATGCATGCATTATATTTACCTCTGCAAATTACATTATGTTAATAGATTGTTAAAGAGGTAATTAATTTTTGTAATATTGCATGCCCAAATGCCTCAAAATAAAGCCTATGAATATAAAACTACGCTGTAGCCTTATATTATTATTCCTGTTTGTATCATCTCTGTATCCTAATACAGAAAAGGATTCTCTGGTCTTTTCTAAGAATAATACTATTAACACTTCTTCTGTTTCTACTTCAAAGTTTTTGATGTTGCATGATTTGGAAAAGAAGTTTCCTCTTCCAAAATTAGTAGATCAAAAAATAACGAAACCAGAATTTACACATGATCATATTGCGATAGAATATTCCGAGGACAAAAAGATTTTACCCAAGAGGCAAGAGGTAGCAGCTGTTTTTGGACAAATACAAACCGAAGGAAGATGGGTTGATACGTTCAGAAATGAAGATATTCAGACATTGCCGATAGGTATAAAATACAATCCTGAAGAAGATAATGGAGGGGTTAATGTTGAGTTAGGACTTGTAAGTGCAACAGTAAATACTCAATATATTGAATTTACCGCATTTGCTCGTATTACACTTCCTCAAACTGATGAAAAAGGAAATCGTATTGAGTTGTTTTTTGCCGCTGATAACTTAAAAATGAATCATGCAGGAGGTATTATCGGTGATGCCAATTTAGTGTTGCTGGGAGACGTTCATATTCCCTGGAATGGAGGTAAGTGGTTATTAACTCTAAAAGGAGGTTTCAATTATAATACGGGAGATGTACAAGAATTAACCTATTTTAATATGGATTGCGATGGGTTAAAAGAACTTGGAGTACAGGCAGAGGTTCAATTTTCTAGAGATATGATTTTGCCGGTTGGCCCTAATGGAGAGTCTTTACCCGAAACACGCTCATATAAAACTGGTGATGGTAAAACCATCTCTATTCCTAATAGAGTATCAGGACAGTTTGGAATGGTGGTCAAAAGTTGGAATGATCTCATTGCTGAAGTAAGTTTGCCACCTTTTGTGTTGGCTAGTATGCCCGATTCATTTATGTTTTCTGTGAATAGGGCAATATTTGATTTTAGTGATGAACGTACATTGCATAATAACTTTCCTGATTTTTACCATGAAAATGATTTACTCTTTCCAAGTATTGAAAGTTGGAGAGGGTTTTATGTTGAGTCTTTACAGATAGGAATGCCAAAACCCTTTAAGACTAAAAACAGTATATCTAAAAATAAAAGAGTTTCCTTTGAGGCATACCATATGATTATTGATGACTATGGAGTTTCAGGATACTTTTCAGTAAATAATGTGATTCCATTATCTGAAGGTAGGACAAATAAAAGCAAGGCATGGTCCATGTCTGTAGATCAATTAGGAATCGAATTGGCAGCTAATCGATTCGTAGGCGCAAGTTTTGACGGGAGAATTCTACTACCTATATCAGAAAAATTACAGGAAAATTCTCAAAAACAAGAAACAAAATTGGATTCTGCATCTTCCAAGAGAGGATTGAGATACAATGGTTTTATTTCTGAAGAAGAATTTGCTGTTAGATTATCATCTTTAGATGAAATCAAGTTTAATATATGGAAGGCTCGAGGTCGACTAGCACCTAATTCAGCGATTGAACTTGCAGTTGTTGAAGATAATTTTAGACCCAAGGCAATTCTACATGGGGATATGACAATTAGAGCGGATGTAGAACAAGAATCAGATATTTCTACTTCTGTTGCTGAAGACGAAGGAGGTGATGAATGGGAGAATGTAGAGCAGCCAAAAGCTATAGAGTTCAAAGGAATAGAATTCCAGGATCTTGTTTTACAAACTGAATCTCCCTTATTTCAAGTTGGTTATTTTGGATATCAGGGAGAAGTGAAGTTGATGAATTTTCCAGTATCAATAGCGGATATTGCGTTAACCGCTACGGATGACTTTACCAATCTTGCCTTTGATCTTAAACTCAATTTAATGAGTAAAAAAGATAAGGGTTTTGCTGCCAGGACCAGACTAGAGTTAGTCGGGCAAATTAAGGAAGAAAACTATAAGCAACGTTGGAAGTTTAAAAAGGTAAATGTCCAGGAGATTTATCTTAAAGCTAATCTGGGTGGTTTTTCTCTTGAAGGAGATTTACAACTCATGCAAAACAACCCTGAATATGGAAATGGATTTACAGCCGACCTTGCACTTCAGTTAACGGCACTAGCAGGAATATCAATAGAGTCTAAAGCAATTTTTGGAAAGAAAGATTTTCGCTATTGGTACGTTGATGCACTTGTAGGTAATCTGCCCATGAGTAAGTTAACATTAATGGGTCTTGACGCTTTTGGTGGAGGCGCTTTCTACAAAATGAAACGTAAAAATTTTGGGTCTGCTTTTTCTCCTTCAGGATTAGGTTATATTCCTGATGCTGAAAGTGGACTAGGGCTAAAAGCAAATGTATTATTCAGTATTGTAGAGGATAACATTGTTAATGGTGGAGCTGGCTTTGAGATACTATTTAATCGAACAGGAGGAATTAACCGCATGGGATTCTATGGAGAAGCACATGTAATGGATATTGTAGAAATAGTTAATCCTGCTCGATTAGTTGCCGATAAAATGGAAGAAATGGCTAAGAAAGCTGGTCTAGGTGGAGTAGTTGATAAGATAAACAAAAGTAAGTTGTTGAAATCTTTTGTAGATCGAGCAATCGAAGAGTACCCAGCTAAAGTATTCGGAGAAGGAGGGATTAACGCTTATATGGGAATAGAATTTGATTTTCAAAATAAAGCATTACATGGAGAATATGATATTTATGTAAACGTAGCAGGAGGTTTAATTAAAGGTCGTTCTTCCGGTGGTCGTTCAGGTTGGGGAGTAATCCATTTGTCTCCAGAAGAATGGTATCTTCACATGGGAACACCAGAAAACAGGTTAGGACTAGCTTTTTCAATTGGACCATTTAGAAAAGAATCAGGAGGTTATTTCATGATAGGAGATTATCTGTTACCGAGTCCACCACCTCCGCCTGAAGTAGCTCAGATTTTGGGTGTTGAAGCAGAAACTCTTAATTATATGAGAGATGAAAATGCTTTGCGTTCAGGAAAAGGTTTTGCTTTTGGACAGGATTTTAAAGTAGATACAGGAGACATACACTTTTTAGCGTTTTATGCTCGATTTATGGCAGGTGCAGGATATGATATTATGCTTAGAGATTATGGAGAGGCTAAATGTGCCAATACAGGAGATCAGGTTGGAATTAATGGATGGTATGCAAATGGACAGGCTTATGCTTATTTACAAGGAGAACTAGGAATTCGAATTAAGTTGTTCTTCCTTAAAAAGAAAATACCAATTATTAAAGGAGGTGCAGCTGTACTGCTTCAAGCCAAAGCTCCAAACCCAATCTGGTTGAGAGGTTATGTTGGAGGATACTACGACCTTTTAGGAGGAATGGTGAAAGGAAGATTCCGTTTTAAGGTTACTTTAGGAGAAGAGTGCGAATTCATAGATGCATCACCACTAGGGGGGATCAAAATGATTACTGATCTTACTCCAAAAGAAGGTTCTAGCGAAATTGATGTTTTTGCAGCACCACAGGCTACTTTTAGTATGAAAGTAGGAGAGCCTATCGTAATACCAGAAGATGAGGCGGATAAAACGTACAAGATAATACTTGAAAAATTCAGAATAGTAGATTCAAAAGGGAAAGAAATTCCTGGAGAGTTAGAATGGAGTTACATGAATGATAGAGCTACATTCTTTTCTGATGATATTTTACCTCCCAATGAACAATTAAAAGTGGAAGTAGAGGTTAGTTTCCAAGAAAAGATTAACGGAATATTTAAAACTATTGTTGTTGATGGTAAAAAAGCAGTAGAGACTGAAGTCCGAAATTTTGTAACAGGAGAAGCCCCTAATCATATACCATTACACAATATTGAATATTCATATCCTGTTGTCGATCAAAAACAATTTTATAGAGAGGAATATTCTAAAGGCTACATCCAACTAAGACGAGGTCAGGATTACTTATTTGATAATACACAATGGAAAAGTGAAATTCATTTTGCTGACGAATTCGGAAAAAAACGTTCGACTGGGTTTAATTATAATAATGCAGACAATGAGGTGTATTACAATTTGCCGAAATTGGATAAGGACCGAAAGTACAATTATACTATAATAAGTTTGCCAAAAGCAGGTGGGCAAGTGGATAAAGGTTCAACCAATACTAAAACAACTAGTTTTGATAATGATAATACGGTTGAGATTACTACCAAAACAGCCGATAATGTTTCTCAAAACGGTGTGATTGAACGACTTTCTTATGAGTTTAAGACAAGCTCTTATAAAACTTTTATAAGTAAGGTTAATGATATTTCTGTAACTGATCATTTTTGGAGTACTACAGTTACATCGGATGTTGTTTATCTTACTACTGATGTCAAGTCTCATGAAGGGTTTGAAATCAATGAAGTGCTAGGAAGTGAATATACAGATAATAAAGCTTTAGTTAGTATAGAAGCAGATTTAAAAGACACATATTTTACAGCAGATATAGACCCGATATTGTATAAGGTGTATCCAGAAAACGGACCGTATAAACTAAATCGAGATATTACTGAATACGGTTTCCGACCAAAAAAGGCGCTACCTGTGCTATCTTATTACAGAAATGGATTGCAAACAAATTCTCATCCGAATTTATTAGCGACCTCATTTCCTTACCGCTATAACCTACCACTTCAATATTACTATGATTTCAGAGATATTGAAAATCAAGTTCTCAATGATTATGTAGATGGAAAGCTAAAACGACCTGATAGATTTATTACCATTTTGGATAGCAGATACTGGTATATGCGTCATGGTAAGTACTACGTGAATTTGTATTATACCCTCCCAGGGAATAAACAAACAACGAAAGCTTCATATATGTTTAAACATACAAACAAAGTAAGATGATGTTATTTAGAAGAATTGTTTTCATCATATTATGTATTTCTATTGAGGCTTTTGGGCAAAGTACTCCGAATGATATACCTCATATACGGGTAATGGCAACTGCTCAAAATAATGAAGTATTGCTTCGTTGGGCTGTAGATCAACCAATTGCTTGGAAGAGAGCAAATGATTATGGCTTTAGAATTGAACGTTTTACGGTCGCTAGGAAGGGGGTAGTCTTAAATCAACCTGAAAAAAAGGAAATCACTTCGATACCATTAAAGATGAAACCGCTAGATGCTTGGAAATCTATTGTGGAGAAGGACGACTATGCAGCGATTTTAGCTCAAGCATTGTATGGAGAAAGTTTTGAAGTAGAAGGTACCGAGGAGGGTAGTTTATTACAAATTGTTAATAAGGCCAATGAACTGGAACAAAGATTTTCTTTTGCCTTATTTGCAGCAGACATGAATTTTGGGGCTGCCCTATTAGCAGGATGGGGATATATTGATAAAACAACAAAGCCTGATGAAAAATATCTTTATCGTATTTCTGCTGAAGTTCCTAAAGACCTTGTAGATATACAGACTGGTTCTGTGGTAATTGAACCTTCGAAAGTACAATCACTGCCTTCTCCCATAGATCTCTTAGCTGTAGGACAGGATAAAACGATAATGTTATCATGGGAGTATCAAATGTTCAAAGGAATATTTACATCCTATTATGTGGAAAGATCAAAAGATGGAGTGTCCTTTTCACGACTTGGAGACACTCCTTTAGTGAACATGAATGATAAACCAGGATTACCATCGCAAAGTATGGTATATATCGATACAATTCCTAATAATACAAAGCCATATTATTATAGAGTAAAAGGAATCTCTCCATTTGGGATTACTAGTCCACCTTCTAAAATAGTAAAAGCACAAGGAGTTCCGGCACTAGAGCATACACCACGTTTGCTTCAAAAGGGAGCAATTCGCGAAAATGAAGTAACATTACAATGGGAGTTTCCAAAAGAAGCTGAGTATCAAGTGAAAGGATTTGAGTTAAATTGGGCAACAAATCCTAAAGGTCCATATAGAGTTATTCAAAGCCAAATTGATAAAACCCAAAGAGAGTTTACCTATACCGAATTACAAGCGTCAAATTATTTTACGATTACAGCTAATGCACTCAATAACACCAAAAAGACTTCGTTACCTGTTTTTGTACAAACTATAGACTCTATTCCTCCTCAAGTTCCAACGGAACTTAATGGAACTATAGATTCTACTGGAGTTGTTAATTTCAGTTGGAAAGCAAATGCAGAAAAAGACCTTTTAGGATATAGAGTATTTCGAGGGAATCGTCAGGGAGAAGAGTTAGTGCAATTAACTATTGACCCCATTTCTACATCAAATTATGTAGATACGGTAAAAGTAGCTTCATTAAATAGTAAAGTCTATTATAGCGTAGTGGCGGTAGACAACCGCTACAATATGTCTGATTACTCCGAAATATTAGAATTAAAGAAACCTGATAAAGTTCCTCCAACAAGTCCCATATTTTCAGATTATAAGATAGAAAATGGAGGTGTTAATCTATCATGGATAAATAGTAGTAGTTCTGATGTTAAGAAACATGTTTTGTATAGAAAGAGTATCGCCGAAAATGAAGAAACTTGGGAAGCAATTTTTGAAACAGACACAGTACAATCCTATAAAGATACTGAGGTAAAAGGGAGTCAAAAATACAGATATGCCATTTTTGCCGAAGATCAAAGTGGATTAACTTCAGAGCCATCAACACCAGTTACTTTAACTGTAGTAGATTTTCTTCCTATAGAGGTTATCCAAAATCTAAATGCAATTCCAAATTCTTTAGAGGGCAAGATTTCCTTATCATGGAAAATTAAAGATGGTAGCAAAGTTAACGAAGTAGTTGTTTACAAATCAAAAGCAGGCGGGAAACCAAAGTTGTTTATTCAATTACCTGTAAATAAAACTACTATAGAAGATACGGAAGTATATCCTAATACTAAATATATGTATTACGTAAAACCAATTATGGGAAATGGTAATTTTTCAAAGCCAAAATCCATTGAAGTAAATTACTAATTATGAAAAAAATATTTTGTTTACTCATATTTAGTTGCATGATTCAGTTGTCGTGGTCGCAAATAGATGAAGCATACTATGAGGTTACTGTAAAAGGTTTTATTAATGTCCCTGGTATATGTAATGTACCTCGTGGAATTGAAAAAATTACGGTATTTTACGATAATGGTAGTGAAGATGTTATTTTGGATGTACTTGTTAATAATGATACTTGGGAAGCTAAGCAAAAATTTACAAACAAAGAAATTGATAAAATAGAGGTAGTAGCATTAGCAAATTCAGGTTTTCCAAATTGTTTTGATACTCGTTTAGAGGATGAAATTTTAGTAAATTCTAGTACGTGTTACTATGAAAAAAGAGAGGAGTATGATGGTCGTAATTTTGGTAGCTATGAGGTTTTTGTAAAACCTGTGATCACTTTAAGACCGAGAATACCGAATAACATAGGGAGTAATGAATTTCTCGAAATTGGTCCTTTGGCCGGAGGTGTGGATAATTCTGTATATACATGGGAATATGCATTGGACAATGGGCCTTTTAATGCCTTTCCAAATACGTATCAAAATAGATCAGTGTTACAAATTAAAGGAAGCGATATACCAGGAGTTTCACCTTCTTTTAATGGTAAAAAAATTGATGTTAGAGTAAATACAGGTTGTTCACAAAGTCAATATTCTAATCCCATACGATATGAATACCGTGTTTCTGCACCCTTGTTTACAATTATAGGTGCCACACGTCCAACTTGCTACAATACTAAGGATGCTACGGTTACTATAAGATTTGAAAGAGACTTGGTCTCTGGTGAGACAGTAAGCGGACAAGTAAAAGACCTTGATATTATCGAAGATGTTGTCAACGGCGTCAACCAGTATAAAACTATTAAAAATATTAATAGTGTTGGGATATCAGCTTCTAGAACATTAGTAGTAGATCAATTACCTGCGGGAAATCTTCGGTTTATCTTTGGAAGTAGTATTGGTGGAATTCCACTCTTTTCAGATGGCAATGATTATATAAAAGATAGAAGAATTGATCCTAGAACACCAGTAAGATTTGTAGGCTCTCCAGCGATACGTATAACCGATGTTTTTTGTAAAGGAGGAAGTGATGGGAGACTGAGTTTTACAGCAACTGGTGGAATAGGTGGTTACAAATACTTTATAAGAAAAGTTGGAGATAGCTGGCCAACTGTGGGAACACCTTTTTCTTCAGGAAATACTCATACAGAAAGAGGGCTTTCAGAAGGAACCTATCAAATCAGAATTCAAGACCAAAATAATTGTTTCGCAGAATATCAAAGTGGTGCAAATATCGGTGATGAAATTGTATTAAATGCACGAGTAGAAGAACCACTAACAGCACTACAGGTCGAAATTGATAAAGATGCTTCTTTAAATCCAACAGGTTTCTTTATGAATAATGGAAAAATAGTGGCAAAAGTTTCTGGAGGAACTATAAAACCTGATAACACCTATAATTATGTTTGGAAAAATGCAGCTGATGTTACATTAACAACAATAGATAGACAATTTGTATCCGGCCAGGGCTTTTTTATTACATTGCGTGATGTACCTCAAGGGGAATATTATTTGACGGTTGAGGATGCCAATTTTAGTAGTGCTGAAACCGGTAATGAGGATAATTGTACAGTAGTTGATGTTTTCCATGAACTTATTGCACCGCCTAGATTAGAGGTGACTTTTGAAGAATCAAAGAGTATTTCTTGTAATAATACTAATACGAATAGTGATCCTTTTAGTGATGGAGAATTGATTGCACACGCAAAAGGAGGGGTGGAACTTGGACCTTTAGATAATGGAGGATTACCTTACTATTATACCTGGAAAAAACAAGATGAAATTACAGGATTGTGGGAAACATTAAGTGTTACCGACAGTATTGCGAGTGATCTTAGTACTGGGAACTATGCGGTAAACATTAGAGATGCAAACAATATTATTTTAGCAGATTATGTAAATAATGTGCCTGTTCTAGAAAGAGATGAAGAGTATTTTCTTCAGGATCCACCACTGCTTGAAATTTCATTTGATAAGAAAGATGTTTTTTGTTTTGGAGGAGAAGACGGTTCTATAGATATTACCATTACTGGAGGTACCCCATTTAAAGATGTAGGGAAAGAACCTTATACCATACAATGGAGTAATGGAGATACAACAGAAGATATTGCCGAATTGCTACCTGATTTTTATAGAGTTTCTGTTACAGATTCTTTAGGTTGTAGAGCTTTTGAAGTAATTGAAATTAGGCAACCTGATCCTATAGAATTCGATTTTGTAGATTTTAAAAACCCAAGTGGATTTGAATTTACTGATGGATGGATTAAGGCTGAAGTAAAGAAAGGAACTCCATTCCCGGACGGGAGTTATACTTTTGAGTGGCGAGACATGGATGGTAGACTTTTGAATAGTCAGGTAACTACATTGGTAAATACAACAGAAGAAAAATTTGAACTTACTCTGAATGGGATTGGTGATGGTTTGTACTTCTTGACCATTAAAGATGCAAATTTCGATGAAGCTACACAGAAAGAAGGTTGTACAATTGTTAATCAACGATTTGGAATTCAAGAGCCGGATCCTTTGGAAGTGGATATTGAAGAAAGTAATCCCATTTCTTGTAACAATACCAATGTATATGGAAATCCCTCTAGTGATGGAGAATTAATTGCTCATGCTAAGGGGGGAATACGTTTTACCTCGGGATTACCTTATAAATATACCTGGAAAAAACAACAAGCCGATGCTTCCTGGTTAATATTAACCGATCAGACGGATAGTATTGCAATTAATCTTGATGTTGGAAAATATGCTGTCAATATTGAGGATCAAAATGGAGTGATTTTGGCAGAATACGAGAACAACATTGTCGTAAGAGAAACTGATAGTATTTATGATTTAAAACAACCTCCTTTATTGCGAGTGTCATTTAATAAACAGAATGCATACTGTCATGCAGGAAGTGATGGTTGGGCAGAAGCGATGCCTGAAGGAGGAACACCTCCTTATACATATGCCTGGAGTACGGGTGAAGATACGCAACGCATAAATAACCTTGAAAAGGGGATTTATGAAGTTATTATAACCGATGATCGTGGCTGTGAAGTTGTGGATACTATAGAAATAGAGGAACCAGTTGCTCCCGTATCTATTAGTTATCCATCTTATAACAGACCTTCAAGCATTGGGGCAAATGATTCTTGGATTATCTCAGAAGTTAAAGGAGGAACACCATTTGACGATCAAAGCTATAGTTATGAATGGCAAAATGAAAATGGAGATGTTCTTAATGCCCAAACGGTGACTTCAGTAACCACTAGTGGAGTCTATCAAATACGACTAAACACAATTACTGCAGGGACATATTACTTAACTGTAAGGGATAAAAACCACGAAATCGCCACTACAAAATCAGGATGTACTGTAGTTGAGAGCGAATTTGTAATTCACGAACCTATCGAATCTATTATAGAGGTATTTAGCCCTATCTCTTGTAATCAGGATAATGAGTTTTTAGATCCGTCAAGTGATGGAGAATTAGTAGCTCATGTTCGTGGTGGAGTTCCTTTCTCCACTGGACTTCCATATCGATATACCTGGAAAAAACAACAAACAGATGGTAGCTGGCAGGTACTTACTTCACAAACGGATAGTATTGCTAGAGGATTAGATGATGGAAGATATGCTTTTAATGCTGAAGATCAATTAGGAACTGTTATGGGGATATATGAAAGTGATCTTTTAATTGAGACGATAGACAGTACTTTTGTATTTGTTGAACCAGAGCTATTAGAAGTTTCTCTTTCATCAGTGCCGATTTCTTGTGCAAAAGGAAATGATGGAAGTGCTACAGTAGATATTACTGGGGGAACTCCACCATACTTTATAGAATGGTCTAATGGGACTACTTCACAACAAGCCACTGATCTTATTGCTGGTAAATATGTAGTTTTTGTTACGGATACTAGAGGATGTCGTGCTACAGGAACAGTAACAATAGATCAGCCTGGGGGATTAGATATTCAGGTGCTTTCACAGATAAACCCTACTTGTTTTCAGGGCAATGATGGTAATATCGAAGTACAGGTAAGTGGAGGAACACCTCCTTATCAATATTCTTGGGATAATGGTAATGCAACAACACGTATAGACAATCTTGTCGCAAGAACCTATCGTTTTCAAATACAGGATGCTGAAAATTGTATTGCTTTTACAGATGTTACTCTAACCGATCCAGATCCTGTTCCGGTAGATTTAGGAGAGAACCGAACTATATGTGGAGATCAATCATTAGAACTAGATGTATCCATTGATGATCCAGGTGCAATATACTTATGGCAATCAGATAATGGCTTCTCTAGTATCGAAAGTTTAGTTTCTTTAAGTCAGGCAGGAAGATATAGTATAACCATTACAAATTCATTAGGTTGTATAGGCTATGATGAAGTAGATATTATAGTTTCTGAAGATCCTATTGATGCAGACTTTTTATTGCTTTCGCAGGCGTTTACAGGTAAAGAAGTAACATTGGTAAACGTAAGTGTACCAAAAGGAGAAGAAGTAATATGGACAGTTCCGGAAAATGAAGGTATACAGGTTGTTGAAGATAACAAGGACCGATTGAAAGTCATTTTTGAAACACCAGGAGCTTATGTTTTTAATCTAAGAACATATCAAGGAGATTGTTATCAGGATTATGAAAAAACTATTATTGTTGAAGAGCCTTCAGGCTTAGCTGATATTGGTGATGCTAAATCTCCATTTATTGAAGAATATTTGTTGTATCCAAATCCGAGTGATGGTAAATTTACAGTAAAAATTTCCTTGTCTGAGGTAGCTCCAATAGCATTGCGAATGTTTAATCTTACTGATAATCGTATTGAATTGGAACAACGAAATGAAGGGCAAAAGGACTATTTAATACCTATTGAAATGTTTCAGGCGACTGGAGCATATATAATGGTACTTGAAACTCCTAAAGGAGATGCAATCCGAAAAATAATCTTTGAATAATGAAAGGATTACAACACATAATAAATATGCTGATGGTATTGCTTTTTGTTAACTGTAGCAAAGAGGAGGCTGTACCAGTTGTGGCAGATTTTAATGTCGAAATTGTTTCAGAAGATTATTCAGTTCCAGTAGAAGCAGTTATTGTTAACAATACCACAGGAGCAGATGAATATGAGTGGATATTTGAAGGGGCGACTCCAGAATCTTCATTAAGAAGAAACCCTGGAGCCATTACTTATAGTGCCTCCGGTAGTTATATTATTATACTTAGAGCTTTTAATAGAGATGGTATTGAAGACGAAAAACAAATTACACTAGACCTAGATGCACCTGTAATAATAGACTTTGAAGCTGTAGTGCAGGATAATAATTTTTCTCCTGTAGTGGTAAATATTAATAATAAAACAGAAGGAGCAAATTCTTATTTATGGACATTTCAGGGTGGAAATCCAGCTTCCTCTTCTATTGAAAATCCAGGTGATATAACATTTGAGACACCAGGAGATCATAAGATCACTTTAGAAGTAGGTAACGGTCGAGAAACTCATACAAAAGATACCATTATTACCGTAGCACCAGATTTGGTTACCGATTTTGAATGGGAAGTTGCTTTTCAGGATAAAGATTTACAAGTTCCAGTTACGCTTACCATGAAGAATCAAAGTATAAGTGCGACAACTTACCAATGGAGTTTCGAAGGAGGAATGCCAGCTACTAGTTCAGATGAAAATCCCCAGGTAACTTTTTCTACAGAAGGAACTCATGAGATAACACTAACAGCTTCAAATGGTAAAAAAACACGTTCAATTACTAAAACCATAACACTTGTTGCAGATACTAATATAAAAGTATTCGAGGATATTCGTTTTGGTATCAATACAGTTCATAATAGTGATGTGATAGGGAGTTTTTTCTCAGGTTTTACCGAAAAGACATACACAAATTCAGAAATAAATTCAGAAAACGGAGCACAGATTGATCTGGTGTTTTTTGGGCTAAATGCAGATTTTAGCTTCAACAGATTTTATGCGCCAGATGAGTTAGAAGATACTACTTTTGATCCAATCCCTAATGCGACACATACTAAGTTCATTAACTCTCAAGAACTATGTGGTTGTTCGGCTTCATTAACTTCTGCTCAATTTGATGCCATGATTGATGATAGTATTTTGAGTGGACTAGTGATAACGGAAACAACAGGAGGTCTACAATCATTTAATACTACAACACCTAGAGTTGTGCTTTTTGAAACCTCAGATGGTAGAAAAGGAGCTGTTAAGATTAAACGTTTTGTGTCTGATGGATTAAATTCATATATAGAGACGGACATAAAAATTCAAAAAATAGCCAACAATTAAAACCTATAGAATCATGAAACTTGTAAAACACTTAACCCTAATATGCACTTTTATAATATGCTTAAATTCATGCTCCTCAGATGATGGCCCTGGATCAGTAGATCTAAGTAATATCAAAATAGAAATAAGTGATCTTAAAGCCAGAGGACCAAAATTGTCCTATTCAGGAACAATTGACAATGGACTTGGAGCAGATTTATTCTATGGAATAAAAAGAAAAGGAGCTTCACAGTTTAGAAGATATCCGCTGGAAAAAAACCTAATCATTGATGATTTAGACCCTTTACAATCTTATGAAGTACGAATTATATATGATAATGCTAACGGAGAGGAAATTGCCACTTTTAATGCTGTAGAAGAATTTTTCACACCATTATTATTTAGACTTACCAGAGAAGCTAATTCTTATATGGATTTTAATGAACAATATATCTATTCACATGAAGGGTTTGATCATGTTTTATCTAAAAGTGATACTAATACAGATACTGTTGAAATTTATTTGGTTAATGAAAATGATCCAAATGACAGCATTCAACCTATTAATACTAAGATTTTTGAGGATCGAATAGAATTCTCAATGCCAGAAGAACTTTTAGGAGACGAACCCTACGAATATTTTAGAGACTATCGTATAGGCGTAAAATCTGGAACAACATATCATTATTTGGTGAATACTTTTGATGCAGATAATGAGATGACAAATAGGCCTACAAAAATTAGAGTTTTTAATCGAACACCATTTATTGAAAAAATTAATATTAGTGAAATTCGAGATGTTTCTGAATGTAATGGTAAAGCCTATTTTGTATCCTTTGGTGGTTACTTTTTTTCAACAAAGTCGGGCGCTTTTCAATTAATAGATAGTCCTGGGTTTACAGAAATGAGTGATGCTGTCATAACACGTATTACCGATGGAAAGGAATTTTTATTAAATGATCGCCCTCTTGATGATTTAGGAGGATGTCTCGTGTATGACCGACGATCAAGTTTTGCTTTTGAGGAAGGTGATTTAAGAGAATTTCCAAGTTTGCATTATGCATCCTTAGCATTTTTACAATTGCCTATTAATGCGTCTGGAGATTTCGTTTCTGGAGATTATAAAGTAAAATTCACATTTACCTGGAATAATGAGTTTTATGAAACCAACGAATTTACATTTACACTAGAATAAATAGAAAAATGGCTAGAAAGTTTATGATATGTTAGATTTAATACTACTATGAGAATCAAAAACCAAATACATATTACCCAAAATAGACTGTACAAAATACTATTACTAATCGGTCTATTATCACCATTTTGGACGCAGGCACAACTTCCGGTTCGAGCTACGCCTCAAATGATTCCTCCATATAGTGTGAAATTATCAGACTATGCTACCGCAAATAGTGAACGCCTTATTTTAAATCTGGTACTCGGTGATGCAAATGAATTTAATAGACAGGTAATTTTAAAACTTTATATTGAAGGTAATACTGGATTTTCTGCACGTAGTGCAGATATGGTGATAGGAGCAAACCCTATTACTTTAGATGGAGGTATACCGCGACGACTTTCTAATATCGATTTAAGACCTTATTTTCAACTAGAGAATCTTGTTGGGATTTCTCCTGCTCAGTATAGCCAACCAATGCCTTCGGGTTTATATCAGTTTTGTTTTGAGGTATATGATTATCTCTCTGGCCAATTAATTTCTGATCGGGGTTGTGCAACTGCATATATAGTGCTTAATGATCCTCCATTTTTAAACTTACCTACCAGAGGAGAAAGTATTGCATTTAAGGAACCACAAAATATTATTTTTACATGGACGCCAAGACATATTAATGCAACCAATGTACAATATGAATTTACATTAGCAGAGATATGGGATACTAATATTGATCCTCAAGCTGCTTTTTTAGCAAGTAGACCTATTTATCAAACCACGACAAGATCTAATACATTATTGTATGGTCCAGGAGAAACGCCATTACTTCCTGACAAAACATATGCATGGAGAGTTAGGACATTAGTGACTGACGGAGTAAGTGAACTTTCTTTATTTAAAAATAATGGATATAGTGAGATCTATCATTTTTATTATACCAAGCAATGTGATGAACCTCAATATATTCTGGCAGAAAGTAGCAGTTATAGTGCTGCAACTGTATATTGGCAACAAGGAGATTTTGAAAGGTATAAAGTACAGTATCGTAAGAAAAATGGAGATAACACCAATTGGTATGTAGTCAATGCATATAATGAACAAGCCAAAATACAAGGGTTAGAAGAAAATACAACTTATGAATATCGTGTAGGTGGAAAATGTGGAGAGAATGGGGGCTATGTCTACTCTAGGATATTTGAGTTTACCACAACAACCAGAGGTGGTCAAGACTTCACTTGTGGAGTCACGCCCGTTATTGATATAGCAAATCAGGAACCGCTTCCAGATCTTGGAATCAATGAAGTGTTTACAGCTGGTGAATTTCCTGTCACGGTTAAACGTGTAGAAGGACAAGATGGAGTTTTCAGTGGTTGGGGATATATTACCGTACCGTATCTTTCTGATACTCGAATACGAATTAGTTTTGATAATATTAAGATTAATAATGATTACCAACTTATAGACGGTATCCTGATAACTGATTATGATCCTAATTGGAGTGGTATGGATGATGTAGGAGACGAAATTGAGGCGTTATTGAGTCTTGGAAATGCTATTATCGAAGCTTTAAATCTAGATATAAGTTCAACTACTAGAGATAGAGTAAATCAAATTGTAAACTCAATTGTAAGCCAAATTCAACAAGAAAACTTACCCGATAATCTACAACAAGAAATTATAACAGCAGCTAACGATTTACAGCAAGCAAGCAATGAGTATTTTGATGCTCAAGAGGCTTTTGAAAATGCAGAAACAGATGAAGAAAAAGAAGAAGCAAAAGAGCAGATGAATGTTGCTGAGAGTTCGGTTAATGAAGCTCAAAATAATCTTAAAGAGGCTAATGAAAATGCTGAGGAGTATAAAAAACGAGTCACAGATTTGTTGAAAAAAGCAATTGTAGAATTATACCGAGAAGGAAAAGACAAAGAAGATGAGTTAGTGTTATCATATGAAAGGGAGTTCGAGAAGATAATTCCAGAGGAAAACTCCTCTTCGAATATAATCACATTCGAACTTGTTCCTATTGATGATCAAATAAAAAATGCCCTAGATTCAGATGTGGAAAGTTTTTATGAAAATGAATTGAACCTTTCACTTTATATATTCTCAAAGGTACTAGAGGAGGAAGGAAATGAGGAAACACTGAATAATTTGATGGAGAAGTCGAAAGAAGTTGGAACAGATATCTTGCTTGAGATAAAAGATATTGCAGATAAATCAGATAGAGAAATAATTGATCGGATAAAAGGATTATTAATGTATGCCTATAAAGGTATCTTGTTAAACTACAAATTATAGGATAATATGGAAAAAAGTAAAACAACAGGGTGGCAATTTAAGTTGGTCATAATTTTGGGGTCTCTAATAATTGCTTTTTTTGCTTTATGGTTTGCATTTGAAATTTGTTTCAATTTTGAAGAGTTTACGAATCAGAATGGTTCAAGTACAGGAAAACAAAAAATCTATACTTTCATATTGTTATCTATAGATTCGTTATTGCCCTTTGGAAGATATATTCTTGCGTTCGTTCATTTATTAATAGCGTATCCTTTTCTAAAAATCTTATACAAGGTGTCATTAAAATTCCTTAAAAATTAAGTCTATGAAAAAGATTATACTTTACATATATATCTTATTGCAAGTTTTTAATGTTTCTGCAACCTCTACAGAGAACAGAATAGATCCAATAGCTAAAAGTTGTATTGACCAAGTAAATTATCTAATTCACAGAAATGAGGAAAATGATGCCTATGGGAAATCCAACCTGAATTGGTATGTGTATTTTGTTGGAGAGAAAAAAGAATATCTGGAATCCTATCTCTCAAAGTATGTTAACGATACTTCCGAAAGGAAATACATAATAGAAGATGATAATATCGGTGTAGATGTTAACTACTTAGATCAATTAAATAATTATTTAATTGAAATTAATAAAAGTAATTTATTAGAGGTTTATGTAGCTTTCACCTTAACAGATAGAAAGATCTTAGAACCTATAGTGCCCAAGAAATATAACACTCTTCATAAGAAAAAGGTTTATGTAGATAGTTTAATCAATTATGGAGATAAAAGTTATCTTGGTTTTGATGCAGAGAAATCAAAAAAAGATCTTAATGATTATTCGAAAGAATTTCAGGATAGGATGAAGTCTGTTTATGAGGGGTCTGATTTATCAAAAGATAAAGAAAAGCCCAATCATATAATGCCATTTACTAATAGAGCCGAAAGGATTATATATAGTAAAGAAGGAAGGCCTGAAAAAAAAGATTACTGGGCAATCTCGATTTATTTAGGAAAAACAGAAGAAAGGTTTAATTTACAAGCTTTAATAGATATATATAATGATCAAACCAGGGATAAAGGATTTGGTAATAAACCGCATCTAAAAAAGATTTCTGCACAAGTATTAGCTATAAACGAGTATTATCAATTAGATATACCTCCACCTAATGAGTATAAAGAAGATTGTAGTGATTTATTAGCACTACCTAAATTTCAACCATTATTAGAAAGTAGGATATTAGCACATGTATTAAGAAGAAACCCTTGTATTCTAAAAAACATGGGTGAGATGGGGCCAATTGATTATACCAAATCAGAATGGGTTCAGGAGTTAGAGATTATGGTAACAGCGCCATTATATGTGGCTATACTTGCTCCGTTTTCAGCAGAGTTTGTGATTCCATCTCTTATAGAGTCAATAGGAGCCGAACGAGCTACTAATGCTGCTTCTGCAATGGCAGTTGCAACTGTTATTGAAACAATGACGATTTATTATTGGTCTGGTAGTCCAGAGCAGCAGAAAGATATTGGAAAAGCTATATTAGGAGTTAATAGAACCGATATTGCCTTTGAGGGTGTTAAAGGTTTGGCAAAAGCCCCTTTTCTTGTTGAGC
Source organism: uncultured Aquimarina sp. (assembly GCA_947496555.1). Lineage (GTDB taxonomy): Bacteria > Bacteroidota > Bacteroidia > Flavobacteriales > Flavobacteriaceae > Aquimarina. The sequence continues at coordinate 10,903 of CANMDH010000050.1, read as the reverse complement.
TTCCTGTAGATTGTATATATGAGGGAACAAAATTGGCAGATGGAATCAATGATCCCGAAAACTACAAATTCGGTTTCGATACCAAAGAGTGTGTCTCTGCGGTTGGAATGGGAATTTTGACAAAAATTGGTTTACATCAAAGTGGTAAGTTTTTTAAAACTTTAAAAAATATAGCACAAGAGAACCCTGCCTTGTTTATAAAAGGTTGGAAAAGGGTTCTGAGTGATATAAAAGCGGATCAAAGAGAAGCTTTCATTGATTTAAGCTATGAAATATTTGAAGAATTAGGAGTGCCTAGGCAAACCATCAATAATTATGTTGATGAACTAAAAAAGACGTATAAGGAATTGTCCGATGGTAATGGAAACTCAAATACTGATGGGACATCAACATCTGTAGGAACAAAAATTGACATAGAAGGTAAAACCAATAATACTTTTGACGCAACAAACAGACAGGCAAAAGATTTCCCAGAAACCGAGGCTGAAATTGTGGCTACTAACAATACCCTTAATGATGAAACGAAAAAGCTATGGCAAAATCACGAAATTAATGTTACAAGACATTTAAGTGATGAATTCGGAAATGTAAATGTAGGAAGGCAAATTACTGTTGATGTTAAGATTAAAAACACCAATGGTGAAGTTATAGAGAAAAGTCTAAGAATTGATAATCTAATCTATAACGGACCAGGAAAACCTTTTAAAATTATAGATGCCAAGAGTAGTGTTAATAAGGAATTAAATACTTTTGAAGCTTCCAAATTGGCTACTCAAACCAGTACTCCAAATCAAAAGTGGTTTTACAATGCCTTGAAAGAGAGCGGAAATGAAATTACGATTAGACCGAGAGGCCAAAGAGCGCGTGATTTTTTTGATGGTATAGGAGAACTTATTGATGAAGTAAGTTTACCAAATTCGATTTTATTTGATAAAAAAATTGATTTTTATACAACAAGTAAGGTTATCGACGAAGTTTATGATATGTTCAGAATAGTATATTAATTTATGAAATATTCAGAGACAAAAAAAGAGCTAAATGCTGCTTTTAAAAATAGATTAAAACCTTATGGTTTTAAGAGTTACAAATATGGTTTTGAAAAAATTGATGGCAATGTTTACCAGAGATGCGGAATATCAGTGTTTGACTATGCAGATATTCAACAGGCAGCTTTTATTTTTTCAATAGGTATTATTCCATTAGCAAAGATTATGATTTCTGCTGTAGGAAAAGAGTACGCCCTTAAAGATATTAAACCATCTCATTATCCGTTATCTCAGGCTGGATTATGTGATCATAAGATTTTTGACAGTCCAGATTTTACAATAACCAAAGAAAGTGACATAGATTTTATGGCAAACACCGTTATGGAATTTATGGAAAACAGAGGTTTTAAAATGTTGAATGAAAAAAGCACCATAAGAGGATTAGAGCAATACGTCAATCATGAATGTGACGCTATGCATAGAAATAATGCTTTGGGATTGCTGCTGGCAAAACTTTTAGATAAAGATTATTACCACAAATTAGTTTATGAATATGGAGAGGAAGTGAGAGAATGGATGGAAGGTGAAAAAAAAGATAGTTACTATAAGACAGAAGCTTTTTTGAAAGCTCATAGAAGAGAAGAACTTATGGAAATTGGGGGGATAACAGAAGAGGATTTAGTTTAACAATACCTTCTTTGTAAAATCTCCTGACTTTGTGGAACTAACAGAAATTAATACAATAAAAATAAAGTAAAGAATAATAAAATTCATAATTAATATAAATACTAATTTTTTTAAACAAATGAAAAAAGCAATTTTATTAACCACTGTAATTTTAAGCACTTTGTTCATCTCATGTGGTAGTGACGATGACGGAGGACCTCAAGATCCAATTGTTGGAAAATGGCAAATTGAGGCTAGATTTGATGGCGACACAGAAGTAAATATTTCTGATTGTGAAAAACAAGATACTTTTGACATTAAGGCAGATGGTACTTATACAAGTGTCGATAACCTTGAGCCCAATTCTGGTACAGCTTGTACCGAGATACAAGTGTCAGGGACCTGGGAAAACAAAGGAAATGATATATACAATTTTACTGTTGAAGGGAATACAACAGGAGGGAATGATTTCAATATTACTTTTCCTGATGGTAAACTTACTTTTACATTTCAAGGATCTCGAGAAGTATATATAAGAAACTAATTATATAATTAATATCAGGAGTATTATTAAACTTAATAATACTCCTATTTAAAGGGAAAAATTCACTAAATACATAAGCCCCAAAAAAGATAAAATGCAATACGCGTTTAGGATAATTATTGTTTCTATTGTCTGGATATATTCGGCTAACTTGTTTTCGCAAAGTATTGATTTTGAGAATGTAGGTAAGTCTAAGCCTATTCAAGTAAATGGTGTTGTTTCGGCCAACGGTGTGTTCTATGATTCAAACCAAAATACAAATCGAGAGGCTTTTAATTATTTTCTACGAGGTAACCTCAATGTAAATATTTATGGTTTTGCGGTTCCGATCTCCTACAGTTTTACCAATCAAGGAGATAATCTGGATTATGCACTACCTTTTAACTTCAATAGAATTAGCTTACACCCAAAATATAAATGGGCTACCGCACATATTGGAAATGTAGCAATGACTTTTTCTCCTTATACGCTCAACGGACATCAATTTACTGGTGGAGGTATAGATTTAACTCCCCCTGGAGCGTTCAAGATTAGTGCAATGGCAGGGCAATTATTAAAAGCTACTCCAGATGACGGAGATGAACGCACAGTACCTGCTTTTAGTCGAATGGGCTACGGATTAAAAACCTCTTTTGAAAAAGAGCGTTATAAAATTGGATTGATTGGTTTTTACGCTAAAGATAATATAACCTCTATTGATTCAGTACCCGAAGCTAAAGGAGTACTTCCTAAAGAAAATTTGGTTATCAGTTTGAATACAGAGGTGAAATTAACCTCGGCATTAACTTTTAATGTTGAATATGCATCTACGGCAATTACTCAAGATTTAAGGTCTCAGGAAACAGATGAAGTAAGTACGGGACTAGCCGGTTCTTTATTCAATAACAGAACATCTACAGAGTTTTACGATGCCATAAGAGCAAATTTAAATTATAGCGTTGGTAGGACAGTAGTCGGATTAGGATACGAGCGTATTGATCCCGGATATGAAACTTTAGGAGCTTATTTTTTTAATAATGATTTTGAAAACATAACCGTAAATACAGCAAGTTCTTTTTTCAAGGATAAACTTACTCTTGCTATGAATGTTGGTTATCAAAGAGACGACCTGGAAAATTCGAAATCAAATGAAACCAATCGATTTGTTGGGGCTGTCAATGCAGGCTTAGTAGTTTCAGATCGATTAAGTTTAACAGGGTCGTATTCTAACTTTCAGACATTTACGAATGTTAAGCCCAATCAATTTGAAATTATAAATGACGATAACCTGTTGGATAACGAAATTGAAGATTTAGATTTTCGTCAGTTATCCCAGAATGCTAATCTTGGAATAAATTATGTGTTGTCTCAAAAAGAAAATTCTAATCAAAACTTATCTTTCAATTATGCCCTAAATGATGTGGCTAATGAGCAAGGAGGAATAGTTCGTATTGGTGATGCTTCTACTTTCCATAATATGGCAGTTAATCATACAATTTCCTTCCCAAAAAATGATTTTAATGTGAATACTGGTGTCAATGTCACTTATAATACAATTGGTACAGAAGATGCAACAACCTGGGGGCCAAATGTAGGATTAGGAAAACGTTTTCTTAATAAAACACTGAGCACACGATTAGGGTTGTCTTACAATCAGACTCAAAATACTGCAGGAACTACACAAATTAGCAATGCAAGATTAAACATTGGATACATTCTGAAAGAAAAACACAATTTTAATGTTAGTGTGATTCAACTGTTTAGGTCTGGTAATACTTCTGACAATTTAAGCGAAATCACGGCTACCTTTGGATATAATTATGCATTTGGGCTCAAAAAGCCTAAATTCAACAGGCAAAGAAATCGTTTGTTAAGCTTCGCTTATGAAGAGCATGTATATGAAGGTACTCCTTCTGAAATAACAGAACAAATTGAGGTAGTCGAGAAGGAATTAGGTATTCACCGCATGGTTTCCAGAAAAAGGGAAGAGCTTGAGCTGTTAAAAGTAGCTTTGAGAAAAGCAGAGATTAAAGGAGATAAAAACTATAAAGATTCTGCACTGGAATATTTAAAATCACTTTATAGCTATGGAGAATTTAAAGAATTATATAACAATTGGATTTTTGCAGCTTCTCAAAAGTTAATCAAAGAAGGGCAGGAAGTGAATTCAGACTTGAGTTATGAGCATAGCTTGCTCAAGGCAAAGGCTAATACTTACAAAAATCCAAAAGATGTTGAAGCTTTGAAGATCGCCGAAAAGAAATTTAATGCGCATACAGATATGTTATCTTCCATGAAAAAATGGAATCTAAAAATGGAAGATATTAAAAACCCGAAAGGGGCATTAAAACAACTTAAGGATAAGTACGAAAATAGAATTTATACAATGTATATCTCAAATGATCCTATTGAAAAGATCATTGTTTTCCTGGAGATACGTTTGGCGGATTTATATCATAAGGTTTTAAAGGAATAGGTTATTATTTTAATTGACTCTCTTAAAGCCGATGAGCATCTCTTAGTTTTTTGGTTGCAGCTACCACTTCAGCATATTCCTTAATGACGTATTTTGAGACAAATAAAATTCCATACAAAATGCCAACAACTGCAACTGCTTTTACACCAGGATGCTTCAAAAGTTCTTTGGAATGATTGATTATAGGGTGCTTCATTTTGTGGTTCAATAGTTGGCTACTTTGTGATGTTTTTCTTTTGATTACTTTTCTTCTCTCCATAATTTATAAATATTGTTAAGTTTTAGGTTATTAAAATGTCTTGTATAGAAAAATCACACTATTCTTTATACAAGAGGTTGGGTATTAAAGATTGTTTTTGAGAATTGATTATGATTAAGTAGAATAAAAATTTCTAAAAAATAAGTAGCTTCCTCAAATTAGACGAGAGAATAAACGTTTGTAAACGGATTGTATCGTTACATAAAAATTTGCTTAAGAAAAATCGAAATTCTCTTGTATCCCTGTAATAACAATACTTACGAATTTATATCCCCTATAAATTAGATTATGGAAAACTGTAGTAAAAAAGATTTGAAATTAATTTTTAGATGAATTTCACTTCAATACTTACTTGATCTGTATGAATTGAATTAACACTAATAAAGCAACGAGCTAATATAGTCTAACATATCATTAAAACTTATTTTAAAGGCTTTTAAGAGCTTTATTTGCCAAATATCTAAGTGGTCCTAGATTAAGTTGTTTTGGGTTACGAGGGGCTTTTAATTCTAAATTTCATTGTTTCAATGATGAAACTTTTCTCTTTTAGAGAAAAGTTGCAGCTCATTGCTATAGGAGAAACTTGCGTGTCATCCCTATAGGAGATACTTGAAGTCATTGCTATAGGAAAAACTTGCGCGTCATCCTTATAAGAAATACTTGAAGTCATTGCTATAGGAAAAACTTGCGTGTCATTCCTATAGGAGATACTTGAAGTCATTGCTATAGGAAAAACTTACGTATCATCCTTATAAGAAATACCTGGTAATGACTATTTGAGAATAGTTAATGATTTATCAATTAGAAAATATCAAAAGAGGTATGAACGGAAACGAAAATAATTTTCACAAATCTCTAAAATTGTTACATGTAAATCGGGATGTGAATTTTTGAAAAATAATGACCTCAATTGGGGTGTGTATTTTACTTTAAATCGGGCTGTGTATTTTTACGAAATCCCGACCCCAAATACTCGAGTAAACCTAATATTTACAGGGTACTTTATTTTTCTGATATACTTATAAATCGGGGTGTGTATTTTGAGCTAAAAAGCATCCTTAAAAACAAATTGTAATCGGGATGCGTATTTCTTAAAAACCAACATCCCAATTAAGGTGTGTATTTTTTTGCTCGAAAAAGTACGTGAAGGATATAAAGAAAGTGCTTCAGACACTGAAAATTTTGTTTATGTAATAATGATATTATATGTCTCTTTGATATACATACAAGATTAACAATCTCAAATACCATTTCAACTTATATTACAATTATGAAAACATAGATAAACGTATATTAATTTGAATTAACTTAGATTTTGATGATTTGATTTGTCTACTAACAAAGCCAAAACCTCAAAAAATGTACTGTGGGGTTTGAGGTTATTGAGGTTTTATTCCTTTTGTAGGATTCTACGGTTAATTTGTTGTAAGAAACAGCTTTCTTTACACTCATAGCCTCAAAAACCTTAAAAACCTCACTTATTTTTTATGAGGTTTTAATGGGTTTCTAAAAGCTTGCCTGTATAATTTAATCTTCCTTTTTCGGCAAATGAAGATACTGTCCGTGACCAATACGCTGTAGATACCCTTTTCCAATAAATTGCTTTATGTAGCGCTCTGCAGTTTTTTCCGGTATTTGAAGTCCTTCAGCTATATTTTTGTATTCTCGAGTAGAAAAGGAGGAGGGTAATTCATCAAGAAAAGTTTCTTTGTAGTTTCTTTTCCGAGGTAATGTAAGTTTTTTTTCGGGTAAGTATAAAAATACTTGTTCGGTATGTACTAATAAGGTTTTTGTAATAGAAAGGGCAATCTCTACATCACAATCATCACACGTTTTTTTATTGGAAAGAGTATTGTTTTCTAGCATTCTAATTGTCGACAATACCATCATTACTCTATAGCAAATCAAACCCAGGCGTAATAAAGAAGCTTCCAATCCTGTTTTTTGCAGAAACAAAAACCTGTCATACTGTTTACTAAAAAAATCATTGAACTGATCTATATGATGGGGTTCTAAATTAATTTTTATTCCATCAGTAAAAGTTTCCAGTGTTTGGTAATAGCTTGGGTATTGTTGTCCCAATAACTCAAAAGTGTGATTTAGGCCTTTCCCTTGAGAATTCGCAAATACATTTCTCCAGGCTTTCTGGCGTTCCATCTTATAAAATATGAATCTACTAAACAGTCCGTTTTCAGAATCGGGCATCAATGATAAGACCTGATCTGGAGTACCAGTCAATATTGCAGAAATTTGAGGACATTCTATGTGGACGTATTCACTATCGGTTCTCCGGTAATAACTTATCGCTTCGTGATGAAAGGCTTTTCTGAATCCATCACTATAATTTCCATATTCACTTTTAAATGCTTGGGCAAGAGTGTCTCCTTCGGTTTCAAAGATCAAACCCTTTCCATCATTATTGGCTAACAGCTCAAAAGTACCTGTTGCACTACTATTCGCAGGGATAAAGAGCATTTCTTCCTTGGGTTTGCTTGGTTTTTGAGGTGTGCTGCCTTTTCGTTTTCTCTTGAGTTCATGATATTCTGCCATTTCTACCTCATATTGTACCTTTTGTGCATCAGCTGCTTGTCTTTTCTGCTTATGAATTGGAGCTACCAAACGCCTGCAAAGGTTTATTCTTCCTTTTCCTGATGAAGCGGGAGCGGTCACAAACAAGAATAAATTTGGATACACTGTATTTTGATCATAGATTCCGTAAACATTCGGTAAACAGGCACTAATTACTGTAAGTCCACCTAAAAGTAGTAAATCCCTTTCCTGCTCACTACTCGAGGTATTAACTACAGCTTTCAAAAACTTTGGTAAGCCTTTGAATACATCATTTGGGAGTTTGGGAGCAGTAGGTTTTATATTTTCTAATCTCGTAGGCGTATGAGGCCGCATGTGTTGAATTGGTAATTTTCTTTCGTTATGACGAAAAAAAATAATCCCTGCTTGTTCTGCTAGAAAGAAGAAAGTACCCAAAGTAGCCCCGTTTTTTTTACTTTGTAAACAGTGTTGGTATTGAGATTGGCATTGCTTGTGATCATAACCTGAATAATTACGGCTCACACGATGAAAAAAATCACTTCCTGTGGATCCAAAGGCATCTGCAAAAGCAAAGCCAATTTTTAACCAATCTTCATATTTTGCAGTGATGTCTATCCCAGAAGCTTCTATTTGTTGGATCACTTGCTCTACACGTTCCCATTCATTAACAGAAGGTAAGTTAATAGGTTGCTGTTGCTCATTAACATTTTGATCTTTTTTAGTGGATAGATAATCTTTTGGATTAAATAATGCCATATGCTTTATATTTAGGATTGACATAAGCTTCTGGGTCATAAGGCAACAAACACCCCCTACAGACATCTGCTCCAGAGTTGTCGATTTCTATAGCGTAGGTTTGCTGCAAATAATTGCTCACTGCTTCAAAGTATTCTGAATGGGAAACTTCTTTTAAAGAAATACCAATCACCCATTTGAGGCCATTACCTCTTGGGGAAGTAAACAATAATTCTGTGGGGAAGTATTGATCTTGTAATAGAGTATTGCGAAGTTCTTGCAATTTTATATGGTCGTTTACACCATCGATATCAATGGTCAGCAAACCGGAATGTTGTATTAACGATGCATTGTTACGTTTGGTAAATATTCCAGAAAACGTGACATAATCAAATGATTTACGCTTATATAGACTTTGTTCTTGCTCTGAAGAAAGTTCGCGAAGGGTTTTAAGTTCTATTCTTTCTTATAGGATTTATAACCATCCTGTATGTGTCAAATAAGGTGACTGTTTTGGTTGGGTATACATTGAAGAGATTATTGTTAAAGTAACTAAATTGGGATGTATTAATACTTTCTGGCATCTGTTCCAGTGCCTTTTGTATTCTTTTACTTCGTATTTCATAATGTGGAGTTGAGTTTTCTAATCTCAAATTCAATGTATCATTAATTTTGATTAATAATTCGTCCTCTGTATCCTCCTGAAAGTATAACTGGGCAAAGTCAAAAGGTCCCCCTTGGAACTTCTTCAAGGCGTTATCCCTGTAAACGGCAATGTTGTTTACAATCTCAATATGTAAACTCCGCGTTGTTACTGGTGAAAATGGATTAAAAGTTGGTTTACATTCTCTTCCGTTTACATACAATACTGTTTCATTCGGAAAAAACTGCCTAAGGATGTAGCTGTAGATCCGTAATCCGTAGTGGGTCTTTTGTAAGATATGTTGTCTTGTGATCATGATTGATGTTTTATAGATTTCATAGATCGATTGCCTAAAAAGTGGAATAGGATTCTCTCTAGTTAATGTTCGCGTCCCTAAACGCTCAATAACTTTTGATTATAAGTGCTATCTGTTTTGTTAAGATTTAGATATACTTAGATCATGAATATGTCTACAATTCAGTATCAGTTGAATTTGATACATTTTAGTGCACCATAGATATTATAATCCAAGTATACCTATTGTAGAAGTCAAATTTTATTTTTCTCTAAAAAGGCTAGAATGCTTTTTCTGGAATACAGAATAGTACGCCCATGTTGTGAAGCAACAATATGGTTGTCATATAGAAGTTTTCTTAGCTTACCATTACTTTTTATTCCGAGTAATTTTTTTGCATCTATTGCATTTACCCAATCAGAAGTCTGTTTATCTTTATCAGGTTTTTCTGTTTTCTTTACCCTTTGTACAACTTCTTCTACGAGCTTATAAAAAGCTTTTTTCTCTAATACAATGAATTTTCCCTTCATCTCGTTTTTGATTTTAATGAATACTCTTCTTGGTCATTGTACTTTGCAAAGTCAATTATGTTCTGTAGATATCTGATGTAAATTTTAGACAAAAAATTAGATAAAACAATAGTGTATGAGCGGGGTAAATATCTTTAGTATTTAGAAGGGCTTTTGGTGTACGATTTGTATGTGTCTATTTGTATTCAAATGTTTCAATATGTATTTATATGCATCAAAATGTAAGTGATCTAAATATGTTAAAATTCGACCAAAATTGTATTTTTTAACAAAATTATAACTTTTCTGGAGTGCTTTTTTGAGGGTTTTAGAAAGTAAAAAGAGGGAGGTTTTGTTGTAAAAACGTCAGATTGGACGAATTGAAGTTAAATACATTGTAAATTTTTAGACTCCGGAGTTCTGAGTTAGTCCAATAATTTTATTGAAATGGGTTATTAATTCTCTTTTTTTATCTGTGATTTTTCCTTGAGATACATTCTTTAGTTGCACCGAAGCTTTTGTATTTGAAAATTTTAAAAAGTTTAACAATGATTTCCTACAAACCACGCTAATCTCTTTAGAATCGGCTAGAGATTTAATATCTGAAATCATATTTTCGATGTGTGTTGTTTCCGTATGTATAGTTCCTTGACCAAATCCTTCTTTTAGATATTTAATTGCCAAAATTATGTCTTTTTCTTTTCTTGGATTTTTGTTAAAGAGTAAAAAGCCAAATCTGAATTTTAGAGACGAATAATTAAACATTTTCGAAGAATTAAGACTAAGTTTAGCATGAAATTCGCTTGAATTTTGAATTAATTGCATTGGCTCTGACTTTTCCAAATAGTTATTGTCATTCATGTAAACTAAAACCATTTCGCCATTTTTCAAAAGAGATTCTTTGGAAATATTGAACGAAGAAACTAATACAGAATGTAGTATTTCAATCTCTATTTCACCTGGAATTTTTTTTAAAATTTGAGGTTTAGAACCTGAAGCTAGATTAAATTCATTCAGGGCCTTTATAGATTCTTTGTGCTTTTGTTGTAATGCTTTACACAGAACAAATTGGCTTTTCCCAAAAGTACTTAAATCGTTTTTATGATCAGATAATACCAATTGCATAGAATCTATTTTATCATTGCGCAAATAGGAAAATGCTAAATTTTCAGCATTTGTTGTATTGTAAGTACCCCTAAACTAGCTACGGTCTAATTTATACAAATTTCATTATTATTTATGTTTTCAAATATGGAAAAGC
>CANMDH010000049.1 GCA_947496555.1 uncultured Aquimarina sp. | reverse complement strand
GATTTTAAACACCAATTCCTCTGGGGCTAGCCCCAGAGGAATTGAAACAACAGACAGAGTTTAATTTACATATCCTATAGCTACCTTAATTTCTATGATAAAATCAGTTTGATATACTATCTTTTAAAAGCATTTCTCTATATTCCTTGTAGTTCATGTTCTTTATAGATTCAGGCACTTCAGAATCGTCTATGGAAGAAACATTTAAAAGGGAGTTTACAAAGATAGAATGTAACAAATAATTTTTGTAAAATGGCTTTTCAAAATCTTTTTCATCAAATGATAGCAAAATTACTTTTGCAATGTCTTTCATAGATTTGGATTTTCCTAATGCCATCATTGCTTCTGAAAATTTATAAAGTTTTGTTTCTGAAAAACGAAGCATATCAAAAACATGTCCTTGTGCTAGCATCTTTTTTGTGAGGCAATTTTTGTCATAATTAACCAGAAAATCGGCCTTGGCAATTGTTGGAACTAATGAGTCTGGGGCTGTAGAATGAAAACGGCCAGACACTGCAACTTTTTCAAAATAACTAACATAACTTTTTCCTGACCGATCTTCTAAAAATTTATGGTCAATAAGATAATCTTCATATTTTCTAAGTTCTTTGGTAATATTTATGTTCACCTTTTCAAAAGGTTCACAAAAGCACTCGAAACTTATTTGTTCAAATATTTCGTCTTGAGAATGTAAACTTACAGGGACTGTCAATAATAAAAAAATGAAAACTGCTTGTCTATTCATATTAGGTTTCTAATTAAGATTTAAATGGTGTTAAGTTATAGGTATTATATTTAATGACCTTATGGTTCACAAGTAATTCACAAAACTCTTTTGATATAATAACCCTTCTGTTAGCTTGATGCGTTTCTGTCTCTCCAAACGACTCCTGAGTTTTACAGATAATGAAATCAAAATCATTGGCAAATGGAGGTATAAAATCCAAATTACGTTGATCATATTTCTTTGTTCCGCAAACAGTACATGGCTTTTGAGTATCATAAGGAGATTCATCTAGTAATAATCTACTTTTAGCAGTAGGAATATCTAATTGGACAACAGTTTCTGAAGGTTTACCTGTTTTATGGATCAATACATCTTTGGATTTAAGTCCAAGAGGTGCTAGCACCTCTTGGAAAAAGTCTTTTTTTATAAAAGTTTCATCAAAAATCCAGTTTAATGAAAAATGTACTTGGTTTTTACCAAATTTGGGTTCATTTTTAATTCTGAAAGGACTTATTTGTTCCTTATAAACGCCACATTTATCACATACACCCCTATATGTGTTTTTTTCATACCCAACTTTGGGTTGAGGATATCCTTTGGGAGAACCTAGATTATTTAACGCATAATATTCTGAAGCATCTAATTCTTCTTTTGAAAATTTTACTCCAATAATGGAATCGTATAAATAGTTTTTTTTGTTGAATAAACTTTTTTGAATACCAAAGTTTTCTTTTTTTAATTCAACATATTTTTCATCTTCCTCAATGTCAAATGAATCATATCCTTCCTCGATGTTAATCTCATACTTTGATAAAAATTTCACCTCTCTTTTTTTCCACTTATTGTGTATTCTGCGATATCGCTTCATAAACCTAGAATTTTTAATATTTCAGGATAATTTTTATAAATATCTCTTGCCGCTGCTAAAACCTGTTCTTTAGTTGCATTACTTGTTGTTAATAAAACATTGTCATTGGCATAACCTATTCTTTGTCTCCAAGCATTAGTAAAAACTTGATGTTCTGCTTTAGTTAACACCACACTTTTCCATTTATTTGGATCTGATCCCAAAATGTTTTTCATTATTTCTTTAAACCTTTGTTCAATTAGATGATGTACATGAATTCCAGCTTCATTTTTATTGATTTTTAATGCTCTTAAAGTTGCATTTAATCCCGAATAAGTATCAATACCAAACTTCTTCGCATGTTTTAAATTACCAAATTTAGAATTTGAGACTAAATTAGCAATTATTTTAGTTATCCTCGAGTTCTTAAGAAGAGATGGTAATCGATTTAAAATTGGAAGTGCAGCTCCTAAAGTTGCCTCGGTTAAAGCATAAACAATAAAAGGATAAGCAGCCTCGGCAAGGGTGAAAATCAATCCATTTACATATTTATTTCCTACATTCTTTGCTAGTTCATTGGCAAGTTTATATATATCTTTTACATCTCCAACTCCCATTTTATCAAATTCAGGAACTAAAGCATTAAGATATTTTCCCATCTCCTTATCTTCTGGATCTCCAAACCGCTCCAAATAATTAGCCAGACGTGTAACTTCTCTTTTGTGATCTATTATTTGGGTAAATGTTGGTCTAGTAGATAAGAACTTATTTTGAGCAATCAAGTTTAAGTTATTGGCATATCCAACACTTTCAGAAGAAAATTGATTGTTTCTCAAAAATTGACCTATTCGATTTGCATTATCTGTAGATAGTTTGCCTTGTTTTATATCTTTATCCAGGTTAAGTAATAGTTCAATACCTCTTTGAACTCCACTCGATGTTCCGTAATCTTCCAGAACTTTTGCGATTTGAGGACCTAATTCTCGTAAATTTTGGTGTAGATAATGATTGGCCGAATTAGAAATGCTTAAGTTATAATCTAAATAAGAAATTAAACCTTCGTATGCTGCCAAATATGGGCTTTCTGTACCATCAGGGTCTGTAAGCGGGTTTCCTGGGCCATCAAGACCACCTCCGGTAGAGCCACCACCGCCGCCACCGTTCGGAACGCCACTACAACTTTCAGATACTTCGCAACGGGGTATTTGTAAAGTAGTACTATTCCAGTCTCCTGGTGAGCCAAAACATACATTCATGGGGATCCATAAATAATATGGTTGTTGTGAAGCACTACAATGATCTCCTGGTAAGTGATTGGCATCCTGCCCATTGATAATACCGTTGCACGGAACCGGGTATCCTACATTAATGGTAGAACAGCTGTTTTTTCCTATAAAATCTTCGGCTTGATTATTTGTTAATGATTCTCTAGAAATGTTTCCAACTTCAAAAGCATCTGCTGTGGGATTGTAAGACCCTTTTTGTGATAAATCGTAGGTTAACAACTCTGCCTGTAGTTTCCCATCTTTTTCTTGAAATACCAGATTTTTAATGATCCTAGGTTGGTCTTTTTCTAAAGCAAGCGTATAGGTAGTATAGTCATTAACCTCTGTTTTTTGTATTGTGGGAACAGATTCTGATTTACCATTGGCATTACTACGCTTTAGTGCTAGTTTTTCAAGTTCAAATCGTTTAGAAATTTGTTGATATTCTTTGTTTTTACCTAAAACGTTGTTGAGTTCATCAAACGATATTGCGGTTAAAATAGGCTCTGCGGCAATAGAACTGGTTGGTTTATCTGTTTGCGTTAGTTCTTCTGTTGAAGACATTTCTTCACTCTCACAAGAAGTGAAAAATAATGGAGCAAGTACTCCAATAAAAATTATGGCGAATAGCCTTGCATAATTTTTCATAATGATTAGTATTTTTAATTTAATTATTTGTTTACTAAGTATGCAATAATGTGCGTTTGTGTTTGTATTCTAAGGTTTGTATGGGGATCCTTTTTTACATCATAGGATTTCTACAGTGGTGAATCATTTTTTAAATTTTTATTTGTTTGTACAATAATAGTTCATGCCAGTTTCATTTTTCGGGACTGGGATAATTAGTTATGTTAAAAACATAAGTAGGTGTTCATTGATTTGGGAATGGGGCAACTCAAATCAACTTATTTATGATTATATGCATTGAGTTTTACTAATGATTTTTTTATTTTTTGGCTTTAGATTATTGAATAATTATATTATAAGTCCTTCGGCTAAGTTTATTGATTCTTCTAAAGATGTATATCGTGGCCTTCTAAATATTTCAAGTAACCTCTTTACCTTAATGCTATCTTTCAGGATAATTTAAATGCTATTAACAATATCTCTTAAATCAATCTTACAAACTGTGCATCTCTTATCCCAGATCGATACTATTGTGATAGTTCCGTATGATGTTTCCAAAATTTCATGTGGAAGTGAGGTTTGTCTGGTTAAGCACTTTACCAAAATGACCCCAACTCAATTTCAGACGTATATAGAAAACTGCCCCATACAAAAAGCTACGACTTTAGACTCTAATATTTTTGGATAATACTCACTTTTTCTGATGATTATCGAATTTTTTAATCAAAAAAATTTTCTTATACAAAACTTTTTTACGATTTTAGTTCGAATAACACAAACTCATCAACTATGAAAAACAATGTATTACCCCAGGTAATATGTTGCCTACTTCTTGTGCTCAATACTTTTGCACAAGAGAAGCGACATGTATTCAAAGGAGAAAGCTCTGAAGCTTTCGAAATTAACTTATCGAACCAAGATGCTTTATTGACCAGTAAAGCGTTTACACAACAATCAAACGGACTTACAATACCGGAAAAGACACAAGAAACGTCAGAGTTCGTTCTTAAACCTTCCAAAATTAGGCTGAAAAAGGCAAAACCTTTTATTTCTGCTTATTCAGTTTGGGAAGGAAAAAATCTAGATTATACCCAGATGAACTTGATGTACCGTACCTCCAAAAATGGTAAATCATGGTCAAATTGGAAACAAGCTGTACTGGATGGACACCTCGAACAAACAGGCAAACGTGTGGTTTCAAAAATGGAATTTCTAGATAAACGTGCAAGGTACATTCAATACAAAGTTTCATTAAATAGTGGTATGCAGAATGTTACCATTTCTAATGCCAAATTGTATCATTACAGCCCAGGTGAAACTCCAAAGAAAATTCAAAAACAAATCGAAAAGAATGCCGCCAATGCCACCAAAGCGCCGTGTTCTAAACCTTCAGTAGTAAGCAGAAGCCAATGGGGTGCAATTCCTAGAGGTGGTGGGGCTACTTCTACGGTTTCCCATCTTATTGTGCATCACGAATTTGGGTCCAATACCAGTAGCGATTGGGCGGCAAGAGTGCGCTCTGTTCAAAATTTTCATATTAATGGAAACGGATGGTCTGATATTGGATATAACTTCTTGGTTGATCCTAATGGAGTGGTTTATGAAGGAAGAGCAGGAGGCGATAATGCAATCGGAGCCCATTTTTGTGGAAGAAACCGAAATACGATGGGTGTATGTATGCTAGGAGATTATTCTTCGGTAACACCAACCACAGCAACACAAAATTCACTAAAACGATTATTAGCCTGGAAAGCTGGTAAAGAAAACATAAATCCATTAGGATCATCTTTTCATTATTCTGTAAACCGAGCCTTGACCCATATTTCGGGGCACCGCGATGCGGGATGTTCGGTTTGTCCAGGAGATGGAGGATATGCAACTCTTGGAGGAATACGCAGTGGTGTGGATCTTTTGGTTTCTAATGGTTGTTCCGGCGGGGGTACACCTCCACCGTCAGATACCACACTTCCAACAACTTCAATTAGTGGAGGAAGTGTACAAACAGGCGATTTTACCGTTAGCTTTACCGATAGTGATAATGTAGGGGTCACCCGAAAATATTATCAGGTGCTCGAAAAATATAGTTCAAGCTTTTTGGCCAATAGACGGAATGGATTTTTCAACGAAAATTTTGGACAAGACTTTGGCGTGTATGATAAAGGAGCGGGGAGTTGGAGTGTAACCGATGGAAGACTGAAGCAAACCAACACCACCTCTGACAATACGTTATGGAGTTCCTATTTAATTCAAGATTCGGGATTACCATATCTGTATGAATTTGCTGCTAAGGTAACTTCTACTTCAGGGCCGCGTAAATTTGGTATTCATATTATGTCATCAGACGGTACATTAAGTCAGCGAGGAAATTCGTATCTAATTTGGTTTAGTGGTGAAGACGATAAAGTACGAATTTATGAAACAGTAAATAATGTATTGTATTTTAGGGCCATTGCCGACGTGTCTTTGGATAACGACTGGGCAAAATATCGTGTTACCTACAGTCCTGCCTATGGGGTAATTCAGATCTGGAAAAATAATGAATATCTCTTAAATTGGACAGATAGCAGTCCGATTGCCTCTGGTATTGCATTTTCATTCCGCACCAACAAAACAGCAATCGAACTTGATGATGTAAAGGTTTATAAATTTAGATCCGGAAGCAGTGTAAAAGTTACGGCCGGAAATTCTGATAATAATAAGGATCTTAGGACAGCAACCGGTAAGATAAAAAGTATGGTTAGAGACGATGCTGGTAATTGGTCTGTACCTGGTAATTTGGATGTTACTATGAATTTTGGAAGATTTTTTACTGAAGTGAGTACTCAAAAGTTGACATTGTATCCTAATGAAGTAAATGATAAGGCGGTATTAACGTGGCAACAACCTGAATATGGTACTGTTTATATTGGGGCATTTGATCTGCAAGGAAGAATGATTGCTCAAATGCCTAAAGAATATATGGATAAAGGAAAAAGTACATTGGATATTTCTGACCTTACCAATAAACTTCCTTCTGGACTATATATGATTAAACTTACCTCGGGATCTTATCTGGAAACGATCAAGATGTTGAAGAAATAAAGATTTTATTTGAAGTAAGTCAGTTGTTAGAGATGCAATATCAAGAAAGTGATATTGCATCTTTTTTATATGTGATTTATAGAATGCTACCTTTGATCAGTATTGTTTTTTCAATAGCGGTTTGATATTTATTCTTCAAATCAATTCTTTCCTTATCTTTTTTGTATGCTTCAAATGTACTTTGTGAGGAAAACCTTAGCAAATGAATTTCGGTAGGTTTTTTCATCGTAGGAAGCACAAAGTTTTCTTGCTGTAAATTGGCCATAAACTCAATGTACACGTTATGTTTTTGGAGAATGGGTACCATTGCATTCTCAAATTCACGACATTTTTCTTCATAACCCGGTCGGGCAAAAATCAAGGCTGTAATCAAGAAATTATCTTCAATAGTAACAGAAGGAGTATAGTGGGCCCGTACTGTAACAATTTTGTCCATACCATGGAGTTCCATAAATTCTGCCGATAAGAAATTATTAATACTCTTATAGTATAAAACAACACTGTTAACACCTTCTAATACATGATAGGGCTCAAAATGCAAATTTGGGTTCGCCTTAAGGGCAAGCATAAAGTAATTTCTTAGTTCGTCTTTATTGGTAATTCTGCCCGAAGGTTTATTAAAGATCTTTTGAATCTTCGGAGACATAAAATCAATAGTAGTATTGTACAATTCCATGATTTGATCTATGTCTCTGCTATTCCAGGCAGCAAACCACTTCTCACTAAAAGCTGAATAGGTTCCCATAAAATTATTTTTTCTCGGATAGGTTTGAAAGGTAAACTTTTTTAAAAGTAGGATTACTGTCGATTAACTCTCTAGTATTGAGACCAGAAATCATCCAGTTGGTAGCATCTTCTTCTTCAATCATAACAGAAACGAATTTTTTGAATTCGGGATTTCCTTTTCCTTCATATTTAACTAGTAGTTCTGTTATTTCCAGTTGAAGTGCTTTCTTTTCCTCTTTGGAAAGAGCACCTTTATATGTACGTATATTGATAAATGGCATTGTTATATTTTTAAAAAGTTAGTAATAGTGTTTTATATGATATTACATTAATCACTTGATTATCAAGGCAAAAAAGCGGTTTATATTAGCAAGCGGATGTTCGAATATGCTATAAGGAACTTTTAAACAAGGTTCCAGATAACATCTCAGGGATATATATAGTGTTACCTACAATCAAAAAGTCGGCGGGGCCTGATAGTTTTTCTGGAAACGGTACCTCTTTGATTTGGAAATCCTTAAGATCATAATACAATAGTTTGCCTTCCTTTTCAAAGTTTACCCAATCTGTAAAATAGATCTTATCTCCTGATTTTTGAACACCGTCCAGCCTTCCCTGATACAGCTGTGTATAAGTAAAAATATGAGAAATGGTTATGCCACGATCTTCAAAATTGATCTCTCCAAGCTTGCCATTAGGTTGATCATTGATACCAAAACCTACTGCATATAATTGTTTGTCTTTGGGATTATAAAAAAGACCATTAACTCCATTAATTGAAGACCCATGAACCAAGATTTTTTTCTTCTTTCTTCTCAGATTTAACTCATAAATTACATTCTTGTCTGTAGAGGAAACATACAACCAGTTTTTCCCTCGTACCTCGATGTCATTTAAAAACTTCGTATTGGTGTCAAAAGAGTATTCAAATACTTTTTTTCCAGAGGAAAGATCAATCCCCACAACTTGATCAATATCCGTTACATATAGTACGTTTTTTACTATTTTGCATCCTTTTGGTGCGTGTAATGTGACCTCAGGATCTAGAATATTTTCCTGTTCTATTTTCATATCAAAAGAAACTTTAGATATAAAACCATCTTCATCCTTTTTTGAGGGGAGTAGCTCCTTTCCTATATTGGTTATAAAAAGTTTTTTTCCATCGGTACAAATACATTCGGGATGTCCTCCCAGGAGCGTTCTTTGTTGTCCAAAACCAATGGTATTGAGACTTAATAAGAACAACAGAATTGCAATTTTTCTTTTCATTATAATATTTATTTTAGTGATACTATGTGTGTGATAATTCAATATGAATAGAACCGTTTAAACCAAAATATCGTTGATCAAATAGCTATAGGGTAATGGTGTCTCCTTCATCAAATTGAAGAATACGTTCATCATTCCAGTCATATAAATTTTGAATAGGGTCTTTGTAAATTGAAAAAGAGGTATGATGTACGGGCAGTATAGCGGAAGGTTGGATAGTTGCAACAATATCTTTTAAGGTTTCAGCAGTAAAAGTATAAGGCCCTCCAAATTTGTTTAAACCACCACCTCCAACATTAGGAATTAGGATATCTGCTTTTCGACCGTTTAGAAATTTCTTTACCTTGGTATGGGCAACAGTATCGCCGGTAACATAAATGTTAAGAGTGTTTTTTCCTTTTTTGATGGTTACCCAATATCCATTAACTCCTCCTGCAAGTTTGGCGGCGATAAAATTGCTGGCATGAACACAAGGAATGGCTTCGATGGCTACTTGAAGATCATTTTTTGTATATGTTGATACTTTTCCCCATGGTAAGAATGTTACATTCTTAGCATAAATCAACTTTAACCATTTTTTGAGGTTATGATGAGAAAATACTTTACTATTGGGATCTATTTTGGTTACACCGTAGGCATCAATATGATCTTCGTGCTGGTGAGTTAATAACCAGAAATCGATAGCACTAAAATCCTTTTCGACAAATTGGGGAGCAGTTCTTCGTTTTACTTTAAAATAAGGATGTATTTGAAGCGTATCTTTTGGACAAAGAACGGGGTCACAAGCAATCTTTAGGTCATCAACCTGTAGAATCCAGGTGGGAGCGCCGATCCATTTAAAGGTAATATCGAAATCTTTCATATATTTGTTATTATTAGTAAGTAGATTACTTTAAGTAACCAAAACTAATTCAAAAAATACTGAAAAACAATAAGTTACAAATTGATAATATAGTTACATGAAAATAACTAATACTGAAAAACAGGATATTAAGCTAAAAAAAAATATTAAAAAATATTTTTTACGAACCCAACCTTGTTTAGAACGAGGATTTTGTCCTACAAAGGATTTATTGGCAGATGTTTTAGATAAATGGAGTTTGTTCTGTATGTATCATCTGGGGTATTATGAAACCTTACGTTTTGGTGAGTTAAAGAACAATATTGAAGGAATTTCTTCGAGAATGCTTTCGGTAACTTTAAAAAAATTGGAAGCTCATGGGATTGTACATAGAGAGAATTTTACCGAGATACCTCCAAGAGTCGAATATTCTTTAACTCCTTTTGGAAAAGAGCTTTCTAACAAAATTGTGAATCTCTCCAATTGGATTTTGGACTTTAGTGAGGAGATTCACAAATCGTAATATGTTAGGGGATAAACATAGTTTTTATGGCTAATGTCAGATTAATTCATCCTAATTTTTAAACCTTTAAGGCAGTTATAATGGGTTCCGGTTCATGGATAGTCATAGATATTGCTTTTGTTAAAATGAAATACAATTAATAGAGTGCTATTTTTGTCTCTTTTGCCCCTAAAGAAACAAGATATTCTTCTACTTCTTTAGCATCTTCTTTACCTCGTTGTGCATGGTGTAAGAGTGTAAGACCATGGGGTCCTTTGGCATTTAGAGCATTAGGAAAAAGATCTAGCATTGGTTTAATAATATCAATTCTACCAAACAGTGCGGCAGTAAATATATTGGCTTGTGCTCCTTTGTCGATAAGGTATTGGGCTAATTCTTTGTATCCCACATGACTTGCGGCTCCTAAGGCCGTTTCGAAATCACCAAATCTCCAGTCATGTGCGGCATTCAATAATGTTGGATACTCCTCAAGAAGCTCCTTTACTTTTTCAAACTCTCCGTGTCCAGCACCTACAAATTCCTGTACAATTTTTTTGTCCAGTTTGGGATCGTCTTGTTTTATTGCAAATGCAGTAAACGGTGACAATGCAAAAGCACCCGTAGTTGCTATACTAGTAGTTAAAAATTGTTTCCTATTCATAATATTTATTTTTGAGAGATAATTGAAGAATGCATACTTCGTAAAGTTTTTCTAACGGAAATAATGTACCATCTTCATTAAAACTTCCAAATTGTGCATTGGCAACATAGTAGAATTTGTCATTTATTATTGTTCCGGTGGTTGGGTTATTCATCATTGGGTGATTTACTTCCAGCGGTTTGGTTTTTTTGATCTTCAAACCAGATTGATCCAATTCAAATTGTTGCACTGTATTAATATCAGGTTGAATTCCAATAAGAGAATTCTTATAAAAACACAAACCATCAATACTTTCTCGTTTGGCGATTTTAACTCCATCTGGGACTGGTAGTAATTTTAATTTTTTGCTTGATAGATCCATTACCGAAATTCCTCCCGAATGTGCAATGTAGAGTTTTGATTCGTCATAAGACATGGTTATCCCATTAGGATATTGTATGCCATCCAAAGAAGAAATTTTTACGAGTTGATCATCACCATTAGAAATTTTATAGAGCGCCTGATCAGAAAACATATGGGTTATATAAACATCACCTTTTTTGGTGATTACCAAATCATTAAAAAAATGAACCGCTCCTTTATCATTCAAAACATACTTCTTGATCAATTTTTTGGTGTCGAGGTCGAATTTAAAAATTCCTGCGGGCCGACCTTCTTTGTCATCCTTAAGTGTGTAACCCTCTAGATTATCTCCTCCGGAGCTGCACACCCAAAGATGCCTTCTTTTTGAATCGGCTTTAATCCCAATAACCATCCATAGACCTTCTTTTTTTGAAAGAATAAAATCCTCATGAGATCCATCTTTTAAAACTTTGATAATTTTTCCTTTTCTAGTACTTCCTATATAGAATTCGTTTTTGATTGAGTCATAAGCAATGCTTTCTGGAAGCAAATCTTTTTCGGGAACTGTAAATGCAATATGGCTGTTGTTCAAATTTTGTGCTGATATCTTCACTGAAAAAACTACACAAATTAAGAAGATCAAAAGGGATAAAAGGGATCGCATATTTGTACATTTAAAATCAATTAAATGTAGATAAGTTCTTCGTACAATACGAGGTTTTTATATCAACTATGATCAAAATTTTGCGTAGTTACACGTTCTTTATGCCAACTAAAAATCAAAGATCTCTTATTGCTTTAAAGTCGCCATTATTTTGCCCTTGTTTTACCCATTTACCGTCAATCAAGGTTTCAGTTAACCAATCTATTGTATTATCTGAAATAGGAGTGAAGGTTTCTCTATATTTTCGAGTCCATCCCGGGAGTTGAGGATTCGGGATATCGGGATAATCTTCGGCATAATATACCGTATATACGCGTTGCACTTTGTTGTTATCAAGAATGGTGTATTCACCCTCAAAAAGGATTTCATTATCAATTTGATATTCTAACCAAACTATTTTTTTGGTATTTGGATTATAGGTGATGATCCCTTCCGAAGAAATTTTTCCACCTTGATTTGAATTTATGCCAGTTCTGGATATGATTACTTTTTTGTTACTTCCCCAGCTAAAATCGATGACCTTATAATCTTTCATTTTTGGGTTTCTTTTGACCATAGGTTGATCTAGATTTGGTCCCCAAGTACCGATGTAGTAAGACAGTTTTTCAAGTGGATTTTGAGTGAATGGAATTTTCTTTCGTACTAGGGCTAGAGAGATATCATCTATCTGATTAGCATTTTGAATTTTATTAAACCATTTTTTGGCCTCTTCTTTTTTATCTAAGGCTTCTAAAATACTAGCATACATAAACTGGTTGTAATAGTCGGTAAGATCAGTGTTTTTAATAGCATCAAGGGCTGCTTTGTTGTTACCTTGTGCGTATTGCATCTTGGCTTTTAGGATCAAGTATTGATCATTTTCCTTTTCGACCGCGGTAACATATTTTTGCAAAGAACTATTTGCCTGATCAAAATCTTTCTGTAAAAAATGTACATACGCCTCATAATAATCTTTTAGTTTTTGTAGACGAACTTTGGTACTCTGTTGGGTACTGTTTTTTTGAACAAATTCGTTCCATTCTTCATATTCTTTTAACCCGTTTTTCCAATCTTCTTTTTCAAAATATAACCTGGTTTTACGTAAAAACCCATAATACGCATGAAATAGAGGTTCGTGAGTAGTGGTTTTTTTGATTCCCATTTGTTTTTGGTTTTCAAGAACCACCAATGCCGAATCAACTTTACCTTCGTCAAGATAAGATACGACTTCGGCTCTCCATCGATGTCTAAAGTTATAATCACTCATCTCTTTAATGTCATCCAGTTTGGTCAAAAATTTTCTGGCTTCAATATGTCTGTCAAGGTAATTTAAGTTAGCTGCTGTACCAATAATAGACCACGCATAACTAGGATCGATTTGTAGTACTTTGTTATACGCATTAATGGATTCCTGATAACTTCCTTCTCTCATTAGAATCTCGGCCTGGGTATCATAGGGATCGGGTAAATTGGGTAGTAGTTTTATGTAATTTGAAGAAGCTTCTTTTGCTTTCTCAAACTCTTCTTTTTCGAGATAGGCATAGGCTAATTCATTATAAGCAATCGTGAAATCTGGCTTTATTTGGATGGCTTTTTGTATGTATTCAATGGCTTGATCAAAGTCCGATTTTCCATGATGGAGATTAACAAAACCAAAGAGATAATTGGCGTATTGGTCTTCGGGATACAAATGTACAAGTTGTTTAAATAAATCATACTCTTCAGAACTATTACCTGTCCCATAGAAAGCGTTGCGCCCCATGATCCATAATTTTTCACCTTCAGAAACTTTAGGGAGATATTTCATGGCCTTTGCAATCTGTGCTCTTCGGTTATTAAAATCTCCAGAGATCATGCCTTTCATAAGATATGCCATGGCAAAGGTCGTATCAAGGGTAATAGCTTTATCCAAAACAATGTTTGCACTATCTGTTTTTCGTAGGTTTTCTAACGTTCTTGCTTCCAGAAAAAGTCTTTTTGCTGCTTCAGCATTAGTGGTAATGGGGATCTTATTGATATCAAGGGATTCCTTACATCCCGATAACAGAAGTAATATCCCAATGCATTTAAAAAGAATACGAAGTGTCATTTTAGAATGGTTTTAGAAAATTTTACAATAAATATTTGATTGTCTGTAAAAGGCAATCTGGGTGAAAGGGCATTTCTGTCGGTATTAACATTATGATTGTATACCATAAATAAATCTGTACCCTCTGTAGGATTGAATCTAAACCTAAGGTTCCAACCGATCTGTTCGGCTCGAGTATCATACTGAAGATAAGAATTTAAGGAGGTTTTTGCAGAGAAGTTAAATTTTAACCTTGAAAAATAACGACTCAGGTTTAATTTTCCCGAGGTGTTGGTCACATAGGATTCTGGAAATTTCAATTTGTTATAGGTTCCGCCTAGTTCTGCCTGAAGAAATTTATTAAAATCATACGACACGTTATAAAATAGTGTGAATTGATTTCCTCCATAAAAATCACCAAACTCTGTGTCGATTGCAATTTGATATGGTTTTGCGTTTCCGGTATTAAAAAAAGGATTGAATTTCCACATCACATATTTACCTGCAGGAATGATAACCCCGTCGGCTATTTCCCATTCCGAGTACAAATTATCTTCCTGATACATGAGGAAAAACATGGTGAATCGGTATCCTTTTTTATGACGTATAGTCGTATAGAAATTAGTCTGAAAGAAATCGGCATTGCCAGAATTTGATAACCAATTTTTTCTAAAGTAGTGTCCAAAGGTGAAGAATTGTAAAAACGAATGATTTCTATACGTTTTTCGCCAACCGTGATTTAAAGTTAGCCTTTTGGTGTTTGGCTGAGAAACGAAACCAAGTTCGGGGTTAAAATCTTCGGTATATTCTCTAAAACGATATTCGATCCCAAAACCATTGTTTTTGAAGGTTTCGATTGCTGCTCCGTACATCGGTTTCCAATTCCCTAGTTCTTGGTCAAAAGTGGCTCCGGCTGTAAATCGGGCTCGTACGTTATTGGTAATTCTAATATTGCCATCAATAGCAGTTAGGTGGTTATAATCATTGCTGCTTATTTTATTGGTATTAATAAAACCAATATAAGATCCTAGTTTACCGATATTTTTTTTGATTCGGGTTACACTGTGATTGGTCGACGAAACAATATCTTCGACTTCATGGGTTTGCATAGCAAGCATACCGTATTGCCACCCCTTATTTCCTCCTGTTAACCGAATACCTCCAATGATAGGGATGGGTGCTCCATCTTGAATTCCAATAGCACGAGAATTGAACAAACGATGATCAAACTGATTGGCATTAAAAAGATCTGCATTTTCTAGAAAGAACAATCGTTTTTCTTGTAATAAAATCGGAAATCGCGAAATATTAATAATCCTATCATCGGCTTCCACTTCGGCAAAATCGGTATTTAAGGTAAAATCGATCGTATGACTGGCATTGGGTTTGTATTTGATGTCTAGTCCAAGGTTGCTTAGTACTTTATCCAGGGTTTCATTGCCGGCATATTGCTTTTGTTCTAAAAAAGTAGTTTGATTTTCATACCCGGTTTCATCAATATTTAGCTTGTTTTCACTAATGATATTGGCTTTTGCATAGGGCGTGATGTATACAGGTTTTACTGAAGGTAAGTTTGCGAAACGTATTTCGTAAGAGTTTGTAAAATGATATACTCCCGAGCCAATTTCGGTATTATTTAAAGGTGTAATGATAAGCTCGTTTTTTTCTTTGTATTTGATAACGGCCTTAACCCTCATCGTATTGGTTTCAGACTTTTTGTAGCGCAGCGAAGAAAAAGGGATTCTAAATTCGGCACTCCAACCATTATCCAATAGTGTAGAAGTAACATTCCAGAAGGTATTCCATGAGGTGTTGAAATCTTCACCATTTCTACTCACTTCAAAATCCTGACGAGCACCTAGAGGATTGGTTCTAAAAACGAGCGTATTGATTTTATCGTTGTATGTATCTAGATGAATCTCGATATAATCATCTTTTATCTGGGCGATATCACGTTCCAAAGTGGTAGCAAACAGCTGTGAAGGATCCGAAAAATAGCTGATTGCACCTATATACAGATATTGATCATCATGCATCATTTTTACAATGGCTTTTTCAGTAGCCATTGCTCCTAAATCGGGATTTATTTGCTTGAAATCAGAAAGCACATAGGCATTACTCCATTCATTCTCGGTGACATTGCCATCTAGTTGAATGGATGTCTCTACTTTTGGGATATCCACCGGACTTTGTGCAAAAAAGTAGAAAGGAACAAGAAGCAGTGCCATTGATATAAATTTCATGTATTTCGAAATTATGAGTGAGCCAAAGCCTAATGTAAGTTCGAAAATGAGACCGAATCATGATTTTATTCCAATGTCGATATTTGCCGGGCATACTTTTATTTTTTTTATGCCATCACCAAATAGGCGGTTTACATAAGTTCTTTGAGAGTAGACATAAAAAGCGAGAAAAGGAGCATATAAATGTTAGCTTTGTTTGTTATCTTTATTTAGTGTGTTGAATATAAAGCAGGTTACATATCATATTGTTTTTTGGGTAGTCATTATGTTCTCGTTTGCCATTTCAGAATGGGGATACAGGCAAACCCTGGGGGATGCCATTATTTATGAATTATTGTATTTACCCTCGAGATTAATCGCAGTATATGTCAATTGGTTTATTTTGATCCCAAAAGTCTTATACAAGAATAAATTTTTCTTCTACTTTTTATACCTGGTGGCATTATTAGCAATCATCGCAATAGCACACCGATATTTTGTGTTGTATTGGGGGTATCCCAAGTTCTTTCCGCAGTGGATCCAGGGGCAACATATTCATGTATGGAAATTTTCTAATCTTTTACAAGCAGCGCTCATTATTGTGTCTCCTGTTGCTTTTACTACGGGATTTAGATTGTTTTTTGATTGGTTTAAAGAACGAAGAGAGACAGAAGCACTTCGGCGAGAAAAAATAGATGCAGAATTGAAGTTTTTAAAATCACAAACCAATCCACATTTCTTGTTCAATACCTTGAATAGTATTTACGGATTGGCACTCGAGAAATCTGAAAAAACACCAAGTTTAATTCTTAAACTTTCTGATATACTTAGCTATACACTATACGAATCTAATGTCGAAAAAGTGGCTTTGAATAAGGAACTTACACTAATAGAAAATATCATTGCTTTAGAAAAAGAACGATACGAAAAACGTGTTGACATTGATTATAAAGTAGAAGGCCAGGTAGAAGAAATTACGATACCTCCATTGATTTTGATTCCGTTTATAGAAAATGCTTTTAAGCACGGCTTAAAGAATGAAGTTAAGAAAGGGTGGATTAAAATTCGTATCAAAGCTTCAAAAGACGTATTGTTTTTTATGATCGAGAATAGCATCTCAGAGGTTGAAGAAGAAACTACCAATGGTGGTGGTTTGGGGCTTCAAAATGTATCTCGTAGATTGGATTTAATCTACGCAGAGCAAAAAGAACTCGGTATTACCAAAACGAATACCTCTTTTATGGTTACATTAACCATTAATTTGTTACAAAATGAATCTTAAATGCCTTATAGTCGATGATGAGCCTATTGCACAAAATATTGTGAAGGGTTTTATTGCAGATACTCCTGATCTGGAGGTTTTTGCCATTTGCGACAATGCTATGGAAGCTTTGAAGATACTTCGGGAGCATCATCAGGTTGATATTCTTTTTCTGGATATCGAAATGCCAAAGATAATGGGATTAAGCTTTTTGAAAACACTGTCTCATCCACCGCAGACGATTATCACGACAGCGTACAGAGAATTTGCGGTAGAAGGTTTTGAGCTTGATGTGGTAGATTATTTATTAAAACCATTCTCGTTTGAACGATTTTTGAAAGCGGTTAACAAAATTAATAACCCTAAAAAAACAGAACATACCTTACCAAACACCTATGCTTATTTTAAGGTAGATCGAAAAAATGTAAGAGTTGATTTTGATGAAATTATCTTTATAGAAGGGCTAAGTAATTATGTAAAAATTCATGTAAAAAACAAACACCATGTGGTGTATCATAAACTTATCGACTTAGAGCAATTATTGCCTAGCGATCAGTTTGTGCGTATTCATAAATCCTACATTATAGCGATGAATAAAATTAAGGCTTATGGTAACGATTATGTAGAGATTAACGATACCCAATTATCTATCGGAAATACATACAAGGATCATTTTTGTAATACAATGAAAAAATCAGAATGAGATATGGTTCAACAAAAAATTATATTTTCCTACTAATCCATTCATTAAAATCAACATAGCCTAATACATTTTCTGGAAAAGGATGGGTTAGTAACTCTTTCTGAAGCTCCATAAATGCATTTCTTTGCTGTTTGGATGAGAATTCTACCGTTTTGGATAAAAATTTCAACACTGTTTTCTCGTAGACTTCTATGTTTTTATGTTTTTTGAGGTATTTTTTCATGCTATCGATTAAATACCGAAGTGTAAACCCATTCCCAAGCTCATAGTGTGCCAAAAGATTAAGCCAATGTGTGTAAGTGATCAAATCTTTTCGATCCTTTTTGGTTTGGTTGTTCAAAACAGCATTGATCCAGTGTAATGTCTTTTTAAAATCGTTTTTCAGGAAATAGATGTTAGCAAATTGGAAACGGAATGACAGGAGGTAATTACCTGGAACCAGGGTTTTGTGTTCCTCAACAAAATGTTGAATTTCATCAATAACCTCGTGTGTGGTGTGCAGGTCTTTTAGACTACGGTGTATCTCTAGTTCGATATTGTATAAACGCAGTTTCTCTTTGATAAAAGCCGCAGAGATATTTTCGATAGTTTGTGCTTTTTGTTTGATCAATAAGATCCTTACAAATGCTTCTTTATATTGTTTTTTAAAGACCAAATATCCCAAAAGATTATTACAAACCGAAAAATACATGGTAAAGTATTCTTTAAGCAGCCCAGGCTGTTGTTCCCATTCTTTAAGTAGGTCCTCTAATACGCGTTTTGCCTTGTTGTGATCCTTTGAAATCAGTAATTTTCGGTATTTATGAAGAGTTTTAAGGGTTTTATTTTGTAAGGAGACACTCTTTTTATGCGAAAGCGAAAATTGTAATGGATCAATATTAGCCAGTATAAGATCTATGTATTCATTGGTAAATTTTAAAGTATTTTTTTGTTGTTCCGTAATGGTTTTAATGGTTTCCATATCTTGTGGATACAGTGCCTGATGCACTTTTCTTTTCCAATCATAAATTTGGAACAATAAAAGATCCTGTTGGTAATTGGTTGCTTTTTTCTCGGCACGTTTCAATTCACTTTCGCATATTGGATATTGCCCTTTGTGGTATAGGATTTCTACATTACGAATAATATCAATAAGCTCTGCATTTCTCGAAATTTTAGAGTGGTAGTTTCTAAGAGATTGTAAAATGCGATTTTTTAAATAATTCTTGATGGTGGTGAGCTGATGGATGAACGTCTTATCTTTAAATTGCTCTTTAATAGCTTTTTCGTCATACGTTTTTTGACCTTCAATAGCATCAAAAAGCAGTAAGTATTCTGAAGATTCATTTCCTTGGACACTCAGTTTAAAATGCCGTTTTTCACTTTTGGATAACGATTTGATGAGGTAAAATAATTCTTCGTTTTTTTTCATTAAAATTTCAATTTAGAAACCTATGTTTTTTCAAAAATATAATTTTTTTGGATTACTTGATCTGGTATCTTTGAATAGTTACTAATCAAAAAACATAGTATTATGTCAAATGCAATTAGCTGGTTCGAGATACCAAGTACTAATTTTGAAAGAGCCGTAAAATTTTATAATCAACTTTTAGATGCCGAATTACAACCCATGGAGATGGATTTTAAAATGGCATTTTTTCCATATAAAGATGGAGGAGTAGGTGGTTGTGTTACTCATGGCAATGGTAATAAACCATCGCAAGAAGGAACCTTTGCATATCTTAATGGAGGTGAGGATCTATCTGTACCTTTGGCTCGTGTAGAAAAAGCAGGAGGAAAGGTTTTAATGCCCAAAACATCT
The DNA here is from genome assembly GCA_947496555.1 of uncultured Aquimarina sp. Classification (GTDB taxonomy): domain Bacteria; phylum Bacteroidota; class Bacteroidia; order Flavobacteriales; family Flavobacteriaceae; genus Aquimarina. The sequence goes on along the minus strand of CANMDH010000049.1, from coordinate 18,936 downwards.
CTTGGAGAAAATGGGTTTATGGCAATTTTCCTTGATACCGAAGGAAATAGAGTTGCTTTTCATTCTATGAAGTAATGTTTAACTTTATGTCAACTTGAGTAGCGTCCAAATGTTCTATAATTCATAATGATTGTACCAGATGCTACTCTTGATGACAGAAGATATGTTTAACTATGCAATATTTCACTGAAGATTTTAGTGCATTTTTCAAAGAACTGGCGAGTAACAATAACAAAGATTGGTTTCATGCTAATAAAAAACGTTACCAGGCCAGTATAAAGGAACCCTTCGAAGTATTTGTTGGGGCTATGATTCAACAAATACAAATCTATGATAGGGATTTAGAAATTGGGCCTAAAGATTGTATTTTACGTATTAACCGGGATATTCGATTTTCTACAGATAAGTCACCATATAATCTACATTACACAGCCTTTATTTCTAGGGGAGGTCGAAAAGATAAAAGCATTCCCGGGATCTTTTTACGACTCTCTCCAGAGATGATTGGTATTATGGGAGGATGTTTTGGTCCTTCAAAAGAACAACTTCATAAAATAAGAACCAATATCAGGAATAACCCAGCGGCATTTCAAAAATTATTAGAGAATAGAGACTTTGTTGAAAAATTTGGAGAGATCAAAGGAGACAAAATGAAACGGATTCCCAAAGAGTGGCAGGAAACTTTTGAAAAAGAACCTTTGATAGCCAATAAACAATTTTATTTTGTTGCTGAAGAGAGTCCGGGTTTGATCACGAGCAATGTGCTGGTCGATGAGTTAATGCACTACTGGAAGATCATGCGGCCCATAAACGAATTTCTAACCAAAGCAATTTCATAATGGCATACAACGAATTTATAGCAGATCGCATACGACAGGTTTTTAGAGAAAAAAAGGCCAATTTCTATGAAAAAAGGATGATGGGAGGGCTCTGTTTTATGGTGGATGATAAAATGTGCTGCGGAATTCATTTTGACAAGAAAAAAGAAATGGATCTTTTAATGGCACGAATCGGTCCTGATACTATAGATGAAGCTATGCAAAAAGAAGGCTGCCTGCCCATGGATTTTACAGGTCGACCCATGAAGGGTTTTGTTTTTGTTACTCCTGATGGTTTCGATTTGGATGAAGAGTTAGAATATTGGATCCAATTATGTCTTGATTTCAATCCGTTAGCAAAGAGTAGCAAAAAAAGAAGGAGATAATCCTGTTTTTAAAATATTGTTGGATAATGATTTAGAAAAAAAAGCCTCTTTTTTAAAAAGAGGCTTCGCTTTGATAAAGAAAAGAATTTTACTGGGGAGAACTTTTTATTTTCGTACTATTTTTTTAATAGTCTCGCCTTGATTGGTTTCAATCTTCATGAAATATAATCCGGATCTAAGAACAGAAATATCAAAAGATGTATTTGATGTTTCAAAGACCTTTCTTCCGTAATAATTAAACAAGGTAATTTTGTTTACAGACTCAAGGGTAACATTCACAGCACCATCTGTTGGATTAGGAAATAACTTAAACGAAGATAAAGTATCTGGAATTTCGGGGTTACGAATTTCAATAGTAAAGCAAGAAGACCTGCTAGTACAATCATTTACACTGATCTCTACAGCATAAGAACCATTTTCTGTTGCCGTAAAAGATGCATTCGTCTCTCCACTGATCGGCTCATCTGTATCGCAATTAATCCATTGATACGTTGCTCCGGCGATCGTATTCGCAATAAGTGTAGGAGCATCATCAGTTACTGATACATCTGGTAATGCATTTATGGTTACATCTACGGCACTAGAGTTAGAACAGATTCCTGCGGTGGTATAGGTTACGGTATAACTTCCTGCAGTACTGTTGGCAATATCTATAGTTCCTGAGCTGGGATCGATGCTCAATCCTGGATCGGCCGAGAAGGTTCCTCCGGTGGTTCCGGTGATAGTGGGCGATGGATTTGCTTCGTTGGAACAATATAAAGGTTGGCTGTAGCTAAAGGAAGGGTCATCCAATTCGGTGATTTCCACAGTGACTTCGCTAGAATCTGGACAGGTTCCAGCCGTTGTATAAGTTACGGTATAACTTCCTGCAGTACTGTTGGCAATATCTATAGTTCCTGAGCTGGGATCGATGCTCAATCCTGGATCGGCAGAGAAGGTTCCTCCGGTGTTTCCGGTGATGGTGGGCGATGGATTTGCTTCGTTGGAACAATACAAGGCCTGGCTGTAACTAAAGGAAGGATCATCCAATTCGGTAATCTCCACAGTGACTTCGCTAGAATCTGGACAGGTTCCAGCCGTTGTATAAGTTACGGTATAACTTCCTGCAGTACTGTTGGCAATATCGATAGTTCCCGAACTGGAATCGATGCTCAATCCTGGATCGGCAGAGAAGGTTCCTCCGGTGTTTCCGGTGATGGTGGGCGATGGATTTGCTTCGTTGGAACAATACAAGGCTTGGCTGTAACTAAAGGAAGGATCATCCAATTCGGTAATCTCTACGTTGACTTCGCTAGAATCCGGACAGATTCCAGCCGTTGTATAGGTTACGGTATAACTTCCTGCGGTACTGTTGGCAATATCGATAGTTCCTGAGCTGGGATCGATGCTCAATCCTGGATCGGCCGAGAAGGTTCCTCCGGTGGTTCCGGTGATAGTGGGCGATGGATTTGCTTCATTAGAACAATACAAGGCTTGGCTGTAACTAAAGGAAGGATCATCCAATTCGGTAATTTCCACAGTAACTTCGCTAGAATCCGGACAGATTCCAGCCGTTGCATAGGTTACGGTATAACTTCCTGCAGTACTGTTGGCAATATCTATGATTCCTGAGTTGGGATCGATAGTTAATCCTGGATCGGCCGAGAAGGTTCCTCCGGTGGTTCCGGTGATGGTGGGTGACGGGTTGGCTTCATTAGAACAATACAAGGCTTGGCTGTAACTAAAGGAAGGATCATCCAATTCGGTAATCTCCACAGTAACTTCGCTAGAATCCGGACAGATTCCAGCCGTTGCATAGGTTACGGTATAACTTCCTGCGGTGCTGTTGGCAATATCGATGATTCCTGAGTTGGGATCGATAGTTAATCCTGGATCGGCCGAGAAGTTTCCTCCGGTGGTTCCGGTGATGGTGGGCGATGGGTTGGCTTCGTCCTTGCAGTACAAAGCTTTACTATAATTAAAAGATGGGTCGTCAAAAGCATTAACCGGAATCGTAATTGATGTACAGGTAGCTGTTGTTTCATCAATACAAGCTATATTTCCGTCCTCTCCACGTATATAATAGGTTGTGCCAGGTGCACTAGGCGTGACTTCAAAAGTAGAGGTATTTGTAGTGGTTGTTCCAATCAAATTTTCTCCACAAGAATCTGTATAAATAGACCAGGTTGAAGCGATATTAAGATTCCCAGAAATGGTGATAGTGGCCGTTTCTCCTTCACAAGTTACAGTTGTTGAAGTAACTTCAGTAATATTAGGAGCGATACAAACAGGAACTTGTCTAAACCAGGCAAATCTGGGAACATTAAAACTAGTCAAAATAGCATCTTTTAAACCATCTCCATTCACATCACCAAAATCTATTGTGCCAAAACTTCCTGCTTCCCCAAGGGTTAATTCGCCGTTAAAAGATTGTTGAGATGATTCAAAATGTGCAACATTAACTGTACCCACATTTTCTATCCACCGCACTAAACCGGGATCATCTATTGTAAAAAACATATCATAGTCCCCATCTTTATCAAAATCTTCAAATACTGGAATTGGAACATCCATATTTGTATAGGCACTTTCATTATCCCAAGGGCTGTCTGCTTCTGATTGAAGTTCGAAAATAGGATTATCTATGGTTCCAATATTTTTATAATAGGTAAGTTTATCGCTTCCGAGTGCTACCAAATCCAGATCGGTGTCATTATCAAGGTCTACAAAACCTAAACCAGGAAATTCTGCAATTTCTTGATTATTAAGTCCTGGCAAAGCATCTGGAACATATTCAAATACTGGAACTTCTGGAGTTCCCACATTTCTATAAAAAAGGATATCATTATCTCCATCTCCCTCATGGTCACGTTCTGTACCGATAAACAAATCCAGGTCTCCGTCGTCATCGATGTCTGCCAATTGTGGGCGATTTTGATTTCTGGCTGGGTTTAAGGGATCGATATCTATAGCATCTAAAGAAGGGATCGATGCCAATACCCAATTTGGTGCTGTTGGCGTACCTGTGTTTTCAAAATAATGAACAGATCCTCTCTGACTTCCTGAAATAAAATCCAGGTCATCATCATTGTCAATATCTACCAAAACGGCAGATGGCAAACGTCCTAATGTCGTGGGTATGGCAGCAACATCCAGTCCTGCTGGTTCTGGTCCCGGTCCTGTAGAAGAACCATCAGGGTTGTTTAAAAGGTTTCCTCCTCTAAACTCCCAACTTATATAATCCGCCTGTGCAATTAGAAACTGATTTCCAAAAACAACAAGCAAGCAAATACAAAGTAGTTTTTTCATCATTCAATTTTATTTATGGTGGTTGTTCTTTACATCATTTAGGCCCTTATTGCACATCACGCTTTTGCGTACTAATTTTTTGTGCCGATCTTAAATGGGCGGCATATATAGTAAATCAAATATGTGTAGATACTAGGGGTATTAATGAGAAGTTTTACCTTCTCTATATTTTTGGTTTTAAATAGTAGTATTATAATTACCGAGAGGGGGGATATTAGGTAATATTTTCAGATATAATACTTATGCTTACAAAAGTAACTATTAAGTTCCTTTTTAACAAAATAATATTGTGTTAATACCGTATTCTGAATAAGCTATAACATCAAGAATAATTTTGCTGATGTTTTGTTAAAAATAGTCTTTGCTTTTACGGCTATCAAATTTTTAAAGAATATAACTAACTATATATTTTAAAATGAATCCTTACTTTTGAGTAATTACACAAAATACAATAGGATGGGGGGCGCGAACATTCAATTTTTATCGTTATATCTTGGTTTGTTTTTATGGATTCTTTTTGGCCAGGATACAATGGCACAAAACAGTAAACTCGAGGTAGCCGAGGAACTATATAAAGAAGGTAAAGCACTTTACTTTGCCGAAGAATATGAAAAAAGTATAGAGTATCTCAACAAAGTAGAAGCTATCGGAAAAGAACTGAAGGATGATATGCTTGTGTGCAAAGCAATTACAGCAAAAGGCCATTCATTTGTTATGAATGATCAGAATCAAAAAGCCCTGGACGCTTATTATGCTAGTATAGAGATAGCACAGAAAAATAAAAATCTAGATAAAGAAATGATTGCCAGTTCTGGTTTGGTGCTGGTTTACAAAAAAACCAATCAATACCAGAAGGCACTTAAGCTTTCTCAAAAGATGTTACAGTCTATTGATAAAACATCCTTTAAGAACACCATAACGCATGTCAACGTTATTACTACTGCAAGTGAAGTGTATTTGGATACCGAGCAATACGATTCGGTCTTGCATTATGCAGAACCTGGAATTTCTTTAAGCAAAATATTGGATTATAAAGAAGGATTGGTAGATCTCTATATCAAGAAAGGGGTGGTATATTATTATAAAGAACAATACGAAACCTCTCTAGATTACTTGTTCAAAGCTGAAGAGCTATTGCAGAATTACGAAATTAAAAATAAATTTTATCCTACTGTAAACTGCAGTTATTTTATTGCAAGTTGTTACTATCAACAAGGTTATTACGATAAAGCTATTGAGAGATTACACAACAACGTTAGTGCTTCTGAAGGAAATAAACTATTTAATATCCCTGTGTTACAATCGCATTTGTTATTAGCCAATTGCTTTGGTAAAAAAGAAGATTTTGAAAACGCCCTGTATTGGAATAACAAATATGTAGAACTCAATGAAGCTTTTCAGAAACAAAAGGATAAAACCATAAATAAAATATACCAAAAAGAAGCACAAGTATTAAAAGGTGGTATTGCCAATTTGCAAAATAAACAACTAAAAAATGAACGAATTAAAAAATATGCGTATATCATAGCAGCGCTACTTTTTTTAATAGTGATTATAGGCGCACTTTTATACTTTAAAAAACAAAAATCTAATAAATTAGTATTTAATGATCTATTGCAAAAAATCAATGATCTTGAAGTCAAAGAACAAGAAAAGCTAAGTAAAAAAGAAGCGCCCAAAGAAATTGTAATCGATGATGAAAAGGTGCATGAAGTACTTATAGGCCTATCCAGACTAGAATCCCAGGAATTCTACCTGCGAGCAGATTGTAATCTTCGATCAGTAGCCAAAAAAGTAAAGACCAATGCTACCTATCTTTCAAAGATCATCAATATGCACCAAGAGAAAAATTTTAACGAGTATATTAATGATCTACGTATTGATTATGCTTTGAAGCGTATCAAAAATGATAAAAAATTCAGATCATTTTCAGTTAAATCCATTGCAACCGAAATAGGATATAAAAGCGACTATTCGTTTGCCAAACATTTTAAGTCGAAAACGGGCCTTAATCCATCCTATTATATTAAAAATATCGAAAAGCAGGAAAAAACGCTGGAAGATGCGATATAAACAACCCTATTTTAAACAAATTAGGGTAAACGTATTGTAATGGGTAAACTTAAAAAAGTATATTCAAAAATAACAAACAATAAATAGAATGTAACGGAACAAGTATCGCTAGCAATTATTAGGGAATTATCAATTAAATATACACACATGAAAACACACAAATCAAACAAAATCAATCTTAAAAAATTAACCATTGCAAGAATCAGTTTAAACGCTATGAATGCTGTAAAAGGAGGAAGTAGTATTCCTACAGAAGTAGCACCAACTGTTCCTCCTGGACGTAATGATGGAATATGTTATCATAGACCTTAATAGGTATAAATAAACAATGAAAAACCCTGCAAAATTTGCAGGGTTTTTTTATGCCCCAATTTTGTTTAATCTAGGGATACTTTGTTTTTCTGCTTGTGGATTACCCTCTAATTTTAAGGTGAGATCAAAAGGATCTTTAACCAATATAAGGGGAAACCGAAAACCTTTTAATAGAGTAGGTAGTTCATAAAAATATATACACATGAAAAAATCATTGAAGAGCTTACAACTTAAAAAAGAAGTGATCACCAAATTAGAGCAGGAAAAAGTAAAAGGAGGATGCCCGCAGCATGGTGGACCTGGTGCTACACGTTTTTGCATTACTAATGGGCCGTTAAATACATGCCCGCCTCCGGGAGTGCAGTGCTATTAATAAATCAAACCAGTAATAAACTTAAAGTTGTGGGTTAGTTTTTTATTGCAAACTGTTTCCTCTCCCTCTGGGAGAGGATTAAGGTGAGGGTTTCTGACGTGAAAATCTCCTCATCCCTGCCTACCTTGCAGTAAGCAGGCAGGCTAACCTTCTCCCTCAAGGAGAAGGAACTTGGAACACTTATTAAAAGTAGCCCGCAACTCAATTCATAAATCAAAATATTATGAAAAAATCATTAAAAAAATTAGAACTTAAAAAAGACGTAATCACTAATTTTAAATTAAACAAGATAAAAGGAGGACATTCTGCATGCTGCCCAACTCAAGGAGCATTAAACTCGTGTCCACCTCCTGGAATGCAATGTTTCTAATAAGCAATCCTAATCAAGAGTAGAACCTTTTTAGATTTAGTATTTGAAGTGAGTTCGATGTAAAATACTAAGTATAAAACCGTCAATTCGAGTGATTTTTGGAACAAAGTGCAAAAAATAGTATCGAGAATAGGTTTTTCGATCTTGAAATCACTGTTTTCAATACACCTCTCTCCCGATAGTTATCGGGATCGAAGCACTCGAACTTACATGATTTTCGGTGTTACTTTCGAGGTGGGGTTTTGACAACATTTAATTATGGGTAAAAACTGCCTAATTTGGGCAGTTTTTTCTCTTTCCAGAAAGAAAATCATTATGAACCAAGAAGAGCTTTTATTAAAAAAGTTAGCCGAAATTAGTACAGTACTCAAAGAAAACTACCAACATAAAGATGAAATGGGAGTATTGTCGGGTCGTGCAGGGATGGCTTTATTTCAATTTAACTATGCCAGATTTTTGCAGGACGAATCACATGCCGAGGTTGGGGTAGAAATCATATCCTCTGTCATTGAAGCTATTAATAATGGCTATGATTTTCATACATTTTGTGGCGGGATAGCCGGAGCCGCATGGACCATAGATTTGCTGCAAGAAGAAGATTTCATTGACCTTGATTGCGACGAATTGCTATCTACACTTGATGGTTTTCTGGTACAGTCCATTAAGCACATGCAAGGCGATGAGAACTTCTACGATTTTTTGCATGGTGTACTGGGAGTAGGATATTATTTCTTAAAAAGATATACCAATACCAAATCAAATGACTTAAGACAACATTACAAAGAGATTTTATTCAGTATAATTACCTTACTGCAAGAACGAGCACAAACCCAAGATCATATGGTCAAATGGGAATCGTATCTTATTCGAGAAGAAGAATTAAAAGGATACAATCTTAGCCTGGCACATGGGATCACCAGTATAGTAAATTTTTTATCCCGACTTACAGAGCATACAGCATTTAAAAGCAAGGTTGAAGTATTATTAGATCAATCTGCACAGTTCATTTTAAGTTTTAAATATAAAGATCCTAAGGGTACTTCATCTTTTCCGAGTTGGGTAACCCGGGATTATGAAAAAAGTGATAGTTCTAGATTAGCCTGGTGTTATGGGGACCTTGGAATTGCCATTACTTTATGGAGAGCGGGAAAACAACTAGACAACTCCAACTATCAAGAAGCAGCCATACAAACTCTTAAAAATGCTTCAAAAAGAAAAGATCTTATAGAAGCAGGGGTAAAAGATGCGGGCTTGTGCCATGGGGCTTATGGTATTATGCATATTTATAATTACATGTATAAAGAAACAGAGGATAAAGCATTTAAAGAAACTGCTGATTATTGGATGAACCAAGGATTGTACATGGGCATACATTCCAAAGGATATGCCGGATACATGAAATGGCAAGGAGGAGATAATCCAGGGTGGATAAAAGAAATCAACCTGCTAGAAGGTGTAACCGGAATTGGACTTTCGATACTATCATACCTGGCACCATTTGAGACCAAATGGGATCAATGTTTGTTAATAAGTTAATCAAGATCAAAGGAGAATTTAACTATGAATAAGCTGCTCTGTCTCGACAGAGCTTTTTTATGTCCCACTTTTTTTAATATGATCTTAAATTGTTTTTCATTTTTAGTAATGTGCCATATATTGTTATCAAAATTGAAGACATTACTTTTGATTAAATTCTAACACTTATATTCTTTACACAAACACATGCTCAATAAACCCTTATTAGAAAAAAAAGTAAAAGAAATTTATGATGTTTTAAAGCATATCGATTTGCAAGACCAACACCATGGTGTGCTATCGGGTATTTCGGGAATCTCATTATTTCAATTCTACTATTCTCGATTAATCGATGAAGAAGAACCCGCAGATATTGGAGTAGATCTGATTACAAAAACCATCCAAGGAATTAACAATGGATACGCTTTTCCTACTTTTTGCACGGGAATTGCCGGTGCAGGATGGGTACTGGAGTTGCTTAATGAAGAGGAATTTATAGACATCGATAATGATGAACTGTTAGAAGATCTGGATGAGTATCTATTTAGCACCATGAAGGAAAATATGGATAATGGAAATTATGATTTCTTACATGGCGCTATAGGATTTGGATATTACTTCCTGAAACGATATCAAAATACTCAATCTTCAGATCTAAAAAGCAAGTATAAAGAATATCTTCTGTATTTAGTTTCGGCATTGAAGAAAACATCAGAAGAGGATCCCAACGGAACGTTTTGGGAAAGTACCTTAATGAGAGAAGAAGATCTTGTTGGAGTTAATCTAAGTCTATCACACGGATTATCTAGTATAATTAATTTCTTAAGCAGGGCTTATGTTTATGAAGATTTTAAAAGTGAGATACATGATTTGCTAACAGGCACCATTACCTATATACTCAATCAAAAAAATGACGATCTTTCTGCGGTTTCTTTATTTCCCAGCTGGATATATAAGGGAATGGAAAAAAACTCGCAAGCCAGATTGGCCTGGTGCTATGGTGATTTAGGGGTAGGGATTTCCCTATGGAACGCAGGGAAGGCTCTAGATAACACAAAGTACAAGGAAGAAGCAGTACAGATTATAAAACATTCTGCACAAAGGAAAGATCGGGTAGAGGCAGGAGTCAAAGACACTGGTCTTTGTCATGGATCCTGTGGTATTGCTACTATCTTTAACTATATGTACAAAGAAACAAAAGATCCAATATTTAAAGATACCGCTGATTTTTGGATGGATCAGGTATTAAAAATGGCTACTCATAAGACCAATGCAGGGTATTTGCAATGGAGAGGTGATAAAGAGGAGTGGCATGAAGAAACAAATGTGCTAGAAGGCATCGCAGGAATCGGACTGGCCATGATCTCTTTTTTGGCTACTTTTGATACAAAGTGGGACGAATGTTTAATGATTGGTTAATTCAAATTGGTATAGTACAGCTTTATGACATATAAAAATTTTCCTAAGTACGTTTTACGCACCCCGTTATTTTCATTTTCATTTTACAAAAATCTTACTCAAGATGCTGTTTTAGAAGAAGAAGTATTGCGCAAGGTTTGTGAGGACAAGATTATTAAAGAAGCTATCTTTTTGGCATCACCGGCCTTATATTCAGAGTTTGAAAAATGGCTCAAAGGAGAGATCAAAGATCGGGATAAATCAGACAGGATGATGTATTCTGTGCTAAAGTATATTAGCCGTATGTCTTCGCGATGCACTCCTTTTGGGCTTTTTGCAGGGACAGCTGTAGGTGAATTTTCTGAGCAAACCCAAATCGAACTTCAAGATAAAGCAAAAAATGGCAGGCATACACGATTAGACATGAATTATCTTGTGGCATTATCGCAGGATATTGTTAAAAATGAAACGATCAGGGATCAGTTACTTTTTTTCCCAAATACAAGTATCTATAAAACGGGGCACCAGTTACGATATGTAGAGTATACCTATGTAAATAGCCGAAGAATCCATCATATTGTAGGAGTAGAACATTCTGATTATTTACAAAATGTGATTGACAAAGCCCAGCAAGGTGCTTTGCTTGCTGATCTGGCCGAAGTTTTGGTAGATGATGAAATCACCATCGAAGAAGCTCGGGATTTTATACACCAGCTGGTTGAGAGCCAGTTACTGATTAGCGAATTAGAACCTTCAGTCTCGGGGCCTGAGTTTTTGGACCAGATATTACCGGTTCTGAAAAAATTAAAAGGGACAGAACAACTCATTTCCGAATTAGAAAAAACACAGCAGAAAATTGAGAAACTTGATACCGCTGTTGGTAATAGTGCCGAAAAGTACATAGAATTGAGTGAATCCCTAAAAAAACTAGAGGTAGGGTTCGAACTTAAGTATATGTTTCAGACCGATATGTCGCTTTCGCCCAAAGCCAATACTCTTGAAAAAAAATGGCTCTACAAGGTTCAAAAAGCAATCACGCTTCTTAATAAAATAACCCTTCCGCCCAAAGAAACTTTGATCTCGTTATTTAAATCGGCTTTTTATGAACGATATGAAGAAAGAGAAGTACCCCTGTCCAAGGCATTGGATGTAGAACTCGGAGTTGGATTTTTGCAAAATCAAGGCCTGGGAGATGTTAGTAATATTGTTGATGACATCATGTTACCGCAAAAAGATAATGGTAAGGCCGCAAAAGAAATACGATGGTCCCCGGTTGATACCATTCTTCAGAAAAAATTAGTACATGCTATCGAACAAGATCAACATTGTGTTACACTAACCGATAAGGATTTTGAGGGGTTTGAAGAAAATTGGGATGATTTACCTGATACGATTTCAGCGATGGTAGAGATTATAAAAATTGATGGAGAAGAAAAGATTATCATGTCGGGTGCCGGAGGATCTAGTGCTGCCAATTTATTAGGTCGTTTTTGTCATGGTGATGAAGAGCTGTACAAACATACCCAAGCAATGATAGATGTAGAACAACAAGAAAATCCGGATAAGATTCTGGCAGAGATTGTGCATTTACCAGAATCCCGGGTAGGTAATATTCTCATGCGACCGGCGTTTAGAAAATATGAGATTCCGTACTTGGCAAAGTCCATTTTGGATGCCAAATATCAGCTAACGCTGGATGATTTGATGATTTCGGCTTCGGTACAGGGCAAGGTTCGATTGCGATCCAAAAAATATAACAAAGAGGTAATACCACACCTTACCAATGCGCATAACTATTCTGGAAACGCATTACCGATTTATCAGTTTTTGGCCAACATGCAAACGCAAAATCTTCGATCGGGAATCGGGTTTAACTGGGGTCCACTGGCCGATGAGTATGATTTCTTACCCAGGGTAGAATACAAGGGAGTTATATTTTCTACCGCTACCTGGAATATTAAGACAAGCGAGATTAAACCATTATTAGACGCTTTTAAGAATCAGGATCAATTAATCGATGAAGTAAACGCCTTTACTGCTTCAAAAAAAGTACCTCAGTTTGTATTGCTTATCGATGGGGATAATGAGCTTCTGATAAACACAAAAAATATGACCTCTATAAAAATGTTGCTAGAAACCGTAAAGAAAAGAAGTCTGTTTAAGCTTAAAGAGTTTCTACATGCAAAAGATAATATCGTTAAAGAGGAGAATGAAGCCTATACAAATCAAATTGTTTTTTCATTTTATAATGAAAGAAAACTAAAAAATAAGGGACATAATGAGTAATACCAAGCGATCTTTTATCATTGGCAGTGAGTGGCTGTACTACAAAATATATACAGGGCCCAAAACATCTGATTTGGTATTGACCAATATCATTAAACCTGTTGCTGAGACCTTACTTAAAAATAAGAGTATCGATAAGTGGTTTTTTATACGATATAGTGATCCAAAACCTCATATTAGAGTTCGATTTCATTATACCAATCCTACCTCTGTGGCCGAAATTATTAATACCTTGTATGAACCGATTAAGGAGTACATTGAAGAAGACCTGGTCTGGAAAGTGCAGATAGATACGTATCAAAGGGAGATCGAAAGATATGGTGTAAAGACCATAGAACAATCTGAAGCATTATTTTTTTATGACAGTAGGATGATTATCGATTTTCTAGATATGGTCGAAGGCGATGAAGGTGAAGAATTGCGATGGTTATTTGGGATCAGAGCAATCGATACGTTGCTAAGTGATTTTGGGTATGATGATGACAGAAAACTTACATTATTAGAGGGTCTTAAAATGGGATTTGGTGCCGAGTTTGGAATGAATAAATTCCTGAAAAAACAATTAGATAAAAAGTTTAGAGACGAAAAAGATAAGATCAATGAGTTTTTGGTTTTTGAAAGAAAAGATAATTCTGATTATGCACCAATCCTAGATATTTTAGATCAAAAAAGTGACGACAGCAAAACCGCGGTCAAAAGTATTTTATCTATTGCTAATGCCTATGAGATCGATAGCTTAATGGGTAGTTATATCCATATGCTTATGAATCGATTATTCAGATCCAAAAACCGTTTGCATGAGATGGTACTCTATGATTTGTTATATAGAACCTACAAAGTAGCTTGGGGTATTAGAAAATTTAAGCAAAAGGCAACTGCCAAATAAGTTGGATTGGTCCTGGTTTAAGATAGCGTTGATTATTTTAATGGATCAATCTTTCATCCCATCTCCAGCCCTTCCCAAAGGGAAGGTAGTTAAAAGTCCTTTCCTTAGGAAAGGATTTAGGATAGGATAAACCATTGTTTATGAGGCAAATCAATGTTTTTCAATTATCAACGCTATCTTAAACTACAGCCGTTGAATTTTAAATACCGGGACTCCTAATCTGTTTTAACAATTTGCTAAATCAAAATAAATTGTATATTTACACAACCCCTCATGGTTAAAATACAACACCTCTACGTTTTTTAACTGTTTTCATGTACATTTAGAATAAACTAAACTATAGCAGACATATGTTATTGATAGTGTTTTTATAGCATTATTATAAGCATTTTTGCTTGTGTTTATATAAAATCTATTATCCCGAAACAAGCACAATCCTCATGCACAAAGCCCTGCTCGCAATAGCGGGGTTTTTTTAATTCGGATATGGCAAAACAATAAAGACCAATCAAAAATCTACTATAAAGTTGTTGTTTTTGGGCATATATGTCATCAGAACCAACCAGATTCAATCTACGACAGGATGACGAAGGTATAGTATTACAATACCTTTCATAAAAATGGCTCATTAGAAGTCAAAAGTTTATAAATAACTACTGATATCTAGTTTTCATTAGTTGGGGTTTGCTATTCTGTATAGTGTTTGATCCTGCAATTATTGCTCTATATAATCCGGGATAAAAGGTAATTTTAAAGGAATCTCACCTTGTGTAATGAACTCGGAAGAATGAATTTCCATCATACACCTAAGATTATAGAACTGGTAGTAGATTTTTCGCACCTATCCCATACTGCTAACATCGAAAAAATAAAAAAATCGAAAAAAAATTTTCCCAGTTTCAAAAAATGAAACTGGCGTGGATTAATATTGCATCAGGAAAACAAACAATTATTATATAAACAATGATACAAAAGAGACTATGTACAATTGTACTTTTAATCTTAGGTTTTAGCTCTTATGGGCAAATAAAATTTGAAAAAGGATATTTTATTGATAATAATGGTGTAAAAACGGAGTGTTTTATAAAAAATAGAGATTGGAGTACTAATCCCACTACATTTAAATACAAAGTTACTTTAGACTCGGATTCTAAGACTAAAACAATACAACAGGTTCAAGAATTTGGAATTTTAGAACAATCAACATACAGGCGTTTTGAAGTTTCAGTAGATCGTTCTGCAGATAAAATCAATGAATTAGGGTCTGACCCAGAACCTCAGTATACCAAAGAAACCCTCTTTTTAAGAGTTTTGGTTGATGGAGATGCTGTATTGTATGGGTATGCAGAAAGTGACTTTGTTCGTTTTTTTTATAGCGTAAAGGATGCTAAAGTAAAGCAATTGATCCATAAGAAATATCTAGCAAAAGAAGGGGGCGTAGCCAAGAATAATCAATTTAGAAGACAACTTTGGAGTGATCTGCGATGTGAAAATATCCAAATGAGAGAGGTACAACACCTTGATTATTACAAAAGGGAATTGACAAAATATTTTATTAAATACAATACATGTTTAAATCCCGATTTCAAAGTTATAGAAAAAAAGAAAAAAGCAAGCGAGCGTTTTAATATCAGCATTCGTCCAGGGATACATCAATCTAGACTTACCTTAGATGACAGTAGCGTTAGTCCCTTTACCAAAGAAGTTGATTTTGGTAATGATCAAAGCTTTAGAATGGGTCTTGAGATCGCCTATATTTTACCATTCAACAAAGGTAAATGGTTAGTATTTATTGAACCTACTTACCAGTCTTACAAAGTAGATGAAAGAGAAGTAGATTTCTTGCCTTCAAGTGTAGTAGTAGCATCTAGCACTACAGCAAGTGCAGAATACAAATCTTTAGAATTGCCAATTGGTATAAGACATAACTTATTTATTAATGATCACTCTAAGATATTTTTAAATGGAGGTTTTGTTTTTGACTTTCCATTGGACTCAAAGGTAGATTTGATCGTAGATATTGAAAGAGGAGATAATTTTAATGTCATAGATAATGAGATTACGTCATCTTCTAGTTTTGCATTTGGTATAGGATATCAATACAAGAAATATAGCATCGAACTAAGACATCGAAGCAATAGAGATCTTTTTGTCGAGGATATAAATACAACCTCTAAATACCAAACCACGGCACTCATTTTTGGATACACCATTTTTTAAACATTTTTAGAAAACAAACAAGTAAAAACAACAAAAAAAGATATTATGAAAAAGATACTGCTCTGCCTATTAGGGATATGTTATGGGGTTGGTTTTGGCCAGGAGTTACCCGAAATAGTTCCTTCCAGTCCTGAAGCTGCTGCACTAGGTAAATATGGAGATATTCCTGTTAGCACCTATACTGGGGTTCCAAGTATAAGTGTTCCTTTAGCTACTTTACAAGGAAGATCAATACCCATACCTGTAGCCTTAAATTATCATGCCTCTGGTATTCGGGTTAATGAAATAGCTTCTCGGGTTGGTTTGGGATGGAGCATGAGCTCTTTTGGTAGCATTACCAGGAGTTATAGAGGACTACCTGACGACTCTGGTTTAGGTTTCATAAATACACACTATACGGTAGAGGATTTATTATCTGGCACCAATCAACAAACTATAAGCAGACTTGCTGAAGTCTATGGTGGTTATGACTTTGAGTCTGATATCTATAATTATAATATTTTAGGGGAGCAAGGAAAATTCTTTTTTACCCAGCAAGGCGATGTGGTGACCTTTCCAAAGTCAGATATCGAAATCATCCCCATAATGGATTCATCACGAAAAATCATCGGATGGAAAATCATAGCCATTGATGGTACCATCTATTATCTGGGGACTTCGAAAGACGGCAATCGATCAGCAAATGACAGGTCAACAGTATATAGTACCAATGGTTCATCTATACCAATGGCTGCTACTCCACTTACCGATTATATCACTACCTGGCATGTTATGGATATTGAAGGGTATGAGGGTGATCTCACCTCTTTTACGTATGACCATACTACTATTTCCTTTTGGAATTTAACAAGCCAGAGCCGGGAAATAGCAGCAGGTTCAGCCACTTCTGGAAACATGGAACGCATCAGTTATACCAATAACCAAGACCAGGTACACAGGGTGATCAATATAACTAATGATAGAGGTAGTTTACAGTTCAACTATAATTTAGCCAGAGAAGACCTTAAAATGGATTTCGCCCTAACAAGCGTAGCACTTGTTGATACATTCAACAATACTGTAGAGGCTTACCAAATGGAATATGACTATTTTCATGCAACGCAACTTCATAACGATAATTTAGGCGACTTAGACCAAAGAAGGAAACGACTATACCTTAAAAACGTTAAACAGGTTTCTGGCAATCAACCAGATAAAGTACATGCCTTCACCTATAACACCCAATATACATTACCGGATCGTTTTTCCTTTGCACAAGATTTTTGGGGGTATTACAATGGTCAGCGTAATACCCGTTTATATCCTGAAATTCAATGGAGTCTAGGCGGAGTATTCAGTACTATTCCTGGTGGGGATCGTAAGGTATATGAAGCCTATGCAAAAGCGTGTGTACTAACAAAAATAGAATATCCTACGGGCGGTGCTACCGTATTCGACTTTGAATCCAATCGTATAAGCAATCAAGGATTTTTTGGGTTAACCAATATGGTACGTACTACCTTGGGGGGAGTAAGTAGTGTCAATTCAAACCACACCGAGTTTGTAGAAGATATTACCATCGATGATCCAAGTCCATATGTAGGAGGTATTAATTGGAGTGTAACGATGGATACTTGTGCCAATCCAGATGGTTTGGATTGCCCTTATGCAGAACTTTACATCATAAAAAATAACCAAGAAGAGTTACTTTCCAGAAGTAATGGCCAGGACCTCACCCGAGGTATTGTTTATGAACCAGCAAATCCTTTACGATTGCGAATAAAACTGTATAATTATTCTGGCAGTCTGGGTCCTAGAAAAGAAATTACTGCACTAATCACAGGATTGCAATTGGATGCCAGTGATCAAAATGCCATTGCTGCAGGTGGCTTACGCGTCAATCAGATCACTAACTACGATACGGATGGAGAAAAAGTACTTCAGAAAAACTATGAGTATACGCGTTTTGATGATCCTACTACTTCCAGTGGGGCTTCGCTGAATCCACCAACATTCATACATAAAAGTATACCATTCTGCGGCGATAATATTGTAGCCGGGTTTTCAGATATTCTGAAATCAAATAGTATTTTTCCGCTTACTAACGGAAGCTCATATGTTGCTGGTTATACACAAGTAACCGAACTTTTAGACAACGGCGAACAGGGTAAAAATGAATTTACCTATACATTCACATACGATGGTGATGGGTATCAAAGCAATGTGTATCAAAGTGGTGCACCGTCTAATATAGTACTTAATACCCCCTTGCATGACTTTTCTCATAGAAGAGGGCTATTGCTGGATAAAAAAACGTATGCTAAAAACAATGATGGTAGTTACAGCCTTTTGGAACAAACAGAAAACAGCTACACGGGCTTTGGTCAATTGATATCAGGAACTAATGTAGTTATTGACTATTCAAGTGATGGTACGTGTTATGGAGGGTTTAACTTGTATCAAAATCTAAGTGAACGCTATCATCTTAAGCGTCAAACCCTAACCAACTATTTTGATACCGGTGTGGTAACCACCATAAAAAATTATAATTATGATACCGGATATTCGGGGCGTACATTTCCATTAGGAAATACTACCACCACCAGTGATGGTCAGACGATTGAAGTAAAAAACTTTTTTTCAGATGATATTACTTCTGCAAGTGCTCTTGAGGGAGGGAATTTCACACCTAATGCCTACGCTTCGATTTTGTTAATGCAAAAAAATGGGAGTAAAAAAAGAATTGGACACCCTATCCAAACAACCACCACAAATAACGGAAGAAAAGTTATTTCAAGAACCAACTTTAAAAACTGGGGGAGTAATCTGATACTCCCTGAAATTGTCGGGACTTCTAAAAATCAATCCGATGTAGAGCCAAGAATCCAATATCACAAATATGATGACAAAGGCAATCCGTTAGAAGTTTCTCAATTCGATGGTAGTCACATTATGTACATATGGGGGTATAACGATACGTATCCCATTGCCAAGATTTCTAATGCCTCTTATACCAATTTGCCTGTAGCGAT
>CANMDH010000048.1 GCA_947496555.1 uncultured Aquimarina sp. | reverse complement strand
CTTCGTTTGTCATGATTCTGTCTGAATAAAATTAATGATTAAAATTTAACTCAGACAGAGTTCAGTTTACAGCCTCTCCTAACAAAAAGAGGATTAACTAACTTCTTTTTTCAAGCGCATCAGAAACTAGTTTTTCTAAATCATTAAATTTTATTTTTAACGAATTTGAAGTTATAGAAATAGGTGAACCATACATCTTGTAATTGGTTTTCATTGCCCTTTTAGCAAGTTTGCCTTTTGCTTTTTCGATATATTTCTCTGGCTTATCAGTAATTATCATTAGAATTTTTGTCGATGCAATTTGTAGCGTCTCTATTCTTTTAATGTCTTTCCATTCAATCAATCCAATACTTGTGGCAGAGGAGTTATCTGTTATTCCATTGTGATCGATGATTAATCCGATTTTATTATCAAATAGTTTTCTAAAGAGAAATATTGATCCAAGACCAAAAAAAAGCACAGCAGCAATTCCAATAATTCTAATTATTTCTTTGTTTTTAAAAATTGAAGATTGAAATGTTTCAGGGTCTATTAAAAATAGGATTCCTACAATCACAAAAATTATAGCTACAAGCAAAAGCAGCGTAACCTTTGTTCTACTAATAGGAATTTCTATAGTATCTATCATCATTTTGATTTTAAAGCCCTAATTCTGGCTATTGCTTTAATTCTTTAGTTAGATTGTTTTCTACTTTTTCAATTACCTGTATAATCAAATCGTATCTACCCAGTTTAAATTTTCTATTATTTCTAATCCGCCACAAATAACTTAAGATTTCTTTTTTTTCATTTGTCTCTAATTCATGCAGATTAGTAATACTAATCAATTCCCCGTTCTCATTAAATTCCATAAAAGGATATAGAATGGTATTAATTCTTGAAAAATAATTTTTATAGGATTTCATTTCTGGTACGTCATATTCCAATTTCTCAATGATGCTGTAATAATAATCGTATAGCGAAATGATTTGAAGTCTTAATGAATCAGTTGAAATTATTTTTAAATTATTAGCTTTTAAAGATTCATAAGCAGATTTATTAATAATTGGGATATAATCTCTAAATAAGATTGTGTAATGAATTCCTATCGAGTCTTGTGAAACTTTTTTTCCATTGATTAGTGCTCTGAAAATAGAATCAGCCTTTAAGCTCATTTTATTTCCATAAATGTTGTTGTTAAAATCTTGAATGTCTATTTTAATACTATTCTTGATTTCGGTCAGTATTTTTTGCTCAGAATGTTTATTATTTCTAGTGTCATTCCAATTATTTAGTGCGAATGCTGAAATTACAGCTATGAATATTGATAGAAATTCTAATGCATATTTCTTCCAGTTTCTTTTTTTCATTCAATTTGTGTATTTTTTATTGGGGTTCAAAATACTATAATCTCAGGGGTTAACCGAAATTTATCATGAAAAATATCTGTATCAGGAAACGGATAATCTTTTTAAGACTTTGTTATCGCAAAGAGTAAATGGGTGCCCGAATCAGACAATAAGTCTAACTTAACTGCAATAGTAACATCTAACGACTGAAAAACATGGGTGGTAGATTTTGTTTGTTTTTCAGACTTCACCAAAGTATATTCAGACATAAATCGAGAAAGCAATTTTATAACATAATTTTGATCATTGGTCATATAGGTTACTTGCCCTGATTTTTTATTCACTCTTACTCCATATAGGAATTTCTCGGTGGCACCCCATGTATAGAAGGTATACACCTCACTTGGTTCATTGGTTTTTGCGAAACCTTTGTCTTTTAGATAGGTTTCGAAATCAACATTGTCATTAGATGCCATATAATTAGAAAGTGTTGCCCATTCTTGTTCTTGCAGAAATTGCCCAAAAGCTACACTTGAAGAGAAAAGAAAAAGAAGGCCTATAATTATTGAATGTTTCATGTCTTTTTTATGTTGTATAAATAATAACGGATATTGGATGAATTTATGATCGGCTAACTAATATAATTCCAGATATTCTTATGCTTGGCCATTTGCTGATAAGTATAATGTAATACCTTGTTTTTTTCCAAGGAAAGCGCAGGGTCTTCATTTAGCACTTTCATGGCATAATATCTTGCTGTTTTCAGAATATCATTGTCTTTAACAATATCGGCAATCTTAAGATTTAACACCCCACTTTGTTGGGTACCCATAATATCTCCTGGGCCCCGTAATTTTAGGTCTACTTCGGCAATATCAAAACCATCATTGGTACGAACCATGGTTTCGAGTCGTGTCTTACTATCTGCAGAGAGCTTATGACTAGTCATAAGAATACAATAACTTTGTTCTGCTCCGCGGCCTACGCGACCACGTAATTGATGCAGTTGTGAGAGCCCAAATCGCTCTGCACTTTCTATAATCATAACACTGGCATTAGGTACATTTACCCCAACCTCGATAACAGTGGTGGCGACCATAATTTGGGTTTCACCTTTTACAAAACGCTCCATTTCATAATCTTTATCAGCAGGTTTCATTTTACCATGCACAATAGATATCTGATATTCTGGTAGTGGGAAAGAACGTACAATACTTTCATGGCCATCCATTAGATCTTTATAATCCATAGCTTCAGATTCCTGAATTAATGGATACACAATATAGATTTGTCGTCCTTTTTTAATTTCATCGGCTATAAATTTGAATACTTTCAAACGATTGCTATCATATCTATGCACAGTTTTGATAGTTTTACGCCCTGGGGGTAGTTCGTCTATAATAGAAATATCCAAATCGCCATACAAACTCATGGCCAATGTTCTTGGGATAGGCGTAGCTGTCATGACCAAAATATGCGGCGGATACATATTTTTATGCCACAATTTGGATCGTTGTGCGACGCCAAAACGATGTTGTTCATCAATAATTGCCAGTCCCAGGTTCTTAAATTGTACTTTGTCTTCGAGCAACGCATGAGTGCCAATAAGAATATGCAAAGAACCATCTTCTAATTCCTCATGTATTTTTCTTCGTTCTTTTGTTTTAGAGCTACCCATAAGAAGCATTACATTAACATTAAGATCTTTGGTAAGTTCTACAATTCCCTGATAATGTTGGTTCGCCAAAATAGCAGTCGGAGCCATCAAACAGGCCTGGAAACCATTATCGATTGCCAAAAGCATCGTCATTAACCCCACTATGGTTTTACCCGAGCCTACATCCCCTTGCAACAAGCGATTCATTTGAGCACTACTACCAATATCATTGCGTATTTCTTTGATAACTCGTTTTTGCGCATCGGTAAGCTCAAAAGGCAGGTGATTTTTATAAAAATTATTGAAATGGTCACCTACTTCTGTAAAAGGAAAGCCCTTGATCTTTTGTTTACGGATCAGTTTTTTTGTTATTAACTGCAATTGAATATAGAATAGTTCTTCAAACTTAAGTCGATATTGCGCTTTGGCCAACAACTCCTGGCTTTTTGGGAAATGAATATTAAAGACGGCTTCACTTTTTGAAATAAGTTTCAGATCTTCTAATATTTCTTTGGGTAACGTATCATAAAATCGCACTTTGGTTTCAATAAACAACTGCTGCATCATTTTCATCACCACCCGATTGGTAATCCCTTTATTAGAGAGTTTTTCGGTAGAAGGGTAAATGGGTTGCATTGCAGTTCGTAGATTTTTGTTGTGTTCCTCTAGCAATTCCATTTCGGGATGTGGCATACTAAACCCATTATAATATTTGGTTTTTCCAAAGATAACATAAGGGGTATTTAGTTTTATATTTTCACGTATCCATTTATGTCCTCTAAACCATACTAGTTCCATCTCACCGGTATCATCCATAAATTTGGCTACGAGTCGTTTTCCTCTTTTTTGCTCGACCGTCTTAATATGAATTATTTTACCGATGATCTGAACTTCGGCAGAGGTGCGTTGCAATTGATTAATTTTATAGTATTGGGTTTTATCAAGGTATCTATTCGGGAAAAGATTAATTAAATCCTGGTAGGTATGTATGCCAAGTTCAGAGCGCAGCAAATCAGCTCTCGCAGGTCCAACGCCTTTAAGATAATCAATGGGTGTCTGAAGGATATTAGGATTCATTAAGGCGAAGATAAACTTAGTCTATAAAAGTTCAAAGTTTGTTTTAGTTCAGTTACAAAAAACTGCAAATTACTTCTTAAAGTTAGTAGAATATTTAATACAAATACCTTTTTTTGTACTTCATAATTCATCAATTAAAACTTATAATGAAAAAATTTACTTTAATACTTTTATTAGGTTTAGGCTTTACAAACGTATTTTCTCAAAACTATTATTTTCCAAAAGATGCAAAAACTAATCAATCTGCACTAGATAAAAGGATTTCTGAAATATCAGAATCAATTTTGGAAAACTATTCTGAAAAGGATAAAGAGACGTATTATAAAAACTTGATAACCCTTCAATTGTTATGCAAGGAGTTTTCAAAATCATTGGTGTCGATAGATAGTTTGCGTAATATATCTGGACAGGAATATCCAGATGAAGCTAATCTCATTTCTGTAGAAAATTACCTTTATGCAAAGGCATCGATGGCAAAAGAAAATTCTTTTGAATCGGTTTACAAATCTGCTTTTAATGACATATATGACCCTCTTACAGAGAAAGCAAAACTTAGATTCCCTATACGTTTTGATATAATAATTCAGGATAATAATAAAAAAATAAAGAAACTTTTAGACAGGAGAAAAGATAAAGATAGTATTTCGCGAAAAGACTTTTTGAAGTTATCATCTTTACATTTATCTAATACGGTAGCACTAAAAACAAAGGCTATAGCAGTATCACTTATAGCTAAAGAAGAAGACAAGCGTTATGTAGTACAAGATAGTGTTTCTTTAAAAACAAAAGATGGGGCTACAATAGCATTACGAATTGGTAGAAAAAAGAATGATACTAGGCCAAAACCTACAGTCCTAATTTTTAGTATATATCCATATGAAAGCGGAGTGAGAGATGACTTTTTAGTAAAAGAAGCAGCTTATTATGGATACGTAGGTGTGATTGCCAATACAAGAGGTAAGCGCTTTAGCCCAGAGGAGATTGAGCCCTTTGAGCATGACGCACGAGATGCTTATGAGGTTATTGACTGGATTAGTAAACAACCTTGGAGTAATGGTGAGGTTGGTATGATGGGGGGTAGTTATCTTGGGTTCAGTCAATGGGCGGCAGCAAAAAAAATGCATCCGGCATTAAAAACAATAGTTCCACAAGTATCTGTTGGTGTTGGAAATGATTATCCAATGGAAAATAATGTGTTTATGAGCTATATGATTCGATGGATCAATTTTGTAACTGCAAACGATTTTATCGATCTTGAAAATTTCCTGGATTGGGAGCAATGGAGTAAATTATATCGAAAATGGTACAAAAGCGGAAAGTCATTTAGGGCTATCGATTCTTTACATGGAGCTCCTAATAAAATATTTCAGCGATGGTTAGATCATCCTGATAATGATGACTATTGGCAAAATATGACGACCAGTAATGATGAATTTTCTAAAATCAATATTCCAGTATTGACTACCACAGGTTATTATGATTCTGATCAGGTTGGGGCGTTACATTATCATCGTGAGCATACAACCCGTAACAAAAATGCAGAACATTATTTGGTAATAGGACCTTACAATCATGGCAGTGCAGCTGGTAGAACCGCCAAAAAAGTAGGAAAGTTTACAGTTGACTCTATTGCCAAAATGGATATGGATGTTTTGGCATATCAATGGTTTGATTATATTTTCAAAGGAGCAAAAAAACCTGATATTCTAAAAGATAAAGTGAATTATCAAGTAAACGGTGCTAATATATGGAAACACAAACCATCGCTAAGAACGATGAATGATGATACATTGATATTCTATATAAATAATATACGTGTTGGGAAAGACTATAAACTATCGCAGCAAAAGTCGGATTCTAATGAATATATACGACAAGAAGTTGATTTCTTATATAGAGGCGATAGTATTCAGAAATCTAATTACACATATGCCAAAGAACTTCATATGTACAATCAATTATCTTTTGTAACAGAACCTTTTGATAAGTCATTTGATATCAATGGATCTTTCATGGCCGATTTATTTGTTGAAATAAATAAAAAAGATATGGACGTTATTCTTGAAATATTCGAAATGAAACCCGATGGAAGCTATATGAAATTATCAGATTATTTGGGTAGGGCTAGTTATGCAAAAGATCCGAGTAAACGTCATTTGTTAATGCCTTATAAGAAAGAACATATCCCTACAAAAAATTCAATTTTCACAAGTAATAGAATTGCAAAAGGAAGCCGACTGGTACTATTATTAGGAGTTAATAAGGATCCTTTCTGGCAGATCAATTATGGTACCGGTAAAAATGTAAGCGACGAAACCATTGAAGACGGTAGAATTCCATTGCAAATCAAATGGTTTGCCGATAGTACAATTAAAATTCCGATTAGTAAAGTTGATTAAAAGAGCCTTACTCTAGGCATTCTGCCACATTACGATACTAAATTCGTTATTTTGACAGAACATTTGATTAAATCAGACTATGCGAGTTATTATATATACGTTTTTGTTTTTTATTTCCTTCGGAAGTGTCGCGCAACAAACCCAAAGTGTTGACTTCTTAACGGGGCAAATAGAGGTTACTGTTGATGCCAAAAATAAGGAGGTAAAAGGATCGGTAAGCTATACATTTACGATTCTGAAAGAAACAGAATCCATCTATGTAGATGCCCAAAAAATGAAGATCGAATTGGTGCAATTGGATGGTGAAAATATAAACTTCGATTATAATGATAAGAAGATAGTTGTTTCATCAGATTTCAAGGCAAATACCGAACATAGCCTTAATATTCAATATAGAGCGAAACCAACTAAGGCACTATATTTTGTAAAGGATTATCAAGGGAATCATCAGGTCTGGACTCAGGGTCAAGGCAAGTACACTTCTAATTGGGTTCCTAGTTTTGATGATATGAATGAAAAGGTAACGTTTGATCTTACCATCGCATATACCAAAGGTTATGAGGTAATTGCTAATGGGAAATTATTAAAAACGAAAGCCATAAATGATTCTGTACAACGCTGGAAATATGATATGCAACAACCTATGAGCAGTTATCTTCTGGCAATGGCTATTGGTAAATATGATAAAGTCGTTGAAACTTCAGAAAGCGGGATTCCCATAGAAATGTATTATTATCCAATGGATAAAGATAAATTTGAATCTACCTACCGCCATAGCAAACGAATGTTTGATTTTTTGGAAAAAGAAATAGGGTTTCCTTTTCCGTGGCAGAATTATAAACAAGTTCCTGTAAAGGATTTTTTATATGCCGGAATGGAAAATACAGGTACAACCATCTTTTCTGATGCTTTTGTAGTAGATGAAACCGCTTTTACTGATCGAAATTATATTAATGTAAATGCACATGAATTGGCCCACCAATGGTTTGGAGACCTGGTTACCGAAACAGAAGGAACCCATCACTGGCTACAGGAAGGTTTTGCGACCTATTATGCTCTTTTGGTAGAAAAAGAGATTTTTGGAGATGATTATTTTCTGTACAAGCTTTATGAAAGTGCAGAACAACTTACTGCACTATCCAAAACTCCAAATGCTACCTCGTTATTGGATCCCAAAGCAAGTTCGTTGACTTTTTATCAAAAAGGAGCTTGGACACTTCATGCATTGCGAGAAATGATAGGAGATACCAGTTTTAAAATTACAATTCATAACTATCTTGAAAAGTATAAATACAAGAATGTAACCACAGATGACTTTATAAGCGTAGCACAAGAGGTAAGTGGTACAGATCTTTCAGAGTTTAAGAAAACATGGTTAGAGAATGTTGCATTTCCTTCGCAAGAAGCATTAGATATTCTTACTGAGTCTACATTCATTAAAAATTATTTAAGCCTTGCACAGGAACGTACACAACCAATGGCTGGCAAATGGAGCACTTTGTCAAAAGCATTGGATTTTCCTGTCAATGACTATCTAGGTCAAGAAGTGGTATATCAATTAGAAGGTAAAACCGCGCCCGAGGCAATTGCACTATACGATAAAGCCTTTGAAACCAATAACATTTTTGTACGCCAGGCAATTGCTAGTACGCTTAGTACGATACCTTCAGACTTGCAAAAACAGTACGAGTCGCTACTCAAAGATCCTTCGTATGCAACCATAGAGCCTGCATTGTATCACATATGGGCTAATTTCCCTGAAAAAAGAAAACAATACCTTGATAGTACAAAGGATATTATAGGTTTTAATGATAGAAATGTAAGGATATTATGGTTGGTATTGGCCTTAAGCACCCAAGATTATGAAATCAATAAGCATCAACAGTTTTATCTGGAATTGTCTGGATATACTTCTTCAAAATATCATTTCAGTACTCGCGAAAATGCTTTTACCTATTTAGAAAGTTTGCAGGCTTTCTCTGACTCATCACTGGTAAATCTCGTAGAAGGAGCAACGCATCATAACTGGCGTTTTAGAAATGCATGCAGAAAAATTCTTGATAAATTATTAAAAGACGAAAAATATAAAAAGAAATATGTAGTTTTAAAGGATGGTTTGCCAAAGAATCAGCAAGACTATATTTTAAAAAAATTAACCCCATAATAAACAACATGCGCGCATTGGTAATTTCCGGAGGCGGTAGTAAAGGAGCTTTTGCAGGAGGTGTTGCGCAGTATCTAATACAAGATTTAGGTAGAAAATACGATTTGTTTGTGGGGACTTCTACAGGAAGTTTATTGGTGTCCCATCTGGCACTTTCTAAAATTGGCGAGATAA
Source organism: uncultured Aquimarina sp. (assembly GCA_947496555.1). Lineage (GTDB taxonomy): Bacteria > Bacteroidota > Bacteroidia > Flavobacteriales > Flavobacteriaceae > Aquimarina. The sequence continues at coordinate 29,998 of CANMDH010000048.1, read as the reverse complement.
AAGAATTTTATACCAATGTTACGCAATCTTCAATATTTACCAGTTGCCCTTTTATTATAAAAAAGAAAAGAGGGTATGTCGATATAAGTATTAATCATTTTAACGTACTTCGAAATTTTATCAAAGGAAAAAAATCCTTTGGGGATAGTCATAATCTTAGGCACCTTATTGATAGTGCAATTTCCGAAGAAGACTTCAAAAAATTGCAGTCACTAGAAAGTGATGTAGTTATTACCGTAACGAATCTTTCTACGAATGAGGTAGAATACAAATCGGTAAAAGACTGTAAGTATCAGGATTATTTGGACTGGATCTGGATCTCGTGTAATTACCCTCCATTTATGAGTTTGGTACGAAAGAACAACTGTGATTATGTCGATGGGGGATTAGGATCAATGGTTCCTATTGAAGAAGCTATACATCGGGGTGCAACCAAGGTAGATGTTATTGTACTCGAAACCGAGGTAAATTATCTGAATCGTATGCCTACAAGAAATCCTTTCTCTTTAATTACTAATATGGTAAATTTTATGATGGATCAGATTGAACATCAAAATATTAAAATAGGTAAATTCATGGCTCGAGATCAAAATGTTCTGATCGATCTTTATTACACCCCTGTTGTACTTACGACAAACTCACTAATTTTTGATAAAGAAAAGATGACAAAATGGTGGAAGAAAGGATATACATTTGCCAAGAAAAAAAATATTTCTAATCCAATATAAGATGAAAGCATTAGTAATTTCGGGTGGTGGAAGTAAAGGTGCCTATGCCGGTGGTGTAGCGCAATATTTAATGCAGGAACAAGGTAAAAAGTATGATCTTTTTCTGGGGACCTCGACAGGGAGTCTGTTGATCCCTCATTTGGCATTAGGAAATATCGAGAAAGTATACGATATCTATACAAACGTAAATCAGCGTACCATTTTTAATGTGAATCCTTTTAGAGTGCGTAAAAAAGGAAACAGAGAGTTCGTTTCTATCAATTTTTTTTCATCACTATGGCAGTTTATTAAGCTAAAAAGAACATTTGGAGAAAGTAAGAACCTAAGGCGCGCAATACGAAGAAATTTTTCTGAAACGGATTTTAAACTTGCACAACAAAGTGTGGAAGATGTAGTGGTTACCGTCTCAAACTTAACTAGAAGCAAAACCGAATATAAATCGATCAATGATTTTACGTACGAAGATTTTTGTGATTGGATATGGATATCTTGTAATTATGTCCCTTTTATGAGTCTGGTTACCAAGAATGGATGCGAGTATGCTGATGGTGGTTTTGGATGTATGGTTCCAATACGAGAGGCTATTCGTCGTGGTGCTACCGAGGTTGATGCTATCATACTTGAGTCCGAAAACATGGAACGTAATAACGTATTGGGTAAGAACCCATTTTCTTTAATGGTGAATCTGTTCGGATATATGCTAGATCAGGTGGAAGGTCATGATACTATTGTTGGTAAACTTGCTGCTATTAATAAAGATGTTCCTTTAAATTTATACTATACTCCCTCAAAACTTACTGAAAACTCCTTGGTTTTTAACAAAAAACTGATGAGCAACTGGTGGCGACAGGGATTCGAATATGCTGCCCAAAAAGCAAAACAAGCTGAAGAAAATAAACTTAAAGATATAGATTTGGCAGGGTAATAAAGCGATACAACAAATTTGTATAATAAAAGGTTATTTTAAATAGGGTTGTAGCATACGAAGTAGCTCCCAGGTATTTGAGGTTTCCATCCCATTAGATAACAAAATAATAGATGTTTTTTTTTCAATAAACCGTTGTAACATAGTTTCTGCTCCCCAAATGGTGCCAGGTCTAGAAGCAATATTATTTGTCATATCATCATCTTTAAACGAAAAAGACCATAAACCACTGGCATAATTGTCAAATTTTTCAATATTAGATTCTGTTTCCAGCAGCTTTGATAGATTATTTTTGTTTATAAGTTGATTATTGAATAAAGCATCAGTAAAAGTTAGCAAATCACTTGTGGTGGAATACATTGCCCCTGATGCGTAATAGTTTTCTATAAAGTAGGGGACATCCCTTTCGGACTTACCTGTTTTTTCATTTCTCCAATAACATTGTGCTAATTTTGATACCACCTCATAGTCAAAAACTCCAGTGTTTTTCATATTTAATGGATCTAGGATTTGTTGTTTAATAATTTGTTTGAAAGAAACATCATAAATATTTTCAAGAATCTTACCAAGAATTATATAATCGGCGTTATTGTAACTAAATTTTGAACCCGGCATAAATTCTAGAGGTCCACTAGCATATTTACTAATAATTTGATCTATTGTTAATCTCTTTTCGTATACTTGATCACCTTTTTTCTCTAAATTTTCGATTCCGGAAGTTGAAGTAAGAAGTTGATGTATGGTTACTTTGTTTTTTCCTTCCCCTTTATAATTTGGATAGTAGTCTACAATTAAATTGTCTAATTTAACTTTTTCTTGTTCTACAAGTTGGTAGATTAATACTGCAGTGAATAGTTTGGTAATAGAAGCAATCTTGTAGCGGGTATCTATACTGTTTTTTACATTAAACTCTCGATTGGCCAGTCCATAACTTTTATGATGAAGCACAGTATCTTCCTTTTTGATCAAAATGGTTCCGTTAAATTTGTGATCACTTGCATATTGTTCAATGATTTTTACAATTGCATGTTCTTGTGCATATAGATTTGTGGTTACGATAAATAAAATTGCCGATAGTAGAATACTTGTTTTCATCTTTTAATTTTTATTAAAGATGAAAGAAAATGTAGATTGTTACATAAAAGTGTTTGATTTTTAGTCTGGTAGTTCTGAAAAAAGCAAGGTCATCTAAAGTAATAATAACTTTTAAAACAAATCCCCAATCTCTTCTTTGATAAAAGCCAAGGCAGCATCGCTGGGAGCTCCTTTTTCTATCAGTTCGGTAAGGAGTATTTGTCTCATTTTATCCGCAGAGTCTACTTCCTCTTTCATGGTAGTTTTTCTAATCATGGCTATGGTTGCGTTTTTTGCGGCCTTAATGGTGTTCCAACACTCATCAGATACATAAATCTGTTGGGTGAGGTTATGTTCAAATTCCTGATCAATAGTATGAACTAACATGGACTGATAGCTTTCTTTGTCCTCCCCAACGGGTGCCATTCTGGTAAGGAGTTTACCAGGAGAAATTCTTTCCAAAAACAAAACCATACGTTCATATGCCTGTAATTTTAGCGGAAACGCCTGTTTTTGATTTTCTCGGTGTAAAAGAAATCTACGACGCCTTTCTTCATTGTTGGTGTGCTGTTTAAAGAAAAAGATGGCAAGTATGGTTATCAATGTTGAAGGGATTAATGATATAGCTAAAGGAATGATTTCGAGATCCATAATACAAATAGAGTGTTTTTTTAGTTTATTTATTTTGCATAACCACCGCCAAGATAGGTGCATTGTTTTAGATCTTCGGCACAGGTATATTCTACCGGGGTCTTAATGTACTTAAAAGATTCTTCAAGTGTCTTGGTTAGTTCGCCATCATCCACATTAAGATCTACGTCCTGCATTGTGAACAGACAAGGATGTTCATATCCTGATGCATGGGTGATTTCTATAAATTCTTTTCTGAAGGTCTTAAAATATTGTGCCAAACGATCAGATTTTAAGGGTACATTAATTCCGTTTTGTAGCCACTTGCTTTGCGTGGCAACACCGCTTGGACATCGATTGGTATGACATATTTGTGCTTGAATACATCCGATGCTCATCATAGCTTCGCGAGCAACATTAATACAATCTACTCCCATAGCAAAAGCCATAGCAGCTTTGGCCGGGAATCCTAGTTTTCCACTACCTATAAAAACGACACGATCTGTAAGGTTATGTTTTTGGAAGATTTTATAGATAGCTGTAAATCCATATACCCATGGTAATGAAACATGATCTGCAAAACTAGGGGGAGCAGCACCAGTGCCTCCTTCACCACCATCTATGGTTATAAAATCGGGACCTCTGTTTGTTTTTACCATGTGTTGTGCCAGTAGTTCCCATTGTTCGGTTTTACCAATTGCTGCTTTGACTCCTACAGGTAATCCAGTTTCCTGAGCGATATCTTCAACGAATTGCAAAAGTTCGGAAACACTAGTAAATGCTGTATGTGAGGAAGGCGATAGTACATCTTTACCTACTTCGACACCTCGAATTTTTGCAATCTCAGGAGTGATCTTTTTACCTGGTAGTACGCCTCCTTTTCCAGGTTTGGCCCCTTGAGATAATTTAATTTCAATAGCTCTTATAAAAGGATTTGTTTGCACCAACTCCTTTAATTTTTGCATTGAAAAATTACCATCATCATCTCGAACACCAAAATATCCTGTTCCGAAATGAAAAATAACGTCTCCGCCATTACTGTGATAGGGAGAAAGACCACCTTCTCCTGTATTATGAAAAGCATTTGATTTTTGGACTCCAACGTTTAGGGATTCTACTGCTTTTGCAGAAAGAGATCCAAAACTCATTGCGGATACATTTATTATTGAACCGGGACGATATGGTTTTTTACGCTGGTTGTATAATCCCATTACTTTTGCACATGGAAGAAAAGATTTATCCTGTTTATTAGGATGATCTTTAGCCATTTTGAAAGGAATCATACAATTTTTTACAAAAATATGTTGATGAAGATAGATGTCTCTATCGGTTCCAAAACCTTCGTAATTGTTCTCGTTTTTTGATGAAGCATATACCCAACCTCTTTCTATACGATTAAAAGGAAGTTCTTCGCGATTGTTTGCTACAAAATACTGCCTCATTTCTGGACCAATACTTTCTAGCATATAACGAAAATGGCCAATAATAGGAAAGTTGTGTTTTATAGTATGTCTTTTATTAAAAAACACATCACGTATGGCAATTAAAGCTAATACAATAATCATCCACATCCACCAGGAAATTGAGCCTAAAAAATTAAGTATACTTTCCATTTATTTTTCACTGTCTATTGTGCGTTGAGGTAATCCAACGTAAGTTGCGACATCACTTTTACTCCAAGTTTAAGTCCGCTTTCATCAATAAAGAAATCTGGTGTATGATGTGATGCAGCTTTTTCGGCTCCAGGAGTTTTTCCTCCTAAAAAGAAATAAAACCCCGGTACGACCTCCTGAAAATACGAAAAATCTTCTCCACCAGTAGTTGCTTTTGATAAGATTACATTGTCCTTACCTGCAATACCTTGGATCGTTGGAAGCATTTTCTTCACCAGGTCGGGATCATTATAAGTGATTGATGTATTATTCTGAAAATCGATGGTTGCTTCGCCGCCATAGGTTTTGGCAATAGAAGGAACCATTTCTTTCATTCTACGAATAATAAGCTCTCTCATTTTTGGGTCCAGAGTTCTTACGGTGCCAATCATTTCGGAACTTTCTGGAATGATATTAAATCGCACTCCACTGGTAATTTTACCTACGGTAATTACAGCCGCTTCATTAACTAATGGAGATTCTCTACTAATAATTGTCTGCAATCCATCAATTATTTTTGCTGAAATTAGGATAGGGTCAACCCCTGTCCATGGAGCAGAACCATGTGTCTGTTTTCCTTTTACATTGATTACAAAACGTTCTACAGCGGCCATAGTACCTCCTGGCTTGTAGCGTATTTTTCCAACTTCAGTTCCAGAGTTGATATGTAAACCAAAAATGGCATCAACATCTGGATTTTTAAGAACTCCTTCTTTGATCATTAATTTTGCTCCTCCTTCTTCACCTGGTGGGGGACCTTCTTCAGCTGGTTGAAAAATAAATTTTACAGTACCATTTATTTTGTCTTTATGTTTGGTTAGGATTTCTGCAACTCCCATTAATATGGCAATATGCGTATCATGACCACAAGCATGACTTACGCCAACCTCGGTATCGAGGAATGTAGTCGTAACGGTCGATTTAAAAGGTACATCGGCTCTTTCTTTTACCGGAAGCGCATCGATATCGGCTCTTAAAGCCACTGTTTTCCCTTCTTTGCCTCCTTTAAGAACGGCCACCACGCCAGTTTTCGCAACGTTTTCTGTGACTTCTAATCCCAGGCTTTTAAGGTGTTTGGCTATTTTTTTGGCAGTTTCGAATTCTCTGTTAGATAATTCGGGGTTTTGATGAAAATCTCTTCTCCATTCTATTACCTTACTCTCAAGTTCATCGGCCATGATATTAATCTCGGGATCGATCTGTTGAGCTTGTATTGAGCAAAAAACAAATAAAATAATGAATAAGATGGGTTGTGTTTGTGTATTCATTCGATTTAAAAATTGATAAGTCTATAATTTTCGTTTTGTAATTGTACCAAAGCGGTCATCGCAGATAGGGCAAACTTTACTTCTGGAAGCGCATCTTCTTTCGATATATTTCTGTAGGCAGCTGTCTGGCCACATAAGATAATTTGTACCCCTTTTTCAGAAAGGGCGGTTACCAGACCTGCATTAGGATTGTCTACCTTGTATTTTGCTTTGTATTTGTCATTGTTTACTATATCATATGCTGCAGAACCATGGATCACCAAAGCGACCTTTAATTTTTCTAAAGCTACCCCAGCATTGGTATGCATATTTAAATATCTAGCTGCCGTATTTAAAAGCGGATTCACTTTTGTGCTGTCTTTAAATGTTCTTCCAACATCAAAAACTGCTTTTAAATCGTTTTTTGTATCCGTTTTGAAATCAGGGGATGTAACTTCATAAGTATTTCCATACTCTAATATTACCGTGCCTTCTTTTTGTGAAAAGATTATTATAGGCAACATTATAAAGATATACGTAGATAGTTTGTTTTTCAAGCTTTCATTTTTTTAGATTTTAAATATATTCAAAAATCTATTAATTGAAAGCTAAAATCAAATTTAGATTCAACAGAAAAAAGAAAGCATATCATCTTTTGGAGACGATATGCTTTTATATCAACATTTTTACCTTATTATTTCCTCATAAATTTACCGACCGGTTTGTTATTGATTAGTATAATATAAAGACCTTTGGTTAAATGTGATACATCAATTTCTGGTGTGGGAAAGGATTGTATTACGATTTGCCCCAACATGTCTATAATTCTGAGATCATAATCATTTATAGTGATACCTTCTACAGTTAATAATTCATCGCCTTTTACAGGATTAGGATAATATGCAAATGTTCTACTGTTAAGACTTAAATTAAGTTGAGAACGATCGACATTAAATACCTCGGAAACTGAACTACAACCAGCTTCGTTAGATATTTCAACACTATAGTCTCCTGTCTGAAAAGGAAGGAGTACAGCTTGATTACCGCCTTCATCAATCCGCTCTCCATCTAAAAACCATTGGTATCTGGAAAATGAAGAGGCCACAGATAATCTTTGATTTTGATTTACCAATATTTCGGGAGATACCGGGTTTTCAAGAACTATAGCTTTTACCTCGGTTCTTACTTCAGTTACGCATCCGTCAATTAAACCAGCTACATAATATTTTTGTGTTGTAGTAAGCGTAGGAGTTTCGTAAGTGGCGCCGTTGGCAATCAAATTACCCCCGGTGGGTTGATCATACCATCTAAATTCACTATTTCCAGAAACGCTTACTATTGTTGATTCGCCCACACAAATATTTTGATCTTCGGCAATGGGTTGATTGGGAATATTTAAAGTGATAAAGTTTGTTTTTTCATTGGTGTTTTCACCAACCTCATTAATTGCGGTGAGTGATACCGTATAGGTTCCGCCGGTAGTATAGGTATGTGTTGGGTTTTGTTCCTGGGAAGTTATACCATCACCAAAATCCCAACGATATGTGTTTACTCGATTGATTGTTGTGCTTCTGAATTCAAAGGTAGAACATCCATCTTTTGAAGCTTCAAAGTTTGCTACCGGAGGTTGCCTATTGTCTCCGGGAGTATAACTTCCAGATATAAAATAATTACCTAAGGAAGCATAATCTGAATATCCGTTAAAAGGAGTTCCTTCACCCACACCATCGATTTCAATAAAATATGTTCCTCCTTCAAGATTGATATTGATAGAAGCGTTTAGGCCTTCTGGATCCGAAATAGCCACTTCTTCACCCAGGCCATTCAAGATTCTGGCTTGTATATTTAGATTAGGGTAATCAGGATCCGGATTAAAATCGAACGAAACATTCCCAGTTTCAATAACAAAAGAAAATACGTCCTTATCATCTCGGGTATTTATCAAGCCAAAGTTTTGATCAGGGCTCACTTCACCGCCAGCATCTACTGTTATTTCTGTAGCATTGTTAATAACATTCCCATGATCATCATTTCTAAAACCAACGCCATTTCTATCACCTCCAATAACCGCAATATCGTCTTGAGTTTGATTGGCGTTTTCAAATTCTCCTTGGCTCCATTGTCCAATGGGTTTGCTAGCGCTCCATCCCATAATAGGACTCCATTGGCCATGACCACCATAATATTCAGTATTACCCTGACTGTCATGAGATAACCCCATGGTATGACCAACTTCGTGAGAACCTGTCTCGCCCGCCTGTCTAGTAGATCTAATATTATATACCCAACAAGGATCATCAAATGAATTTGAGGAGAAAGATCTTAGATAGGCCACACCTCCAGAGCCTGGTGCTGCATCTGATGTTGGCGTAAATATGCACATCATACGACGATTTCTAGGTGCAGCTTCGTACAAATCCCTCCTCGTTGTAATATTTATATTAAAAGGACGAAAGTCTTCGGCCATAATCTTCCATATATTTATAATCTGCTCATCTGAGAATCCAGGTGGTTGTGCGTTAATCTGTGCACCACCTGCCCATCTGGAGCCCGTAACTACTTCACCATCAAAATCAAGATAAACAATTCCCGGTGCGCCGGGAAGACTTTCTAATTCTAATACCATTTTTGATGGGGCAGAAGAGACTTTATTTTTGTTTACACTCTCAACTTTTTCATAATCAACGCACAATATTTCGTTGATGTTGGTTTCTTTAATAAATACGCTTCCGTCGCTCTTGGTAAACAGTTTATACGCTTTTTTTGTATTTTCAAGTACAATATCTCCTTGAAGTTTTCCCTCTTTAGAATAAAAAGAAAAGGTAGATGACTTTTGATTGTTTATCGTTCCGATAAGAACAATACCTTGTTTTGATTGCCTCTTTTTATTGAGAGTTAAAAAGAGTGATTCACGAGCTGAAATTTTTAAGGATGTGGATTGATTTTTTTTCGGATTAACGATACTGCTTATAAAGCTTTGTTGATCTTTAGCAATTAAAAACTCTTTGTTTGATTGACTATAGACAACACTAATGTTGGCCCCCATCATAAGAACCAGGAAGAACTTTAGGATATTTTTGCACATTTTGTCTGTTAAATAGGTTTTAAATGTTAATAGATAGGGGGGGGAACTTTTGTTTGATAATAGATCCAACGTTGTCTTGACCAAATTAGTATACGAGAAAGAAATATTATGTTTTTATTATGAAAAACATAGCGTTTTTAAAAGAGATAAAGATGTATTCTATATGTAAAATACATCTTTATCCATTTTCTAGGGATCCTAGATTTAAAAACAAAATAATTAACTATATCTCTGGTCAGAAATATTCTTGTTTAGAATTATGAAATACTTATGATTCTTTCTAAGGGGATTATAGTAGATTGTTTTAATATAACCTCTTTATCGGTTATACCCCAAATGGTGGTTTCTACTTTTTTAAACCCTAAATCGTCTACAAAAACGATTCTTACCTTTTGATGTTCTAAATTTCCTAGGGAAAGGGCTCTTTGTAATTCTAAAAATCTATCAATCTGATCTTTTCTTTTATTAAGGACATCTTCCTTTGGAAATTTTAAAAACTTAATCTGTTCTTTTTCAATCATTTGCACATTCATGTTTGGGGCCATAGTAATGTTAAATTTGGGTTAGCTTTTATTTTTTAGATTAGAAATTCAAAATAATTCGTTCTAAATATAATACTTTTTATCCTAAAATATTGCATTTAATCTATAAAATTTATTAATAGAGTGCTAAAATGTAGGAAAATAAAGCAATGAATAATTCTGTTTTCCTTAAGTCATATTACCTAAATAATTAACTTTAGATGATAATTTTTTGTAAATGTATTATTGTATTATACAAGGTTAATTATACGTTAGATCACATAGGTATTATTCTACAACGGTCTTTTAATGATTTTATGATGTTTTTGAACTAGTTATTAACTAAAAAAGAGTTTTATCTCCTAAAAGTTATCTACTACGATTTGTTTACAAAAAGACGGGAAAGGAGTTTTATAACCGTGAAGGTTTGCTTAAATTTCGGACATTAAAAATTGTCAGGTTTGGAAGAGTATTTAGCAGAATTGAATGACGCACAGCGGGCACCTGTACTTCAGAAAGAAGGTCCCATGATTGTAATAGCAGGGGCTGGCTCTGGGAAAACACGGGTGCTAACCTATCGCATTGCATATTTAATGCATCTGGGAGTAGATTCTTTTAATATATTGTCGCTTACATTTACCAATAAAGCGGCTCGTGAAATGAAAAAACGTATTGCAACTATCGTTGGGGCGAGCGAAGCAAAAAACCTATGGATGGGAACGTTTCACTCTATCTTTGCCAAGATTTTGAGGTTCGAAGCTGACAAATTGGGATACCCTTCAAACTTTACGATTTATGACACGCAGGATTCTCAGCGGTTAATCGCTTCGATTATCAAGGAGATGGGACTGGATAAAGATATTTATAAGTACAAGCAGGTATACTCAAGGATTTCATCCTATAAAAATAGTTTGATCACGGTAAAAGCTTACTTTCAGAACCCTGAATTGGTTGAAGCAGATGCCATGGCAAAACGTCCTCGAATGGGAGAGATATATCAAAATTATGTAGATCGTTGCTTTAAAGCTGGAGCAATGGATTTTGACGATCTGCTACTCAAAACAAATGAACTTTTAAATCGTTTCCCAGATGTTTTGGCAAAATATCAAAATCGTTTTAGATATATATTGGTAGATGAGTATCAAGATACCAACCATTCTCAATATCTTATTGTAAGAGCACTATCTGATAAATTTCAGAATATTTGTGTAGTGGGAGATGATGCGCAAAGTATATACGCCTTCCGCGGAGCGAATATTAATAATATCCTCAATTTTCAACGGGATTATGATAATGTACAACAATATCGTCTTGAGCAAAATTATAGATCCACAAAGAATATTGTAGAAGCGGCAAATTCAATTATTGATAAAAATAAAACCAAACTTGATAAAGTAGTATGGACAGCCAATGATCCAGGTCCAAAAATTATCGTTAATAGATTGTTGACAGATGGTGATGAAGGAAGATATGTAGCGAGTTCTATCTTTGAAAATCAAATGCAGCACCAATTAGGTAATGGACAGTTTGCGGTGCTGTATCGTACCAATGCCCAATCCAGAGCTATCGAAGATGCCTTGCGAAAAAGAGATATAAAATATAGGATTTATGGGGGGCTATCATTCTATCAACGTAAAGAAATAAAGGATGTATTAGCATATTTGCGTTTGGTGATTAATCCAAAAGATGAGGAAGCGCTAAAACGTGTTATTAATTATCCGGCAAGAGGAATTGGCGCTACTACTGTAGACAAGTTAGTAGTGGCGGCAAATCATTATGATCGCTCTATTTTTGAGGTTATCGAGAATTTAGACCGTATTAACCTAAAGATTAATAGTGGGACCAAAACGAGATTAGAGAACTTCATGAATATGATCAAAAGTTTTCAAGTCACCAATCAAACTTCTGATGCGTTTATATTGGCCGAAATGGTGGCCAAAAAGACGGGGTTATTGCAGGAGTTGAAGAAGGATGGAACTCCGGAAGGTATTGCAAGAATAGAAAATATAGAAGAACTGCTTAATGGTATCCGTGATTTTGTTGAAGGACAAAAAGAAATAGACGAGGCTACAGGATCCTTGGCTGAATTTCTTGAAGATGTAGCCCTTGCTACCGACCTGGATCAGGATACCGGAGATGATGATAGAGTGGCGTTAATGACCATCCACCTGGCAAAAGGGCTAGAATTTCCTTATGTCTATATCGTTGGGATGGAAGAAGATCTTTTTCCGTCTGGAATGAGTATGAACACCAGAAGTGAATTAGAGGAGGAACGTAGATTGTTTTATGTAGCCATAACAAGAGCCGAAAAACAAGCGTATTTAACGTATACTCAATCAAGATATCGTTGGGGGAAGCTCGTAGAGGCAGAACCCAGTAGATTTATTGAAGAAATAGATGATCAGTATCTTGAGTATTTGACACCAGTGGAAAGCTATCGTTATAAACCATTAATAGACTCAGATATATTTGGTGAGGTAGATAAAAGTAAACTTAGACTTAAAAAGCCTGTTACCGGAACACCACCCTTGGCCCATAAACCTACCGAAGAACAATTACAAAAGTTACGTAAACTTAGACCAATCTCTAATGGAAATACGGATCAGTCAAAGTCGAACCTTTTTGATGGTGACTTGACTACTGGAACCGCGGTCGAACACATGCGTTTTGGTATAGGAAAGATTATTAAGTTGGAAGGTGTCGGGCAAGATAGAAAAGCCGAAATTCATTTTGAAAAAGGTGGTATTAAAAAGTTACTGCTTAGGTTCGCTAAGTTAAAAGTGATTGGGTAATCTGATTTCAGAAAAACTAACCTCGTTTTTAAAAATATAGTCGTCATGATACAAGTGCCCTCATTGATTTTGGATGTCGAAAAGTGCAAAAAGAACATAAAAGACATGGCTCTTAAAGCACAAAAACATGAACTTGTTTTCAGACCACATTTCAAAACACATCAATCCTTAGAAATAGGTAGGTGGTTTAAGGAATATAATGTTAATGCAATCACTGTCTCTTCGCTAGAGATGGCAGCATACTTCGCAACCGAATGGGATGATATTACAGTAGCGTTTCCCACAAATATCCTGGAGATCGAAAGAATCAATTCGCTAGCAAAAAAGATTGAACTTAATCTTTTAGTCGAATCTGTTGAAACGATACAATATTTGTCAGAGAATTTAATAGGTATCGTTGGTTTTTTTATCAAAATAGATGCAGGTTATCACAGAACGGGACTTGAACCTATAAAAACTGATACTATTAATGAGATTCTAAAGATTTCTACTGCTTCAGAAAAGTTGTATTTTAAAGGTTTTTTGGCACATTCTGGTCATACCTACAAATGCAATAACAAATCAGATGTTCTTAAAATTCATAAGGAATGTATTCATGTTTTACGTAATTTGAAGGAAAGATATATAATAGAATTTCCTGATATCATAGCCTCATTAGGGGATACACCTAGTTGCAGTATAGCCGATAATTTTGATGGTGTTGATGAAATACGACCCGGAAATTTCGTTTTTTATGATTTAACACAAAACAGAATTGGCTCAAATACCATAGATCAGATTTCGGTGGTAATGGCATGTCCGATAGTTGCTATTCATGAGGACAGAAATGAACTTGTGATATACGGAGGTGGAGTTCATTTTTCTAAAGAAAGATTAGAAAATGAAGAAGAGGGAACTATCTACGGAAGAATTGTCGAAAGAAAAGGAAATATATGGGGAGATGTAGTGGATGAAATGTATATCAAGAGTTTGTCGCAAGAACATGGTATTGTCTCGGTTCCTAATCATAAAATTAAGAGTTACGCAGTAGGGGATTATCTTTTGGCATTGCCTATACATTCATGCATGACCGCCAATTTGATGAAACGATATAAGGTGGAGAATGGTATGGATATTTTAATGATGAATTCGTAGCAAAATCTTTGGTTCTGTTTTAAAAGTAATCTAAAATAGAACCTGTATATTTATCCTTCCTTTAATTTAGATATGGCAGAGTTCGTAAAATTATATAACGAAAATCCAAATCCTCGAGAGATTCAAAAGGTAGTGGACTGTTTGCGTAATGGAGGGTTAATAATTTACCCCACAGATACGGTATATGGTCTAGGTTGTGATATCACCAATAATAGAGCATTAGAACGTATAGCCCAGATTAAAGGTGTAAAACTGGCCAAGGCAAACTTTTCGTTTATATGCAAGGATTTAAGCAATCTGTCTGATTATGTGAAACAAATAGATAATGCTACCTTCAAATTGTTAAAAAGAACACTCCCGGGCCCTTATACCTTCATTTTACCTGGGAACAACAATTTACCGACCGTATTTAAGAAAAGAAAAACCGTAGGAATACGGGTTCCCGAGAATAATATTTGTACGGCCATTGTAGAAGAGTTGGGAAACCCTATTGTTTCTACATCAATTTATGATGAGGACGAAGTAATAGAGTATACTACCGACCCCGAATTAATCCTTGAAAAATGGGATAATTTGGTGGACATGGTCATTGATGGTGGCTACGGAGATAATATTCCGTCAACTGTAATCGATCTTACCGAGGGAGAGCCTGTTTTGGTAAGAGAAGGAAAGGGAAGTATTGATATTATCTAGTCCTTTTGTATTTCGACACTTTGAGAAACTGCATATTTTAATTCATTTCTATATTTACTGGGTGTTTTTCCTGAAAATTGTTTGAATAACTTATTAAAGTGTGAAAAATTACTGAAACCGCTTTCATAACAGATATCCGTTATACTGGTTTGTTTCTCGTGTAATAATTTGGCAGCATGTACTAGTCTGTACTGGTTCACGAATTGAGTAAACGTTTTTCCTGTCATTTTCTTGAAATATCTGCAAAACCCAGGAACGCTCATACTAACTTTGTCAGCAATTTCTTCCAGCGCAATTGGCCTTCCAAATTCTTGCTGTACGAAATTGAATATTAAATTGATCCTGTTATTATCTTCAAATGCGGTTTCAACGATAAAGCCTTCAGCATTAAGAATAGTGTAATCATCGGTTTTTTCCATTTCTTGCAATACCTGAAGAATACCGATTAATTTTTCAAAAGACTCCAAGCTTTTCAAAGATTCAATTTGTGCTCCAATCCTTCTTTTAGTATCTCCGTGAAATACAATTCCTTTTTTAGCTTGTTCTAACAATTTGCCTATTGATTTCATTTCTGGGATTTCAAAAAAAGAATCACCAAGAAAATTGGGTAACATTTGGATAATTGTTTCGCTGTTATTTCCTGTAAAATCATCTGTAAATCCACAATGCGGAAGGTTACTTCCGATAAGCATCAGAGCACCATTGCGATAATAGGACATATGACTGCCTATTTGTCTTTTTCCTGTACCTCCATTTACATACACTATTTCGATCTCGGGATGATAATGCCAAATAGGATCTTTATTCTTTTTTTCGTTTGAAAACGTTTGATAATACAGAGAGCTTCCAAATTCTGGAACGATCTTTTCTAAGGATGGTTTTATATTTTTCATACTTGGGATTTAATCCTAAATCAAAGCGCTAATATTGTATTTATATTGTTAAAATATTGTAAAACTAACATAAAAAATATGTTAAATTAACATAGGTGTGGTTTTTAAGTATTTCATTAGGTTAAAATAATACATAAATGTGCAAATTTTGTTGTATTTGCTATTTGAAATCTGTTCTAGATTTGTACTATCAAAACGTTAACAACTAAAACTAGAAAATTATGAAAAGAGTAATGAACCTATGTCTGCTAGTAGCATGCACTGTTCTACTGAGCACTACAGCAAAAGCCTCAGATGTAATGTCTGTAAAGATTGAGAACTCTTCTACGCTTAATGTTTCATTGTCTAATATTAGCAAGGGACAAAAGTTGTATTTAAAGAATTATTCGGGGAAAGTATTATTTGACATTACATTGGATGCAATGCCTTTGTACAGGAAGTATTTTGATTTTAATACAGTAAAAGATGGTATTTATTTTGTGGAAACCGAAACAGAATTTGATGTTAAGGTAACTCCGGTGGTTAAGAACGAAAAGGGAATAGCATTAATAAACCAATCTGTAATTACTGTTTTTAAACCAAAAGTGTTGGTAGAAAATTCTTTGGTAAGAGTAATGCTTACTAGATCAGAGAAGTCGCCTTTGCATGTTTCAATTTATGATAGAGAAGGAGTGATGTTGTTTAGGGAAAATGTTGAAGAGGGCACAACAATTTTTGAAAGAGCCTATAATTTTTCAGGAGTACCTTCAGGAAAATACCTAATCCGTTTTGATTTAAGGGATAGAAAATTTGTAAAAGAAATTAGTATTTGAATTTGATTGTTTTATTTTGACTAACCACAATCAAAAAGGCAATGCATTTAGCATTGCCTTTTTAATTTCCATATAAGTTCTACTGTGATTTTATAACTTTCTTATAATAAGATCTTTGTGATTTAGCGCACATAAAAGAACTTTTGAGTTATTTGGTAGTTGTTATAAAGTCATACTTGGTGTACTAAGCTTATTTTTTAAAATTCGGATAAAATTTGGAAATCATCAAGATTGGTATTTATCTTCTTTAAAACTCTTACAACACCACTTTCATATTCTTCGAGTTTTAGTATTTCACCATTTAATGAAATAATTTTATAGAATGGTTTGTTAAACTTATAAATAGAATATTTCTTTTTTCATTTACAATATATATGACATACTAAATTAGTATGAATAACAAAGGGTGTCAATTCTGACACCCTTTGTTGATTTATATAGCCATGATAGCTATGCTATTGTTCTCTTAATTTCCTCCTTGCGAAGCCTTTTTCATTCCATCCTCGATCATATTATAGAATTGATCAAGTTTTGGAAGTACTACTATTCTTGTACGTCTGTTTTTTGCTTTGTTAGCAGCCGAACTATTGTCGGCAACAGGAACATAATAACTTCTACCAGCGGCAGTCATACGCTTTGGATCTACTTTGAAATCGTTTTGTAAAACTCTAACTACAGATGTAGCACGTTTTACACTTAGATCCCAATTATCTAGTAATACTTTGTTTTTGATAGGTACATTATCGGTGTGTCCTTCTACCAAGAATTCAATATCGGGTTTGTCGTTTACTACTTTGGCAACTTTTCCTAGAACCTCACGAGCTCTTGCAGAAACATTGTAGCTACCACTCTTGAAAAGAAGTTTATCAGAAATAGATACATAAACCACACCTTTTTCAACATTGATTTCAATGTCTTCATCAGCAAGGTTTCCTAAAGCACCTTTAAGACTGGTTACAAGTGCAAGGGTAACAGAATCCTTTTTGGTGATTGCATCCTGCATCGTTTTTATTTGTAAATCTTTCTCTTTGATACTTTCTAAAGATTTTTCAAGGTTTTCGGCCTCTTTTGTAGAAAGCGTAGCCAGGTTACCAACATTATTCAATAATGCAGAGTTCTGATTTTTAAGGTTCGATACCTGATCTTGTAATACTTTTAATTGAGACGTTGAGCTCGCTTTTTCTTCAAGACAGCTATTTAATTTAACACTTGCTGTATTTAATAAGTCTTCGGTTTCTTTGTGTTTGGCTTCTAGTTCAGAAAATTTCTTCTGTGATACACAAGAAGATAATAATACTGCCATAGAGGCACCAATAATCATTACTTTTTTCATTAGAAAATTTGTTTTAAGTCTTGTTCTGGTTATATAACTCAAAATTATTAAAAATGTGACGCAATACTCTGTCGTTAACAATAATTTATTATATAACCTTATAATTGATTAAAATGTCTGCGTTTTAAAATAAAATACTGCCATACAACGGAAAAAACCGAATAATATTTCCCTTGTTTCGAAAGTTTTTTTCTTTTTTTAATGAAACGGTTCAAATTACGGTAAAAGCTGTAATGAGCTTTAATAATGGCAAAGAAATGAGAAAATTTCCCCGAAAGTAAAAATTTTATACCAGCTAGTCCGTCCAAAACTAGTCTGCTAGGTATTAGAAACCAAATATTTATACCCGGGACATTTTTAACTAATAGAAACAGACTATTTCTAAAATTAAGAAATGTTTTTTTTGGATTCATAGTGTCCAGGGTAGCGCCTCCCAAATGGTAAACGGTTGATGATCCGTTATACATTATCTCGTATCCCTGGTTTTGAATACGCCAACAAAGATCGATCTCTTCTTGGTGAGCAAAGAAATCCTCGTCTAACTTTCCTACTTCATCAAAAATATTTTTTCTTATAAATAAACACGCACCACTGGCCCAAAATATTGGTGATATATCGTCATATTGGCCCGTATCTTCTTCTAAAGTGTCAAAAATTCTGCCCCGACAATATGGATACCCAAATTTATCTATATATCCTCCGGCAGCTCCCGCATATTCAAAATGCGTCTTCTTTTTGTAATCTAATATTTTAGGTTGTAAGGCAGCTACCTTTTCTGATTCGCTAAACAATTTTAAAATGGGAGCTAACCAATCTTTGGTAACTTCTACATCGCTGTTAAGCAAACAATAAATGTCAGCATCAATTTTGGCAAGAGCGTCATTATATCCTTTTGCATAGCCACCGTTAATTTCGTTTTGAATAATTCTTACTTCGGGGAAAGTTTTTTTTACATATTCTATAGAATCGTCACTTGAGGCATTGTCTGCGATGTAGATAAGAGTTTCTTTTGAATGCGCAACAACCGAAGGCAAAAATTGCTCTAAGAGCGACCTTCCATTCCAATTTAATATGACAACTGCGATATTCACAGTTGCAAATTAATGAGTTTAATCTGAAACTAGTTGTAGGTACGACAAAATAATTTGCTAATTGGAGGAATGAGATACATATGAAAACAGCTTCTACCAAATTATGGACTTTAAGTAGAACCCGTATTATTTGTTTTATCTTTATTAATCCAAAAACTGGCAAAACAAAGTTAGTTTAGATTAATTAGGTTATTGACTATCTACGGATTACGTAACAGGTCACACCTTCGTAGACATATCCATTCCCTCCCTCGTTGCGATTGGTGGTATAAAAATGATCTACTGTACTTCGGTTATAGAAACGATATAATGGGATTCTACCACTACCGCCTGATCGGTAAACATATCCAGCAACACCTTCATACCTATACCCAGAGGGAGTACTGCGGTCCAGTTTATAGAAATGGTTAACAGCACTACTGTTATAAAATCTGTATAGGGGAACTGTTCCCGGTGCTTGCACAGTAAATACTTTACATTGTATTCCCTCTGATCTATACCCTGAAGGGGTACTACGATTAGTACTATAATAATGATTTGCTTTTGCCCCTCCTCTAAAAAATCTGTAAAAAGGTTTTGGTGTTATCGGAGGAGGTGTTCTACGGTATAAGTTAAGTAATGCAGTTCGATCACTAGCAATAAAAGGTCTGTTAACATTTTGACCAATACAAGCTAGCATCCAGGAGTTGGCTACAGGTCCTGTAGGAGTTCCTGGAATATTAATTGCTCCAACTCCTGCAGGGCCTTCATTAAATGGATTTCCACCACAGCTGAAACTTCTATCTGCATAATCAGTATGTCTAAATCCAATACAATGTCCTATTTCATGTGCAATAACAGATGCGGTATTTCCCAATCTGTTGGCGCCACCATAATACAATGTATTCATTTGTATTCTATTGTGCGGCCTCCCATTTCTAGGGAAATTTGCGGCAGCATAGCTAGTACCCAAGACATTGGGGCCTACAGGAACAATACGAATATCATTGCTGGAAGCATTACCAGTACGTCGAAATGATAGACGTAGATTAAGGGCATTATATCTTCTTATAGCTTCATCTAGAGAATTTCGAACAAATGTACCCAGGGCAGGATCAACATAGATTCTAATAGTCCTGGTACCCGATACCAAATTGTTTGTTCTATATTGCTTTTCGCCATCAATAAATTCTTTGTTTTCGGCAGAAAGTTCATCGATATCTTCTTCTGTAAGAAGAATATCATACTCTACAAGATACCCGTCTCCAACTTTGGATAATCCTTCTGTGGTATAAAACCCAGCTTTTTCTAATTTTTGAATAATATGCTTCGGAACGGATTGTTGCTCATTAGAATTTTCTATGGGTATTTCCTTATCAACTTCGCATGAAGTTAAACAGACTACTAAGCAAGATGTAATTGCTACAATTAATGATTTGAATGATTTCATAGTTTTAGGTTTTTAAGAATAATTTTGCCAGTTATAATGTTTTCTTTTGAATTAATCTCCACTGAAATTATTTCAACACAAGACAAAACACAAATGGATATTCTTGATATTTATAAATTCGAACTCCGGATTCATAAATTTCAGTAACCAAATTTTTAAAGAAGAAGGTATTTATTAGGGATCGATTTTTTACCTAGGTATGCTCGGGATATCGTTCAAGAAAGTATATTGCTTATCGATATAGTTCATTTGGCAATAGTAATGGTCTATTCCATTGGTAATCATTAAATATTCGGCATTAAGAGCAAGATTGTAGCGAGCGATCTGATCAAAAACTTCTTGGGTAATTTTTACAGAATGGGATTTACATTCAACAATAAGAAAAATTTCACCATTAGGTTTAAAAACAATAATGTCATATCGTTTAGAAAGATCATTAACCTTTACTAGCTTTTCTACATTAATAAGGCTTTCTGCATATTTCTTTTCTTCAATAAGATAGGATACTGTATGTTGGCGCACCCATTCTTCGGGAGTAAGAAAGATAAATTTTTTACGAATTCGGTCGAAAATAGAAATTTTATTTTCGCTACTTTTGAATCGAAACTGATATGCTGGAAAGTTTAACTTTGGCATTTGCATGTCACAAATTTGATGAATTTTTCTGAATGGATGAAGTAAAACAAATTGTAACTGATATAAAGAACGGAAATATTAAACCTATCTATTTTTTGATGGGCGAAGAGCCTTATTATATTGACAGGATTTCAGAATTTATAGATAAAAATGTGCTGGCTGAAGAAGAAAAGGGTTTCAATCAAATGGTTTTATATGGTCGCGATGTTACGATAGAAGATATTGTTTCTAACGCTAAACGTTTCCCCATGATGGCTGAACGGCAGGTGGTGATTGTTAAAGAAGCACAAGATTTGTCACGTACTATCGAAAAACTAGCAGATTATGTAGAAAACCCCCAGCCATCTACAGTTTTGGTTATGTGCTATAAGTACAAGAAGATAGACAAACGAAAGAAACTCTATAAAGTAGTATCTAAAAATGGAGTAATTTTTGAAGGGAAGAAACTATATGAAAACCAAGTTGCCGATTGGATACGTAGGGTTTTGGCTGGAGCAAAATATAGTATAGAACCAAAGGCAGCGCAAATGTTGGTAGAGTTTTTAGGTACCGACCTAAGTAAAATCAATAACGAATTAGAAAAGCTAAAGCTTATTATTCCTTCAGGATCACAGATCACTGCAGATCAAATTGAGGAGAATATAGGGATTAGTAAAGAGTTCAATAATTTTGAACTACGTAAAGCAATAGGCTCTCGTGATGTTACCAAAGCGCACCGTATTATTAACTATTTTGCCCAAAACCCCAAAGATAACCCATTGGTAGTAACCATTTCATTGTTATACAGTTTTTTCTCTCAAGTATTGAAGTACCACGGATTATCGGATAAGTCACAACGAAACGTGGCAAGTGTACTTAAAGTGAACCCTTATTTTGTTAAAGATTATACGGAAGCAGCTCATAACTACCCTATGAAAAAAGTGAGCCAAATTATAGGCTTATTGAGGGAATCTGATGTAAAAGGCAAGGGAGTTGGAGCAACAAACTTACCACAAGGAGATATCTTAAAAGAACTTTTGGTTAAGATTATGGCTTAATCATTACTTTTATTAGCAATAGTTTAACATCACTTTTGATCCAACAAACTTATTTTAGAGGATGCGATTTTTCAACTTCTTAAATAAGAATATTTTTCCCATTTTATTAGTGAATTTTATTGGAATACTAGGATATAGTATAGTGATTCCTATCCTAATATTTATTGTTACTGACCTTGGTGGTAATGGTTTTATTTATGGAATTTTGGGAGCAATGTATCCTTTCTTTCAGTTAATAGGAGCTCCTATTCTTGGAAGATTATCAGACCGAATCGGAAGAAAAAAGGTATTAATTGTTAGTCAGGCCGGTACTTTTGTGGCTTGGACATTATTTTTATTGGCTTTTATTCTACCCAAGACAACACTTTGGTCCTCTGACTCAGAATTTACAGGAAGTTATATAATGACATTGCCTTTGATTTTGTTGTTTGTAGCCAGAATTTTTGATGGTTTTACCGGAGGAAATGTTTCTGTGGCAAATGCTTATTTGTCTGATATTTCAACAGATGAAGATCGAGATAGGAATTTTGGTATGATGGGAGCATCTACAAGTCTTGGCTTTGTTTTGGGGCCTGCAGTTGCGGGGGTTTTGGCATCTACTATTTTGGGAGAAGCATTGCCTATAATTTTGGCAGCAATTATTTCTTTGATTGCAATTTTTGTAATTATGATAAGACTTCCAGAGAGCAATCCTTGTGTGGTAGATACAGGTTCGTCGTCAATGAGGTCATTCAGGAGATTTTTTCAAGTAGAACATAAAGAGTGTTATGGAGGTGAAACTTCAGAAGAAAATAATACATCAAGTACTTTTTGGAATATCCTTAAGTTAGAAAACATCCCTTTGTTATATGCTATTTATTTTTTGACCTTTTTGGGGTTTAGCCTGTTCTATGCAGGATTACCTATTTATGCATCTTCAATTTTACAATGGACCTCAATCGAATTAGGCATCTTTTTGGCGTATTCGAGTGTAATCATGATTTTGGTGCAGGGCCCGTTATTATCATTTTTGTCAGGTAAGATATCGAGCATTACTTGTATTATTATTGGTACTGTTCTGTTAACTACTAGTTTTTATCTTCTTTCGGTTTCAAACATTTACATAATGTATTTGGCTATAACATTTTTATCTCTAGGCAATGGTCTTATGTGGCCAAGTTTTTTGGCATTATTATCCAAAGTCGGGAACCACCAAATGCAAGGCGCAATCCAGGGATATGGAAATAGCATGGGGAGTTTTGCAAGTATTTTTGGACTCGTACTTGGTGGTATACTCTTTGAAAGTATACAGACTAGTGTTTTCAAAATCGGAGCGGGTATCTTTCTACTAATTTTTGTTTTAATGATTATTCATTATTTCAGAAATAAAAAAACAATACCAAAAAAACCGGAATATGTACAAGAAATGAAAACTACTTCATAAATTGTTTTGTACTTATTCTTGACCCAACGCCAATTTCATCTTGTGATAAATTTGATGATTCTCATAGATACCTCCAAAACTTTCTGATTTTGGCCCGTAGGCAAAAACGGGGATCATGGTAGCCGAATGACCTCCGGTTGAAAATGTAGGAGAGATTTTATTATAATTTGAGCCATCAGGACCTAGTGTAAAACCTCCTGTCTCATGGTCTGCGGTAACAATTACTAGAGTTTCGCCATTTTCTTTTGCATAATCTAAGGCTACCCCTATAGTTTTGTCAAAATCAATTAATTCACTGATAAGATATTCAGCTTTATTATCATGTCCGCCCCAATCTACTTGAGAACCTTCTATCATTAGGAAAAAACCATTTTCATTTGAAGAAAGTGCTTCTATCGCCAGTTTTGTGGCTTTTGGTAAGAAATCTCCGCGACCTTCTAAAATAGTGGGCATTGCTCTTTCAGCCAATAAGATGGCGTGTTTTTTGGAACCCGCTTTTTGTGGTAATGTGGTAGTATCTACCTGAAATCCATTTTGTTCAAATACAGCCAAGAGATCTACACTATCTTTACGTTGATTGAAAAACTTTAATCCTCCACCGGCAAGAAAATCGATATCTGAAGTAGGGAGGAAGGCTGCAATTTCTTCATACATTCCCCTAGACTTCGCATGAGCATAAAAACTTGCAGGAGTTGCATGATTAATAGAAGACGTAGCGATAACACCGGTAGTCATACCGTGTTGTGATATTTCTTCAACAATTGTTGGGACCGAGATAGAATCTTTATTTACCCCAATGGCACCATTATAACTCTTTATTCCGGAAGCAAAAGCCGTAGCTCCCGCTGCAGAATCTGTGATTAATTTATCGGCTGATGATGTTTTTATTAGTCCTACCACAGGAAAACGGTCAAAATTTGATGGATCCGGATTAAAATACTGGCTTGCAGAAACCTGACTTAGTCCGGTTCCGTCACCAATCAATAAAATAATATTTTTTGGACCTTTTGGCTCGGCCTTTTGTACAACTTCCTGTTTTTGGGTACAGGAGAATAAAAGAAGAGTAGTGATAGAAACAAGTATAATGTTTTTCATTTTTTGTTTTATTATAAATGGATTCAGACTTTGGGATTGGTTGCAAAGACAGTAGCTTCCGTAATAAAACCTCGATCGTCCATTTCTAAAAGGCTAGTAATCGTATGTGCAATTTCTTCTCCCCTAAGTTTGGTTTGTTGCTCGGCTTCAGTATATTGTTTTTGATTACGGTTATTATCAACTCGGTTATCTGCAAAACTAGTCATCACCTCACTAGGATTAACTTGCATAACGCGAATGTTGTGTGGGCGCAATTCGTTTCTCCAACTTTCGGTCATGCCTCTCAAGGCAAATTTGGTGGCAACATAAGGTGATGCGGTAGGCGAGCCCTTCAAAGAAGAAGTAGAGCCAATATTAATGATATTTCCATAATCTTGATCAACAAAGTGTTTTGCAGATTCTTTTGCACAAAGGGCAGCACCAAGAATGTTGGTTTTAAATTGATCAGTAAATTTATCAGCCTCTATATCAATTAGTTTGGATATATATCCGTATCCGGCATTATTAACCAGAACATTAAGGCCTCCCATTTTATTTTTTGCTTCCTGCACCATAGATGTTACCTGTTCTTCTTCGGTTACATCTGCTTTTATGTAATCGATATCAAGCTTTTTTGCAGTTTCTTGAAGCGTAGCTTCGTTTCTTCCGGAGATTATTACCTGAGCTCCTTTTTCTTTTAATAATTGTGCTGTAGCTTTTCCAATACCCGAATTTCCTCCTGTAATTAATACTTTAGCATCTTTGATATTCATATTGTGCAATATTTTTTGGTTGAATATCAAAAGTACATTTTGAGTTCTAAATCTTTTGTTAAGCTCAAATATTATTTTTTATGAAATTGGTAAATAAGAAAAATCTTTTACTTCAGTCATCACAAAAGAGCTTTGTACTTTAGAAATATTTTCTAGAGAAGCTAATTTGTTTGAAAGAAAATCCTGATATCGTTCCATATCTTCTGCATAAACCTTAATTAGGTAATCAAACATTCCTGCCACATGATAACACTCTACCACTTCTGGAAATCGTTGAATATCTTTTTCAAATTTTTTGATGAAGTCTTTCTGATGCTGATTGAGTGTAACATTACAGAATGCCATTAATTGGAATCCTACTTTCTTACGATCCAAAATGGCTTTGTACGATTTTATATAACCTTCACGCTCCAATTTTTTAACGCGCTCAAAAATTGGGGTGGTCGTTAGGTTTAATCGTTCTGCAATCTCCTTGATGGTAATTTTACCATCTTTTTGTAATAAGAGTAGTATCGATCGATCTATAGAATCCATAATATTTTTCTTTTCAAATGACGATTGAAAATCAAATATAGAATAAAATTCTTACAATTTTAATTATTTAGTTTTATATTCTGAATAGTATGATTTTTATGGCTTTAAATTCTTTTTATTTTAATTTTAACCTATGGAAAAACACAACTTTAACCCCGAAAGCTTAATGATGACCTACGGTTACAAACCCGAGTTATCTGAAGGAGCTATAAAATGCCCGATATTTCAAACATCTACCTTTGTTTTTAAAACTGCCGAAGAGGGAAAAGCCTTTTTTGAACTTGCTTATGGTTTGCGAGAAAAGTCTCCAAAAGAGGAATTAGGTCTTATCTATAGTAGAATTAACAATCCCAATCTAGAAATTCTGGAAAACAGATTATGTCTTTGGGATAAAGCAGATGATTGTGCTGTTTTTGAAAGTGGAATGTCTGCCATTAGTACCGTATTGCTCGAGTTTTTGAAACCTGGGGATCTACTTGTGTATAGTAACCCAGTATATGGTGGAACCGATCATTTTATACATGATTTTTTGGATAAAATTGGAGTGCATACTATTGGAGTAATGCCAAATCAGAGTAAGGATGAGATAATACAAATGATAGAAGATTCTGGGAAAGCTGATAAATTGGCAATGGTCTATCTTGAAACTCCCGCAAATCCAACCAATGATATTGTCGATATCGCTATGTTTGGTCAAATAGCTAAGCAATTTAGCACACTCGAAAGAAAAGCGTTGGTCGCTGTTGATAATACCTATATGGGACCATTATGGCAGCACCCATTGCAATGTGGTGCTGATTTGGTCTTGTATTCTGCTACCAAATATATAGGAGGACATAGTGATTTGATTGCCGGGGCTGTGTTAGGAAATGCTGAATTAATGCTTAGAGTAAAAACATTACGCACATTCTTAGGCAATATGGTGAGCCCACACACTGCATGGTTAATGCTTCGAAGTCTTGAAACTTTGAAAGTACGAATGGATCAACAAACAAAAAATGCCCAAGTCATAGCTGAATATCTTAAAAATCATTCAAAAGTTGATAATGTCTATTATCTAGGGTTGTTAGAAGAAGGTACTAGTGCCTTTACAACCTATAAAAAGCAATGTTCTGCACCGGGAGCAATGGTTTCTTTTGATATTAAAGGAGGAGAAAAGGAAGCATTCACCTTTCTCAATAATTTAAAACTTATGAAACTTGCTGTAAGTTTAGGAAGTACAGAGAGCCTTGCAGAGCATCCCAAAACGATGACCCATGTAGGTGTAAATCCCGAACAGTGTAAGAAAATGAATATCACCGAGAAGTTAGTACGATTATCAATAGGAGTAGAGAGTGCCGAAGATTTGATATGGGATCTCGAGCAGGCTTTAGAGAAAGTGAAAATTGCAGAATTATTAACTGCGTAAGTAAATTTCGAATAAAAGATCTAAAAAAAGCACAGTAAATACACTGTGCTTTTTATATTTTTATACACATAACTATTTGATTATTAGTATATTATGTTATTAAAGGGGATATTCACTATGCAAAATGGGGCTTTTCCCCCATTGCGCGCAATGGTTTATCAAGGTATCTTTACACCATCTTATTAAAATGCTTTACAAACCAAATTTAAATACAATATCATGAACACATTCACTTTTAACTTCGACTTTATTTTAAAATTTATACAAGAACTTCCAAAAGCATGTAGTTACGCTATTCATAGATAGTAATTAAAACATCATAGATCAAATATACGTAGCTACACGTATTTCATAGAAGATATTAGGGTATTACTTTTACATCATAAATAGCAATAGTATAGAATAACATTACACAAGATATTATGAAACTTTTTAGAATTAATTTTAGGTTTATACAAGAATTTTTAAAAGAACTACCTGGAGCTAGCAGTCATGCTATTCATAGATAGAAATTGTAAGAAGTTTGTTGGGGGACAAATTTTTGCAGTTGGGGAAATATAAATAGTAAGGAAAAATAGAAAAACCGCATTGTCGAACAATGCGGTTTTTTGATTTGTAAGTAAGCTGTTTTTTTAATATTAGTTTACTCTTTTGGCTTTAAATGTTTTAAATAAAAAACTTTTATAGGCTCTAATGTAACATACATTTGTGTTATCGCTGTCAATCCAAACCTTTACAGTATAACTTTTTCCGCTATCTGCATTATATATGGTGCCTCCGGATAGTGCACCATCCTTATATTTTAATTCATTCAAGATATTCATTCCGAGTAAAGGCCGTTTTTGAAGTTCTTTTATAGGATTTTTATTATCCAAGCCATTAAAGTTAGATCGTGGATTCTCTGCACGTTTATAAATTTTTCCATAAAAAATATCACCATTTTTGTATATTTCGATTATCGAACCACCGGTAATTTCCCATTTTCCGATATAAGAGTCAGAATTGATATTGGAAGAGGCAAAAAGGAAAGTTATTATGGTAAGCGTGATATATTTCATTAACATAATTTTATCAATTATACAGTTTTTATGTTAATAAAGCTAAAAATCAAAACTTATAATATAAACAAATACCCCTCAGAAGTTGTTAAAAACTTGTGAGAGGTATTCTTATTTCCTGTATTAAAAAAGGAGTTTTATTTAAGGGCACCAACCATATCTTCGGGTCTTACCCATTCTTCGAATTCTTCTTCGGTTACATGACCAAGTGCTATAGCTTCCTGTTTTAAGGTAGTACCATTTTTATGCGCAGTATTAGCTATCTCTGCAGCTTTGTAATACCCAATTTTAGTATTTAATGCAGTAACAAGCATCAACGAATTATTTAATAATTCGGTAATTCTTTTATGATTAGGTTCAATACCCTGTGCACAATGTTCGTCAAAAGAAACACTAGCATCACCAATTAGCTGAGCACTTTGTAATAAGTTTGCCGCCATTACGGGTTTAAATACATTTAACTCAAAATGTCCTTGCATTCCGCCTACATTAATAGCTACATCATTACCTAATACCTGGGCACAAACCATGGTAAGAGCCTCACATTGTGTTGGATTTACTTTTCCTGGCATGATGGAGCTACCTGGTTCGTTTGCAGGAATAATTAGCTCTCCGATACCACTTCTTGGTCCAGAAGCTAGCATTCTAATATCATTTCCTATTTTGTTAAGAGAAACCGCAAGCTGTTTTAATGCACCATGAGTTTCCACAAATGCATCATGTGCTGCCAATGCTTCAAATTTATTTTCGGCGGTAATAAATGGTAGACTGGTAAACTGTGCTATAAATTCTGATACTCTTTTAGAATACCCTTTTGGAGTATTTAATCCGGTTCCAACAGCAGTACCACCTAAGGCCAATTCGGCAAGATGGGGTAATGTGTTTTCTAAAGCTTTAAGACCGTGGTCTAATTGAGAAACATATCCCGATAATTCCTGTCCGATAGTCAATGGAGTAGCATCCATAAAGTGTGTACGTCCAATTTTTACCACATCTTTAAACTCATTCGATTTTTTCTTTAAGGTACCTCGTAACTGTGTTACTCCGGGAATCGTTACTTCTACAATCTTTTTGTATGCGGCAATATGCATTCCCGTTGGGAAAGTGTCATTGGATGATTGAGATTTGTTAACATCATCATTTGGTTGTAATGTTTTTTCTCCCTCACCAATAGTATTTCCTGCTAGTTGATGTGCTCGGTTGGCAATCACCTCATTCACATTCATATTACTTTGTGTACCTGAACCTGTTTGCCAAATCACTAACGGAAATTGATGATCATGCTTTCCTTCTAATATTTCGTCACAAACTTGTGCAATCAAATCTCTTTTTTCGATTGGTAAAGCTCCTAATTCGCAGTTGGTATAGGCTGCTGCTTTTTTAAGATATGCAAAACCGTATACAATTTCTAACGGCATTGACGCAGGAGCACCAATTTTAAAGTTATTTCTTGATCGCTCGGTTTGGGCTCCCCATAATTTATCTGCAGGCACTTTTACCTCGCCCATTGTATCTTTCTCTATTCTATATTTCATTGGTGGGATGATTTGTTTTTTTGAAAACGCAAATTTAAGCATTTGTAACCCTATTTCTGAATAATAAAGCTACTTTTTAGTATATAATTTAGGGTTTAAGGGGATTCGAAAATTAATTATATTTCTGCTATGACATATAAATAAGACTTGTTATCTTTGTCGAAATTGAAAATTAGAATATCGTTATGTTTGAATTTGATCAGTATCTTGGTTTTTTGGCCTTCCTAACAATACTTACCATCGGTTTTTGGTTAATGATTTTTTTACTAACTTTTGTTGTACCTTATTGGATAATAGGGGCGAATATTGAAAACTTTAAGTTATGGAGAGAATCTAAGCGTAAAGCAAAAGAACAAGCATAACTAAAAATATACTATAAAAAGAGGCTGTCTAAAAAGGCAGCTTTTTTTTTGAATAGATTTTTGTGATTTGTATTTTGTGGTTATGAAACGCACACAAGTCTGGAAGACCAACCATCAGA